>NZ_CP013380.1:0-678192 GCF_001513745.1 Burkholderia humptydooensis | reverse complement strand
GCAGGTCTTCGTGGTAGACGTCCGTCAGCACCTGGTCGTTCGTGTACGCGTGGATCGTCGTCATCAGGCCGGTTTCGAGGCCGATCTTGTCGTTCAGCGGCTTGACGAGCGGCGCGAGGCAGTTCGTCGTGCACGACGCGTTCGAGATCACGGTGTGCTCGGCCTTCAGCACGTCGTGGTTCACGCCGTAGACGACCGTCGCGTCGACGTCCTTGCCGCCCGGCGCCGAGATGATCACCTTCTTCGCGCC
This sequence comes from Burkholderia humptydooensis, assembly GCF_001513745.1. Classification (NCBI taxonomy): domain Bacteria; kingdom Pseudomonadati; phylum Pseudomonadota; class Betaproteobacteria; order Burkholderiales; family Burkholderiaceae; genus Burkholderia; species Burkholderia humptydooensis. The sequence continues at coordinate 677,942 of NZ_CP013380.1, read as the reverse complement.
GCCCTTGAGGTGCGCGCTCGCCTTTTCCTTCGACGTGAAGAAGCCCGTGCATTCCAACACGACGTCGACGCCCAGCTCGCCCCACGGCAACTCGGCCGGGTTGCGGTTCGCGAGCACGCGGATCTTGTCGCCGTTCACGATGAGGTAATCGCCGTCGACCGACACTTCACCCGGGAACTTGCCGTGCGCGGTGTCGTACTGCGTCAGGTGCGCGTTGGTCTTCGCGTCGCCCAGATCGTTGATCGCAACGATCTCGAGATCGTGCTTCTTGCCGTTTTCGTAGAAGGCGCGCAGCGTGTTGCGGCCGATGCGGCCGTAACCGTTGATTGCAACGCGAATCGTCATGATGTATCTCCTGATGGCTGAAAAAATACTTCGTGCAGCTTCACGCGCGCCCGGCCGGCGCGGGGCACGGCCGCCCGGGCGTCGATTGGGTTACGCGAGCACCGCCTTCGCCGTTTCGACCACGTGCTCGACGGTGAAGCCGAAATGCTTGAACAGCACGCCAGCCGGAGCCGACTCGCCGAACGTGTCGATGCCAACCACGCCGCCTTCGAGGCCCACGTACTTGCGCCAGAAACCGGTGACGCCCGCTTCGATAGCGACGCGGCGCACGCCGTGCGGCAGCACGCGCTCGCGGTACTCGGCGCTCTGGCGGTCGAACACGTCGGTGGACGGCATCGACACGACGCGCGCGGCGATCCCCTGCCGCGCGAGCGGCTCGACCGCCTTCATCGCGAGCTCGACCTCCGAGCCCGTCGCGATCAGGATGATCTTGCGCGCGACGATCTCTTCGTCCCAGTCGCGCAGCACGTAGCCGCCCTTCTCGACGTTCGCGAGCTGCGCGTCGGTGCGCGCGTTGAACGCGAGGTTCTGGCGGCTGAAGATCAGGCACGACGGATTCTGGTGCGCGACCGCGTGGGTCCACGCGACGGCCGTCTCGACCGTGTCCGCCGGACGCCAGACGTCGAGGTTCGGGATCAGGCGCAGGCTCGCGACATGCTCGACCGACTGGTGCGTCGGGCCGTCTTCGCCGAGGCCGATCGAATCGTGCGTGAACACGAAGATCGACGGCACCTTCATCAGCGCGGCGACGCGCAGCGCGTTGCGGCTGTAGTCGGAGAACGTGAGGAACGTGCCGCCGAACGGCTTGTAGCCGCCGTGCAGCACGAGGCCGTTGATCGCGGCGCTCATGCCGAATTCGCGCACGCCGTAGTTGATATGGTTGCCCCACTGGACGCCCGGGCCGTCCGCATTCGCGCGCACCGCCTTCGACGCCTTCCAGTTCGTGAGGTTCGAGCCCGTCAGGTCGGCCGAGCCGCCGAGCAGTTCGGGCAGCACCGCCGCGAGCCCTTCGATCGTCTGCTGCGACGCCTTGCGGGTCGCGACCGTCTCGCCGCGCTCGTTCGCGCCCGCGACGATCGCCGCGGCCTTCGCGGCCCAGTCGGCCGGCAGCTTGCCCGCCATCCGGCGCTCGAACTCGGCCGCCTCGGCCGGATACTTCGCGCGGTATTGCGCGAACGCCGCGTTCCAGTCGCCTTCGCGGCGCTTGCCCGCCTCCTTCGCATCCCACGCCGCGTAGACTTCCTGCGGGATCACGAACGGCGCCCACTTCCAGCCGAGCGCGTCGCGCGTCTTCGCGATCTCGTCTGCGCCGAGCGGCGCGCCGTGCACGTCGTGGCCGCCCGCCTTGGTCGCCGCGCCGTTGCCGATGCGCGTCTTGCAGCAGATGAGGGTCGGCTTGTCCGAGCCCTTCGCCTTCGCGATCGCCGCGTCGATCGCGTCGACGTCATGGCCGGGCACGTTCGGAATCACGTTCCAGCCGTACGCCTCGAAGCGCTTCGGCGTGTCGTCGTGGAACCAGTTGACGACGTCGCCGTCGATCGAGATGCCGTTGTCGTCGTACAGCGCGATCAGCTTGTTCAGCTTCAGCGTGCCGGCGAGCGAGCAGGCCTCGTGCGAGATGCCTTCCATCAGGCAGCCGTCGCCGACGAACACGTACGTGTGGTGATCGACGATCTTCGCGCCGTCGCGGTTGAACTCGGCGGCCATCAGCGCTTCGCCGAGCGCCATGCCGACCGCGTTCGCGAGGCCCTGGCCGAGCGGGCCCGTCGTCGTCTCGACGCCCGGCGTGATCCCGTATTCCGGGTGGCCCGGCGTCTTCGAATGCAGTTGGCGGAAATTCTTCAGCTCTTCGATCGGCAGATCGTAGCCCGTCAGGTGCAGCAGCGAGTACAGCAGCATCGAGCCGTGGCCGTTCGACAGCACGAAGCGGTCGCGGTCGGCCCAATGCGGGTTCGCCGGATTGTGCTTCAGGTGGCGCGACCACAGCGCGACGCCGATCTCGGCCATGCCCATCGGCATGCCGGGGTGGCCGGAGTTCGCTTGCTGGACGGCGTCCATCGCGAGCGCGCGGATCGCGTTGGCCATCAGGGTGGTGGAGGCGGGAGACGAAGTCGTCATGTCGAGTCCGGAGAACGAGTCGAGAAAACGGGGCACGGGCGGCATCCGAAGCTCGCGGGCCAACCGTTCCCGGCGCGGGGTGCGGCGCCGGCAGGACGCAAAGCGGACGAGCAGACGGACGAGGTTGCAAAGCGGGTCATTTTAGCAGATGCCCTTCGCGCGAGCCTTGTCGGAATCCGCCCGTCCGTGCGGTTTCTCGGCCATCTTCCCACCCTCTATAATTCGGACTATCGGAACCGCCCCGCCCGACCCGCGCCCGCCGCCTTGAGCACCACTCTCCTCTTCCACCCGACCCCCGACGTCGCCTACGGCTTCCCGAACGCCCGGCGGCTCGCGCGCATCGAATCCGAGCATCAGCAGATCGAGGTCTGGGACACGGCGCTGCTCGGGCGGCTCTTCACGCTCGACGGCCGGCCGATGACGTCGGTCGGCGACGAGTTCGTCTATCACGAATGCATGACGCATCCGGCCGCGCTCGCGCATCCGGCGCCGAGGAAGGCGCTCGTCCTGGGCGGCGGCGACGGCGGCGCCGCGCGCCAGCTCCTCAGGCATCCATGCATCGAGCGGATCGTCGTCGCGGAGCTCGATGCCGCCGTCGTCGACATGGCGCGCCGCTATCTCGCCGACGTCCACCAGGGCGCCCTCGACGATCCGCGCGTCGAGCTCGTGATCGGCGACGCCGCGCGCTACGTCGGCCACGCGTGCGAGCACTTCGACCTCGTCGTATTCGATCTGACGCCGCCCGACTCGCCCGCGGCGGGCCTCTACACGCCCGAGTTCTACGCGCGCCTGAAGCGCATCCTGACGCCGCAGGGCGCGGTGTCGCTGCATCTCGGCTCGCCGCTCTTTCACAAAGCGCGCATCGCCGCGCTGCTCGCCGGGCTGCGCGCGAGCTTCGCGGTGGTCGCGCCGCTTTGCGCGCACGTGCCGCTGTATGGCTCGCCGTGGTTGATGGCGATCGCGAGCGACGCGCTCGACGCGGCATCGCTGTTCGCGCACGACGTCGAGGCGCGGCTCGCCGAGCGGCGCATCGAAGGCTTGCGCTTCTATGACGCGAAGCTGCATCCCGCACTCTTCACGCTGCCGCACGCGCTGCGCGATACTCTCGGCGTGCATCGCTAAGTTCGGCGAAGCATCCGCCTTTCCCGCAGGAGAACCCGCATGACCGACCCACGGCCGGCCGACGTGCCCTGGTTGACCCCTTATCTGACGGTGCGCAACGCGCAGGCGTCGATTCAGTTCTTTAGCGACGCGTTCGGCTTCGAGAAGCGCGATTTGATCGACGAAGACGGCGCGATCATGCACGTCGAGATGTCGTACCGCGGCCAGTTGATCGTAATGTTCGCGCCCGAGGGCGCGTTCGGCTCGACGGCGCGCACGCCGCGGCGCGCGGGCGCCGTCGCGCCGCAGTCGTTCTATCTGTACGTCGACGACGTCGATGCGACCTACCGCCGCGCGCTCGACGCGGGCGCGAAATCGCTGACCGCGCCGCAGGACCAGTTCTGGGGCGATCGCTTCGCGCAGATCGAGGATCTCGACGGCTACCGCTGGGCGCTCGCGCGGCGCATCGCCGCATGAGCGGCGCCGCCACGACCGCGGCGGTGCCGCGCTTTTTCGTCGACGCGGCGTTGCAAGCCGACGCCACGCTCCCGCTGCCGGTCGACGTCGCGCGTCACGCGCAGGTGCTGCGGCTGCAGCCTGGCGACTTGCTCGCGCTGTTCGACGGCACGGGCGGCCAGTACCGCGCGCGGATCGTCGAGATCGACAGGCGCGGCGCGCTCGCCCGGATCGACGCGTTCGAGCCCGTGGAAGCGGAGCCACCGTACCGCGTGACGCTCGCGCAGGGCATCGCCGGCGGCGACAAGATGGACTGGGTGATCGAAAAGGCGGTCGAGCTCGGCGTCGCGGCGGTTGCGCCGCTGTCGACCGCGCGCGGCGTCGTCAAGCTGTCGGGCGAGCGTGCGGACAAGCGCGTGTCGCACTGGCGAGGCGTCGTGCGCGCGTCGTGCGAGCAGTGTGGCCGCAATCGCGTGCCGGATGTCGCGCCGGTGCGCGGCTTCGACGCGTGGCTCGACGCGCTGCCCGCCGCGCCGGCCGAAGGCGAGCTGCGCCTGCTGCTGTCGCCGCGCGCGAGCGTGCCGTTCGCATTGCTGCCCGACGCGCCGCCCGCCGGCGACGTCACGTTGCTGATCGGCCCGGAAGGCGGGCTGTCGCCCGACGAGGAGCGGGCCGCGCGCGCGCGGGGCTTCGCCGCGCTGTCGCTCGGCCCGCGCGTGCTGCGCACCGAGACGGCGGGTGCGGCCGTGCTCGCCGCGCTTGCCGCGCGCTGGGGCGGATGGTGACGCGCCGCGACCGTCAGGCGCGCGTCAGCCGGCCGCGAGCGGCGGCGCGACGGCCGCGATGACGGGGCCAAACCCAAACCGCGATTTTCCCGAAAAATAGCGCGTGATGAAAGACTGTTGCCGGGTGAATGCGCGCTTCGGCCGCCCGCTTGCCGCGGCGGGCCGCAGACGCAAAAAACCCGCGCGAAGGCGGGCTTTCGACGGGCCGAGCGGCCCGGAATTACGCGAACGAGTAGAAGACGCGGAACGCGACCTTGCGCTCGGCCCAGAATTCCGCCGCTTCGCGGAACACGTCGAGCAGCGTCTCGCGCCCTTCCTTGTCGAACTTGTGCGCGATCGGGAGCGCCTCGAGCACGATCACGAAGCCGGGCTGGGCGCCCGCCTTGTGGACGAGATCCGTCAGGCAATCGTACAGCGCGTCGTAGTTCTTGCCGAAGTGCTTGGGAAACAGGAACGACGTCGCGATCGTCTCCAGCACTTCCTGCTTCGATTGGGCATTCCCGCAGTACGCATACAGGAAATGCTGGCCGAGCTGATTCGCTTCATCGGCAAGATCCTGCACGCGGAATGCACGGATCGACTGCACGAGATTCGGTCGCACGGTCGCAAAAAGGCTCATAGGCTCCTCGATGGATGAAAGCCCGGGGCTGGCCGCGCCGTCGGGCGCTCCGCCGGCGTGCGCCGTCATGCGCATCTGCATGACGCGCTGGAACAGGTTGCCGTCGCCGGCCGCGAACAGATCCGCCGCAGCCGATGTATCGCGCGCGTAGGTGTTGTCGCTCATGCCGCTCATCCCGAAGTCAATCAACGATACGTTTGAAACTGTTGTAGTGGTCGTCGGTGTAATAACAATTGTCGACGCGCCTCAAGGGACCGCCACAGACGATGCGCCGCGCGCCGCGGTTGCGGGCCCTCGGCGTCGGCACCGTGTACTCGTGGTAATAGCCGCGCCGCATCTTCGGCAAGATCCGTTCGTAGTTGCCGAATACCGCGCCGTCTTTCTCGTACGGATAGGGGCCGCCCGCGGCGATCAGGCTCAGCGTGCTCGCTGCCTCGCGCGGCAATCGGGATGCGGGGAGCGTGTCGACCTGCGCCGCCGCCCCGTTTGCCGCGGCGGCTTCCCGTGCGTATGCGGCGGAAACCAGACTGCCCGGCGAAGCGCCGATGTTGCCTATCGCGACGATCGCGACGATCGCGAAGACGGACGCGAGCGCGCCGTTGCGGAGCCACTTGCGTGCCATAAACGAGGGTTCCCGCTGTTAAATCAATAAGTTGACGACCAAGAAAGGCGTAAGCGTAGCGCTAATACACGCGGGAATCAATGCTCGTTAGGTAAATGAAAGGATAAAACAGCACCCATCGGCGCTATTTTTATCTTTTTTAAGCTAAAAATTGCTTACATGAGTTAAGATTGCCATGACGACGTCAACTGCGGCGGGTTTCTGCCTCCTCGCCGCCTCTTGCGGCCCAAGGGTGGCGTCGTCGGCTTCGGGAAGGCGCTTTCTCCGCCATGCTCGACGGCGCGCCCGCGATGGGCGCGCCTTTTTTTATCGTCGGGTAATTTCGCTCAACGCACCGCGTTCACGTCGGCAACCAGCAGCGCCGTCATGTTGACGATCCGGCGCACGGTTGCCGATTCGGTCAGCACGTGCACGGGTTGCGCGGCGCCGAGCAGGATCGGTCCGATCGCGATGTTGTTGCCGGCCGCCGTCTTCAGCAGGTTGTATGCGATGTTCGCTGCGTCGATGTTCGGCAGCACGAGCAGGTTGGCTTCGCCCTCGAGCGTCGATTCGGGCAGGATCTCCTTGCGCAGCGCCGCGTCGAGCGCGACGTCGCCGTGCATCTCGCCGTCGACGTGCAGTTCCGGCACGCGTTCGTGCAGGATCGCAAGCGTATCGCGCATCTTCTGCGCGGAAGGCGCGTTGCTCGTGCCGAAGTTCGAGTGCGACAGCAGCGCGACCTTCGGCTCGATGCCGAAGCGGCGCACTTCCTCCGCCGCCATGATCGTGATCTCGGCGAGTTGCTCCGGGGTCGGATCGACGTTCACGTGCGTATCGACGAGGAAGATCTGGCGGCCGGGCAGCACGAGCGCATTCATCGCGCCGTACACGCTGCAGCCGGCGCGCTTGCCGATCACCTGATCGATGAAGTGCAGGTGGCGGTGCGTCGTGCTGATCGTGCCGCAGATCATTCCGTCCGCTTCGCCCTTCTTGACGAGCATCGAGCCGATCAGCGTCGTGCGGCGGCGCATCTCCACGCGCGCGAGCTGCTCGCTGATCCCCTTGCGGGCCATCATCTTGAAGTAGGTCTGCCAGAAATCGCGGTAGCGCTCGTCGTGCTCGGTGTTGACGATCGTGAAATCGACGCCCGGCGTGAGACGCAGGCCGTAGCGCTGGATCCGGTGCTCGATCACGCCTGGGCGGCCGATCAGGATCGGCTTCGCGAGCTTCTCGTCGACGACGATCTGCACCGCGCGCAGCACCCGCTCCTCCTCGCCCTCCGCGAACACGACCCGCTTCTTCTCGGCGGGCGCGCCGCGCGCGATCTGGAACACCGGCTTCATCGTCGTGCCGCTGTGGTAGACGAACTGCTGCAGGTGGACCTTGTACGCCTCCATGTCCTCGATCGGACGGGTCGCGACGCCGCCGTCCATCGCCGCCTGCGCGACCGCGGGCGCGATCTTCACGATGAGGCGCGGATCGAACGGCTTCGGAATCAGATATTCGGGACCGAACGACAGATCCTGAATCCCGTATGCGGTCGCGACGATGTCGCTCTGCTCCTGCTGCGCGAGCTTGGCGATCGCATTGACGGCGGCGATCTCCATCTCGCGGGTGATCGTCGTCGCGCCGACGTCGAGCGCGCCGCGGAAGATGAACGGAAAGCACAGGACGTTGTTGACCTGGTTCGGGTAGTCGGTGCGGCCCGTGGCGAGCACGGCGTCCGGGCGCGCCTCGAGCGCGACTTCCGGCAGGATTTCCGGGGTCGGATTCGCAAGCGCGAGAATCAGCGGGCGCTCGGCCATCGTCTTCACCATGTCGGCCTTCAGCACGCCGGCCGCCGACAGGCCGAGGAAGATGTCCGCGCCGCCGATCACTTCGGACAGCGTGCGCGCACCGGTTTCGCGCGCGAAACGCTCCTTGTCCGGGTCCATCAGCTCGGTGCGGCCCTTGTAGACGACGCCCGCCAGGTCCGTCACCGTGATGTTCTCGAGCGGCAGGCCGAGGTCGACGAGCAAATCGAGGCACGCGAGCGCCGCGGCGCCCGCGCCCGACGCGACGAGCTTCACTTCCTTGATGCTCTTGCCGACGACCTTCAGCCCGTTCGTGACCGCCGCCGCGACGACGATCGCGGTGCCGTGCTGGTCGTCGTGGAACACCGGGATCTTCATCCGCTTGCGCGCTTCGCGCTCGACGATGAAGCAGTCCGGCGCCTTGATGTCCTCGAGGTTGATCCCGCCGAACGTCGGTTCGAGCGCGGCGATCACGTCGACGAGCTTGTGCGGATCGGACTCGTTGAGCTCGATGTCGAACACGTCGATCCCGGCGAACTTCTTGAAGAGGACCGCCTTGCCCTCCATCACCGGCTTCGACGCGAGCGGACCGATGTTGCCGAGGCCAAGCACCGCGGTGCCGTTCGTCACGACGCCGACGAGGTTGCTGCGCGCGGTGAAGCGCGCGGCGTTCAGCGGGTTCTCGACGATCTCCTCGCACGCGAACGCGACGCCCGGCGAATAGGCGAGCGCGAGATCGCGCTGGTTGATCATCTGCTTGGTCGATGCGATCGCGATTTTGCCCGGTGTCGGGAATTCGTGGTAATCGAGAGCGGCTTCGCGGAGTTTTTCTTTCGAGGAGGAGGACGAGGTGGACATGTGTCTCTACGGGGGGCTGCGGATTAGAATACCTGTTCGGCGCATTGTAGCGCCAATCCCACACGTAAAATTGTCGATTAGGGTTTGACAGCCGCGACCGAAACGTCACGAATCGGCCGCGCGCGGGCCGCCGCGCCGTCTGGCCGCAGCCCGAAGCGCCTTACAATGAGCGTCATCCCAACGCTCGAACATCCGCGCCCGTGGCCCATCCTTCCCTCTCGGAATTCTCGTTAATCGATCGCTTCTTCGCGCGCCACGCGAAAGGGCCACATGCGCGCGCCGCGCTCGGCATTGGCGACGACTGCGCGCTGCTTGCGCCGCAACCGGGCAAGATGCTGGCGATTTCGACGGACATGCTGGTCGAAGGCCGACACTTCCTCGCCGACGTCGATCCGCGCGCGCTCGGCCACAAGACGCTCGCCGTCAATTTGTCCGACCTGGCCGCGATGGGCGCCGTGCCGCGCGCGTTCACGCTCGCGTGCGCGCTGCCGCGCGCCGACGCCGACTGGCTCGAGGCGTTCTCCGACGGCCTCTTCGCGCTCGCGGACCGCCACGGCTGCGAGCTGATCGGCGGCGACACGACGAGCGGGCCGCTCAACCTGTGCGTCACCGTGTTCGGCGACGTCGCAGCCAACGCCGCGCTGCGCCGCGACGCCGCACGCGACGGCGACGACGTCTGGATATCCGGCGTGCTCGGCGACGCGCGCGCCGGCCTCGGCGTGATCCGCGGCGAATGGCGGGCGGGCGGGCGCGAGACAGCCGCGTTCCGGGCCGCGCTCGAGTGGCCGGAGCCGCGCGTCGCGCTCGGCGTCGCGCTCGCGGGCATCGCGCACGCGGCGCTCGACGTGTCCGACGGCCTCGCGGGTGATCTGCCGCACATCCTCGAGCGCTCGAACGTGCGCGCCGACGTGAACGTCGACGCGGTGCCGCGCTCGGCCGCGCTCGCGGCGCTGCCCGCCGACGTACAGCGCCGCTGCATGCTCGAAGGCGGCGACGACTACGAGCTGTGCTTCACGGCAGCGCCGTCCGCGCGCACCGCGATCGAGGCGGCCGGCGCGCGCACGGGCGTGGCCGTCACGCGGATCGGTACAATACGCGGCTTGTCCGCGCCGACGGACGCGCGCGCCGTCACGTGGCGCGACGCGTCGGGCGCGCCGCTTTCGCTCACGCTGCACGGTTTCGATCATTTCCATGCCAACTGACCCGACGCCCCGTCCGGCCGACTCCGCCGACCAGCCCGGCCAGGCGCCCTCGCCCGCGCCGCAGCGGGAGCCGCAGAAGATCGCGCGCCGCCGCGCGACCGTGCGGTTCATGTTCTCGCATCCGGTGCACATCGTGTCGCTCGGCTTCGGCAGCGGCCTCGCGCCGTTCATGCCCGGCACCTTCGGCACGATATTCGGCTGGCTCACGTTCGTCGCGCTGAACCGCTACCTGACCGTGCCCGAATGGTGGGCGCTCATCGTCGTCGGCTTCGTCGCCGGCATCTGGATGACGGGCTTCACCGCGAAGAAGATGGGCATCGCCGATCCGGGCCCCGCGGTCTGGGACGAGATCGTCGCGATCTGGCTCGTGATGCTGCTCGTCACGCCGGCGACGTTCGTCGAGCAACTATGGGCGTTCGTCGTGTTCCGCTTCTTCGACATGGTGAAGCCGCCGCCCATCCGCTATTTCGACCGGAATTTGAAAGGCGGCTTCGGCATCATGTTCGACGATCTGATCGCCGCGCTGATGACGCTCTTCGTGATCGCGCTGTGGCGCTCGTTCGCCGCGCAGTGACGCCGCGCGCCCGTCCGTCCCCGCTCGCACCGGAACTTCCCGCATGCCAACCGATTCCGTCGTTCACCAGCTCGCCATCCGCGTCGGCAACATGCTGCGCGACGAGCACCTGACGCTCGCCACCGCCGAGTCCTGCACGGGCGGCATGATCGCGACCGCGATCACCGACATCTCCGGCAGCAGCGGCTGGTTCGAGCGGGGCTTCGTCACCTATTCGAACGCCGCGAAGATCGAGATGATCGGCGTGCCCGCCGATCTGATCGACAAGCACGGCGCGGTCAGCGAGCCCGTCGCGCGCGCGATGGTCGAGGGCGCGCTGCGCAACAGCCGCGCGCAGGTCGCGCTCGCCGTCACCGGCGTCGCCGGGCCGGGCGGCGGCTCCGAGCACAAGCCCGTCGGCACCGTGTCCTTCGGCTGGAGCAACCGGCTGCACACGTCGGTCGAGACGCTCGTGTTCAAGGGCGACCGCGAGCAGATCCGCGTGCAGGCAGCCAAGCATGCGCTGCGCGGCCTCATCCAACTGCTCGACGAGCAGGAGCGCTGAAGCGAAGCGCCGGCGCTCAGCGATGCGCGTTGATCGCGTCGCGAGTCTGCCCGGCGACGCGCGCGGCCGCGTCGGCGAAGTCGTCGTCGCGGCTCGCGTACAGGATCGCGCGCGACGAGTTGATCATCATGCCCGCGCCGTCGGCCGTGCGGCCCGCGGCGACGGTCGCGGCGACGTCGCCGCCCTGCGCGCCGATGCCGGGAATCAGCAGCGGCATGTCGCCGACGATCCCGCGCACGGCCTCGATCTCCTTCGGAAACGTCGCGCCGACGACGAGCGCGAGCTGGCCCGTCTTCGCATTCCACTTGTTCGCCGCGAGATCGGCGACGACCTGATAGAGCGGCCGCCCGCCCGTTTCGAGAAACTGCAGGTCCGAGCCGCCCGGATTCGACGTGCGGCACAGCACGATCACGCCCTTGTCCTCGTAAGCGAGATACGGCTCGATCGAATCGAAGCCCATGTACGGATTGACCGTGACCGCGTCCGCGCGATAGCGCTCGAATGCCTCGCGCGCGTATTGCTCGGCGGTGCTGCCGATGTCGCCGCGCTTCGCGTCGAGGATCACGGGCAGGCCGGGATGCTGCAGATGGATGTGCGCGATCAGCCGCTCGAGCTGATCTTCCGCGCGATGCGCGGCGAAGTATGCGATCTGCGGCTTGAACGCACTCGCGAACGGCGCGGTCGCGTCGACGATCTCGCGGCAGAAATCGAAGATCGCATCGGGCTGGTTCTCGAGGCGCGCGGGAAACTTGGTCGGCTCGGGATCGAGACCGACGCACAGCAGCGAATTCGTGCGCTGCCAGGCGGCGCGCAGCGATTCGATGAAGGTAGGCGTGGAAGACATGGCGCTCACTCGCGGCTCGGCGGTTGGGAAGACGCGTATTTTACCTGCGTCGCGACGGGCAATCGCGACTGCGGGCGCGCGCCCAGCCCGCCCGCGCTACGCGATCGGGCGCCGCTTCGATTCGCGGGCGGCGGGCGTCGCGCGCGCATCGGTGCGCGCGACGGTGAAGCGAAAGCGCCGCATCAGGCGCTCGCCCGGCGCGAGCAGCGTCATCCCGTGCGCGGCGGCGCCGCCCGGCAGGTTCACCGCATCGATCGGATGATCGACCGGCTCGAAGCAGAAATACGGCTCGCCGGGCGGCGTATACAGCACATAGCAGTCGGCGTCGGCCGTGACCGTCAGCCCGAGCCGGCGCTGCGGCCACGCGATCGTCGCGCCGCCGCCCCAGCCGGTGAAAGCGTGATTGACGAGCGTGTCCGGCAACGGATACGCGATGCCGAAGCGCCACGCGGCGGGCGCGCCGACATGGCGCGACGGCAGCCAGTCGGGCGTCGCCAGCCACAGCCCGCTCGCGGCGGCCGCGAGCTCGGTCGACGCGTCGCGCACGATGAACGGATGCACGCCGAGCCCGAACGGCAGCCGCATCGCGCCCGTGTTCTCGATGCCGAGCGCGATCGTGAGCGTCGCGCCGTCGAGCGCATAGACCTGCGTCGCGCGATACGCATACGGCGCGCCATTGCTGCGATCGAGCGACAGACACAACTGCGTATCGGTCGCATCGTCGAGCCGCCAGTGCGCGAGCCAGCCGTCGCCGTGAATCGGCACCTGCTCGGTCGAGCGGTTGCGCGGCACGCGCACGAGCCGGCCGTCGCACTCGAAGCGCCCGCCGCCGATCCGGTTCGAGTACGGCAGCAGCGGATAGCACGCGAGCTCGTTCGGATCGGTGCGCGCGCCGGGCGCATCGCAGCGGCGAAAGATCGGCGTGAGCGCGCCGTCGCCGCGCCAGTCGAAGCGCGTGACGCCGCCGCCCAGGTGCGGCGCGACGTCGAGCCGCAGCAGATCGGTCGAGAGCGTCGCGATCGCCGTTTCGGTGACGCCCGCGCCGCGCGCGATCTGCGACGTCTGCGGCCCCGGGCTCACCAGATGCGCGGCGGCCGCGCGCCGCGCGGTGCGCGTCTGCAAGGTTTGCACCGCGTCGGTGGCCGTGGATCGAGAATGCGTCGCGGTCATGATTGCGTCCTCCTGCTTTCGTCGCACTTCGTCATCCGCACGAATGCTATGCCCAGCCGCCGTCGACGACAACGTCCTGCGCGGTGATCATCCGGCTGTCGTCCGCCGCGAGAAAGAGCGCCATCCGCGCGAGGTCGCCCGGCAGCAGCTCGGCGTCGATGCACTGCCCCGCCTTGATCGCCGCGCGGCCCGCGTCGTCGAGCCACAGGCGGCGCTGCTTGTCGGTCATCACCCAGCCCGGCACGAGCGTGTTCACGCGAATGCCGAACGGCCCGAGCTCGCGCGCGAGCGCGCGCGTGAGCCCCTGCACCGCCGCCTTCGCGGTTGCGTAGACCGGATAGCCCGCATTCTTCAGCATCCAGCCAATCGAGCCGAGATTGACGATCGAGCCGCCGCCCAGCCGCTTCATGTCGTCGATCACCGCCTGCGCGGCGAAGAACTGATGGCGCAGGTTCACCGCGATGCTCGCGTCGAACGATTCGGGCGTCACGTCGGCGATCGCGTGGCGCACGTCGTTCGCCGCGTTGTTCACGAGCGCCGCGATCGGGCCGACGCGCGCGCGGATCGCGTCGATCGCGCCGCGCAGCGCGGCGATGTCGGTGAGGTCGCACGCGGCGAACACGGGCGCGTGCGCGGCGTCGGCGAGCCGCGCGGCGAGCGCGCGGCCAGCCTGTTCGTCGAGATCGACGAACGCGACGCGCGCGCCCTGCCGCGCGAAGTGCTCGACGAACGACGCGCCGATGCCCGTCGCGCCGCCCGTGATCAGCACCGCGCGCCCGGCGAGGCTCGGGTAGCGCGCGTAACGTTCGTGTTGCGCGTCTTGTGCATCCTGCGCGCCGTTCGATTCGCGATGCGAAGCAATGTCGGTCATCTGTTCATTCCCGGAAAAGGGCGATGCGCTCAATCGCGCGCGCCGCGGTTCTTCAACTGGTCGAGCAGCACGGCGGCGAGCAGGATCGCGCCGCGCACCAGGTATTGATAGAACGCATCGATATTGAGCAGGTTCATCACGTTCTCGACGGTGCCCATGATCAACACGCCGATCACGACGCCCGAGATCGACGCGCGCCCGCCCGCGAGCGACACGCCGCCCAGCACGCACGCGGAGATCACGTTCAGCTCGAAGCCCTGCGCGGCGTTCGGCTGGCCCGACGTGATCCGCGACGCGAGGATCACGCCCGCGAGCGCGGTCACTGCGCCCTGGATCAGGAAGATGTAGACGCGCGTGCGCTCGACGTTGATCCCGGCGAGCCGCGACGCCTCCGGATTGCCGCCGATCGCGAGCGTGTTGCGGCCGTACACGGTCTGGTTGAGCAGCACGCCGAACACGACGAAGCACACGAGCGTCACCCAGATCGGCAGCGACACGCCGAAGAACGTGAGCCCGCCCAACGCGATGAACGTCTCCGACGACACGCCCACCGCCTGCCCCTTCGACACGATGAAGCCGAGCCCGCGCACGATCTCCATCGTCGCGAGCGTCGTGATCAGCGCGTTGATTCGCAGATACGCGATCACCGCGCCGTTGACGAAGCCGATGGCCGCGCCCGCCGCGACCGCCGCGGCGACAGCGACGAACGTATTGTCGGTCGCGTTGAGCACCATCGCGCACAGCACGCCGGCGAACGCGACCGTCGAGCCGATCGACAGATCGAAATCGCGCGACGCGAGGCAGAACATCATCGTGCACGCGACCATCCCGATCTGCGAGATCGACAGCGCGAGCCCGAGCATGTTGTCGATCGAGAAGAAATGATCGACCGTCAGCGACATCGCGACGAACATCGCCGCGAAGATCGCGACGAGACTGTAATCGGCGGCGTGCTGCCGCCAGCGCTGCCGGTCCTCGGCCGGCACGGCCGCCGCGTGCGCCGCGGCTTGTGGAAGGTTCTCTCTCGCTTGCATGTCGTTTGCTCCTCTGCCGGGCGGCGCGGCCGCCCTTCTCTCCAATCCTCGAATTCGCCGTCCCGCGCGTCGCGCAACGTGATCGCGCCGCGCGTCGCGCCAACCGCGCGTTCGTCATGCGGCGTGCGCGGTCGCGCCCTGCGGCAGCGCGAGATTGAGCACCGCCTCCTCGTTCGCTTCGCCGCGCGCGAGCTCGCCCGCGATCCGTCCTTCGCGCATCACGACGATGCGATCCGATACGCCGAGCACCTCCGGCAGCTCGGACGACACCATCACGATCGCGCAGCCGCGCTTCGCGAGCTCGTAGATCACGCCGTAGATCTCGTGCTTCGCACCGACGTCGATGCCGCGCGTCGGCTCGTCGAGGATCACGACCTTCAGATCCGGCTCGGCGAGCCAGCGCGCGAGAATCGCCTTCTGCTGATTGCCGCCCGACAGGAAGCGGATCTTCTGCCGACGGCTGGGCGTCTTGATCTTCAGCAGCTTGATGAAGCGATCGGCCGTCTCGGCCTCGCGCTTGCGGTCGAGAAAGAGTCCCGCGCGCAGCGCGTGGCGGCGACAACTGATGTTGATGTTCTCGGCGACCGACGCGTGCGCGACGATCCCCTCTTCCTTGCGATCCTCGGGGCACAGCACGATCCCGTGGCGGATCGCGTCGCGCGTCGAGCGGATGTCGAGCGGCTCGCCGTCGAGCGTGAGCGTGCCGCCCGTCCTGCGGTCCGCGCCGTAGATCACGCGCATCAGCTCGCTGCGCCCCGCGCCGACGAGCCCGAAGAAGCCGACGATCTCGCCCGCCCGCACGTCGAAGCTCGCGCCGGCGCGCAGCGTGTCTCCCTCGAGCGCGCGCGCCGACAGACGCACGTCGCCGAGTTCGCGCGGCGCGTAGTGATAGATGTCGCTGATCTCGCGGCCGACCATCTGCCGCACGAGCGTCTCGCGCGGCACGTCCGCGAGCGAGGCGTGCGATGCGACCTGCCGGCCGTCGCGGAAGATCGTGCATGCGTCGCAGAGCCGGTAGATCTCGTCCATCCGGTGCGAGATGTAGATGAGCGCGCGGCCGTCGCGACGCAGATCGTCGACGAGCTTGAACAGCACCTCGGTCTCGCGGTGCGACAGCGAGCTCGTCGGCTCGTCGAGCGCGATCACGCGCGCGTTGCGCAGCAGCGCCTTGCAGATCTCGACCATCTGCCGCTGCGCGATCGACAGCCGCCGCAGCTTCGCCTGCGCATCGAGATCGACGCCCATCGCGCCGAGCCGCTCGCGCACGAAGCGCTGCGCGTCGCGCTTCCTGACCCAGCCGAGCGCGCTCGGCAGCCGGCCGAGCAGCAGGTTCTCGGCCACCGTCAGATCGGGCACGTATTGCAGCTCCTGATGGATCACCGCGATGCCCGCCGCGATCGACGCGGCCGCGCTCGGAAAGCGCATCGCCTGCCCGTCGACGAGCACGCCGCCCGAGTCGGGCTGATATTCGCCGCCGAGAATCTTGAGCAGCGTCGACTTGCCCGCGCCGTTCTCGCCCATCAGGCCGTGCACCTGTCCCGCATGCACGTCGAACGAGATGCCGTCGAGCGCGCGCACGCCGGGAAAGACCTTGCCGATATTGTCAAAACGCAGTGCCGCAGCCACGTCGCCTCCGTCTCCTGCCATGCTTGTCGCCCTGTTGCCCTGTCACCTGCCGCACCGCCGCGCGCATCGCCGCCGCGAGCGCCGCGCATCGCGCGACGCCCGCACCGCGAAAACGCTGGCGCGCTTCGCCTACTTCGCCGCGAGCCCCATCGTCTCGCGCACCTGCGCGACGTTCTCGCGCGTCGCGAGCATGCCCGTCGTCAGCGTGAGCGGCGGTGGCGCCTTGCCTTGCGTGATCCACGCGTACATCAGCTCCGACGTCTCTTCGCCGTGGCGTTTCGGGCTGATGATCACGGTGCCGAAGAAGCCGGTCGGCTGCGGCTTCTTGAACTCGTTGAGCGCCGAGTCCGACCCGCCGATGCCGATGCCGATCATGTCGGCCGCCTTGAAGCCGCGCCCCTCGGCCGCGCGCACCGCGCCGAGCACCGCTTCGTCATTGAGACCGTAGGCGACCCAGTGCTTGAACTTCGGATTCTTCGTGAGCGCGATGTTCGCCGCGTTGAATGCGTTTTCGGTGTCGGTCTTCGCCTGCGCCGCGGCGATCACGTTCGCCTTCGGAAAGCCGGCGGCGACGAGCGCATCGGTCGCGCCCGTCGTGCGGTCATGCGCGGTCGGCAACTGCTCGTACGTGATGTCGATCGCGCCGACTTCGTTCATGTTCCAGCCGCGCTTCCTGATCTCGGCCGCGATCCCGCTGCCGACCTGCTTGCCGATGTCGTATGCGGAGATGCCCATGTGCGGGACCGATTCGATCAGCTTGCCCGCGCCGTCGACGAGCCGGTCGTCGACCGTCATCATCTTCAGGCCGTGCGATTTCGCTTTCGCGACGATGCCCGGCCCGAGCTTCACGTCCGGCGTGCAGATGATGAAGCCCTGCGCCTTCTGCGCGGCGAGATTGTCGATCGCGCTCATCACCTTCTCGCCGGACGGCGCGCCGATCTTCACGAGCGTGAAGCCCTTGTCCTTCGCGGCGAGCTCGGCGAATTTCCATTCGTCCTGGAACCACGGCTCCTCGGGCTGCTTGACGAGGAAGCCGATCTTCACGGGCTCGGCCGCATGCGCGGGCAGGCCCGCCGCCGCGACCGTCGCCGCTGCCGCCAGCGTGATGAACGTTCTGCGTTTCATGTTGCTTGTCTCCTTGTTGTCTCCGTCACCGGAGCCGTCGGCCGCTTCGTCGTCTCGACGCGGCGCGTGCGACCGTCGCGCGCCGCCTTCGCGCGTATGCGTCCGTCGCGGGCGCACCGCACAAGTGAATCAGTCGTGGTACAGCACCGATCGGCCGCCGTCGATCGTGATGCAGCTCGCGTTGATGAACGGCGCCTCGTCCGACGCGAGGAACACCGCGGTCATCGCGACTTCGTCCGGACGCCCGATCCGCTTCATCGGCTGCAACGCGAGCGTCTCGCGGCGCGCGGCCTCGGGATCGGGCTGCGCGCCCCACCAGTCATGCGTCAACTGCGTCTCGATGTAGCCCGGCGCGATCGCGTTCACGCGCACGTTGCGCGGCGCGTATTCGATGCCGAGCGCGCGCGTGAGGCCCAGCACGCCGTGCTTCGCGACCGGGTACGGAAAGCAGCCCGGGATGATCCTGAACGCGTGCGTCGACGCGATGTTCACGATGCTGCCGCGCCCGCGCTCGACCATGCCCGGCAGCGCCGCGCGGCAGCCGTTCCAGACGCCGTCGAGATCGATCGCGAAGCAGCGCCGCCAGTCTTCGTCGGTGAGCGCGAGCGGATCGCCGAACACGTTGACGCCGGCGTTGTTGACGAGCACGTCGAGCGGACCGAATGCGCGCTCCGTGCGCGCGAGCGCCGCCGCGACCGATTCGGCCCGCGCGACGTCCGTCGGCACCGCGAGCACGCGCGCGTCGGCGGCGTCGCGCGCGATCGCGTCGGCGGTCTCGTCCGCGAGCGCCGCGTCGAGCTCCGCAATCGCGACGGCCGCGCCTTCGCGCACGAACGCGCGTGCGATCGCCGCGCCGATGCCGCGCCCCGCGCCCGTCACGAGGGCGACCTTGCCCGCGAGCCGGTTCACCGCGCCACTCCCTTGCGGGCGATCCGCCATCCGTTGGCGAACGCCCGCGCGCGCGCGGCAGTGACGGCGAGCGCCTGCCCGGGCGCATACAGCGCCGAGCCGAGGCCGAAGCCGTTCGCGCCCGCCGCGAGATACGGGCCCATGTTCTCGGGCGTGATCCCGCCCACCGGCACGAGCGGCACGCGCGCGTCGATCACCGCGCGCCACGCCTTCACGGCCGGCGTGCCGAGCTGCTCGGCGGGAAACATCTTCAGCACGTCCGCGCCGTCCGCGAGCGCGGCGAACGCCTCGGTCGGCGTCGCGACGCCGGGCGCGCATCCGATGCCGAGCGTCTTCGCGCGGCGCACGACGTCGCCGTCCGCATGCGGCATCACGATCAGCTCGCCGCCGGCGCGCACGACTTCGTCGACATATTCGGCGCGCAGCACGGTGCCCGCGCCGACGATCGCGTCGGCGGGCAGCGCGGCGCGCAACGCGGCGATGCTGTCGAACGGATCGGGCGAATTGAGCGGCACCTCGACGATGCGAAAACCCGCGTCGTACAGCGCGGCGCCGTGCGCCGCCGCGTCGGCGGGCGTGACGCCGCGCAGGATCGCGATCAGCGGGCACGCGTCGAACGCGCGCATCAGCGCGCGATGCGGCGCATACGGCGCGGGAAAACGCAGTGCTTCGGCATCCATCGACATCTCATTTCCTCCAGCCACTTCGTGTCGAAACGCGCTTCGCGCCTAGTGCGGCGCGAGGGGCGCGGGCGGCGCGTCGCCCGCCGCGCCGACGAGCCCCGCCTGCACCGCGATGCGCCACAGGCCGCGCTCGGACGCGCGCTCGACGATGCGCGCCCCGCCGCAATCGAATTCGGCGAGCGCGCGGCGGTAGCGGTCGCACAACGCGGCGTCGCCGACGAGGCGCGGCGCGAGCGCCGCGAGCGACGCGCGCTGGCCGTCGAGCAGCGCATCGAGCGCATTCAGCTCGTGACCGATCAGCAGTCCGGACAGATAGTCGCCCTGCGCTTGCGGCGCGAGCTGCCCGGTGAGGCCGAGCGTGCGCGTGCTGAACAGCGTCGCGAGCAATCCTTCGCGGCGCTTGCGCCGCGCGATCCGCACGCCGCGCGCGAATGCGGACCAGTCGGGCGCGTCGCTCGCCCGCATCGTGCGGCCGAGGATCGTGTGCCCGCGCAGCGCGGCGAAAAGCTCGCCCGTCATGTAGGTTCGGAACCATTCGATGCGGCCGCCGCGCACCCACGCCCATTTCGCGTGCGTGCCGGGCAGCCCGATCAGCGCGCCCGCGCGTTCGGCCGCAAGCGACGGCTCGGCCGCGAGCGCGCCGACGATCTGCGTTTCCTCGCCACGCATCACGTCCGGCAGCTCGCCCGGTTCGAGCGCGCCCGGCACGATCGCGAACGCAAAGCCGCGCGCGGTATGAAACCGCACGAGACTCGATGCGAACGTGTCGGCGGCGGCCGGCATCGTCACGTAAGGCGCCTCGCGCCAGCCCTGCGCGCTGCCGACCATGCCGGCCGCGAGCGCGGGCACGTGCGGCGCGCGGTCGAGCCATGCGCCGCATGCTTGCTCGAACGCGGCATCGAACGCCTGCGACGGCGACGCGCCCGGCGCATCGGGCAGGCTCATCACGCCCGCGGCAAGCGCGCGCGTGTCAAGCACCGAGCCGTCGGCGGCGAACAGGTACGCGCGCAGCGATGTCGTACCCCAGTCGAGCCCGATCAGCGCGGGCGTGCTCGCGTGCGCGGTCATCGCTTGATCCGGCGCGTCGCCTGCGGCGCGCTCCAGCCGAGATCGGCCGAAATCGCGCGCGCGCCGCGCTGCACGAGCGGCACGAGCTCGTTCATCCGGTCGAGCGACATATACGGAATCGTGCTCGCGACCGACAGCGCGGCGACGATCGCGCCCGACGCATCGCGCACCGGCGCGGCGACGCAGCGAATCGACGTTTCGTTTTCCTCGAGATCGAACGTGTAGCCGCCCGCCGCATAGTGCGCCATACGCTGCAGGAACGTGCCGACGTCCGGGCGGCGGTCCGGCTTGAAGTTCACGCCCGCGAGCGCGCGCTTCGATGCGTCGAACAGCGAGCGCCACGTATCAGGATCGAGATCGAGCATCATCGCCTTGCCGATTCCCGTCGATGCGAGCGGCATCCGATGGCCGATCCGCGAGCGCATCTCCAGGCCGCGCGTGCCGGGAATCTTGTCGATGTAGAGCACGTCGTCGCCGTCGCGCACGCCGAGATGGATCGTGTCGAGCGTCGCTTGCGCGAGCGCCTCGAGATGCGGGCGCGCGACCGCCGTGAGCGGCATCTGCTCGAGCGCGATCGTGCCGAGCTCGATCAGCTTCGGGCCGAGCAGATAGCCGCCTTGCACCTGGCGCAGATAGCGCGCCTGCACGAGGCTGCTGACGAGGCGGTGCGTCGTGCTGCGCGTCGTGCCGAGCGCGGCGCCGATCGCGCGCATGTCGCGCGCGCCGCCCGCGACCGCCTCGAGAATCGCGAGCCCGCGCAGCAGCGTTTGCGTGCCCGCCTGCTGCGCGGCGAGATCGAGCGGCGTGCTCGTCGCGCCGATGCTGTCGGCGAGCGACGCGTCGGACGTGTCCGACGCGTCGGGATGGACGGCTGTCGCGCCGTTCAAGGCAAGCGTCATGGGCGTTTTGTTCATGGTGCGATGAACTCCGGCGAACCAGACGCGCGCGCCGACGATTTCCGGCGGCCGCGCATCTGCCGAAGCGTTTCGATGTGCTTCGGATTGTAGGAGGGTGCGCTGCAAGCTCCAATATTTGAATGAAGCTCTCATATATTGGGAATCCGGATCATACTCACAAGCCGGCCGCACGCATGAAAAAACGGGCTGAGCCGATTGCCCGGCTGAGCCCGTTCGATGCGCACCCCGTGCTCGCCGTGGGGTTGGCGATGTGCGGTCTGCTTACTTCTGCGTCGCGCTCTGCGATTGGATGTAGCGCTGCACGTCGGAGAACGACACGCGACCGGTATGGTTCGCGTCGATCTGCCTGAAGTTCTTCGCGACGTAGCCGAGGCCCGCAGCCTTCGCCTGCGCTTCGGTCAGGCCCGTATTGTCGACGTCGGCCGCCGCGAACTGGCGTTGCAGCTTGCGCACCACCTGCGCGTGCAGCGCGGCGCCGGACGTCTGCGTGCCGGCCGTCGGCTTGCGCGCGGCCGGTGGCACGTACGGATCGCCGAGTTGCGCCTGCGTATGGCGATCGGATTGCGCATCGCTCGCAGCTTCCTGCGCGAACGCGGTCTGCGTGAAGAGCGCGAGGCCTGCGACAACGAGCGCGGACCAAGCGAATGCCGATTGGATTTTCATGTCAGCTCCGAAGAGAAATGGGATCGTCACGGCCCGCCGCGCGGCGCGTGGGGCGCACGGCGCGGCGGACGCTGCAGCATCGTTCGGCGTCATCGCGCGGCGGGCGTCGCCGCATAGAACGTCGCCAGATCGGCTTTTTCCTGCGGCCGCGACGTATCGTCCAGGTAGACCATGTGCCCGCCCTGGTAGTCCCTGATCGTCAGATTGGGCTGCGCGCCGAGCCGGGCGAGATCGAGCTCCGTCTGATAGAACGGCGTCGCGATGTCGTGATAGCCGTTCAGCGACAGCACCTTCAGCGCGGGATTGAGCGTGAGCGCCGCGGCCAGATCCGGGATCGTGTCGGGCAGAGCGAGGCCGTCGTGGCTCCAGTCCCACGAGGAGATCGCATTGCTCTCCACAGCATAGGCCGATTTCGCCGTGTACTTGAGCACGTTCGGCAAATAGGTGCCGATCGTGTCGGTGAACGGCTTCGTGATGAAGCTGCTCGACGGATCGCCTCCCGATGCGAGCGGACTGTTCGTCGGCACGTTCACGCGCGCGTCGTAGCGGCCGATCAACGTGCCCGGAATCAGCGCGAGCTGATAGCTGTTGTCATACGAAGTCGGCAGCAGGTTGAAGTTCGCGCGCCAGAGCGGCACGGTCGCGCCCGTTGCGTTCGACATCGTCGTGACGAGGCCCGACGACGGCTGCGTGTGGTTCGCGAGATAGGCGTCCACGGCCGGCGAATAGGTGCCTGCCGTCAGCAGACGCATCTCGTCCGCGTACTGCGGCAGGTTCGCCGGGTTCGGATTGTCGAGCTGATAGTACGCGCCGATCGCGCCATAGCTCGGCACGAAGCCCGCGCAGCTCACCGTGCTCGATCCGTTGTTCGAGCTGCCGACGGAATTGCTCGCCATGTCGCAGTTGCTGTTGTAGTTGAGGATCGACGACTGCAGCACGATGCCGTCGAGCTTCACGCCCGCCGTCTCGAGCAGGTTCGCGAGCACGTCGGTGCGCGGCGTGCCGTACGATTCGCCGAACAGGTACTTCGGCGAATCGTTGCGCTGATTCGCCTGCAGATAGCGGATTACGAAATCGCGAAATGCTCCGGCATCCTGATCGACGCCCCAGAACGTCTGGTTCGTGTTCGGCGCGATCGCCTCGGAGAAGCCTGTGCCGATCGCGTCGACGAACACGAGATCGGTCGTGTCGAGAAGCGTTTGCTGGTTGTCGACGAACGGGAACGGCGTCGGGCTGTTCGCGTTCGGATCGCCCGTCACGAGGCGCTTCGGCCCGAACGAGCCGAGATGCAGCCAGACTGTCGACGAGCCGGGGCCGCCGTTGTAGAAGAACGTGACGGGCCGCTTGCCGGGCGGCTGGCTGTCTGCCGTGTACGCGACGTAGAAGAACGACGCTTCTGCGGCGCCGCTTTGCGGGTTGCGCGCGGTCAGGTGGCCCGCGGTCGCGGTGTAGTTGATCGCCTTGCCGTTCACCGTGATCTGATGATGCGTGATCGCCGCGTTCTCGGTCACGGCGGAGGGCGACAGCGAAGCGCTCGCACTCGACGAATAACGGTTGGGATCCCGATAGGGTTTGTCTGCGCCGGACGAGGCGTCGATGCTGGTCGAACTGTCCGCGTTCGCGGCGGCGCTCGCGCTCGAACCGGCGTCATCTCCATTGCACGCTGCGACGAGCAGCGAAGAGAATACTGCGGCTAATAACAGCTTCGTTTTACGTGCTGGCATAGTCGTTTTCCTTCTCTCATGTTGTTTTCCTGAGCAGCCGGATAGGCGCCCCCACCTTGCTCGATCGGCCCGATAAGCCACGGCGTCGGCCAATATACGCGACAAGTTCCGATTTGAAAAATGGCGAAACATTTGAAAGAAACACGGCTTACTTTATTCTTTCAGGCGCGATTTCCCATTTGAATGGAATCAGCGTGGAATCGGCTTTGGAACGGCGTTTTGTGAATTCCATTGCACCCAAACCCGCAGTCAGACGGATTTTTTATTGCTCGATTCGCACTGCGACGCAGAATTGATCTGGCAATCGAAATAAATCAGGGAATTACCCGAATTCCGGACGTATCGATTTTGAAAGATTTGTGGAAAGCGCGAATATCGGGATGATGCGCCGCAAGAAAGCACGCGCCCGGTCGGCAAGCGCGCATGCGGCGAGCGAGCGCGCCGCGGCCGCGCTCACTGCGACGCGGGCAATTCCGCCGCGCCCATCCGCCGCGCGATCACGCCCGCGCGCTGCGCGAGGTAAGGCGAGCCGCGGTGCATATCGAAATACTTCGGATTCGGCAGCATCACCGCGAGCCGCGCCGATTGCCAGGCGGAAAGCCGGC
Source organism: Burkholderia humptydooensis (assembly GCF_001513745.1). Taxonomy (NCBI): domain Bacteria; kingdom Pseudomonadati; phylum Pseudomonadota; class Betaproteobacteria; order Burkholderiales; family Burkholderiaceae; genus Burkholderia; species Burkholderia humptydooensis. The sequence continues at coordinate 653,707 of NZ_CP013380.1, read as the reverse complement.
TCGCGGGAATCCGGTAGTAGTACTGCGCGGCGGCCTCCGCACCGTACACGCCGCGGCCGAACTCGACCGAGTTCAGGTAGATCTCGAAGATGCGCTCCTTGTCGAGCAGCGTTTCGAGCATCCACGTGATGATGAGCTCCTGCCCCTTGCGGATGTAGCTGCGCTCGCCGGACAGGAACAGATTGCGCGCGAGCTGCTGCGTGATCGTCGAGCCGCCCGACACGATGCGGCCGCGCGCGCGGTTCTTCTCCCACGCCTGCAGGATCGCGTCCACTTCGTAGCCCGAATTGTTCGCGAAATCGGCGTCTTCGGACGCGATCACCGCGCGCTTCAGGTTCCGCGAGATCCTGTCGTATGGCACCCACCGATGCCGGATCGCCGCCGCGGGCTGCGCGCTCGACAAGCGCCACGCGTCCGCGCGCATGAACGCGCTCGAACCCGGATCGAGCACCGACCACATCGCGATCTGCGCGACGTAATAGAGCTGCGTCGCGAGCCACGCGCCCGCAAACACGCCGCCCGCATACGCGAGCCAGCGCGCGACGCCGCGCTTGCGCGCGCGAGTCGCGCCGCGCGCCGGCGCGTAGCCCGGACCGGGCGAAACGGGACTGTTGCGCATCCCGCCTTCGCCTCTCGCGCTCAGTGCGCCGCGGACGCCGCGAGGGCGGCGCGCAGCGCGGCGAGCACAGGCGCGCCGTCGGGCCGCACGCCGCGCCAGAGGTGGAACGATTCCGCCGCCTGCTCGACGAGCATTCCGAGCCCGTCCGACGCGCGCGCGCCGAGCGTCGCCGCATGCTCCATGAAGACGGTCGGACGCGTGCCGTACATCATGTCGTACGCGAGCGTCGCCGGACCGAACGCCGCGGCGTCGCACTCGGGCAGCGCCGCGTCGAGGCTGCCCGCCGTCGCGTTGACGATCACGTCATACGGCTCGCGCGCGACCCGCTCGGGCCCGCCGCCCGCGAGCACGCAGCCCGCGTCGTGTGCCGCTTGCGTGAACTGGCCGACGAGTTCTTCCGCCTTGCTCGCGGTCCGGTTGACGATCGTGAGCGACGCGGGCCCGCGCTCGAGCATCGGCAGCACGACGCCGCGCGCCGCGCCGCCCGCGCCGAGCAGCAGGATTCGCGCGCCCGTCAGGCTCACGCCAAGATTCGTCTCGATGTCGCGCACGAGGCCGACGCCGTCGGTGTTGTCGCCGAAGATGCCGTCTGCGTCGAAGCGCAGCGTGTTGACCGCGCCCGCCGCCGCCGCGCGCGGCGACAGCGTATCGGCAAGCGCATAGGCCTCGAGCTTGAACGGCACGGTGACGTTCACGCCGCGCCCGCCCTGCGCGATGAATTCGCGCACCGCGGCCGAGAAGCCGTCGAGCGGCGCGAGCAGATGCGTGTATTCGATTGCCTCGCCCGTCTGTTCGGCGAAACGCGAATGGATGAACGGCGATTTGCTGTGCGCGATCGGATTGCCGATCACCGCGTAGCGATCGCGCGCGCGCGCTGCCGATTCGACGGTCGTGCTCATTTCGATTGTTCCTCACCGTTCGCCGGCGATTCGCCATTGCCATTGCCATTGCCGTCGCCGCTCGCCGCGCCGCCCGCCTCGGCGAGCGCCTCCGCTTCGCTTTCCGCCGATACGTCGGCGGCGTCGAGCAGCACGTCGTCGGCTGCGTCGGCGTCATCGTCGTCGGCCGGCTCGCCACTCGACACCGTCGGCGCGTCGAGCACGCTCACGAGCCGCACCGACGCCTCGATCGTCAATTCGTCGACCGACATCACGTCGAGCAGCACCCGCGTGCCGCGCGCATGCACGCCGAGCGCGGGCACGTGCAGCAGCAGCGGCACTTCGTCGAGGCGCACGAGATCGCCCTTCACGACGGCCGCGCTCACCTGCTTGCGGCCTTCCTGCTTGATCCAGCGCAGGCACCAGAAATACTCCATCCGGCGCTGGTGATCGGCGTAGGCGGCGTACGTGTCGTCGAAGCCCTGCACGACCGCGTACAGATCCGCGTCCTTCTGCTTGAACGGCGCGGCGAGCTTCGCGGTCACGCCGTGCTGCACGCACGCGAGCAACTGCCACTGGTTGACGAGGTCGACGTAGCGGCGCAGCGGCGACGTGCTCCATGCGTACTGCGGCACGCCGAGCCCCTCGTGCGGCGCGGCGCTCGTCTGCATCCGCGTGCGCTTCGGCCCGCTCGGCATGCCGAACGCGCGCTGCGTCCGGTAGATGCCGGGCACGCTGTGATCGTGCAGGAACGCGCCCCACGTCGAGTTCGCGAGAATCGCGAGCTCGGACACGATCAGATCGAGCGGCGAGCCGCGCCGGCGCGGCGTGATCGATACGTGCTCGCCTTCGACGTAGAAGTTGTAATCGGTGTTGCGCTGCGCTTCGCGCCTGAGCCCGTAGCCCGCGCGCGCGACCTGGCGCCGCTCGAAGAGCGCCTGCGCGAGCGGCCAGAGCACCGCGATGTCGTCCTTGTGCGGATAGTCGCCCGCGCCCGCGGCGAGCGCGTCCTCGGTGACGAGCTCGTCGAGCGTGTTGTGCCGCAGGTTGCTCTTCACGTAGACGAATTCGGCGCGCGTCTCGTTCGCGACGATCTCCTGCGTGTCGCGCTTCACGATGATGTACAGCGACAGCGCCGGACGGTAGTCGCCCTCCTTCAGCGTGAACACGTCGACGACGTCGTCCGGCAGCATCGTGATCTTGTCGCCCGGCATGTAGACGGTCGACAGCCGCGCGCGCGCGATCGCATCGACCGCGTCGCCGCGCGCGACGCCGAGCGCGGGCGCCGCGATGTGCACGCCGATCCGCACGCGTCCGTCGGACAGATGCTCGACGGAGAACGCGTCGTCGATCTCGGTCGTCGTGATGTCGTCGATCGAGAATGCGTTGACGTCCGCGCGCGGCAGGTCGTCGGGCAGCTTGCCGACCGTGACGGACGGAAAGCTCGTGCCGTGCGGGAAGTATTCGGCGAGGAAGCGCGCCTCGTGCAGCGCGCGCGCCGACGGAATGCCGCCGCAGTCGAGCATCAGCCGCGCGCTCGACACGCCGCGCGCGAGCGCCGCCGCGTCGAGCGCCTTGTATTCGATCGAATTCTTGTCCGGCTTCGTCAGCAGGCCGAGCGCCTTGCCCGCGAACGCATCGGGCAGCCTGCCCGCCTTCAGCTCCTCTTCGTAGCCGGCCTGCACGAGCGCCTGCTGGCGCTTGCGCTCGAGCGCGGCGAGCGCCATCTTCAGTTGCTCTTCGGGCGCGCGCTGATACTGGCCGCGTCCCTTGCGGCGAAAATAGACGGGCGCGCCGTGCAGGCGCAGCACGAGCGCCGCGCGTTCGACGGGGCCATAGCTCGCGCCGAAATATTCGTCGGCGAGCGTCGCGTACGCGAATTCCTCGGCGGGCGCGCACTCCCACAGAAAGTCCAGGTCGATCTGCTGGGCGGCTTCGTCCGCCTGCTGCATCAGTTCGCCCGCCGCGGGTTTCTCGAATTCAATCAGCACGTCCTTCGCGCGCACCTTCGCGCGCCGGCCGCCCGGCAATTCGACCTGAAACGCGTCGCCCTGGCGCGACAGCACGCTGCCCGCCTTGAAACTGCCCGATTCCTCGAAGAAAACGTTCACTCAGTACTCTCGTCTTTCGTTCAGACTTCCGCGCGCCGCGCTTCGCTTCGGAAGCCGTCGACGCCGCGTGTGGTGTATAGGGTGCCGCGCGCCGGATCTCGCATCCGGCGCCGGGCTATCCGGCGTCGCAAAATGCAAGAACGTCGTCGATATAGTCGGCAAATTCGCTGATCCCGTGATCGCTGCCTTCGATGACGCGGGTTCGCGCGCCTGGATAGCGCGCGAGCATGTCGTGGTAGTCGAGCACTTCGTCGCCCGTCGCCGCGAACAGATAGTAGCGCTCGGGCCGCGAGATCGCCGCGACATGCAGCGCGTTCAGCTCGTCCAGGTGACGCGGCTCGACGACGATCGTGCCGCCGCCGTGCCACAGCGGCTGCTCGCCCAGATGGCGGCGCAGGTCGCGCTGCGGCTGCGTCGCGGGATTCAGCAGCACCGCGCGCCAGCCGTGCTTTTCCGCTAGCCATGTCGCGTAATAGCCGCCGAGCGAGCTGCCGATCACGGTGACGCCGTGCGCCGGCGCGCCGGCGACTTCCGCCTCGGCGGCAGCGACGGCGTCGAGCGGCGCGACCGACAGCATCGGGCAGCGCCATTCGTCCGCGCGGCCGAGCTCGGCGAGCCGCGCGGCCAGCGCGCGCGCCTTGAACGACTGCGGCGACGAACGAAAGCCGTGCAGATACAGGATCACGCGCCGCTCCGGGCCGGCGCCGCGCCGCCGCGCACGGACAGCGCATCGAGCAGCTTCTGGTGGACGCCGCCGAAGCCGCCGTTGCTCATCACAAGCACGTGGTCGCCCGGCCGCGCCGACGCCGCCACGGCCTTCACGAGCGTGTGCAGGTCGTCGAACGCGCGCGCCTTGTCGCCGAGCGGCGCGAGCGCGTCGCGCAGGTTCCAGCCGAGCGCGTCGCGGCCGGTCGGCGCGCCGTAGCCGAACACGAGATCGGCGTCGGCGAGGCTCGCCGGCAGTTGCGCCTTCATCACGCCGAGCTTCATCGTGTTCGATCGCGGCTCCAGCACCGCGAGGATGCGGGTGTTTTCGCAGCCGATGCGCGCGCGAAGCCCGGCGATCGTCATTTCGATCGCGGTCGGGTGGTGGGCGAAATCGTCATAGACGGTCACTCCGTCGACGCTGCCGCGCACCTCCATCCGGCGCTTGACGTTACGGAACGTCGCGAGCGCGGCGGCCGCCTGCGCGGGCGGCACGCCGACGTGACGCGCGGCGGCGATCGCTGCGAGCGCATTCAGCCGGTTGTGCTCGCCCTGCACGTGCCAGCCGACGACGCCGACGCGCTCGCTGCGCCAATACACGGCGAAACGCTCGTCGACCGGCACGCCGTCCTCCGCAGGCAGCGCCTGCCAACCGCCGTCGACACCGAAACGCTCGACATCGCTCCAGCAGCCGCGCGACAGCACGCGCTCGAGCGCGTCTTCGCGGCCGTTCGTCACGAGCCGGCCGACGCCCGGCACCGTGCGCACCAAATGGTGGAATTGCGTCTCGATCGCAGCGAGATCCGGAAAGATATCAGCATGATCGAATTCGAGATTGTTCAGGATCGCGGTCCGCGGCCGATAATGGACAAACTTCGAACGCTTGTCGAAGAACGCTGTGTCGTATTCGTCCGCCTCGATCACGAAGAAGCTCGAATCGGTCAGCCGTGCGGACACGCCGAAGTTCAGCGGCACGCCGCCGATCAGGAAGCCCGGATTCAGGCCGGCGTCTTCGAGCATCCATGCGAGCATCGAACTCGTTGTCGTCTTGCCGTGCGTGCCGGCGACAGCGAGCACCCACTTACCTGCGAGCACGTGCTCGCCGAGCCATTGCGGACCGGACACATACGGCAGCCCCCGATCGAGGATTACCTCCATCAGCGGGTTGCCGCGCGACACCACGTTGCCGATCACGAACAGATCGGGCTTCAAGTCGATCTGTTCGGCGCCGTAGCCCTCGATCAACTGGATGCCCTGCGCCTCGAGCTGCATGCTCATCGGCGGATAGACGCCCGCGTCGCAGCCGGTCACGGTATGGCCCGCCGCGCGGGCGAGCACGGCGAGACCGCCCATGAAGGTGCCGCAGATGCCGAGAATGTGGATATGCATAGAGCTTCGCGCCGCGTGGGCGTAGTCGAATCGGAGGCCGGCCGCACGTCGCGCCGGTTGCCGGAAAAACATCCGCGGCGCGGCGCGCGCGCCGCCGCGCAAAGGGGGCTATTGTAACTGACACCCCCGACGCGAACGACGGTTGACGCAACCGCCGGGTCGCTCGGCACCGATCTAGTATGATTGCCGGATCATGTCTCGCAAAACCCTACTCGATCCGCGACGCGTACGTGACGAAATCGCGCTCGCCGCGGCACGCCTGATCGCCGAAGACGGGCTCGACTACGCCGGCGCAAAGCGCAAGGCCGCCCGCCAGGTGCTCGGCGACAGCCGAATTGCAGGCGAATGGCTGCCAGATAACGACCAGATCGAGGAAGAACTGCACGAATACCTCGCGCTGTTCCAGAGTGACACGCAGCCGGCCGAACTGCGGCGGCTGCGTGTCATCGCGCTCGCGTGGATGGAGCGGCTCGCGGCGTTCAATCCGTACGTCGCGGGCGCCGTGCTGAACGGCACGGCGAACGCGCATTCCGACATCCATCTGCAGACCTTCTGCGACAACCACAAGGATCTCGCGATCTACCTGCTGAACCAGAACATCCAGTACGACGTATCCGAAACCCGCCACTTCGCGGGGCGCAGCGACGTCGAGACGCTCAGCTTCCTGTGGCGCGAAGCGCGCGGCGCGGAACCCGTCGGCATTCACGTCGCACTGTATACAAGCGACGACCTGCGCGGCGCCGTGAAGGCGGACGCCCGCGGCCGTCTGTCACGGGCCGATGCGCAAGCGCTGCGCGCGCTCGTCGGCGCGCCGCCGTCCTCACCAACCGAATCCCGAACCGATGAATAGCAAAGGAATTTTCGCAGGCGTCGTGATCGCGGCCGTCGCGATCGCGGGCGGCCTCGCCGCCGGCCACTGGGCGCGCGGCAACGCGGCGGGCGGCGCGCCAGCGGGCACGCCGGCCGGCGCACCCGCCGCGGGCAACGCGGTCGACACGCTCTGGGCCGCGTCGTATCCGAACGTCGACGGCAAGCCGCAGCGGCTCGCGGCATTCAAGGGCCAGAAACTCGTCGTCAATTTCTGGGCGTCGTGGTGCGGCCCCTGCGTCGAGGAGATGCCCGAGCTCGTGAAGCTGTCGCGGGAATACGAGAAGAAAGGCGTGCATTTCGTCGGAATTGGTGTCGATTCCGAGCAGAACGTGAAGAATTTCCTGAAAAAGGTACCCGTCGATTATCCGATCGTCGTCAGCGGTTATGCGGGTGCAGATCTGGCCCGAAATTTCGGCAATACCGCCGGGGCGCTACCTTTCACCGTCGTCATCGATGAAACCGGTAAGGTTCGCGAGGCAAAATTGGGGCAAATCCATCCGGATGAGCTGAAACGCACGCTCGACACGCTCTGATCGGGGCCGACCGGCTGCCGGACGTTGACAGAATTTGAAATCTGATTAGCACCAAATTGCATGACGTTGGCAGATTCTGGCCGCGCGAACACGCCGATGCGCGCTCGCCGGCGCACTCGTCCATTCGGCAAAACTAGACAAATTTCTCTAATTGGCGATAAAGTTCGCGCAATTCCGCAGAAAAAGAAGCGACCTATGACACGATTGCTGGTGCTGCACGGCCCCAACCTGAACCTTCTCGGCACCCGGGAACCGGAGGTGTACGGCCGCGTGACGCTCGAGCAGATCGATCAGGCGCTGGCCGCGCGGGCGCAGGAGGCAGGCGTCGAACTCGAGTCGTTCCAGAGCAACCACGAGGGCGCGCTCGTCGATCGCGTCCAGGCGGCGAGAAACGACGGCACCGAGTTCATCCTGATCAATCCAGCCGCGTATACGCATACGAGCATCGCGATCCGGGACGCGCTCGCGGGCGTCGGGATTCCGTTCGTCGAGATTCATCTGTCGAACGTGCACCGGCGCGAGCCGTTCAGGCATCACTCCTATTTCTCCGATCAGGCCGAAGGCGTGATTTGCGGCCTCGGCTGGAAAGGTTATCTGTACGCGCTCGAATACGCGCTCGACAAGCTGCAAGGCGCGTCGCGCGGCTGATTTTCAAGAACTCGATTCAGCGCCGGTCCCGAACCGGCGTTTCACGTATTGAAAGGGGAACTCCCGATGGACCTTCGCAAGCTGAAAACTCTGATCGACCTCGTCTCCGAATCCGGCATCTCCGAGCTGGAAGTCACCGAAGGCGAAGGCAAGGTGCGCATCGTCAAGAACGCACCGCCGGTCTATGTGCAGCCGTCGGCCGGCTTCGCGCCGCAAGTGAGCGCCCCCGCCCCCGTCCTGACGGTGCCGACCGAAGGCGCGCTTGCCGCGGCACCCGCCGCAGCACCCGCGGCCGCCGCGCCGCAAGGCCACGTCGTGACGTCGCCGATGGTCGGCACGTTCTACCGCGCGCCGTCGCCGGGCGCCGATCCGTTCGTCCAGGTCGGCGACACGGTGAAGGAAGGCCAGACGCTCTGCATCATCGAAGCGATGAAGCTGCTGAACGAAATCGAGTCGGACAAGGCCGGCGTCATCAAGGAAATTCTCGTCGAGAATGGCCAGGCCGTCGAATACGGCCAGCCGCTTTTCGTGATCGGCTAAGACCCGCCGCGCGGCGCGCCCGTCAGCGACGCCGCTCCTCTCAAGGCGCGCGCTCGCGCGTCCATCGAAGAGACGAATACTCGCTATGTTTGAAAAAATCCTCATTGCCAACCGCGGGGAAATCGCGCTGCGCATTCAGCGCGCGTGCCGCGAGCTCGGCGTCAAGACGGTAGTCGTCTATTCCGAGGCCGACAAGGAAGCCAAGTACGTGAAGTTAGCCGACGAAGCGGTCTGTATCGGCCCCGCTCCGTCGAATCTGAGCTACCTGAACATGCCGGCCCTGATCAGCGCGGCCGAAGTCACCGACGCCGAGGCGATCCACCCGGGCTACGGCTTCCTGTCGGAGAACGCCGATTTCGCCGAGCGCGTCGAGCAGTCGGGCTTCACGTTCATCGGTCCGCGCCCGGACACGATCCGCATGATGGGCGACAAAGTCACCGCGAAACAGACGATGATCCGCACCGGCGTGCCTTGCGTGCCGGGCTCGGACGGCGCGTTGCCGGACGACCCGAAGGAGATCGTGAAAATTGCACGCTCGATCGGCTATCCGGTGATCATCAAGGCGGCGGGCGGCGGCGGCGGACGCGGGATGCGCGTCGTCCACACCGAGGCGGCGCTCGTGAACGCGGTCAACATGACGCGCGAGGAAGCGGGCCGCGCGTTCGGCAATCCGCAGGTCTACATGGAGAAGTTCCTCGAAAATCCGCGCCACATCGAGATTCAGGTGCTCTCCGATTCGCACAAGAACGCGGTCTGGCTCGGCGAGCGCGACTGCTCGATGCAGCGCCGTCACCAGAAGGTGATCGAGGAAGCGCCCGCGCCCGGCATCGCGCGCCGCCTGATCGACCGGATCGGCGACCGCTGCGCGGACGCGTGCAAAAAGATGGGCTATCTCGGCGCGGGCACGTTCGAGTTCCTCTACGAGAACAACGAGTTCTACTTCATCGAGATGAACACGCGCGTGCAGGTCGAGCATCCGGTGACGGAGCTGATCACGGGCGTCGACATCGTCCAGGAACAGATCAGGATCGCGGCGGGCGAGAAGCTGTCGGTCCGCCAACGCGACATCCAGTTCCGCGGCCACGCGATCGAGTGCCGGATCAACGCCGAAGATCCGTTCAAGTTCACGCCGTCGCCGGGCCGGATCACGTCGTGGCACACGCCGGGCGGCCCCGGCATCCGCGTCGATTCGCACGCGTACAATGGATATTTCGTTCCGCCCAACTACGATTCGATGATCGGCAAGCTGATCGCCTACGGCGCGACGCGCGAGCAGGCGATCAACCGGATGCGCATCGCGCTGTCGGAAATGGTGGTCGAAGGCATCCTGACCAACATCCCGCTGCATCGCGAACTGATGCTCGACTCGAAATTCGTCGAAGGCGGCCCCAGCATCCACTATCTCGAGAACCGGCTCGCGCAGAAGCTGCAGGCCGCGCCGGAAGAAGCGTGATCATGAGCTATCGGGAACTCGTCGTCGAGCTGCCCCGCGAGCGCGCGGAGGCACTGTCCGACGCGCTCGTCGAGTTGGGCGCGCTGTCGGTGTCCGTGGAAGACGCCGACGCCGACACTCCGGACGAGCAGCCGCTCTTCGGCGAACCGGGCCTCGTGCCCGAGCGCACCGCGTGGCAGCATTCGCGCGTGATCGCGCTCGTCGAGGCGACTCAGGATCCCGCGGTGCTGCTCGCCGCCGCCGCGAACGAAGCCGGCCTCGACGAAACGCCGCGCTTCGAGCTGCGCGAAGTCGAAGAGCAGGACTGGGTGCGGCTCACGCAATCGCAATTCGACCCGATCCACATCGGCGAGAAGATCTGGGTCGTACCGTCGTGGCACGACGCGCCGGAGCCCGACGCGCTCGTGCTCGAGCTCGATCCGGGCCTCGCGTTCGGCACGGGCAGCCATCCGACGACGCGCCTTTGCATGGAATGGCTCGAGCAGACCGTGCAACCCGGCCAGACGGTGCTCGATTACGGCTGCGGCTCGGGCATTCTCGCGATCCTCGCGAAGAAGTGCGGCGCGGGCAGCGTGACCGGCATCGACATCGATCCGCAAGCGGTCGAAGCGGCGCGCCAGAACAGCGAGCGCAATCGCACCGACGTCGCGTACGGTCTGCCCGGCGACTGCCCCGACGGCGAATTCGACATCGTCGTCGCGAACATCCTGTCGAATCCGCTGAAGCTGATGGCGTCGATGCTTGCGTCGAAGGTGAGGCCGGGCGGGCGCATCGCGCTGTCGGGCGTGCTTGCGCGGCAGGCGGACGAAGTCGCGAGCGTCTACGCCCGCTATATCGATATCGCCGTCTGGCGCGAACACGAAGGTTGGGTATGCCTCGCCGGAACTCGGCGCGAAAGCCATTAGAATAAGCGCTGTCCTTCACTCAGGCCCCGCTGGCTGCCCGGCTGACCATGCTCCTCGCGACGCGCTGCCCTCATTGTGAAACCGTCTTCCGATTGCAGCGGGAACAGCTTGCGCTGCACGACGGTCTCGTGCGCTGCGGCCATTGCCAGCAAGTGTTCGACGCGGCGCGCGCGCTCGTGCCCGCCGAGCCGGAAGCGGCTGCTGCGCAAGCGGCGCCGCGCACGCCGGAGCAGCAGCCGGCGCTGCAGCGCCTGTTCGACGCGACGTCTCCCGATCGCCGCCCGCTCGAAGCAGGCCATCGCGATTTCACACCAGGCGCCTGGGACATGTGGGGCCCCTGGCTCGACGGCGCGGTCGATCCGAAGCTGCAGATGACGAGCGCGAGCGCCGCAGCCGGCGTCGCGGTCGCAGCGCATGCGGGCGCGGACGAAACGCCCGAAGCGCAGGCCGCCGCAACGCCCGAAGCCGATCTGCCCACCGCCCGCGCTCGCGAATTTCCTCTTCCGCCGCGCCCGACGCTCGATCGCGACCTCGATCGAGGCGCGACCGCGCAACACGAGCCCGATCCCGCGCGCACATTCGCCCCGCTGCCCGGCGACGCGATCGAACCCGTACTCGCATCGCCCGCGGCCGCCGCGCTCGCCGGAATCCCTCACGATCGCGAGCCGCACTTCGGCTCAGCCGCGCCGTCCCGAGCGGATGCCGAGCCGTTCGCCGCGGCGCCCGAGACCGACAACCGCGAGCATTTCGCGATGACCCGCGAAACGCGGACGAACGCCGCGCGCGGCGGCTTCGCGCGCGCGCTCGGCGCGATCGTCGCCCTGGCGCTCGCGGCGCTGCTCGCCGCACAACTCGCGTGGTGGCAACGCGAAACGATCACGATCTACTGGCCGTCGACCGAGCCGCTCTTCAAAGAGGCGTGCGCGACGCTCGGCTGCACGGTCACGCCGCCGCGCGCAATCGACGGCCTGCGGCTCGACGCATCCGACCTGCGCCAGCTCGACGGCCCGCGCCTTCTCGAGCTGAAGGTGCCGCTCACGAACCGCTACCGCGTCGCGCTTGCCTATCCGTCGATCGAGCTCACGCTGCTCGACGAAGCGAACAACATCACCGCACGCCGCGTGCTCGCGCCGCGCGACTACGCGCGCCCCGGCACGCGCGTCGAAGCAGGCATGCCCGCCGGCGCGACCCAGACGATGATCGTCCGGATCGACACGGACGACATCGCCGCATCGAACTTCCGCGTGCAGATCTTTTATCCGTAACGCGCCGCAACGCGCGCGCGGCCTCGGCCTCAACCCTTGCGCCGCATCGGCGCACACACTTGGAGCACGAACATGAGCAAAGTCACGCTGGGCGGCAACCCGATCGACATCGCCGGCACGTTCCCCGCAGCCGGCTCGCAGGCGCCCGATTTCAAGCTGGTCGGCAAGGACCTCGCCGACGTGTCGCTCGCGACCTTCGCGGGCAAGCGCAAGGTGCTGAACATCGTCCCGAGCCTCGACACGCCGACCTGCGCGACGTCGACTCGCAAGTTCAACGAAGCGGCGAGCAAGCTCGACAACACGGTCGTCGTCGTCGTGTCGGCGGACCTGCCGTTCGCCGCGACCCGCTTCTGCACGGCGGAGGGCCTCGCGAACGTCGTCACCGCGTCGACGTTCCGAGGCGGCCGCGCGTTCGCCGACGCATACGGCGTGAACGTGACGAGCGGCCCGCTCGACGGCCTGACCGCGCGCGCGGTCGTCGTGATCGACGAGAACGACAAGGTGACGCACACCGAGCTTGTCGGCGAGATCAAGGACGAGCCGGACTACGACGCCGCGCTCGCCGCACTGAAATAAGCCGCACCGAACGGCCGCGGCGCGCCGCGCCCGCCTGCCGCGCGGCGGGCGAAAGACGCGCTGCGGCCGCCCTCTCACCTTCTCTACAGGAACGCACACCTTGGCTACGCTGATTTGCGGTTCGATCGCCTACGACAACATCATGACCTTCGAAGGGCGCTTTCGCGAGCACATCCTGCCCGACCAGGTGCACCTCATCAATCTGAGCTTCCTCGTGCCGACGATGCGTCGCGAATTCGGCGGCTGCGCTGGCAACATCGCGTACGCGCTGAATCTGCTCGGCGGCGACGCACGGATGATGGGCACGCTCGGCGCGGTCGACGCGCAGCCGTACCTCGATCGCATGGATGCGCTCGGCCTGTCGCGCGAACACGTGCGCGTGCTGCCCGACACGTATTCGGCGCAGGCGATGATCACGACCGATCTCGACAACAACCAGATCACCGCATTCCACCCGGGCGCGATGATGCAGTCGCACGTGAATCATGCGGGCGAGGCGAAGGGCATCAAGCTCGCGATCGTCGGCCCGGACGGCTTCCAGGGGATGGTCCAGCATACCGACGAGCTTGCGCAGGCTGGCGTGCCGTTCATCTTCGATCCGGGCCAGGGCTTGCCTCTCTTCGACGGCGCCACCTTGCGCCGCAGCATTGAACTTGCGACTTACATTGCTGTCAACGATTACGAAGCCAAGCTGGTGTGCGACAAGACGGGTTGGTCCGAAGACGAAATCGCCAGCCGGGTTCAGGCGCTCATCATCACGCGCGGCGAGCACGGTGCGACGATCCGTCACCGCGACGGCGAAGAGCAGATTCCGGCCGTGCACGCGGAACGGGTCATCGATCCGACCGGCTGCGGCGACGCGTTCCGCGGCGGCTTGCTGTACGGGATCGAGCACGGCTTCGACTGGGCGACGACGGGGCGCCTCGCGAGCCTGATGGGCTCGCTGAAGATCGCGCACCAGGGGCCGCAGACGTACGCGCCGACCCGCGCGGAAATCGATTCACGCTTCGAGACCGCGTTCGGCTACAGTCCAAAGTGAATCTTGTTTGGAGAAGATGAAACATGTTGACCAGGAAAACCCTCACGCTCGCCGCGATGCTGACCGCGACGGTGACGCTCGCCGGCTGCTTCACGCCGCCGGGTTCCGCCGACGTCTATAGCGCCGGCCAGGCGCAGCGCGAACAGACCGTGCGGATGGGCACGGTCGAAAGCGTCCGCGCGGTGCGGATTCAGGGCGACGGCGGCGGCAGCGCGCTCGGCACGCTCGGCGGCGGCGCGCTCGGCGCGGTCGCCGGCAGCGCGATCGGCGGCGGCCGCGGCTCGGTGCTGACCGCGATCGCGGGCGGCCTCGCCGGCGCGGTGGCCGGCAATGCGGTCGGCCAGGGCCTCAGTTCGGCGAACGGCGTCGAAATCACCGTGCGCCTCGACAACGGCGACCTGCGCTCGATCACGCAAGCGGCCACGCCCGAAGTGTTCCGCGCGGGCGAACGCGTGCGACTGCTGTCGAGCGGCGGCGTGACCCGCGTCACGCACTGATCGATCGGCGCCGGCGGCCACGTCCGGCATGCCGGAGCACGATGCGGCGCGCGCCGCACGAACGAAAACGCATGCGCATCTTTGCGCATGCGTTTTTTTATGCGCGCCGTCCGGACACGGGCGGCGCACGGCGGCCGCCATGAAAAAATCCCGCCACCGGCGAGCCGATGACGGGATCTCGATCGAGTAGGACTACTCGATTCAGGACACGACGGTGTCCGCTTTGGCGCAGCGAGTCTTTACGGACGGCTGCCGGTCGGGAACGGCCATGCCGCTGCCGGGTTGAGCGCGGTCTTCACGCCCGATGCCGGAGCAACCGATGCCGTCGACGCCGTCGTCGCCGGCGCAGCCTTCTTCACGACCGCCTTCTTCGGCGCAGCTTTCTTCGCAGCAGCCTTCTTCGCCGGCGCGGCCTTCTTCGCAACAGCCTTCTTCGCAACAGCCTTCTTGGCGGCAGCCTTCTTCGCCGGTGCGGCCTTCTTCGCCGCGACCTTCTTCACGGCGACTTTCTTCGCAGCGGCTTTCTTCGCCGGCGCCTTCTTCGCGGCAACCTTCTTCGCCGCAACCTTCTTCACGGCGACTTTCTTCGCAGCAGCCTTCTTCGCCGGCGCCTTCTTGGCAGCGACCTTCTTCGCTGCGACCTTCTTCGCCGGTGCAGCCTTCTTCGCCGCGACCTTCTTCGCCGCAACCTTCTTCACGGCGACCTTCTTCGCCGCAACCTTCTTCACCGCTGCCTTCTTCGCCGGTGCGGCCTTCTTGGCAGCGACCTTCTTCGCGGCAACCTTCTTGGCGGCCGGCTTCTTCTTGGCAAGTGCCATCATTTTCTCCTTCAGGTTCAGATGAGAGTCAGTTCAAACTACACCCTTCGTCAAAACCCGCTTCCCGCGGACGTTTGTCAGCACGTGCGCTGCGAAGCGGGCTATTCATCGGCGTACGCGGATGACACTTGCTTACGCTAATGAATACGGTATGGCGCGCCGTGCCCCTTGGCACCGCGCGCCAAATCAAGTCGGCAGCCGGCGCGCCCTGCACCGCCGCCCCTAATCGCTTGATCGAGCCGGCGGCCGCTCGGCCGCCCGCCCTTTCCGGAGGGAAGTTTGCCCATCCCACTGAAGGGTTCGCAAAGTGCCTGTCGTGTACTTGGGCCCTTGAGGCGCCGGACATGCTTTGCATCAGGCGTTCTTGCTCCTAAACCTTGCGCCGGGCTGCGCCCGGCATCCACATCGTTACTCGTCGGCTGCGCGTCGGGTCATTCCCACGACAGCGCACCGCCCGTCTGATACTCGATCACCCGCGTCTCGAAGAAGTTGCGCTCCTTCTTCAAGTCGATCATCTCGCTCATCCACGGGAACGGGTTTTCCTCGTTCGGGAACAGCGGATCGAGGCCGATCTGCTGGCAACGGCGGTTGCTGATGAAGCGAAGGTAGCTCTTGAACATCGACGCGTTCAGGCCCAGCACGCCGCGCGGCATCGTGTCCTCCGCGTAGCGGTACTCGAGATCGACCGCGTGCTTGAACAGCTCGCGGATCTCGGCGCGGAATTCGGCCGTCCACAGGTGCGGGTTCTCAAGCTTGATCTGGTTGATCAGGTCGATCCCGAAGTTGCAGTGCATCGACTCGTCGCGCAGGATGTACTGGTATTGCTCCGCCGCGCCCGTCATCTTGTTCTGACGGCCGAGCGCGAGAATTTGGGTGAAGCCGACATAGAAGAACAGGCCTTCCATGATGCACGCGAACACGATCAGCGACTTCAGCAGCTTCTGATCGGCCTCCAGCGTGCCCGTCGTGAAGGCCGGATCGGTCAGCGTATGGATGAACGGAATCAGGAACTCGTCCTTCGCACGGATCGCCGCGACCTCGTGGTACGCGTTGAAGATCTCGCCTTCGTCGAGGCCGAGCGATTCGACAATATATTGGTACGCGTGCGTGTGGATCGCCTCTTCGAACGCCTGGCGCAGCAGGAACTGCCGGCACTCGGGCGCCGTGATGTGGCGGTACGTGCCGAGCACGATGTTGTTCGCCGCGAGCGAATCGGCCGTCACGAAGAAGCCGAGGTTGCGCTTGACGATCCGGCGCTCGTCTTCCGTCAGGCCGTTCGGGTCCTTCCAGAGCGCGATGTCGCGGGACATGTTGATTTCCTGCGGCATCCAGTGATTCGCGCAGCCGGCCAGGTACTTCTCCCACGCCCACTTGTACTTGAACGGGACGAGCTGGTTGACGTCGGTCTTGCCGTTGATGATGCGCTTGTCGGCGACGTTGACCCGCGCTTCCGAAGCGACGGCGGCCGATGCATTCGGCGCCACGGCGAAATCGCCCGCGAAGATGTCGCGGGCCGACGAAGCTTGATGAGCGGCAGGCACCGCGGCCTGCAATCCGACAGCCATTCCTGCGGGGTCGCGCATCGCGTTGTGCTGCGCTCCGCTCGCGGGAGTTACGGCAGTCTTCTCGTCATCCCAGTTGAGCATAAATTCTCACCATCAATTTAGATCGGTTTGTACCATCTTTTCCTGAGCGATAAAAGGGTTCGCTCATGAAAAATCCTTTTTTCGATTCGCGTTGCAACCTCGATACAACACTTTGAGCAACGCATCGTCGTTCATGCGGAGCGCGATGTGTGCCGCGCGTGATTCGCGAGGAGCGCTCGACGCATCGAACGCGGATCGAAGCGCGACGTCGTCGGGGGATGTTTCGATCACTCTTCCCGCTCGCTGCAACGCGCTCGCCGCGTTACAGATTCCTTATCATTTTTTTAGTAGAGAGCGGCGCGCACTTCAACCTTTATCGGTCTTCGTCACGCGCCGCTCGCGCTCGTTTCGCGCTACGCGCGCCGCATCACTGGCACGCTTCGCACTCTTCGAAGCCCGGATCGCCCGGACGCATCGTGCACACCGGGCCGTCCGCCTCGATCGGCGCCGCGCTCATCGCGCCCGACGGCGCATCGCCGCCCGCCGCGCCGAAGCCGCCCGCCGCGCCTTGCGCGCCGCCCGCCGCCCCGCCGCTCGCGCCGCCCGAAGTCGGCACCGCGTTCAGCGCGCCGTGCGCGACCGTCGACTTCTCGACGTGCGTCGCCGCCATCGTGCGCAGGTAGTACGTCGTCTTCAGGCCGCGCAGCCACGCGAGCTTGTAGACCTCGTCGAGCTTCTTGCCCGACGCGCCGCCCATGTAGATGTTCAGCGACTGCGCCTGGTCGATCCACTTCTGACGGCGCGACGCCGCCTCGACGAGCCACTTCGGATCGACTTCGAACGCGGTCGCGTAGATCGCGCGCAGGTCGGCCGGGATGCGGTCGATGCGCGACAGCATGCCGTCGAAGTACTTCAGGTCGGCGACCATCACTTCGTCCCACAGGCCGCGCTCCTTCAGGTCGCGCACGAGGTACTCGTTGACGACCGTGAACTCGCCCGACAGGTTCGACTTCACGTACAGGTTCTGGAAGGTCGGCTCGATGCACGCCGACACGCCGATGATGTTCGAGATCGTCGCCGTCGGCGCGATCGCGACGCAGTTCGAGTTGCGCATCCCGAACGAGTCGATCCGCGCGCGCAGCGCCGGCCAGTCGAGCGTCGCGCTCGTGTCGACTTCGACGTAGCCGCCGCGTGCTTCCGTCAGCAGCTTCAGCGTGTCCTGCGGGAGGATGCCGCGATCCCACAGCGAGCCGCGGTAGCTCGAATAGCGGCCGCGCTCCTCGGCCAGCTCGGTCGACGCCCAGTACGCGTAGTAGCAGACCGCCTCCATCGAGCGGTCGGCGAACTCGACCGCCTCGCCGGAAGCATACGGCGTGCGCAGCAGGTGCAGGCAGTCCTGGAAGCCCATGATGCCGAGGCCGACCGGGCGGTGCTTCAGGTTCGAGTTGCGCGCCTTGGCGACCGCGTAGTAGTTGATGTCGATGACGTTGTCGAGCATGCGCATCGCGACGCTGACCGTGCGCTTGAGCTTCTCCTCGTCGAGTGCGTAGGTGCCGTCGGCCTGCTTCGCGAGGTGCGCGACGAGGTTCACCGAGCCGAGGTTGCAGACGGCGATCTCGGCGTCGCTCGTGTTCAGCGTGATTTCCGTGCACAGGTTCGACGAGTGGACGACGCCGACGTGCTGCTGCGGCGAGCGCACGTTGCACGGGTCCTTGAACGTGATCCACGGGTGGCCCGTCTCGAACAGCATCCCGAGCATCTTGCGCCAGAGCTGCTGCGCCGGGATCTTCTTGAAGAGCTTGATCTCGCCGCGCGCGACCTTTTCTTCGTAGCCGACGTAGGCCGCCTCGAACTCGGCGCCAAACTTGTCGTGCAGGTCCGGGCAAGTCGACGGCGAGAACAGCGTCCAGTCGCCGCCTTCCATTACGCGCTTCATGAACAGGTCGGGAATCCAGTTCGCCGTGTTCATGTCATGCGTGCGGCGACGGTCGTCGCCCGTGTTCTTGCGCAGCTCGAGGAATTCCTCGATGTCGAGGTGCCACGACTCCAGGTACGCGCACACCGCGCCCTTGCGCTTGCCGCCCTGGTTCACGGCGACCGCCGTGTCGTTGACGACCTTCAGGAACGGGACCACGCCTTGCGACTTGCCGTTCGTACCCTTGATATGCGAGCCGAGCGCGCGCACGCGGGTCCAGTCGTTGCCGAGGCCGCCCGCGAATTTCGACAGCAGCGCGTTGTCCTTCAGCGCCTCGTAGATGCCGTCGAGGTCGTCCGCGACCGTCGTCAGGTAGCACGACGACAGTTGCGAGCGGCGCGTGCCCGAGTTGAAGAGCGTCGGCGTCGAGCTCATGAAATCGAAGCTCGACAGCACGTTGTAAAACTCGATCGCGCGCGCTTCGCGGTCGATCTCGTTCAGCGCGAGGCCCATCGCGACGCGCATGAAGAACGCCTGCGGCATTTCGATGCGGGTGCCGTCGACGTGCAGGAAGTAGCGGTCGTACAGCGTCTGCAGGCCGAGGTAGCCGAACTGCAGGTCGCGGCTCGCGTCGAGCGCGTCGCCCAGGCGCTTCAGGTCGAACTGCAGCAGCTTGTCGTCGAGCAGCTCGGCTTCGACGCCGCGCTTCAGGAACTGCGGGAAGTACTCGGCGTAGCGCGTCGCCATTTCCGCCTGCGTCACCTCCTCGCCGAGGATTTCGCGGCGGATCGTGTGCAGCAGGACGCGGGCCGTGACCTGGCTGTACGCCGGGTCCTTTTCGATCATCGTGCGCGCGGCGAGGATCGACGAATCGTAGACCTGCGTCATCGGCACGCCGTCGTACAGGTTCTTGACCGTTTCCGCGACGATCGGCTCGGGGTTCACTGCGTCGCCCAGGCCTTCGCACGCCGATACGATCAGCGCCCGCAGCGCGTTCAGATCGAGCGCTCGCGTGACGCCGTTGTCCGTCACGTTGATGCCGCCGGCGGCCGACGATTCGACGGCCGCCGCCTCGCCCGCGTGGACGCGCTCGAGGTGGCGCTTCTCGCGATACAGCACGTACGCGCGCGCGACGTTGTGCTCGCCGCCGCGCATCAGCGCGAGCTCGACCTGATCCTGAATGTCTTCAATATGAAACGTGCCGCCGTTCGGGCGGCTGCGCACGAGCGCGCGCACGACGGTTTGCGTCAGTTGCTCGACGAGCTCGCGCACGCGCGCCGACGCCGCGCCCTGGCCGCCGTTGACGGCGAGGAACGCCTTCGTCACCGCGATCGCGATCTTCGACGGTTCGAACGACACCACGCTGCCGTTGCGGCGGATCACCTTGTAGTCGGCGTACGTCGTCTGCAACGCAAGTGCCGGCGCGCCTTGTGCGCCCCCGGCGAGAGGGCGGTTCGCCGCGCTCTCGAATTGGGACGTCGCGTTGTCGGTGGTTTGCATGGGCAAAACTCCTGGTGTTGGGTGATGCGGCAAGGAACCGCGGATTAAAACGAACGGTGCGCCACAAGGTGCGCGGGCGGTAAGACGCGGAAGAAGCGGCGGCGGCGCCGGTCGGGCCCGCGCGATACGCTCGATTCCACACTGGCCTTCATCATGCGTATCGCGCCTCTGGCTGCACTTTTCCACGCGGGTCGCAGCGCGCCGGACCGCCGGCCGGATGCGCCGCACTGAGAATGTCGCGGGCCGGCGGCGACGCCGGGACCGCGGTCGGGAGCGGAAAACGCCCCGATCGACACACTATATGTAGTGCCGAACTGCTCGATTGGCCCCAAGTATAGTGGAGCCTCGCCGAAGCGCCAAAGGAAAAATTTGCTCGCGATCTATTGACAAGCGCGATACGCCGACGCGGCAAGGCACGGCCAGCGAAACAATGCGACGCACATCAAAAAGACCACGCGCTCAGTGCTTCCGATAGGGAAAGTATCGCGGCGGGAAACCGGCATCGTCAGCGAGACGTTGCCAATCGAAGTGCGGACCGGGATCGGTCTTGCGTCCGGGCGCAACGTGCTCGTGGCCCGCGAACGCATCGATCGGGTAATGCGCGGCGAGCGCGCGCGCGAGCGCGGCGAGCGTTGCATACTGCGGCGCGCCGAACGCGACGTCATCCGCGCCTTCGAGTTCGATGCCGACTGAAAAATCGTTACAGCGCTCGCGGCCGAAGAAGCTCGACGCGCCTGCGTGCCACGCGCGCGCGTCGCACGACACGAACTGGATCAGCGTGCCGTCTCGCCTGATCAGGAAATGCGCGGAAACCCGCACGCCGCGCAGATGCGCGGCGTAGTACGGATGCGCGTCGCAGTCGAGACGATTCTGGAACAGCTCGACGATCGCGTCGCCGCCGAACTCGCCGGGCGGCAGGCTGATGTTGTGGATCACGACGAGCGAGACGACCTCGCCGTCGGGCCGCGCTTCGAAATTCGGCGACGGCTCGCGCCGCGCGCCGTCTACCCAGCCGTCGGCGCCGACGGCGAAGCGCCCCGCTTCGCTCATTGCTCGCTGCGGCTGCCCGAATGCGCGGCGTGACGCGCCGCGTGCTCCGGACTGCAGAAATACTCGCCGCCCGCGGCGATGGCGTCGCTCTTCGGCGCATGCACGCCGCATTCCGCGCAGCGGACCATCGGCTCCGGCAGCGCGGCGTCGCGCGCGCGGCCCGCATGTGCCGCGCCGCCCGTGCCGGGCGCGGAATCGGCCGTGCGGCCCGTGCCGCCCGCGAACGGGCCGTCGCCGCGCGCCTGCGCCTGGCGAATCTTTCTCGCGACCCACGAGCTCGCGAAGAACAGCACGATAAGAAGAAGGATTTGTCGCATCGGGTTCAGGTGTTCAGACCACGGAACGGTGCAGCAGCACCTCGAGAACGAAGCGGCTGCCGACGTACGCGAGCAGCAGCGCGACGAACGACGCGAGCACCCAGCGCGCCGCGCCGCGGCCGCGCCAGCCGGACGTCTTGCGCGCGACGAGGAGCCCGCCGAACATCAGCCAGGACAGGATCGCGAACACGGTCTTGTGATCGAGCTTGAGCGCGCGCGCGTCGATCTGCTCGCTGAACAGGATGCCCGTCGCGAGCGTCAGCGTGAGCAGCACGAAGCCCGCGCCGATCAGGCGGAACAGCAGCTTCTCGAGCGTGAGAAGCGGCGGCAGCGTGTCGAGCCAGCCGGCGACCCAGCCCGACGACTCGCGCAACCCGTCGTGCCGCAGCGCGTGCAGGCGCCGCTCGACCATCAGCATCAGCACCGCGTGGAGCGCCGCGATCGCGAAGAGCCCGTACGCGATGTTCGCGATCAGGAAGTGCACCTTGAAGAGCGGCGCCGCCGCATACGGCAGCACGCGCACGCCGCCGAACGCGAGCGGCAGGAGCGACGCGACGCCCGCGAGCGGCAGCACGAGAAGCCGCATCCCGTCGAGCGGGAAGAAGAAGCTCTCGATCCAGTAGATGCCGGCGCCGAGCCAGAACATCGCCGACAGCGCGAATGCGAAGCCGAACACCATCGCGTCGTGCGGGAAGATCGTCATGTGCAGCAGCACCCCATGCGCGAGCAGCGCGACGCCGAGAAGCGCGCGCCCGAGCCCGCCCATCCCGCCCGAAGCAGGTTCGCGCGCGGGCGGGACGGCCGGCACGCTCGCGACGAGCGGACGCGCCGCGCCGGCGCGGCGCGCGCGCCAGCCGGCGGCGGCGAGGCCGCCGTACAGGAGCGCGGTGAGGGCATACAGTACAATATCCATGTTCGAAGTTTACACTAGGCCCCCAACCCGCGACGGCCGGCTTTTTGTCCCACTCGCGCCCGCGGGCCTCACTGTCCATCGCTCCCCATGCTCGACAATCTCACCCAACGGATGGCGCGCGTCGTCAAGACGCTGCGCGGCGAGGCCCGGCTCACCGAGGCAAACACCCAGGAGATGCTCCGCGAAGTGCGGCTCGCGCTCCTCGAGGCCGACGTCGCGCTGCCCGTCGTCCGCGACTTCATCGCGAAGGTCAGGGAAAAGGCGCTCGGCGAGGACGTGGTCGGCAGCCTGTCGCCCGGCCAGGCGCTCGTCGGCGTGGTTCAGAAGGAACTGACCGCCGTGATCGGCGGCGACTACGAAGGCAAGGCGGCCGAGCTGAACCTCGCCGTGACGCCGCCCGCGATCATCCTGATGGCTGGCCTCCAGGGCGCCGGCAAGACGACCACCGTCGGCAAGCTCGCGAAGCTCCTGCGCGAGAAGTACAAGAAGAAGGTGCTCACGGTGTCGTGTGACGTCTATCGCCCCGCCGCGATCGCGCAGTTGAAGACGGTGAGCGAGCAGGTCGGCGCCGACTTCTTCCCGTCGACGCCCGACCAGAAGCCCGTCGACATCGCGAACGCGGCCGTCGACTGGGCCAGGCGCCATTATCACGACGTGCTGCTCGTCGACACCGCGGGCCGCCTCGGCATCGACGAAGCGATGATGCGGGAGATCGCCGCGCTGCACGCGGCGCTCGAGCCGGTCGAGACGCTGTTCGTCGTCGACGCGATGCTCGGCCAGGATGCCGTCAACACCGCGAAGGCGTTCAACGACGCGCTGCCGCTCACGGGCGTCGTGCTCACGAAGCTCGACGGCGACTCGCGCGGCGGCGCTGCGCTGTCGGTGCGCCACGTGACGGGCAAGCCGATCAAGTTCGTCGGCGTCGCCGAGAAGCTCGACGGCCTCGAAGTCTTCCACCCGGACCGAATGGCAAACCGGATCCTCGGGATGGGCGACATCCTCGCGCTCGTCGAGGAAGCGCAGCGCGGCGTCGACATCAAGGCCGCGGAGAAGCTCGCCAACAAGGTGAAGAAAGGCGGTGACTTCGACCTGAACGATTTCCGCGCGCAGATCTCGCAGATGAAGAACATGGGGGGGCTGTCGTCGCTGATGGACAAGCTGCCCGCGCAGTTCCAGCAGGCCGCCGCGGGCGCCGACATGGGCCAGGCCGAAAAGCAGATCCGCCGGATGGAAGGCATCATCAATTCGATGACGCCCGCCGAGCGCGCGAAGCCCGAGATCATCAAGGCGACGCGCAAGCGCCGGATCGCGGCGGGCGCGGGCGTGCCGGTGCAGGAGGTCAACCGGATGCTCAATCAGTACGACCAGATGCGCACGATGATGAAGAAGCTCAAGGGCGGCAACCTGCAGAAGATGATGCGCGGCATAAAGGGCATGATGCCCGGCCTGCGCTGATTCGCCGCGGCGCCGCGCGCGGGTATATGCTGTAGCGCGTGGCGTCGCATTGTTTCATTCTTATTGGTATCCCAGACGAGACCGCTCGCCAGACCTCATGAATCGAGAAGAAGCCCTCCACATTTTCCAACACTCCGAAGAGATCGTCTCCGCTGGCGAAGTCAACGCGTCGATCGGCCGGATGGCCGAGGAGATCCGCGGCCAGATCGGCGAGGAGTTTCCGCTCGTGCTGTCGGTGATGGGCGGTGCGGCGGTGTTCACCGGCATGCTGCTGCCGCACCTCGATTTCCCGCTCGAATTCGACTACATCCACCTGACGCGCTACCGCAACACGACGAAGGGCAGCCCCGAGATGCACTGGCGCGTCGCGCCGCGCGAATCGGTGAAGGACCGCATCGTGCTCGTGCTCGACGACATCCTCGACGAAGGCGAAACGATGGCTGCGATTCGCGACCGCATCCTCGAGATGGGTGCGAAGCGCTTCCTGTCCGCCGTGCTGTGCGAGAAGACGCTCGCGAAGGCGAAGCCGCTGCACCCTGACTTCTGCGGGTTCGCGGTGCCCGACCGCTACGTGTTCGGCTGCGGGATGGATGCGAAGGGCTACTGGCGCAACCTGCCGACGATCCGTGCGCTGACGGCGGACGTCTGACGGAACCCATGCGGCGGCCCCGGCTGCCTCGCGCCGGAGACAAAAAAAGCGGCTCGCGCATCGTGCGCGAGCCGCTTTTCCTTATTGGGCGGCACCTGATTTGATTGGGCGCCTGGCCGCGGCGCGCGGCCTCGACCGGTTGCCCCGCCGGTTCGTCATAACTGGCGAACGAACGCGCGGATGCCCGCCATCATCATCTCGACGGCAATCGCGACGAGCACGAGCCCCATCAGCCGCTCGAACGCGATCACGGTGCGCTCGCCGAGCCACTGCTGAATCCGTTCGGCAAGCACGAGCGTAAACGCACAGACGAGCATCGTCACGGTCAGCGCGCCGGCCCATTCGAGCATCTTGCCGGGCGCCTGCGACGTGAGCAGCATCACCGTCGCGAGCGCCGACGGCCCGGCAAGCGCCGGAATCGCGAGCGGCACGATGAACGGCTCGCCGCCCGCGCGCGGATCGTTGCCGAGCGCGCCGTCCGGATGCGGAAAGATCATCCTGAGCGCGATCAGAAACAGCACGATCCCGCCGCCGATCCGCATCGACAGGTCGGTCAGGCTCATCATCCGCAGAAAGCGGTCGCCGACGACCATGAAGAACAGCAGGATCACGAACGCGATCGCGACTTCGCGCAGGATCACCTTCACGCGACGCTCGCGCGGCACGTCCCGCAGCGCCGCGATGACGAGCGGGATGTTGCCGAGCGGATCGGTGATGAGAACGAGGAGCACCGTCGCCGACAGGAAATTCGACTCCACCGCACTCCTCCGCTTCGTCGACGGCCGGCGATCAGCGAGCGAGCGCCGCGCGGACCTTTTCGGCGACCGCCGTCGCGGCCGAATCGGCGGGCAGCAGCGTCGCTTCGGCGTCGCGGCGGCCCTGATACTCGATCTTGCCGTCCTTCAGGCCGCGCTCGCCGATCACGAGGCGGTGCGGCACGCCGATCAGTTCCCAATCCGCGAACATCACGCCCGGACGCTCGCCGCGATCGTCGAGGATCACGTCGACGCCCGCCGCGACGAGATCCGCGTAGAGCGTGTCGGCCGCTTCGCGCACCGCATCGCTGCGGTCGTAGCCCATCGGGCACAGCACGACTTCGAACGGCGCGATCGCTTCGGGCCAGACAATGCCCTTGTCGTCGAAGTTCTGCTCGATGGCCGCGCCGAGAATCCGCGTGATGCCGATCCCGTAGCAGCCCATCACCATCGGCTGCGTCTTGCCCGATTCGTCGATGAACGTCGCGCCCATCGCGTCCGAGTACTTGGTGCCGAGCTGGAACACGTGGCCGACTTCGATGCCGCGGCAGATGTCGAGCACGCCCTTGCCGTCCGGCGACGGGTCGCCCGCCTTCACGTTGCGGACGTCGGCGATCACGGGCTCCGGCAGATCGCGGCCCCAGTTCACGCCGGCGATGTGGTAGTCGACCTCGTTCGCGCCGACGACGAAATCGCTCATGTTCGCGACCGTGCGATCGGCGACCACGCGCACCGGCTTCTTCGTGCCGATCGGGCCGAGATAGCCGGGCGGCGTGCCGAACCACTCGACGATCTCCGCCTCGGTCGCGAAGCGATAGCCGGCCAGGCCCGGCAGCTTCGCCGCCTTGATCTCGTTCAGATCGTGGTCGCCGCGCAGCATCAGCAGCCAGACCGTCGGCTCGGCGCCTTCGTTGTCGGTGGCGAGCACGATCGACTTGATCGTGCGCTCGAGCGGGATGCCCATCAGCTCGGCCACCGCCTCGCACTTCGCCTTGCCGGGCGTCGCGACCTTCTGCATCGCCTCGGCGGGCGCCGCCCGGCTCGCGAGCAGCGGCAGCGCCTCGGCCGCCTCGACGTTCGCCGCGAAGTCGGACGTCGGACAATAGGCGATCGCGTCCTCGCCGGTATCGGCGATCACGTGAAACTCGTGCGAGCCGCTGCCGCCGATCGAGCCGTTGTCGGCCGCGACCGGACGGAACTCGAGGCCGATCCGCGAGAAGATCCGCACGTACGCGTCGTACATCTTCTTGTACGACTCCTTGAGGCTTTCGTGATCCTTGTCGAACGAGTATGCGTCCTTCATGATGAATTCGCGGCCGCGCATCACGCCGAAGCGCGGACGGATCTCGTCGCGGAATTTCGTCTGGATCTGATAGAAGTTCACCGGCATCTGCCGGTAGCTCTTGATCTGGTTGCGCGCGATGTCGGTGACGACTTCCTCGTGCGTCGGCCCGATCACGAATTCGTTCTGCTTGCGATCCTTGAAGCGCAGCAGTTCGGGACCGTACTGCTCCCAGCGCCCCGACTCCTGCCACAGCTCGGCGGGCTGCACGGCGGGCATCAGCAGTTCGATCGCGCCCGCCCGGTTCATCTCCTCGCGCACGATCGCCTCGACCTTGCGGATCGAGCGCAAGCCGACCGGCAGATAGTTATAGATGCCGCCGGCGACGCGGCGGATCATGCCGGCTCGCACCATCAGCTTGTGGCTGACGATCTCGGCGTCGGCGGGGGCTTCCTTCAGGGTGCCGATAAAGAAACGGGAGGCTCTCATGCGAACGGTTCCATTAGCGGCGGCCAACGCGGGCCGCCCGAAAAAAGTCTAAAGGTGAATTAACGGCTGCGCCCCGCGGTATGCGGCGCAGATGACATACCAGACAAATCGGGGACAGTGTAGTTGACGCACCCCGCCCGGATTCGCTCCGTTCCGGTGCGCAACGCCCGTTATCTGTTTATAATCAAAGCAATTTTAAAGGATTCGAAGGTGGTTGTATGCTGGATCGTGAAGGCTTTCGCCCGAACGTCGGCATCATCCTCTTGAACGCGCACAACGAGGTGTTTTGGGGCAAGCGGCTCCGCGAGCATTCCTGGCAGTTTCCGCAAGGGGGCATCAAGTATGGCGAGACCCCGATGCAGGCGATGTACAGGGAACTGCACGAGGAAACCGGGCTGCTGCCGGAACACGTCAAGATCATCGGCCGCACTCGCGACTGGTTGCGTTATGAGGTGCCAGACAAGTTCATCAAGCGCGAAGTGCGCGGCCATTATCGCGGCCAGAAGCAGATCTGGTTCCTGCTGCGAATGGTCGGCCGCGATTGCGATATCTGCCTGCGGGCGACGGATCATCCGGAGTTCGACGCGTGGCGCTGGAACGAATACTGGGTACCGCTCGACGCCGTGATCGAGTTCAAGCGGGATGTGTATCAGTTGGCGTTGACCGAACTGTCGCGTTTCCTGCGCCGCCCGGCGCAGCGTTCCGACAAGTCGCGCGGTCCGCGCGCGCTGCGCTATCCGCGCGTCGCGAACGGGCACGCGGCCACGGAGACACCGGCAGCGATCGACACGTCGGCAGTCTGTTCGGAAGTCGAGCCGGGCGCGAGCGCGCTCGACGAAATCCCTCCCCGCCTGATTCTGCGCGACTGACGCGCAGGCTCGTTCGACGGGAATGAAAACGCATGACCAGGCGCGGCATTGAAGGATGCCGCGCCTTTTTTACGAGGCACCCATATTGAAAGCGATTGTTCTTGCCGCCGCGTCGATTGCCGCGGCCGCCGCGCTGGCCGGCTGCGCCCATTCGAACACCCCGTCCAACAAGGACGATAGCGAGTTCGTCTACTTGCTCGACCGTCAGCCGCAATGGACTGAAAACAAGGTCGAGAAGCTGCCGCCGCTGCCGCAAACGAGCGATCTGCTGCCGTTCAACGTGTCGCAGAACACGCCGCTCAAGTTCTTCGTCGATTCGAAGTCGCTCGACGTCGGCACCGATGGCGTCGTTCGCTACGTCGTCGTCGTGACGAGTCCGGCGGGCGCGCGCAACGTCAATTACGAAGGCATTCGCTGCGACACCTACGAATGGCGCCAGTACGCGGGCCTGAACGCCGACCACGACGGCTGGGACCGCACGATCGAGACCGACTGGCAGCGGATCGAGAACGGCGAGCTGAATGCGTACCACGCTGCGCTCTATCAGGACTTCTTCTGCGCGAACAAGATGCCGGCGGCCAAGCGTCCGACGATCATCGAGAACATCCGCTACAACCGCACGCAGCTCAATCAGATCCGCTGATCGGGTGCGGCAGGCTGTGCCCGTCGCTCAGACGCAGCCTGCCGGCGACCGGAGGCGAATACGTCACAACGCGCGGGCTTTTGCCATTTGCTTCCGCTTCGAGCGACGCGCAACGCGACACGCCGCCGTCAGACGAGCACGAGATTGTCTCGATGGATCAACTCGGGCTCGAGAAGGTAGCCGAGCACCGCTTCGATCTCGCCGCTCGGCTTGCGCTGGATCAGCTTCGCTTCGGCACTGCTGTAATTGGTGATCCCGCGCGCGACTTCGCGGCCGGTATCGTCGACGCACGCAATCACTTCGCCGCGCGCGAACACGCCCTGCACGGCGACGACGCCGATCGGCAACAGGCTCTTGCCGCCCGCCGTCAGCTTGTCGACCGCACCCGCATCGATGACGACGTGGCCACGCACCTGCAGGTGGTCTGCCATCCACTGCTTGCGCGCCGCCATGCGCGCAGTGCGCGCGATCAGTTGCGTGCCAATCGCCTCGCCCGACGCGAGCCGCACGAGCACGTCGCGCTCGCGGCCGCTCGCGATCACCGTGTTCGCGCCGCTGTGCGCGGCGCGCTTCGCCGCGAGAATCTTCGTCAGCATGCCGCCGCGGCCGATGCTCGAGCCCGCGCCGCCCGCCATCGCTTCGAGCTCCGGCGCGCCGGCGCTCGCCTCGGCGACGAGCGTCGCGCCTGGGTCCTTGCGCGGGTCGGCCGTGAACAACCCCTGCTGGTCGGTCAGGATGATGAGCGCGTCGCCCTCGATCAGGTTCGCGACGAGCGCGCCGAGCGTATCGTTGTCGCCGAACTTGATTTCGTCGGTGACGACGGTGTCGTTCTCGTTGATGATCGGCACGACGCCGAGCCGCAGCAGCGTGAGGAGCGTCGAGCGCGCATTCAGGTAGCGTTCGCGGTCGGCAAGATCCGCGTGCGTGAGGAGAATCTGCGCGGTGCGAATCCCGTGCTCGGCGAAACGGCTTTCGTACACCTGCGCGAGACCCATTTGCCCGACGGCCGCGGCAGCTTGCAGTTCGTCGATCTCGCGCGGCCGCTTGCTCCAGCCGAGGCGCTGCATCCCTTCCGCGATCGCGCCCGAGCTGACGAGCACCACTTCCTTGCTCGCGCTGCGCAGCGCGGCGATCTGGGCGGCCCATCGGCCGATAGCGTCATGATCGAGCCCGCGGCCGTCGTTGGTCACGAGGCTCGAGCCGACTTTCACTACCAAGCGCTTCGAATCGGCGATGATCGAACGCATCGTGCGCTGTCTCCTTGAGTGATGCGCGATTGAATCCCGTGCGCCGGGCAAATCGCTCGGCGCCGTTTGCGACGGACGAGACGCTCAGGGCGCGTCGGCTTCGCGCTCGTGCGGCTCGCCAACTGCGGGCGGCGCGTCGCGAAAGCGCACGTCCGACGCCAGATCCTCCGCGAGCTCGGCGCGATGCGCTTCCGAATGCGCGACGAGATAGTCGTAGATCGCGTAGACAAGGCCTTCGCAGCCCTGCCCCGTCAGCGCCGAAATCTCGAACACGGGGCCCGTCCAGCCGAAGCGCTCGATGAAATCGGCGACGCGCGCGCCGCGCCCGTCCTCCGGCACCATGTCGAGCTTGTTCAGCACGAGCCAGCGCGGCTTCTCGTACAACGATTCGTCGTACTTGCGCAGCTCGCCGACGATCGCCTTCGCCTCCGCAACGGGATCGACGCTCTCATCGAACGGCGCGAGATCGACGAGATGCAGCAGCAGCCCCGTGCGCTGCAGATGCCGCAGGAACTGGTGGCCGAGACCCGCGCCTTCCGCCGCGCCTTCGATCAGGCCCGGAATGTCGGCGATCACGAAGCTCTTGCCCGGCCCGACGCGCACCACGCCGAGATTCGGCGCGAGCGTCGTGAACGGATAATCGGCGATCTTCGGCTTCGCGTTCGACACCGACGAAATGAACGTCGACTTGCCCGCGTTCGGCATCCCGAGAAGGCCGACGTCCGCAAGCACCTTCAGTTCGAGCTTCAGCATGCGCCGCTCGCCCGGCTTGCCGTCCGTCTTCTGGCGCGGCGCGCGGTTCGTGCTCGACTTGAAATGCAGGTTGCCGAGGCCGCCCGCGCCGCCCTTCGCGACGAGCACCTTCTGGTCGTGCTCGGTCAGATCGGCGATCAGCTCGCCCGTATCCATGTCGTTGATGACGGTGCCGACCGGCATGCGCAGCGTGATGTCGTCGCCGCCCTTGCCGTAGCAATCCGAGCCGCGGCCGTTCTCGCCGTTGCGCGCCATGTGCTTCTTCGCGTACCGGTAGTCGATCAGCGTATTGATGTTGCGATCCGCGATCACGTACACGCTGCCGCCGCGGCCGCCGTCTCCGCCGTCCGGTCCGCCGAACGGAACGAATTTCTCGCGGCGCATCGACGCGCTGCCATCGCCCCCGTCCCCGGCGATGACCTCGATTCGCGCTTCGTCAATGAACTTCATCCGTCACTCCGTCCAGTATGTGCTGCCATTCCTGCTATTGTGCCGCGCGACGCCGCGCTTGACCAATCGGCCGAACGGCCGATGCGCGCCGAATGCTTGCGCGCAGGACGCGCGCAAAATAAAAAAGGCCCCGCTGCTACCGCGGGGCCTTTTTTGGCTACGAAGCCCGTCGCGCCTGAGCTCAGGCAGCGGCCGGAACGACGACGACCGTGTGCTTCTTGTCGGCGCCCTTCGTCGTGAACTTCACATGGCCGTCGACCAGCGCGAAGAGCGTGTGGTCCTTGCCCATGCCGACGTTTTCGCCCGCGTGCATGCGCGTGCCGCGTTGACGCACGATGATGCCGCCCGCGTTGATCGCCTGACCGCCATACACCTTGACGCCGAGGCGCTTCGACTCGGAGTCGCGGCCGTTCCGGGACGAGCCGCCTGCTTTTTTGTGTGCCATCTGATTGCTCCTTTACCGAGGGAGGCGCTTACGCGTTGATCGCGTCGATGCGCAGCTCGGTGTAGTTCTGGCGGTGGCCGCCGTGCTTTTGGTAGTGCTTCCGGCGACGCATCTTGAAGATGGTGACCTTGGCATGACGACCGTGAGATACGACGGTAGCCTTGACGGAAGCCCCACTGACCAGCGGCGTACCGAATTTGATCGATTCGCCTTCGCCCACTGCGAGAACCTGGTCGAGCGTGATTTCTGCGTCAATGTCTGCCGGTATCTGTTCTACTTTCAGTTTTTCGCCAACAGCAACCTTGTACTGCTTGCCGCCGGTTTTTATGACCGCGTACATTGAAAACCTCACTCTGGATCCATTTTTCCGTGCACCGTGCGCGGAAAACGCGTGATTATACATAGAGTTAGCGCCTCAGTCAAAGCTCATCCGCGCCTGTCGTGTCCGACCGTGGCGCGGACATCGGCCGAACGGCCGAAAAACGCGCGATGAGGTCGCACGACGGCCCGGCTCGACGGCGATTCGCCTTATAATCCGCGGCACTACCCATTTCCATCATCATGTCGTCGACTGCCACCCCCTCCCTCAGCGCCGCCCACTTGCTCGCCCCGATCGCAAGCGACATGGAGCAGGTGAATCGCGTCATTCGGCAAAGCCTCGCGTCCGACGTGCTGCTGATCAACCAGATCGCCGAGTACATCATCGGCGCGGGCGGCAAACGGCTGCGGCCGGCGCTTCTTCTGCTCGTCGCGGGCGCGCTCGGCGAAAACACGAACCAGAAGCACGTGCTCGCGGCCGTCGTCGAATTCATCCACACGGCGACGCTGCTGCACGACGATGTCGTCGACGAATCCGAGTTGCGGCGCGGCCGCAAGACCGCGAACGCGCTGTTCGGCAACGCGGCGAGCGTGCTCGTCGGCGACTACCTCTATTCGCGCTCGTTCGAGATGATGGTGGGCGTCGGCAAGATGCGCGTGATGGAGATTCTGTCCGAGGCGACGACGATCATCTCCGAAGGCGAAGTGCTGCAGTTGCTGAACATGCACGACGCCGATGTCGACGAAGCCCGCTACATGCAGGTGATCCGCTACAAGACCGCGAAGCTGTTCGAGGCCGCCGCGCGGCTCGGCGCGGTGCTCGCGGGCGCCGACGCGCCGACGGAAGCCGCCGCCGCCGAGTACGGCCGCCGGATCGGCACCGCGTTCCAGATCATGGACGACTGGCTCGACTATGCGGGCACCGCCGAATCGATGGGCAAGAACGCCGGCGACGATCTGCGCGAAGGCAAGCCGACGCTGCCGCTCATCTATCTGATCGAACGCGGCACGCCCGAGCAGTCGACGCTCGCGCGCGAAGCGATCGAGCACGGCGGCACCGACCGCTTCGACACGATCTTCGACGCGATCACGCTTTCGGGCGCCCTCGACCATACGCTCGAATGCGCTCGCCAGGAGGCTCAGGCGGCGGCCACGGCAATTTCTTCATTTCCCTCTTCCGTTTTCAAAGAGAGCCTGCTAGAATTATGTTTTTACTCGACGTCACGTCAGTCTTGATCTAGACCAAAGCGACGAATCAGTACGAATCGAGTACAAATCGGGGTGTAGCTTAGCCTGGTAGAGCGCTACGTTCGGGACGTAGAGGCCGGAGGTTCGAATCCTCTCACCCCGACCAGGTTTCCTTGCAAAAACAGCGGACTAGATGTCCGCTGTTTTTGTTTTCAGGGTCAGCAGTGGCAAATCAGTGGCAATCTCCGCCACTTCGCTGCAAATCGCGAATCATCCCCCTGTCCTACGCCTATACGGTGCTCCACAACCTTGGAGCATCGCTGCCATGGCGTCCATCGAGAACCGCTCGCGCATCCGTGTCACCGTCCGCAATCGCGACGACCTGACCCGCACCTTTTCCCACAACGCCGACAAAGCCATCCAGCGCTACGTCCAGACGCTGCAGTTGCAAGGACTCAAGCCGAGGCTGGCCAGCCTCGACAACCACTATGTCGTCCGCACGCGCAGCGTCGCGCACAAGAACCAGTTCCTCACCGCGCATAGCGAAGCGGAAGCCATTGCCATCAAGCAGCGCATTGAGAGCGAGCAGCGCCAGGGGCTGTTCATCGACTATGCGAAGGGGCATAAGACGACCCTCGCCGACCTGCTGATTCGTTACCTCCGCGACGAGGCGCCGCGCGATAAGAGCTTCGAGGTCCTCGGCTACAAAATCAATGCGTGGCTGGAGGATGCAGGGTTGCCCCGGCAGGACCTCGCCGAGATTCGCGACGCGCATCCTAATCCGTGCCCCACGGTCGCGGCCATGAAAATCCGCAGGTCCACTGGCACTCGCGTCGGACAGCCGTCGGAGACCAGCAAGTTCATCCGCAAGCCCTTCGCCGCCATCGTCCCGGACGACTTCGCCGACTACATCGAGGAGCGCTGCCAGGTAGTCGAGCCAAGCACGGTGGACCGCGAAATCGACATCTTCTCGGCGGTCTGCCACATCGCCATCGACACCTGGCGGATTCACGTCGCCAAGAACCCGATGGATGGCGTGCGCCGGCCCCGCTACTACAACGAGCGGGACCGCCGCCTGAAGGATGGCGAG
The DNA here is from genome assembly GCF_001513745.1 of Burkholderia humptydooensis. Lineage (NCBI taxonomy): Bacteria > Pseudomonadati > Pseudomonadota > Betaproteobacteria > Burkholderiales > Burkholderiaceae > Burkholderia > Burkholderia humptydooensis. The sequence continues at coordinate 619,947 of NZ_CP013380.1, read as the reverse complement.
GAGGCGCGCTTGCTGGAGACCGCCCACGAGGAGGACCGTGCGTAATCCATCGCTCTGCGCCTAGAGCAACTGATGGCAGCAGAGCGCGAGGACGCGAACAATGCGACCACCGTGTACCGGCGCAAGCAGGTTATCAAGGACGCTCGGCAGCGCTACCAGGCGGAAGCCGAGCGGACGTACGAGCACATTCCGATGCTGGAGACTTTCATCCACTTCCAACTGATGACCGGGGCCCGCCGAAGCGAGACGCTGACGCTGACCTGGTCGAACGTGAACCTGGACGGCCAGGCCGCGTTCCTGCCAGAAACCAAGAATGGCCGGCCCCGCACCTTGCCTCTTCGCAGCGACCTCGTCGAATTGCTGCGCCAGTTGTCGCGCACCAGCGAGCTGGTGTTCCCAATTGGCGTCGACGGCCTGCGCAAGGCCTGGCAGCGCATTTGCATCGCCGCGGGCTTGACTGGCGGCGACGAGGTGCGCATCCATGACCTTCGTCATGAAGCGATTTCCCGCGTCGCCGAAGCCGGCAGCCGCACGCCGGGCGGGTTCTCGCTCGTCGACCTTCAGCACTTCAGCGGCCACCGCGATACCCGCATGCTGCTGCGCTATGCGCATCTGTGCGCGGGAAGCTTCGCCAAGCGGCTCGATGACGCTTTCCGGGTCGACTCGCCCGATTCGACGCTCCACCGTGGCCGACTTCGGCTCAAACAGGGTGCGTCCGTCTCGCTCAAAGAGATGTTGGACGACCATGCGTCGGCACCGTCAACCGCCCCGCTCGCCGACGACGTTGCGCCGTCAACGCGCGGTCCGAACGTCGCCAATACGATGCAGTCTTCAAGAAGCAGCCGTGAGAGTCTGGACGCTCGCGCCTGTCCGCAAACAGAGGAGCCGGTCTCATCGACGACATCGACCGGCTCGGCGGGGAACGTCATCCGCGTCGATTTTGCTCGCCGGGTCGCGTGACGGCCACTACTTGTTACGCTTGCCTGCCAAGATGGCGTCAATCATGGCCTTGATATGCTTGCGCTCGGTCTTGGGCAGGCGCACCCACGCGAGCACGAGGTCTGCAAGCTCGTCGTCTTCGCAGTAGAAATAGGCCGCAGGGAGATGAAGCGCCTCCGCCAGTTTGGCGGCGATGCCAAATGGGGGCTCGTGCGTCCCCGTTTCATAGCGGCTCATGCGAGCACTGGCCGTGCTCTCGTCGAGCCCAATCTGGACGCCCAGCCGGTCTTGCGGGATATCCGCCCGCTGCCGCGCAGCCCGCAGGCGGCGGCCGAATAGGGTGGCGGGCTCCTTTCTCGTCATCCTGCGAATATCGTAGGATTGCCTTGCCGTTTCTCTACGTAATTCGTAGAATCCAATGCCCGCGCTGGTGCCGCCACCTGCCAAGTGGAATTTCAGCGCCACCTGAGGGTCAAGCCGTGCATGTGACGCGGCGCCAGTTTCCCCCACCCAGGTCCCAGTTGGGCACGCACCACCCGAAACAAAATGCGGAAGGAGGTCCATCTGTGGATGGCCATCGGACACCCCGGCCAGCAGCGATTGCAGATACTGCGCCGACCCACAATGAACCGCGTGCACGGATGTCGATGGAACTGCAGCAGCGCCTGGCCTCGTCGTATCCGTTGTTTTTCCGCGCCATGAACTGTCCGGAGGCATATCCGTCGAACATCGCGCTCCTGGGCATTCAGTGTGGCGCCGGGTGGTACGCGATAATTGACCAGCTCGCGGATGAGATTGAGCGTGAGATTCAGGCGCTATGGGCAAAGCAGGCAGGCAGCCCCGACCTTCTCGCGTCACTCGAACAGGCGCTGCGGGAGAAAGCTCTTCTCGAGGCATACGACCCGTACCCTTTACTTCCTCTCTGCAGAAGCGTTCAAACGACGAACGGCCTGCTCGACATCGGGCTCGTATTCGGATTCTTCCGTGACGTGCCATCGTGGAATCGCATCCATGACGCGGTGGAGAAAGCGGAGCTTCACGCGCGAACTGTTTGCGAATGCTGTGGCGGTGCCGGCACGTTCCGCAAATATTGGTCGCGCGTGTACTGCAACGACTGCATCGCGGAAGAGCCGGAGTCGTGAACGCACCGCGAAGAGATTGACCGTGTTGTTGGCCGGCCGGTCGCCGCCGACGGCATGAAGCTTTTTTCTCACGTTTTCTCAGCGAATCTGAGAAAACCTCCCTGCTGCCCCGTCGTTGGCAACCGGCGCTCCGACCTACGAGATTCGAAAGGTTGTACTTGTCGCTTACCTACGTTATTCGTAGAATGCGTGGCTGAGTGTACCGATTGGAGCGCACGGGCCCGCCAATCGGAGGACTGCGAGCGCGGCTGGCACAACGACCGAGCCCGCGGCCAGGAGGGAACGGCCAACGAACGACCCCGACAACGGCGGTGGGAAGCGGCGTACGCGATGCGCGTCGCCTGCAGTACCTGAGTCGGCTCTCGAGCATTTCGCAATGCCATGCTGGATTCGGCATCAAAAGGCTATGCAGTTCGACAACGTTATGACGCTCAAGAAAATCTCCTTGGCTGCGGCCTTGTTTTTGTTTTCGCTCGCGGCTCACTGCACGGAATTCACGCAACTGCTCTGCAAGGCGGAAGAATCGACGACCAGCTATTTTCCGAAAGGGAAGGTGATTGAGGTGCCAGTCGAGAAGCTCGCCGAGGAAGGCACCGAGTATGTCGTCCGGGGTTGGCACTTCTCGAATGACATCTTCCGGGTATCACGGTCGAGCGGCGAATTTTCGTACGCTACAGCTATCAGCCGCTTTGACCATCCGGCGCGCGCAACGGGCGTTTGCGCAGCCAAGCAACAAAAGCTCCGGTTCTAGCAGAGCATGGGCGGGGCGCAACCGGTGTTTCCGCGCCAAGTAGCGACAGCCGACGAAAAGCTGCCGCCACGAGTACGTCGATAGTCCGTGCCCGTCCAACAGCGCTCGCCATTAGCCATAAGTCCCTGCACCCAAATTTGCCAAATGACTTGAACGAGCGGGCTGCATCCCGCGACCGTAGCCGACTGCGCACCGGTTGCCCTTCCTGCTACCAGGGGCCGGCACGGCACCTCGGAAGCGACCGCCGCGGGAAGCCACGGGCGGAAGCATTTGCACACCCGTTTCCGCAATCCCGCCCGTCCTGGCAAGCCAGTGCCGCGAGGGCGGATGATGTCCGCCCGCAGAGCGAGCGAAGACGCCGCGTGTTAGCAGCCGCGAGCGGAGCGAGCTGCCCTGCCCCACAGCGCCTTGTTTGAAATTCTCCTTTTTATGAATTGCCCGGCCAGCGCCAGGAAGAATCCGCACTATTCGCTGGCAATTTTTTCTGCGCGCCGTTCCGCAAGTCCCCACATTTCATCCGCAAGTCCCGGCGGCATTATCCGCAAGTCCCCTGACTGGCCGGCATGAATGATTCCGCAGCTATACTACCTGCCGTCCGTTGGGCGGCCACGGGACTACACGAGAGAGATGCAATGACCGCCCTCCAGAACGCCAGCCCAGTGACGTGGCCGAAACTGCGACTCAAGCACGGGTTGAACAATAACCTGGTGACGGCGCACGCGCTCGCGCGTAGCGCCATCTTCAGTACGCGGTTCTATCGTAGCCATGCCGAACGGCCTCTGTATCGCGAACGAACCCGGTTGCCATCAACGAGCGACATTGAGGTCTTCCAGACGGCTGGCCACCAACTCGACCAGGGTGACGCCGATGTCTTCTATGAGCTTCTGAGGCGTGTATTTGTCAGCGGCAACGAAACGTGCCGCGAGTCCCACGTCGTGTTCAGTCGCGCCGAGTTGCCAAGGGCGCTCGAACGCAGCGCCGGCGGCAAGACCCGGAAGCTTCTGGATGAATCGCTGGACCGCCTCTACCGCGCCGAGTTCGAGTTTTCGGTGCATGGCCTTTTGTCTGGCAAGTCCCGGCTCATTCTCAAGATGCATCAACTCGATAAAACGACGGCGGCCGGCGAGGACTATGACATTCTGCTCGATGTCGAACTGGCCCGACTGTTCGACGGTAATCAGTGGACGATTCTCCGGCGGTCACAGCGGCGGCTCCTTGACGGCAAACCCCTCGCGAAAGGCTTGCACGCCCTTTTCTCGACATGGTCGACCCCTTATCCCATGCTTCCGGAGACGTTGCTGCCGCTGGTGGGACGACAGGGAATGCAGCAAAGCAAGTGGCTCGACGTGTTGCTTCCTGCTCTCGCTGCTGTCAAGCTCGTGACTGGGTGGCCCAAATGCGAACTCGAAACGCAAGGCGTCCATGCGGGAAAAATCGTCGTGGAAAAGGGTGATTGCGCTCCTGCACGTGTAGGAAAGTCCAAAACCCGGGAGGCAATTTCTGAACAAGTCTACGAGCATGACATTGATGACGACATTTAGGCCGCCAGCTCGCGGCATCATATGCGCCGCCGCTGCCCCCTCTCTCTAAGTTTCTAGTATCCAGCCGATGGTCCAGCGACTTCAAGAGGTTGTGGGCAAGCTGTACAAGCCGCCGGCGAATGGTTCGCGCCAGGTATTCGCGCTGCCGCGTGGCGACGCCGAGAAGCTGCCGCGGCTACCGTCGATTGCCGTCATCTCGGTCACCGCGCCGGAGCGCCCACTAGCCAGCCTAGATGGCTTCGCCCATCTGCTACGGCTCAGTTTTGCGGACGTCGATTTCCTGAGCCCGAACCTCTCGAACAAGTCGCGAGGCAAGCTCGCACACGCATTCACCGCGGAGCAAGCTCAGGCGATTCACTCTTTCGTCGAGGCGCTGCCGATGGAGGTGTTGTCGGTAGTCGTTCACTGCGAGGGCGGCTATTCACGGTCATGCGCCATCGCCCTGGCGCTCCACCGGCTATACGGCTACCAAGCAGAAATCGAGCATTTTTCGCAGGCCAACCCGTCGGTCGTACAGATGATGGCCGGAAATAACCGCCCCCGTCGTCGGGAACGACAACAAACCCGTCGTTGAGACGTTTCAATGACCACGCCCGTCAGCCCGGCACTACACACCGACCGGCCAGCGGTCACGCTCACGGGCTCCAACGATGTGTTAAAGCGTTTCGACGGGTGCGTTCAGCGTAGTCCGTATGCTTGGCGAACTCCGTATCAGAACCTTCAATACGGCCGAACACCGATGCGAGGGTTCAGGCAGGCGTAGATGAGAGTAAATGCAATGAACAGGAGCAGGAAGCTGGCTACCGCCTTGCCTACGTCACCAGCCCGCTGGGTTTTGGTGAACAGAATGCTCCCGATGAGCACCAACGCGATACCCGTGAAGAAGTCAGTCGCCAGACCGCCGGCAGTCTGACCATCCACAAAGCTGAGGTAATCGTAGCTCAGCAGGTGATGGAGTTGGTCGACGCTCCTGAGGGAAAGCAGCGCACCAACGCTGAAGACCATGCCCACCAGGGAGAGGATGGATGCCGCTGTCGCCAGCACGATTTGCGTCCGCTTCTTCATAAGTTAGCCGACCGTATAGAAAGCTTGAGTTTGCGCGTAGAGCAGGATGACGAGCAATGCAACGGACCACCCAAGCACAAATGCGAAGCTCTTGCCGGTGCGCGCACCTCGGAACACCAATCCACTCGCTGCCAAGCTGATGGCCGCCAACACCAAGACATAAAAACGGCTCGCCAGCAATTCCGCTTCCGGTATCGCGCGGTCCAGTCGGTTAGCCCAATGATAGGTGATTGGCTTCAATGCGAGGCCCTCTCCTATTACGGAAGGCTTGAGGAGCAAGCCGATGGAAGGGACGCCAGCTGCGACGTAGCACAGCACGAGCGCCGCAAGCATAGCAACGGTGAGTCTCAGTTTCATAGGTTGTTGAACTCGGCGAAGTTCCAGCGCACGTGCTTGTTCATGCTTCCCCAGACATCGGCGTCCCAGTCTCGATAGTCGCCGTAGAGACGCTGATACATCCACTTGCCATTGCGCTGCTCGTACACGGCATTCTGAACAGGAGAGCCCAGGTAGTTCGAGCTTTCCCGGTTGCCAGTATTCGTCGCGCGAATCCAGGGACCGAGTTCCAGATAGCTTGTCCACTTTCGGCGGGGTGTCTCGCCCGGTCCAGGGAAGTTGCCCTGCATGATTTCTATCCGCCTTGGCCCCGCGCCGGTTACGACCTGGATATGCCCGCCGTTAAATTCGACGAAGAGGTCGCCTGGCAACAGGTCACTGTCCGCTACAGGGAGCGAGTTTTTCAGCACGTCGGGCGCGCCGCTGGCATAAGCGACATCAAGAGCAAATCCAGCCGGTGTCGGCGGAGCCGTCTTGTTTCCGGACTGATAGTCCATGTCGATGTTTTTAAAGACCGCGGAGCCGGTCTTGATTTTCAAGGGCAACTTGTTGCGGGAGGCAAACTCAATGAGAATTTCGAAGGCGAAATCCTCACAGGTAAATCGGTTCGTGTCATTTCCACCGGTAGGTGACCCGTCGATGGGTTCGCTCTCCAGCTTCGACATATCGACCTTTCGAGCCTGTATTTCCTTGGCCAATGCGGGTACTGCAGCATGGTATTGAGCTATCCACTGGGCATTCCATTCATGCCGGTGAATCCAGTAGATTTTGTGTTGAACCGTGACGGCCTTACGTTCGTCCTTGGGGGTCATCAGCGCGTTGGCCAGTTGCATTACTCACTCCCTCCCGCCAAGTGAAGAAAGAACTGGACATCATGCGCTTGGTCAGCCGAGATGAGTTCGGTTTTCCCGTTCGCTGATGTAATGCCTTGCACGGTTTTTCCATCCGCGCTCTTGAGCATATAAGGCAACCCTTCCACTGGTTCCCCGTCGCTGTTGATAATCCGAAAGTGCTGGTCGTGCGTCTTGAACGCGTGCTCAATCAGCTCGCCGCTTGGCGCAAAACCGAGCTCGGCCAAATGATTGCTCTCGAAGGTCATGTACATGTCGGTTTGAGAGGCAATCATCACCGGGGGCGGGTCGCATTTACAGGCGCAAATGTCACCTTCCAGCGCTGGCTCCTTACCCATCATTGAACCCGGCCAGCGTGGCCCCGTCGGGACAATACGGCCGACGGATTTGCAGGCCGGACAAGTCACCTGCGCACCGAGAAAGGTCGGTTCGGTGCCGTGATGGGTCGTCATAGGCACCCCTTCAATCACCGTTCCGTTGGCAGACGACTTGTCGCCCACCATCAAGTAGCTGCGCCTCATGCTGGTGATACCTTTAAAAACGTTGAACAGGCTAGTGGCCGTAGAACCATCCTGGCTTCCCGCAAATCCGTTCTTGCGGGGAAACCAACAACTTCAGTCGTCGAGTCAAAGCTTTGCCAGTGGCGCGGGGGATACAAAATGCCACTGCTCGAACTCGGCGTCGTAGAGCGCCATCTGGTTGTACTCGCTCTCCGCCGGCGCGAGGCCGCCCATCTTTTGCACGGCCGCCGTAACGGCTCGGTTGCGGCGCGTTTCAGGCCAGCCCATCATCGTGTTGAACGACTCTCGATACGCAAACAGGCCGGCGCTCATATATAGCTCGTCGAGAACTGCCAGGGTGCCCTGTTCAAGTCTGAACGCGATGTGATGAGCGTGCTCGGGTAGAACCTGCATCTCGTGATGCGAAGCGCAGGAGACGGGCTTGCCGTTGCGCCGGGCAATCAACTGGCCGTTCCGCGCCGGCCAGCCCAGGTGCACGTCGAGCGCAAGACGACCGTTGTTGTCGTCAATGAATGTCGTCGGAACGAATCCGCTAGCGGGAATTGCGTAGTAGCGCTTGCCTTGCTTCGAGGCGAAGATTGCATCGAGCATGGCATCCACCGGCGAGAGGTATGCGCAGATTGCGTCGCCCCCATCGTGCCGTTCGCACAACACGTTGACCCAATTCGGATTGTCCGGGCGAGGCTCATAGTTCGCCACCAGATACAGGGATGGCTCAGGGAAAAATACCTGCCCGGGCGAAAAATCGCTTTGTGCTGTTCGTGTTATCAAGACGTCTCTCTACGTCATTATCGCCACGCGAATTATTAGGTCAGAAGAATGTGTTTGTCCATCGGGTGACTGCATGTAGCGGCTGCTTAGCCAGCGAATTGACACATTTTCACGATGGCGCCGTACCGACGAGTACGCGCCGTCCCGGAAGCGCAACGCCGTCCCTCAACCGCGCCACACGGGAGCGTTCGGAGCAATGTCGAGCGTCGCTTCGACGTCCGCCAGGACGGTCAGCATCCGGAGGGCGACGGAGGCCTATCGGGCCGGAGTCGCAGGCCGGCGCCCACGCCGGACTGTGCCCTTTGGGCGGAACCACTAACGGGGCACACCGGCAGGTGTGAGGCGCCCCCCAGGTGCCAATTACTGGGCCGAGCGTCCAGCCAGTCGAGCCCTGTTTCCTCTCCTGCAGGTGCGGCAGCGCCGTAGCCCCCACGTTTCTGGTTCATTTCCCCGTCGCCTGAGAAATTTCGCCGGCCATGCCCCACGCACCGAGCTATACGGTTCGCGACGCAGATTTCTGCACGCCCTCTTTTTCGCCTGAGTATTACCTGCAATTGCGCCGCCCTCCAATCAGAAGGGAGGAGCGCCATGACCGCACAAAGACTCGACAAATCAGCGAGTTATAAGATTTGCAGGTATTTCACTCCATCGTCTTTAACAGCATCGCAGACGAGCAGCGTGAGGGGGCGGGCGCTTGGGAGCCGTATGGCCGTGCCCCTTACCTACCGCATCATGCTGGACGACCACGCCCGCAAGGTGCAGCTTGAGAATCTCAACCAGCAAACTGCCGCGAACCGCGTCTCCGCGCTGCGCGCCTTCCTCCGAGCAAATTGCCTGACCGAAGACGATGTTGTTGGCGACGAGATGCGCATGCGCTATCCCGAGTCTATCGAGCGCTTTGTCGCCGCCTTGCAGGCGGTCGGACGCTCTGCCAGAAACATTACGAACACCCGGTCTGCGCTTCGGCCCTGGAAGGAGTTCGTTATTGAGCATGACACTCGCGTGGCCATCGACCAGGGCGATGGCACTCCCTTTATGCAGGCACTCAAGAGCGTTCTGGACGACCAGTCCGTCGCCCGCGTCGCGAGAGATGCTGCGGTGCCGAAGGGTATGCTCTGGGGATGGCTTCGCGGCAAGACGCCCCGCGCCAGCAATGCACGATATCTCCTTCGCCTTGAAACTTATTTCGGGCTGGAGCGCAATAGCCTGCTCAACCTCTCTGGCATGAAGGTCTCCGGCCACAAGGTTGCTGTCGGCGGCCCACCCACGCCAATCCCGTACAACGAAATGGTCGGAAAGCTCACCAAGGTCGCGTTCCGCTACAAGCCCGCCGAGGAGTCGCCGTTACGCGGGCAATGGATGGAATACCTGCGCTACAAGACGGCGGCTGTACCGCTGTACAGGCGTACTGAACGCGGTCAATGGAGATTTTCACCGTGCCCGCTGACCCCTGAAACCGCTGCCAACTGGTGGGCCTTCTACAAGGGGCAGGAGGTCGCGTCGGCCAGAATCGCCTGGATGAAAACGTCGGCGTACTTCGGCTGGCTAACCATGCCTTCCCACCAGGGCGGCATTGGGCTCGCCGAGGAAGCTATCCAGACCCTCGCTTGGCTTGCCGTGCCGGACTACCTTGAGGCGTTCCTCGACTGGACTCGGTTGCGCATTGGAAAACGCAATCAAAGCGTTAATCAGTTTCTCGCGTTCGTTGCATCGCTCGTGCGGCCACGGTTTGGCTATCTGCGGCAACGCCCCGAGTTCAGGTCCACCCTGCCAAGCACGTATCAAGACCTCGATTGGGAGGTGATGTGCGAACGCCAGTTCGAGTTGACCCAGCAACTCGTCTCAGGCTATCGGCACGAAATCGAAGTGTCCCGGGACTCCTTCGAACCCATCCGGCATTTCATTGAATTGCCCCAACCGATGGACGCGGTCGTTGACATGATTCAGATGTGGCTGCGCGAATTTGGACAGTCGGATAAGTGGAGCGACCGGGGCCTGAGCCAGCGATAATGCCGGCAAAGGAACCTGGAAGATGACGAAGAGAACCCGACGGACGCACTCAGCGGCGTTCAAAGCGAAGGTGGCACTGGCAGCGGTCAAAGGCGAGCGGACGCTGGCCGAATTGGCGCAGCAGTTCGATGTACACCCGAACCAGATCACGGAATGGAAACGGCAATTGCAGGAGCGCGCGGCGGACGTGTTCGGCGTGGGCGGTGCGCCGTCGAACGAGCCGCCGGTTGATCTGAAATCGCTGCACGCGAAGATCGGGCAACTGACGCTGGAAAATGATTTTTTAAGCGGCGCGCTCGACAAGGCGGGATTGCTGAGCGCAAAGAAATGATCGACCGTAAGCACGCTTTGCCGATTTCGCAGCAGGCCCGTCTCGTCGGCGTGGCGAGATCGAGCGTGTATTACCGACCGCAGCCGGTGAGTGAAGCGGATCAGTTGCTGATGCGACGGATCGACGAATTGCACATGGAGTTTCCCTTTGCCGGGGCGCGGATGCTGGCGCGCCTGCTGCGTCGGGAAGGCCATGAGGTTGGCCGTCGCCGAGTGCGGACGTTGATGAAGCGCATGGGCGTAGAGGCGTTGTACTGCAAGCCGAACACGAGCCGTCGCAACGCGCAGCACAAGATCTGGCCGTACCTGCTGCGCGGCATGAAGATTGACCGGGCGAATCAGGCGTGGGCACTCGACACGACCTACATTCCGATGGCACGAGGCTTCGTGTACCTGACGGCGGTGGTGGACTGGTCGAGCCGCAAGGTTCTCGCGCATCGGGTGGCGATCACGCTGGAAGCCGTACATGCTGTCGAGGCGCTGGAAGAAGCGTTCGCCCGCTACGGGCGGCCGGACATCGTGAACACCGACCAGGGCAGTCAGTTCACGGCCAACGCGTTCACCGAGGCGGTACTCAGTCGGGGCATCCGGCTGTCGATGGACGGCAAGGGAAGCTGGCGCGACAACGTATTCGTCGAACGGGTCTGGCGGAGCATCAAGTACGAAGAGGTCTACCTGAAGGCGTATGAGTCGGTCAGCCATGCCCGGCGCTCCATCGGCGAGTACATCAGCTTGTACAACCGGAAACGGCCCCATTCGAGCCTGGCGGATCAGACGCCGGATGAGGCATACTTCGCGACGCTGCCTGCGATCAAATCGGCAGCATAATTGCCTCGGACGTTCCACTTAAAAATCTCAGAAGACTGTCCGAACGAGCGAAGCCACCTCTTTCAGCGCATGCGGGGGGACCGTCCCATTGGCCTACCACGAAAGGAAGCCGTGTGGGCGCGCGACATGATGCTCATCAAGATTCTGGCCAGCAATCCGCTCCGACGGCGCAATCTGGCTCACTTGACATGGCGTGCCGACAATACGGGTGAGCTGTATCAGCGCCTGGATAAATCGTGGTGGATTCGGATACAGAAAACCAAGTTCAAGAACCGCCGCGGCGCTGCGGGTGAACACAACTATGACTGCATGGTGCAGCCAAGCTGCTGGCCGGACATTGAACGATATCTGTTCATTTGCCGTCCGACGCTGCTGCGAGCGCCAACCGACCTGGTCTTCCTAACACAAAAACGGGGCGACAAGATTGGGCATGTGCCGTGGGCCGACTTGAGCAAGCGTGTCTACGAGCTTACCGGCAAGTACCTTCCGCGGTGCGCCGGCATTAGCGCGCACGCGTTCCGCCACCTGGTCGCGACGTCAATCCTGAAGGCAGACGGCGGTGACTACAAAACTGCGGCATTGGTACTGAACGACCGGACCCAAACCGTGGAGAAGCACTATGCGGGACTGCGCAGCAACGATGGCGCGGAACGAATGGGCACACTACTCAAGAGTCAGTTCAATCGCATGTAGTTAGGGGAGACGCCGGGGACGCACTCCGGCGCCGACAGGAGTAAATTCAGAAGCGCATGTACGCCCATGTCCAGCTTTCCGCCATGCTCAAATCCCGAAAGCCCCGTGCCACGAGCCTCAGCGAGAGAATGCGACGCATCCGGAGCCGGGACACGGCACCGGAATGGATTGTCCGGCGCACCCTTTGGCGGATGGGATATCGCTATCGGCTCCATGTCAAAAGTCTGCCCGGCACTCCAGACATCGTGTTCGCGCGCCGGAGGAAAGCGCTGTTTGTGCACGGCTGCTTCTGGCACCAGCATGGGTGCTCGCTAACAAATCTCCCGAAGACAAACATCGACTATTGGCACCCCAAGCTCCATCGCAATATCGAGCGCGATGCCGCGGCGATGCTGCAACTGGAGAAAGCTGGATGGTCAGTCCTTGTCGTATGGGAGTGTGAATCGGCCTTAGAAGACCTGCCGGAGCGGCTGCGGCTGTTCCTCGACGGCGAATAAACCTCGCCTGAGCCACATTGAACGGCGAACCCGGCAACGACTGATTCCCGCATCAGCAGCACAATCGCGGTTCCAGGTGAATATTACCGACGTGGTCGACGGCGCCCCCCCCTCTCGCACGACACCGCCGCCACCACCTCGCAACTCACTAACTTAAAGGAGCGCCGAAAGCGGCATCGCATGTTGACTGCAGATTTCTCCAATCTGCGCCCGGAAGCGCACATCCGAGATAAATCGCGAGTCACCTGCTGCAATTGTGGGCGCCGGTATGTGCCTAGCTGGCACCAGCATAAGCGACGCGGTCGCAGACGCCACATCAAAGGTCTGCCACTCGGTCGATTCAGCGTCGTCGCCCAAGGTCTCGATAACCAGTTGCCACAGCTTTGCCTGCCCCGCATCGGTGAGTTCCGGCGTGATGCGGCGTGCAAGGTCTAGGACTGATAGTCCGTCCGCGCTGCTACGAAGCACCACACTGGCTATGAAGTCGTCCGGCCGCCCGGACCGAACCTGCCGCAGCGAGAATTCGTGCTCCCGAATTACACTGGAAGTCGACTTCACCTCAATCCGGAATGCATCGGCGGCAAAATCGAAATCGTCGGTTGGCGCAACATGCCACGCGTCCACCATCCTCTGTGGTGACGGTGAGGCATTGATGAGAAGCAATTCTCCCCAGAGTCCCGTCATGGATGCCCGCGACGGCATTGCCATTTTTCGGAACAACTCCATCAGCGCTTCGACGGCCTCATCGACTGCCGAATCATCAAGTTGGTCGGGAAGGGAATTCGCTGTCGCCGCAAGCAGTTCGACAAAGTAGCCATGTAACGATGCGCTACTGGCGTCACACGCCACCTTGCAAAACCATTCGCTCGACGACTTCCCGGTTTCAGTGGCGGTCACCTCATAGCGAGCATCGAACTGGATGCTAACGTGCTTAAGCCTGATAGGCGCCCGAGGCGAGCGCCTTTGTGCCGTCGCGAGCAAAAGAATCGGTTCGTCGCGCTCACCTTTCAGCAGGAGATGCCTTTGTCCTACACCGCAACGGATTGTCCCCGACGCTTCGCCATCGTTAGATTTTTTAAGCGCCTGGAACCGCTGCCACAAAGAAGCCGGCACTTATACGCCCTCCGCCTGTATCAGCAACCGCTTCTTGAGCGACTCGGGCACGTGCATCGCGAACCATGGTACGTCCCGCTCTTCCGGCACCTTCGTACTCGCGTTCAGCAGATTGAAAGTCCGAAGATGCAGAGAAACTCGGCTCGCCGATACGAACTCTCGGTCACCTCCGTACAACAACTGAGAGCGGTCAGTAGTGTCGGGATTCTTACCCTGGAAAACCTGGTTAATCGCCCCAGCCTTCTTACTACGATTTTGCGCAACCAGTTCGCCAATGATGAAGACATCTGCGTGCGTCTGCCCATCCTTGATGAGTTGGCGTAATGCGAGAACGCAGCCTACCCTCAGCACGGCGTCATCGCCGTCGCCCATTCGCAATCGCTCAAGTAGGTCATCGATGACCGACTCAAGAGACACATTCTCGAACAGAATGTTCTTCTTGCCTGCGCGCTTGTCGATGTAGCGGTCGGGGTCCACATCGTTGGCGGCCACTCCGTTGTCGAGCCCTCCCAACTGCGCGATGAAGTCCTTGAAGACTTGGCGATTGTCTTCAACGCAGTGTGGGTCAACATGCGCCGCTTTCGGATGGACCCAGTTCGACGCGACAACCTCGTCCAGGGGAATGCCAATGACATTGCGCCGGGTGGGATTCATAGCCCCGTCGAGCGTGAACTGGCGGTTCCACTTGCTCAGCGGCTCACCTCGAGTCTTTCGGAGGCTCTCGTGTATCGCTTCTTCGTGCTCGACGTAGTTGCGGAAAGCGTCCTTAACATCTCGTCTCAAGTACACGCGGCAGTAGCCGATGTACTTCTGCTTATAGCCGTAGAACCGCGCACGCTGCTGGAGATTGTCCGCATTGCCGGTTCCTATCGGACGGGGCATGTAGGTAACGGTGAGCCCCTCGACGGTGAAGCCCCGGTCGAGCTTTGCTCCCCCGACCAGAATCCAATACTCGCATCCGGACCAGTCCACGGGCTCGGAGCCCGGGCCGGTAGAATTGACTTCTCGATAGTTCACCGTCTTCAGGACGTACGGCATATGCAACGCCAGTTCCTCCAACGACGGAAGCGTGTCGCCGACGGTCTCTGCAAGGTCGGCGTGCGCCTTGCGGAAATCCTCAAAGAACTCATCCTTCAGGGCCTCGTCGCTCGCCATGGGGCGCCAGGCATCCATGAGGTCAGCAATCCAGACCTGGTAGTCGTTGTGAAACGCGGTTTGCTGCGATGGGTGAATCATCATCGTGCGATGAGCGACTTTCCCCGAGGCTTCAACCGCGCACGCACCCAAGAGAAAAATCCGAAGCGCATCAACAAGTGTCTTTGGCGGTCCGTCAGGCGACGTGGCAAGCGAAGCATCTGCTTCGGCGTCGGGGATGGCCCGCGAATATTTCGCGAGCGGAGCGAAGAGCACTTTGCCGCCGACGTATCCGTCGCCAGGGCTTAGTAGCTCCGCGAAGGTCGGCGATAATGCATCCGAAAGCCCGACAAGCAGCGGCGCCTGCGGCGTCGCCGTGTACTGAACGTAGGTATGGTGCGGCAGAAGCGCCTTCAGTGCCGTAACTTCGCTATAGTTCGAACTCTTCTTATTGCTTCCAGTGCGTCTGTTCGCGTAAGCGAAGTTATTCAGGCTCGCCTGGTCTGCCTCGTCGTCGATGACCAGAGTCGGTACCGCGCTTAGGTCGAGGCCCTTCAGGCACGCCCGAAGGTTCCCCATGCGCTTGTGGTTCTTCAGCACGACGACCATCACCGTGCGTTTCTTCAGGGGTGAAAGGCTCGGGTCGCTCCACTTCGCAAGATGCTGCCGCAACTGAGTCTCGGATGCTTTGTCTGGCGTTGGCCTATCAATCAGTACCCACGGCCGGGCAAGCCCTCCGGCAAGATTGAGGTCGGTCGTCAGGCGCGTGAGCGTCTGCTTAAGCAGATTGTCGAGCACGCCAGCAATGAGCACTACCATTCCATAGCCGTTGTCGCGGGCAAGTGCTGCCAACGTCGTGAACGACAAGGTCTTGCCACTCTGGACATAGCCGACGGCCAGCCCAGTCGCACCCTCCGGTGGTTCGCCCGGGTTCACGCACCGGCCCAAGATTTGCTGGGCTTCGAATACAACCCGCTGCAGTGCCTCCGGCGGAATCTGGTCGTTTGCCTGCTTCCGCTTAACGAAGTCGTCAGTCTCTGCGCCGACCGCCGGCTCCCACAGCAGTGGCGGCCGCACATCCTTCAACTCTTTGACCACGACGCTCATTCGCTGTCTCCAGTGAGCGATTCACGCAGGAGCCGGTTCATCCAGCTCAACATAGGGGCGGACGGGTAGCCTCCACGACTCGCCTTTACTGCTGCCAAGGCGACCCCAACCGCAAATCGAAGAAAAAGCTCAGCATTTTCGTTTCTGGGGCCGATGAATTGCTGCACAAACGGGTGCGCCATCGACACATCAATTGCAACGTCATTGACCGACAACTGGCCCAATTGCGAACGCTCGGTTTTGCCCACCTTGAGCCAATCCGTGATGGCCGGGTCGACCAATGTTCGCACGGCGACATTCCACACCGCACCGTCGACTAGGACCGAGAATGCCTTCTCTGTCGCGACAAGAGGTGCCGCCGCGTCATCCGTTGGACCCGGCTCCTGTATGAAGCCCTCGTCTGACGGGCCCTCAGAATTCGCGTCACCGGAAAGCGCTGGCCCGCCGCGCTCTTCCATGTCGAGAGCCAATGACCGCGATGCCGCATTGAGCAGAGGCTGCAGCGCCGTCTTGGATGGCCGGGCGCGGTACTGCTCAGCTTGCCTCAAGAGATTCAGCGGCTCAGCCTCCAGATGGTCTCGAAGACTTTCAAGGAATTCCTCCTCGTACTCGTCCCAACTGAACCCGTCCTTCGTATGGCTGACCTCGAATCCCTCAACGTGGAGTTCTCCGAAAAGCCGTTGATAGCGATAGCTATTTGTGTTGCCGAAGACTTCGTGCGGCCTGTACGTCTCGTCATCGCTGCCCACTATCAATCGATTTCGACGAAACAGCGCAAAGCCGGCATGTGACGTAGATGCCTCACGCCGCAGCGCTGCAAAGCCCCATACGCGCCGGCCACCGGGCAAGTCAAAATTGATTTCCTTGCGCCACTGCACTGGCAGTGAGTTAGGGGCATTGTGCGGGGGTGCGACGAGACTCTCCGGCTCTTCATACATCAACCGCGAGTTGTCGTCGCCGAAATAGAGTTCGACTTCGCCTGTGCGGATATAGACCCGGTAGATGCTGGCGAGGTGGTCGCGCAGTTTCTTTTGTGTCTTCGTCTGGGGAAATTTCTTGCCCAGGTTTTCAAGCCGGACCACGGTGTAGTGAGACGACGGATTCGCCCGCGTCTCTTGGACGTTCAGGTCATCCAGATTTGCCTCGAGGATGTCGTGAATGTCGAACCGGACCGTTCGCTCCACCGGCTCGCCAAGAGCTTTCGTTCTGACGCTCCATGTATTCGTGAACCAGCAGGCAGCGGTCTTCATGCCCATGCCAAATTCGGACAGCCCACTGCGGTCCGGGGGCACCTCGGCCGGGCGGAACGCTCGCGGGAAATCGCGCCCCTGAATGCCCGCAGCATTGTCAGTGATTTCAATAAGTCGACTCGCGGCGTCCAACCGGATGACAACCTTGAGGACGAAGCTGTCTCCATGCAGGCGCTGCAACTGCCGACGGTTTGCGAAATAGCTCTGAATGCTGTTGTCGACGAACTCGGCTACGGCGAACCAGGCTTTGTAGTTCAGTCTCGAAAGTACCGAGAGCATCGATACCTTCGGCCGAATGCCGACCTTAGTTACGTGCTCATAGCTCTCTCCTGTCACGCCGGTGTCTCCGCTGGGTGGCGGTCAGCCCGGCTACCACGCGCGGTTGGCAGATTCGACCGCCGGGTGCCGTTCAACAGCGCCGCTGCGACAAACTCGACCACCCTAGAATTTACAGCGTTCCCCAATGCATGGAAGGCTTTGGTAGGAGTGGGCGGTAACTGCTCCAGCCCCTCCAGGCTTTGCAGTCGTGCACATTCCCGGGGCGTCATGTATCGCCGCTCCCAGCCAATAATCGGCACCTGCGTATCGGTCATTGCAATCAGGCTGGGGGCTGTGGTCCGGCGCTTCACGCGCACGCCCGACGCTCTGAATTGCAGCACGTACGCCCAGATGTTTCGCTCGCCGCCCTTCACGTTCCACTCAAGCTTTTGCAGGCTGGAAGGGAATTTGAGAATCTTCGGAAGCCAAGGGTCAATCCACTTCTTGTTATCGGCATAAAACTTTCGATTTTGCCGGATGAAGTCGCGCTTCCACTTAGGAAACTCATACTGCTCCGTGCGAGCATGGCTGGGCAATGCTGCCCAGCGGTCATCCACGGACTCCCAGTCCCCCAGTCGAACGCCATGTGACCCGCGCATATCGAACAGACCGCGCTTTCCCTTTTCGGTCAGAGCGGCATACGGCGTTGATTCTTCGAAGGGGTACGTTGCTCCCCATTCCATCGACCACAGCGGAAACGATGGCAATTCGACTGTCAGTGGACTACGGGCCAGGAAGTCATTCCAAACCTCCAGGCACTCCTTGACCTGCGCGGAAAGCTGTCTCGCGTCGTCTGGATTTTTGTCCAGAATGGTCTCGATAGACGTCGTAGCGTCAATCATTTCCGGCCACTGAAAGCTGGTTAGCGGTTCTGTCGAGCCCACGATGTAGACCCGTTCTCGAATCTGCGGTATGCCAAAGTTGTGTGGCGACAATTTCTCGGCTCTGATGTGATAGCCCAATCCATCCGGGCCGAGGCCGAGTTTTTCCTGAATCTTTTCCCATGTCCGCCCACCATCGTGCTTAAGCAGATTCGGGACATTCTCAAGAATAAAAAATCGAGGCATTTTCTCTTTCAAGATGGCCTCGACATTGAAAAACAGATTACCTTGCTTCGTGCATTCGAAGCCGAGTTGGTCACCTGCTTTTGAAAACGGCTGGCACGGAAAACCCGCAGTCAGCACATCATGACTTGGGACGTCCTTTGGTGATATCAGCGTAATGTCACCTTCCGGCCTCAGCCCGAAATTGACCTCATACAGGTCGCGAAGGTGCTCCTGCCATTCAGCAGCGTAGACACAGGTTCCGCCTAGGCGCTGGAGCGCCAGGTGAAAGCCGCCGAGCCCCGCGAACAAGTCGACGAAACGGAAAGACTTCATTTGCGCCACAAAGCGTCGAGATTAGTTTTCATTGGATATGGCCCATCGCTTCGCGCGCAGGCGCGGGGCGCTCGCCATTATGCCATCTACGGCACGCACTTCACCAACCCCCGCAGGATGCGAGCGGGCGCGCCACCACCACTGTATATCCATACATGTCTCTTGTACACCCCTCGGGAGGGCGGCGGGGGAGTCTTTCTGACCAGTTATCGGCGGGGAAAACGGGAAGGTTTAACCCAGCCCGCCGTCGCCGTACACGCCACGCAGCGTGTCAACACTCGCCCTGCAAACGCGCCAATTTCTTGTCCGTACTAGCTCGCAGGCCCGCCGCAACTGATTCGGGCAGTTTTGTGACTGGCTTCGGAGGCCTATGGGCTGGTGCGACCCTCTCTCCTGTCCATTCCGCGACAGGCTCGAGCAACCGCCGCGACAGCCACCCGAAAAAGACGTCGGGGTGCCAGTAAACACGGTTGCCCAGCTTCACCGGCGCCGGCAAGGTGCCGTCGTTTATCCAGTTCTCCACGGACCGGACAGAAATGCCCAAGACGTCGGCAACCGCCTGCTTCGTAAGAGGTGTGAAAGATTCGTGATGAGAGGTCATGGCAGTACGCACCGAGGTTGAGGTTCGGCCGTATAGAACCGCCTGCCGGGCATGGCCCGAACTATTTCGCGAAATCGACGACCAGCCGCACCCATATACTCGCTACGGCCGACGAGGTCAGTGGCAAATCAGTGGCAACTCCCCCCATATCGCCACTGCGCGCAGGTGCGCGAAATGGAGCGAACCCAAGCGCAAGCCATTGATTTATAATGCATCGACCGCAATCCGGAGCATCGTATCAGGCGGGGAAATCGCGTTCGGGACGTAGAGGCCGGAGGTTCGAATCCTCTCACCCCGACCAATCTAACTTGTTGATTGGTTGGAAAAATCAGCAAGATCAATGGCTTACGGAGCGGTAGCAGCCGGTGTAACATACACCTACTGTTCCGTAAGCTATGACAAATCATCTCCTCAAGCGCGGCACCCGGTATTACATCCGCCGCAAAATTCCACTTGATCTAATCTCGCACTATCGCGGCCGCAAAGAGATAGTCAAAGCTCTTGGCACGTCCGAACCCGCCAAAGCGCGCGAGCGCGTCCGGGAGGAAAGTTACCGGCTCGATCAAGAATTTGCCGCACTTCGACAGCCGACCGGAGATGTGCCGCAAACCGTCGAACTGCGGGAACTCATTCTTGATCCCGTTACGTCCGAGAGTGTACCGACTGGCCGCACCGCAAAAGTTGACCCGCGCCGCCCCGGCTCTTACGTCATCTGCGACTGCGACGGCGAGCAAGTGGCCGTGCTGTGGCCCAAAGATGCCGACGACGCCTACCACAAGCAGCGCCTCAAGCACGCCCGCACATTCGCACACGGGGTCTTGATCGCCCGCGCGTCCGGTACACCTTCCGCGCTGACAGCCTCCGTACCTCCGCAGATAGCATCCTCAGAAACACGCGGCGGCGCGTCATCGGGTCATCTTGCCGCGCTCGTTGAGAAATGGGCCGGGGAGCGCAAGCCCGAGTCTCGAACGGTACGCAAGGCGGAATTGATCGTAGAGCGGTTCTACTCACATGTGGGGCGCGTCCCGGTCGCGGGGATCACACGCGCACATGTCATCGCCTTTAAGGACAAGCTTCTCGAAACCGGTCAAACACCTGTCAACACAAACAAGCAACTAGAACTGCTCGGGACGCTGCTGAACTACGCAAAAGATAATCTACTGGTCTCGGAGAACGCCGCCCATCGCGTCCGTGTTCAGGTCAAAGGCACTGTGAGAGGCAAAACCCGCATCTCGTTCGATGTACCCGCCCTCACCGCGATCTTTTCCAGTCCCGTCTACACACGGAATTTGCGCCCGGTTGGCGGCGCGGGAGAGGCAGCGTATTGGTTGCCGCTACTTGGCTTGTTCACAGGCGCACGGCTAGAGGAACTGGCCCAATTGCGCCCCGACGACATTTACACCGAGAGTTACCACACCTCAAACAGCAGCGTGAAATCTTCCGCCGTGCTGCGCATCACGGATGCCGGGGATGGCCAGACCGTCAAAAACGCGGGCAGCGTGCGACGCATTCCCATCCACCCGGAACTACTTGAGCGCGGGTTCGTAGAGTATGTGCACGCCCAGCGCGGAAAGCCTCGCATTTTCTCAGCACTCGTCGCCAACAAGCACGGGGAGGAGTCCGCGCAATGGTCAAAGTGGTTCGGTAAATATCTGCGCGGGGTCTGCAAGATCACCGATTCGCGTATGGTCTACCATTCGTTCCGGCACGGCTTCAAGGACATGTGCCGCGACTCCGGCGTGCCGAAAGAGGTCGCGGACGCATTGCAAGGTCACAACGATGGCGATGCGTCGGGTGGATATGGCGCTGAATTTTACCCGCTCCGCCCGCTCGTAGAGGCTATGGGCCGTATCCGTGTCCCCGGCCTAACCCTCCCCGCGCCGCCACCAAGCCTTCCGGTAGCCGATCCGCAAACACTCTGATAAATTCGTCAGACGGTAATTGATGGGCGGCAGGCACACTGCCGTCCGCTTTCTGCGGAGCGCGCCGAATGGCTTCAGTGACTATCGACATGGGTTCTGGGAAGCGCGCTACGCTGACCAGTGCGGGAAACTCAACCGGAATGCGCCCATCGGTCGGTCAACGTAGCGCCGTCTCGGAATTGATGCTGCACTGGCCGAAGTATTCGGGGCTGACGACAGGTGCAGCGGGATACCTTCGGAAACTGGGGATTGGTGCGTTCCATAGCGATCCAGTCGCTGCGCTTAGGTCCGCCATAGAGGACGGGCGGGTATCGGTGTCCATCGATCAACCCGTGGCCCGTGGTGGTTCTGCCGGAGGTTCGCCCTCAACCCCGCCATTTCCACGGGCTAACAGGCTCGCCAGCGTGCCGGGAGTGGCCGCGTTGCCAGTAGACAAGCCGCTCCCGAGTTGGGCGACGCCCAGCGATGTGACGGCGGACGAACTGATAAGCTATCTGGAAAGCGTTGTCGCTGGTGCTGGTAGTAGCTTGGCCGGTAATGATATCGGAGGTGCGTCGTCGCTTCTTGGTGAGGCCGCTCCGTTCGAACTTGCTGCCGACGTGCCAAACGACGGGAGTTTTATTTTGGCGGGCACGCCTAACACGGGGCCGGCGGGGTCGTGGTATACGAATCCCGGCTCGGGGCAAATGCGTTTATTCGGAAATAACGGCCTACCCGTCGTAGACTTTGATTTCGATCACGACCACGGGCAGGGGATACCTCATGCGCACAATTGGGATGACGTGGGCGGGGGATTCCCGGTTCGTGGTCCCGGCGTGAGTTTCTCTCCGCTGCCCTGAGAACTAACAACCGACTGCCGCTATGAAAAATTACCACGACGCTGAATTCATCGGTTGCGAATATTCGCGTTCCGCTTCCGCCCTTTCGTTGAGCTTCGAGTGTGCAGACGGAAAAATGTCGAAATTGCTGCTATCCGGCGTCCGGGCGGTGCGCATTAACGACTTCACCCGTCAAAACGTTGTGGCGCGGCTTCTGGTTTCCCCGAAATACCAATTCACGTTGGATGAGGTTGCAACCTACGTAAATTGGGCGAGCAGCCAGCACGACTACCGGGCGCAAGCTAGTGCCGAGAAAATTCAAGCGGTTCACGCTGACATTGCATCAGGAAAGTGTCTGCTGTTCGTGATGGAGCAATCCGCCGGTGCCGAGGCTGTCGTGTTGTGCGACACCCTGCAAGAGACGCCGCTATAAATGCGTGCCCTCACGCCGCACAGGCCCGCTTGACCGTAGCCGTACTCACGCCGAAGCGCTCCGCCGTTGCCGCGATGGTTGCGCCGTTCTCGGCCCGCCAGCCCTTAATCTCGGCGTAGTCGGCGGCGCGCTGGCGTCCGGTGTACTTCCCTTCGGCCTTGGCAATCGCTACGCCTCGCCGCTGCATCTCCACCCGGTTCTTGTAGTCTGCTTCGCCCTGCGCGGCCATGAATGCCAGTACAGCGTCTCGCGTGGCTTTCTCAATCGGGTCCGTCGCGCCGCCATCGAATACCATGCCGTTCAACGTGCATTCGACGCGAACGCCCATATCCATCAAGCGGCGCATCGTGCGGTGCAATTCGTCGTATCGGCGGCTGATCCGGTCGAGCCAGCGGACAATCAGCACGCCGCCGTGCCGCAAGTCGTGTTCTACGCGTTGCCATTGCTGGCGTTGATCCGGCGCGACGTGATACCCGCTCACGCCTTCGTCAACGAACACGTCTTTTTCCTTGACCCCGTGCGCTTTCGCGTCGGCGTACTGGCTGACTGCTGATTGTCCGTCCGTGGTGGAAATGCGCCCGTAGTAGAGTTTCCGCATGGCTCGCTAGCTCAATTAAATTGATAGCTCAATGGTAGCTACTGGCTCACACACGGTCAATCCTATTGAGCCATATTTTCAATGACTCACGTTTGGCTCAGTCAGGTATACCCTATTGATCCGATTCGAACACTGTTTCCGCCCGGCATTCCGAATGAGCACGTAATACGACTCACGGCGAATTATTTTCGACGTGGGACGGCGCTTCCCGTAGATTACGGCGGTTCGTATTCGCCCAACTTTCCGCAGACTTTTTACGTCGCTTTTCGCGGCCGTCCGGGGCGCTTCGGCGGGTTCACTTGCCGGGGTATCATCCAATCTGGTGCACTCCCTGTTGCCAGCGTCATAACCTGTATCGCCGTCATTTGATCGGGGCGCGTCGGCAATCCCGCGAAGACCTGCCGCAGCCTCTGGTTACGCCCTTGCGAATGATTGCTGTCGCGCGGCTCATCGACCCTTGGCAATGCGCGCGGCTTGCCCTTCTTCCCACCCGTCTGTGGCCGCATCCAAACCGGCCATGCCGCTATGCCAGGCCGCGTGTCCCGCCAGCACGCATACACGATGCTCCGCCATACCGCCGCCTCTCTCCAGCGGTATTCCTGCACGCGCCATGCAGCCCGAATATCCTCGCGGCGCGCCCACGGGTGGGTGTCAGCGGCTTCGGCGGCTCTTTGGGTTCGGTCGGCTTGCTGGCGCATGGCGTCCTGTACGGCCATTTCAGCCAACCGTTTATGCTCATTCGCCCGCCATTCCATCCATTTCCAATATGTGTGATTCCGTGCGTTCGCACCCTTCGGCCATTCGGCTTTCTCGGGCGGCGTCTTCCCGGCAAAGTGTTTCCGCCACGACACCTTATCCGCCATGCGCTTCTGTACGGACCATTGCTGCTGTAGGCTGTCTATCGCGATCATGCAGCCCCATAGCCCATCGTGCGGGTTCCGTAACCACTGCTGTACCGCGCTCTTTGCCAGCCGATTCACAGCGCCCATTACAACCGTTGCTGGTGGCTCGGTCGGCATCGCCGCGCCGCCCCGTCCTCTCGATGCCATTGCAGCCACTCTTCAGCCCGTAGCCTTTTGCCTGCCGATCGCATCGCCTTACTCGCCCCGGCCCGTCAGATCGCGGTGCTTGGCGTGGCCACCACTGTTACTACCGGCAACTACCTTGCGTTCATCCATTCATTAACCTCGTTGCGCGCACAACCAATTTAAGCACGCCTGTACCGCTCGTGATTCACGGGTACACGCCCCCTAACCCGACACCCAGCCCCTACCACAGCGCTATACGCGCGCGACAAAGGTACACGCGCCACGCCCAGCCCCAGTGGGGGTGTTTGAATTGCGCGACCTTCGATCCCCGACACCGACCGGTTCGTCGGTTCAAAACGCAAACTGCAATAATTCTTGCCGATTGCGCGCGAAAACCGAGGCCGTTGTGCGCGCGCACGCGTGTACGCGCGTAGCCCAAATATGGGTAAATCAGTTATCCCGCCACCGATAGCCAATCAATTCCACGGCGGTGCAGCGCTATCACGGACTTATGGCATGCCGTAAATCCGTATTGAGCACGTTAAACAATGCGCGCAATTCGTCTTTCGTCTTGTCGCTCAACATTGCAAATGCTTCGCTCCCGTCGCCATGCATAAAATCAGTCAAAGCCGCCACCTGACCCAAGATACGAATAATGCGAGACTGCGGCGCTGGTTGCCATGTGCGTCTAAATTTTTCAGCCATGCAGCACCTCCGGGCAATTCTTCGCTCTGAGTTCATGAAGCGCGCTGCGAACTGCGGTGAGCGTAACGCCGTAAAGGTCGCAGATCGCTTTTTGCTCGTCCAAATCCGAACCGGAAAATAACGCTACGCCATCCTTGGCTGAGAGCAACTTCGATAAAGCGGACAGGTTATCGACACCGACGAGCGCGATATCGACTAGGGTAGGTTCCGAGAGTTCTGAACAAGCGGGGGGTTGATGCATGTCGGGCCTCCTATGAAAACGTAAGCCCCGCTCTCCCATCGCCAAATGGGCGGGCGGGCACAAGGCAGGGTTGGCGAACCGGCATAGGAGGCAACCGGCAGACCCGAAGGTCTCCCTGCCAAGGCCCACCCATTGATCGCATAGGCGCGCAAAGGCATGCAGACGAAAAAGCCGCACATGCGGCGGCTCGTCCGCCTCCTAATAATCGGGTCGCCAAACCCGGCCACGGTGTCTCCGTGACGGCCTCAACAGTAGCCAAATTTTGGGGTATGGTCAAATTGAGTGGGAATCTGCTACACTCTCATGTTCCAGCGGCTACGCGCTCAATTGTAACCTATTGATTTGATTGGGTGAACTAGGTTCGAATCCTCTCACCCCGACCAGATTTGTAAAAAACCGCGCACGCAATGCGCGGTTTTTTTTTGCGCGGCAACGGTGCCGCCCCGCCGCACGGGCAATGCGGCGCCGTACACGAACCGGCCGCGCCCCTCTGCTATAGTCTTTTTCATTCCTGTCATTCACCGACTCTGCGACGCGTGGACCAAATTCCCTTATGGGCGCAAATCAGCGCCGTCTTTCTGCTTCTCCTCTGCTCCAGCTTCTTCTCCATTTCTGAAACCGCGATGATGGCGCTCAACCGCCATCGGCTCAAACATCTCGCGGGCCGCGGCGCGCTCGGCGCAAAAACGACCCAGCGCCTCCTCGCGCGGACCGATCAATTGCTGAGCGTGATCCTGATCGGCAACAACCTGTTCAACACGATCATCCCGGTGCTGACGACGTCGATCGCGCTGCGCACGTTCGGCCACGACAACTTCGTGCTGTCGATCGCGACCGGCATCGTCGCCTTCCTCATCATCGTGTTCGCGGAGATCACACCGAAGATCGTCGGCGCGACGTTCCCGGAGCGGATCGCGTTGCCAGCGAGCGTCGTGATCGCGCCGCTGATGCGCGTGATGATGCCCGTCGTGTGGTTCGTCAACACGCTCGCGGGATCGATCCTCGCCGCGTTGCGGATCAACACGAAGGCCGGCCGCGACCAGCGGCTGTCGACCGAGGAGCTGCGCTCGCTCGTGCTCGAATCGGGCAGCTTCATGCCGACCAAGCACCGCAGCATCCTGCTCAACCTGTTCGATCTCGAGAACATCACCGTCGACGACGTGATGATTCCGCGCCGCCAGATCGAGGCGCTCAACATCCTTGCACCGCTCGACGACGTGCTGCACCAGCTCGAGACCTGCTACCACAATCGGCTCGTCGTCTACGAGGGCGACATCGACCGCGTGCTCGGCGTGCTGCACGTGCGCAAGACGCTCGCCGCGCTCCACAACCAGGATTTCGATCGCGAGACGCTGCGCGCGCTGCTCGCGGAGCCGTACTACGTGCCGTCCGGCACGCCGGTGTTCCAGCAGTTGCAATACTTCCAGGAAAGCCGACACCGCACGGCGCTCGTCGTCAACGAATACGGCGAGCTGCAGGGGCTCGTCACGCCGGAAGACATCATCGAGGAGCTGATCGGCGAATTCACGACGACCATGCCGCGCAGCGAAAACTCGAAAAGCGGCTGGGACGCGAACGGCGAATGCATCGTCGCGGCCAGCATGCCGCTGCGCGAATTGAACCGCTGGCTGCACCTCGGCCTGCCGACCAATGGGCCCAAGACGCTCAACGGCCTGATCCTCGAAGAGCTCGAGGAAATTCCCGAGGACGATGTCTGCCTGAAAATCGGCGACGTGATGATCGAAGTGATGCGCACCGAAGATCAGGGCGTGCGCACGGTCAAGCTGTTCAAGCCGCGCACGCCGCGCGGAGGGCGTGCGCCCGGCGCGTGACGCGCGGCGCGGTTGGCCGATCGGCCGACTGTCGGCCGCCCGCTCGACGCGCGATGATCGTTTCATCGTGTCGAGCAGGCGGCCGCGAGGCCGGTTCCGATGTCCGCAACGCCCTCCAACCCTTCTTTTCCTTCCATGCGGCAGGCGGCCCCCGGCGCCGCGGCGATCGCGCCACCCCGGCCACGCAATCCCGAGCTCGCCGACGACGCGCCCGCGGTCGGCATCGTCGCCGACATGCTGCGCGCAGCGCACGAGCGCGACGCGTCCGACATCCATGTCGAGCCCCGCGAATCCGGCTGGCGCGTGCGCCTGCGGATCGACGGCGTGCTGCACGAATTCGCGCGGCCGCCGGCTCATTTGCGCGACGCATGCGTGACGCGAATCAAGGTGCTCGCGCGGATGGACATCGCCGAACGCCGCGTGCCGCAGGACGGCCGGCTGCGGCTCGCGCTCGCGCCGGGGCGCGCGGGCGATTACCGCGTCAGCTCGCTGCCGACGCTGCATGGCGAGAAGCTCGTGCTGCGGCGTCTGGAGACGCTGCCCGCCGATCTGTCGCTCGCCGCGCTCGGCTTCGACGCGGCTCAGGCGCGCGGCGTCGAAGCGGCGATCGGCGCGCCGCACGGCCTCGTCCTTGTCACGGGACCGACGGGCAGCGGCAAAACGCTGTCGCTGTATTGCTTCCTGCAGATGCTGAACGACGTGTCGCGCAACGTCTGCACGGTCGAGGATCCGGCCGAGATCGAGCTCGACGGGATCAATCAGGTCGGCGTGCGCGAGAAGGCGGGCCTGACCTTCGCGGTCGCGCTGCGCGCGTTCCTGCGCCAGGACCCCGACGTCATCATGGTCGGCGAGATACGCGATGCGCAGACCGCCGACGTCGCGCTGAAGGCCGCGCAGACGGGGCACCTCGTGCTGTCGACGCTGCACACGAACGACGCGCCCGCTGCGGTGGCTCGCCTGCTCGACATCGGCGTCGCGCCGTACAACCTCGCCGCCGCACTGCGGCTCGTGACGGCGCAGCGTCTCGTGCGGCGCCTGTGTCCCGCTTGCCGCGCGCCGTCGGACGCATCGCCCGCTGTACTGCGCGCCGCGGGATTCGACGCCGCGCCGATCGACGCCGGCTGGCGCCCGTATGCCGCGAAGGGATGCGCCGCGTGCCATGGAATCGGTTATCGGGGGCGCATCGGCATCCATCAGGTGATGCCGCTGTCCGTCGAGTTGCGCAATCTGATCGTCGCGCGCGCGAGCAGCGCCGAACTCGCGCAACAAGCGCGCGCCGAAGGCATGACGAGCCTGCGCGATGCGGCGCTCGCCCGCGTTCGCGACGGCACGACGAGCTGGAGCGAAGCGCTCGGCGCAACGGAGGCGACATGAACACGCGTAGCCCGGCCATGCCGACCGAAGCCCGATACCGTTGGGTGGGCGTGACGATCGACGGCGCGCGACGCCGCGGCATGCTGGTCGCCGTCAATCCGTCCGCCGCGCGCGCGGCGCTCAAGCGCACGGGCATCACTGTGCTGCACCTCGAAGCGCGCGGCACAGCGCCGCAGCCCACCGCGCGGGCGAGCGAGGTCACGCGTTTCGCACGGCAGCTCGCGGGGCTCTTGCACGCGGGGCTCGCGCTCGCGCCGTCGCTCGAGTTGCTCGCGCAAGCGACGCGGCGAAGCGAAATGCCTCGCATTGCGGCGGGCCTCGCGCGCGAGATCGTCGCAGGACAGCAGTTCTCCGCCGCACTGCGCCGCTATCCGCGCCAGTTCGACTCGTTTTTCTGCCAACTGGTCGCGGTCGGCGAGACCGCGGGAGCGCTCGCTGCCGTGCTCGCACGGCTCGCAGACGATCGCGAGCGCGCAGCCGCGCAATATGCACGCGTCAGAGGGGCGCTCGCTTACCCGGTCGCCGTGCTGCTGTTCGCGCTCGCGATCACCGCGGCGTTGCTGATCTGGGTCGTGCCGACGTTCGAACAGATCTTCGCGGGTTTCGGCGCCACGCTGCCTGCGCCGACCCGTTTCATTCTGGCGCTGTCGGCCAGCGTGACGCGCTGGAGCGCGCCTGCCGCCGCGGCCACGCTGCTCGCCGGCGTTGCCGTTCGCCACGCGGCGCGCCGTTCCGCAACTGCACGCGTTGCGCTTGCGCAGGCGCTGCTGCGCGCGCCGCTCGTCGGACCGCTTGCGCAGACGCTCGCCGCCGCCCGATGGAGCCGCGCGCTCGGCACGCTGCTCGCCGCCGGCACGCCGCTCACCGACGCGTTCGCCGCACTGTCGAACGCGACCGGCAACCCACGTTTCGATCTCGCGACGGCCGGCATCGCCGCACGTCTGCAGCACGGCGAACGGCTCGCCCGCGCGATGCGCGCCGAAGGCTGCTTTCCCGACGACCTCGTCCAGCCAATCGCCGTCGCCGAGGAATCGGGCACGCTGGACACGATGCTCATCGACGTCGCGACGCTCTGCGACCGCCGCATCGACGAACAAATCGGCGTGCTTGCGAACCTGTGCGAACCCGTCGTGATCGTCGTGCTGGGCGCGCTGATCGGCGCACTCGTCGTCGCGATGTACTTGCCGATCGTCCAGCTCGGCAACGTGGTGTAGCATCGCAGCCGAATCCGACTCCATTCGCGATGCCAACCGCCTCGATGACGCCCAATCCGTTCTTTACCGGCCCTCCCGAACACGCGGCAGCAGCCGGGCCGCTCGCCGCGTTCGCGGCGCTCCCCACGGGCATGCAGCTTGCGTTCGCAATCGTGCTCGGTCTCGTCGTCGGCAGCTTCATCAACGTCGTCGTCCATCGGCTGCCGATCATGATGAAGCGCGCGTGGCTCGCCGAAATCGCCGAAGCGACGGGCGAGCCGTCCGTCGACGACGGCTTGCCGGCGCGCTACGACCTCTGCGTGCCGCGCAGCGCGTGCCCGCATTGCGGCCATGTGCTGAGCGCGTGGGAGAACGTGCCGGTCCTCAGCTATATCGCGTTGCGCGGCCGCTGCCGGCGCTGCCATGCGCCGATCGGCGCGCGCTATCCGCTCATCGAGCTCGCGAGCGGCGCGCTCGCCGCCGGCGCGCTCGCGCTCTTCGGGCCGAGCGGCGCCGCGCTCGCCGCGTTCGGCCTGTGCGCGGCACTCCTTGCGATGAGCGCGATCGACATGCAAACCGGCTTCCTCCCCGATTCGCTGACGCTGCCGCTCCTGTGGGCGGGACTGTGCGTCAATCTGTGGGACACGTTTGCGAGCCTTCGCGCCGCGGTGGTCGGCGCAATCGCTGGCTATCTGTTTCTCTGGTGCATTCTGTGGCTCTTCAAATTGCTGCGCGGCATCGAAGGTATCGGCTATGGCGACCTGAAGCTCCTCGCCGCGCTCGGCGCATGGCTCGGCTGGGAAGCCTTGCCGCAAGTCGTGCTGATCGCCGCGGTCGCCGGCGCCGCAGTCGGTCTCGTCGCAACCTGGCGTGGCCGCATGCGCTTCGAGGAGCCGCTGCCGTTCGGCCCGTTCCTTGCGGCGGGAGGCGCCGCGACCCTCTTTTTCGGCACGCCGTTCTAC
Source organism: Burkholderia humptydooensis (assembly GCF_001513745.1). Lineage (NCBI taxonomy): Bacteria > Pseudomonadati > Pseudomonadota > Betaproteobacteria > Burkholderiales > Burkholderiaceae > Burkholderia > Burkholderia humptydooensis. The sequence continues at coordinate 589,664 of NZ_CP013380.1, read as the reverse complement.
CTGCTGCTCGGAGGCTGAACCATGTTTTCGGTGGGATTGACGGGTGGAATCGGCAGCGGCAAGACGACCGTTGCCAATCTGTTCGGCGAGCTCGGCGTGACGATCGTCGATGCCGATCTGATCGCGCACCGCATCACCGCGCCGCAGGGCCTCGCGATGCCGTTCATCACGCGCGAATTCGGCGCGGAATTCGTCGCGGCCGACGGTTCGCTCGATCGCGAGAAGATGCGCGCGCTGATCTTCAGCGACGAATCCGCGCGCAAGCGGCTCGAAGCGATCACGCATCCGCTGATCCGCGAAGAAACCGAGCGCGAGGCGGGCGCGGCGCAAGGCGCGTACGTCGTCTTTGTCGTGCCGTTGCTGGTCGAGTCGGGAACGTGGAAGACGCGAGTCGACCGAGTGCTCGTCGTCGATTGCGACGTCGAGACGCAAATCGCGCGCGTGATGTCCCGCAACGGCTTCGCCCGCGAGCAGGTGGAAGCGATCGTCGCGCGACAGGCGTCGCGCGACGCGCGTCTCGCCGCCGCGGACGACGTGATCGTCAACGACCATGCGTCCGTCGGCAAGCTCGCGGCCGAAGTCGCCGCACTGCACCAACGCTATCTCGAATATGCGGCCGCCGCGCAAAATTGACGCGCTTGCGGCACGCATGTTGCGTCCGGCGCACGAAACCGCGCAGCGTGTCGCGCCCCCTGAAAAATGGCGCGATTGCTAGGGTAGACGGTGGGCATTAGAATGTCCCTGCAATTTTGGTCACCCCCAACGCGAGAGGCGAGCGCGCTTGATTCTTTACGAGTATCCGTTCAACGAGCGAATCCGCACGCTGTTGCGTCTCGAAGATTTGTTCGAACGCTTTACGTTCTTCGTGGCTCAAGAGGACGCGAGAGAGCATCATGTCGCGCTGACGACGCTGTTCGAAATCGCCGAAGTCGCGGGCCGCGCAGATCTGAAATCGGATCTGATGAAGGAACTCGAACGCCAGCGCCAGACGCTCGCGCCGTTTCGCGGCAATCCCGGCATCGAGCAGAACGCGCTCGAAGCAGTGCTCGGCGAAATCGAGCAGACGCTCGCGAACCTCGCGCAAATGCAGGGCAAGACCGGCCAGCATCTGATCGACAACGAGTGGCTCGCGAGCATCCGTAGCCGCGCGGTCATTCCCGGCGGCACCTGCAAATTCGATCTCCCGTCGTACTACGCGTGGCAGCAGTGGCCTGCCGGGCAGCGCCGCCAGGACATCGCGAAGTGGGCGATGCCGCTCCTGCCGCTGCGCGACGCGGCGATGATCGTGCTGCGCCTCGCGCGCGAATCCGGGCAAGCATCGAAGGTGATGGCGATGCAGGGCAGCTATCAGCAGATGCTGTCCGGGCGCACGTACCAGTTGATGCAGGTGCGCGTGCCGCACGAGCTGCGCGTGATTCCCGAAGCGAGTGCGAACAAATATATGCTGTGGGTGCGCTTCACCGCGCAGGACGGCGACGTGCGGCCGCGCGCGGTCGACATCGACGTGCCGTTCCAGCTCACGCTCTGCAATCTGTAACGGCGGCCTTGCGCCGCATCGATGATCCGTATGGCTACTGTCGTGAAATGCCCGTCCTGCGGCAAGGAAGTGCGCTGGACGCCCGAAAACCGTTTTCGCCCATTCTGCTCCGCCCGCTGCAAACAGCTCGATCTCGGTGCTTGGGCGGCCGAGAAATACCGGATCGGCGGAACCGACGACGAAGCGCCGTCCGACGACGACGCCGGCAATCGGGAAGGCGGCGACCGCGGCTGACCCCGCCCGTCGCGGTGGGCGCCCCGGCCGAATGCGGCCGGGGAGCGAAGGCTCCGCGCACGTTTATTGCGGCGCGGCGCCTTGCTCGCGCGCGAGCAAATCGAGCACCGGCAGCGCGGCGGGCAGCAGCGGCGCGACGTCGACGGGCAAATGCCGCCAGACGAACGCCTGCCCTTCGCGGCTGTGCGGCTCGCCCGTCCAGCCCGTCACCTTGCAGAAGTACAGACGAACATACGCGTGCGGATAATCGTGCTCGAGCGTATGCCAGCGATGGCATTCGGTCACGAAGATGCCCAGTTCCTCGTGCAGTTCCCGGGCAAGCGCCTCCTCGACGCTCTCGCCAGCCTCGAGCTTACCGCCCGGGAATTCCCAGTATCCCTCGTAAGGCTTGCCGGGCAGCCGCTGCGCGAGCAGGTAGCGGCCGTCCGGCTGCACCAGCACGCCGACCGCCACCTCGGTCACCTTGCGGCCCGCGCCGGCGGGCGCCGTCGCGTTCGTGACTTCGATACTCATACGTTCTCCTTGCGGCCCGCGCGATCGCGCGCGAACTGCCATGCGACCCGGCCGGAGCGCGAGCCGCGCTCGAGCGCCCAGACGAGCGCGTCGCCGCGCGCCGCTTCGACTTCGGCGTCGTCGCAGCCGAAATGCCTGAGCCAGTGGCCGACGATCGCCAGATAGTCGTCCTGCTTGAACGGATAGAAGCTGACCCAGAGGCCGAAGCGCTCCGACAGCGAGATTTTCTCCTCGACGACCTCGCCCGGGTGGATCTCGCCGTCCGGCAGATGCTTGTACGTCTCGTTGTCGCTCATGTACTCGGGCAGCAGATGGCGGCGGTTCGACGTCGCGTAGATCAGCACGTTGTCGGACTGCGCGGCGACCGACCCGTCGAGCGCGACCTTCAGCGCCTTGTAACCCGATTCGCCTTCTTCGAACGACAGATCGTCGCAGAACACGATGAAACGCTCGGGGCGCGCCGAGATCAGCTCGACGATGTCGCCCAGGTCGTGCAGATCGTCCTTGTCGACTTCGATGAGCCGCAGGCCGTCGGCCGCGTACGCGTTCAGGCACGCCTTGATCAGCGACGACTTGCCGGTGCCGCGCGCGCCCGTCAGCAGCACGTTGTTCGCAGGCTTGCCGTTCACGAACTGGCGCGTGTTCTGCTCGATCAGCACTTTCTGGCGATCGATGTTCTGCAAATCGTCGAGCTGGATCGTCGAACGCGCGGCGACGGGCTGCAGATAGCCGCGCCCCTGGCGCTTGCGCCAGCGGAACGCGGACGCGGCAGCCCAGTCGACCGCCGCCGCAGCCGGCGGGAGAATCGCTTCGAGGCGCCCAAGCAACGCTTCGGCGCGGGTGAGGAACTGCTCGAGTGGATCCATGATGTCGCGCCCCGGCCGCTTACGAACGATAGTCGGCGTTGATGCTGACGTAATCGTGCGACAAATCGCAAGTCCAGATCGTCGCTTGCGCATCGCCGCGGCCGAGCAGCACGCGAACCGCGATCTCGCTTTGCTTCATCACGCGCTGGCCGTCCTCCTCGAGATACGCGGGATTGCGGCCGCCCGCCTTCGCGACGAGCACGTCGTCGAGATACAGGTCGATCTTGCCGACGTCGAGGTCCGCGACGCCCGCGTAGCCGATCGCCGCGAGAATCCGGCCGAGATTCGGGTCCGACGCGTAGAACGCCGTCTTCACGAGCGGCGAATGGCCGATCGCATACGCGATCTGGCGGCACTCCGCAGTGCTCGCGCCGCCTTCGACCGTCACCGTGATGAATTTCGTCGCGCCTTCGCCGTCGCGCACGATCAGTTGCGCAAGCGTCTGCGCGACGGCCGTCACCGCGTCGCGCAACGCCGCATACGCGGGCGAATCGGCCGACGCGATCTCGGGCAGGCTCGCGCGGCCGGACGCGATCAGGATGAACGAGTCGTTCGTCGACGTATCGCCGTCGATCGTGATGCAGTTGAACGAACGGTCGGCCACTTCCTTCACGAGCGCGTCGAGCACGGGCTGCGCGACCTTCGCGTCGAACGCGAGGAAGCCGAGCATCGTCGCCATGTTCGGCTTGATCATCCCGGCGCCCTTGCTGATGCCAGTCAGCGTGATCGTGTGGCCGTCGATCGTCACCTGGCGCGACGCCGCCTTCGCCAGCGTGTCGGTCGTCATGATCGCCTGCGCGGCGTCGTGCCAGTTCGCGGCCGCGCGGTTCGCGAGCGCGGCGGGCAGGCCGGCCTTCAGGCGGTCGATCGGCAGCGGCTCGAGGATCACGCCCGTCGAGAACGGCAGCACCTGCTCGGGGGCGATGCCCGCGAGGCGCGCGAGCTCCGCGCACGTCTCGCGCGCATGCGCGAGGCCCGGCTCGCCCGTGCCCGCGTTCGCGTTGCCCGTGTTGACGACGAGCGCGCGAATGCCGGCGCCGCCCGCGCGCACCTTCGCCAGATGCTCGCGGCAGACCGTCACGGGCGCCGCGCAGAAGCGGTTCTCGGTGAACACGCCCGACACGGTCGCGCCTTCGTCGACGGAGACGACGAGCACGTCCTTTCGGTTCGGCTTGCGAATGTTCGCCTCCGCCCAGCCGAGCGTCACGCCGGCGACGGGATGCAATTGCGCGGGATCGATCGAGGGAAAATTGACAGCCATCTGAAGCACCTGCCCGAAGGAAAATGCCGGCGTTCGAGCCGGCATCGATTGGATTGAAGAACCGGCGGCCGCTCGCGCGCCGCCGCGCATCACACCTCAAAAAATCTTGCGCACAGACGACGCGGCGCGCTCATCGCGCGCCGCCTTCGATCACGTCAGCTCAGCTTGCCGTGACAGTGCTTGTACTTCTTGCCGCTGCCGCACGGGCACGGATCGTTGCGGCCGACCCGCGGCACTTCGCCCCCTGGGCCGCTGTGGCTCATCGCGTGGCCGACCATCTCGGCCGTCGCGTCCGCGACCACCGCGCCACCCGCCGTCGCCGCGGCGGCGGCCGCGAAATCGGCGTGCTGGAACTCGACGTTGCCGAGCTGGCCGCCCTGCTCCTCGATCTGCTCGGCCGCCTCCTCGAGCTGCTCGGGCGACTGGATCTGCACGTTCATCACGATCCGCGTGACTTCCTGCTTCACCGCGTCGAGCATCGCCGCGAACAGTTCGAACGCCTCGCGCTTGTATTCCTGCTTCGGGTTCTTCTGCGCATAGCCGCGCAGGTGGATGCCCTGACGCAGATGATCGAGCGCCGCGAGGTGCTCGCGCCACAGGCGGTCGAGCGTCTGCAGCATGATCGAGCGCTCGAACGCGCTGAACGATTCGCGGCCGACCAGCGCGACCTTCGCCTCGTAGTGCTCGTCGGCGGCCGTCGTGACGGCGTCGAGAATCTCGTCCGCGTTGATCGACGACGACTCGTTCACCATTTCCTGGATCGCGAGGTCGAGCTGCCAGTCGTTGCGCAGCGTCTCTTCGAGCTCGGGCAAATCCCACTGCTCCTCGATGCTGCCCGCCGGCACGAACTGGCGGACCACTTCCGAGATCACGCCGTGACGCATCGCGCCGATCGTTTCAGCGATGTCGTGCGCTTCGAGCAGTTCGTTGCGCTGCTGGTAGATCACCTTGCGCTGATCGTTCGACACGTCGTCGTATTCGAGCAGTTGCTTGCGGATGTCGAAGTTGCGCGCCTCGACCTTGCGCTGCGCCGATTCGATCGAACGCGTGACGATGCCCGCTTCGATCGCCTCGCCTTCCGGCATCTTCAGGCGATCCATGATCGCGCGCACGCGGTCGCCCGCGAAGATGCGCAGCAGCGGGTCCTCGAGCGACAGGTAGAAGCGCGACGAGCCCGGATCGCCCTGACGGCCCGCGCGGCCGCGCAACTGATTGTCGATCCGGCGCGACTCGTGACGCTCGGTGCCGATGATGTGCAGGCCGCCCGCGGCCTTCACCTGCTCGTGCAGCGTTTCCCATTCGTCGTGCAGCGTCTGGATGCGGCGCGCCTGCTCGTCGGCCGGAATCGACTCGTCGGCCTCGATGAACGCCGCCTGCTTCTCGACGTTGCCGCCGAGCACGATGTCGGTGCCGCGGCCCGCCATGTTCGTCGCGATCGTGACGCGCTTCGGCCGGCCGGCCTCGGCGACGATCGCCGCTTCGCGCGCGTGCTGCTTCGCGTTCAGCACCTCGTGCGGCAGGCCCGCCTGCTTGAGCAGATGCGACAGCAGCTCCGAGTTCTCGATCGACGTCGTGCCGACGAGCACGGGCTGGCCGCGCTCATGGCACTCGCGGATGTCGCGGATCACCGCGTCGTAGCGCTCCTTCGCGGTCTTGTAGATCTGATCCTGCTTGTCGATCCGCTTCGGCGGCCGGTTGGTCGGGATCACGACCGTCTCGAGGCCGTAGATCTCGTTGAATTCGTATGCCTCGGTATCCGCCGTGCCCGTCATGCCCGCGAGCTTCGCGTACATCCGGAAGTAGTTCTGGAACGTGATCGACGCGAGCGTCTGGTTCTCGCTCTGGATCTTCACGTGCTCCTTCGCCTCGACCGCCTGGTGCAGGCCGTCGGACCAGCGGCGGCCCGGCATCAGGCGGCCCGTGAATTCGTCGACGATGATCACTTCGCCGTTCTGCACGACGTAGTGCTGATCGCGATGGAACAGCGTGTGAGCGCGCAACGCCGCGTACACGTGGTGCATCAGCGTGATGTTCTGCGGCGCGTAGAGGCTCTCGCCGTCGCCGATCAAGCCCCATTCGGAGAGCAACCGCTCGGCCTTCTCGTGGCCCGACTCGGTCAGGAACACCTGGCGGCCCTTCTCGTCGAGCGTGTAGTCGCCCGGCTTCTCGACGCCCGTGCCGTCCGCCTTCTCCTCGCCGATCTGGCGCTCGAGGAGCGGCGGCAGCGCGTTCATCCGCACGTACAGCTCGGTGTGGTCCTCCGCCTGGCCCGAGATGATGAGCGGCGTGCGCGCCTCGTCGATCAGGATCGAGTCGACTTCGTCGACGACCGCGAAGTTGAGCGGCCGCTGCACGCGCGAATCGGTCTCGTAGACCATGTTGTCGCGCAGGTAGTCGAAACCGAATTCGTTGTTCGTGCCGTACGTGATGTCGGCCGCGTACGCTGCCTGCTTCTGGTCGTGCTCCATCCCCGACAGGTTGACGCCGACGGAAAGCCCGAGGAAGTTGTAGAGGCGGCCCATCCACTCGGCGTCGCGCTGCGCGAGGTAATCGTTGACCGTCACGACGTGCACGCCGCGGCCGGCGAGCGCGTTCAGATACGCGGCGAGCGTCGCGACGAGCGTCTTGCCCTCGCCCGTGCGCATTTCGGCGATCTTGCCGTAATGCAGCACCATCCCGCCGATCATCTGCACGTCGAAGTGGCGCATCTTCAGCACGCGGCGGCTCGCCTCGCGGCACACGGCGAACGCTTCGGGCAGGAGCTTGTCGAGCGACTCGCCCGCCGCGATGCGCTGACGGAACTCCCCTGTCTTGCCGCGCAACTGGTCGTCCGTCAGCTTTTCGATCTGCGTTTCGAGCGCGTTGATCGTCGCGACGGCCTTTTGGTATTGCTTGACGAGCCGCTGATTGCGGCTGCCAAAAATTTTCTGAAGAAAACCGGTTGTCATCGGATCGGGTGTGCGTCGGTGCAACGGCCCCGGAGCGGTGAACGCCCTCCCCGGCGCGCCGAGCCTCGGCGGCTTAGCGTAGAAGTGAATTCAAACGTTGAATTTTAGCACGCGCACCAAGGCGCGCCGGTGTCGGCGGCGGCAGCCGCCGTGGGGCGCGGCCGGGCCGGGCAAGCAGCCGAAGTTCACCGGCGAACGGGCGGCGGAGCGCGATTCTCGGGCGCTCGACAGCGCGGCGCATCGAAAGGCGGCGCGGGCGACGGGCTCACGCCGGTGATCCCGCGCCTGGCGTCGGTGTTCGGGGTCGGAAGACGGGCCGCAGCCGACAAACGATACCCGCGGCCGCCAAACGACATCGCGGTACAATCGTCGCATCGCTCCACCATCCGGTCGCCCGTCATGCGCCCAATCACGCGGCGCCGCCGACTTTCCTCATGAACCGACCGCCGAAGCAGCTATTTCGCCCCAACGACTGGTCGCGGCCGCGAGCGGCTGCCGACGTCCTCCAGCGCACCGACGCGTTCGCCGCGCTGCGCGCGGGCGTCGAGCAGGTCGCGGCGCTGAAGCGGGATCTGGTCGCGCTGCTCCCCGACTACCTGGCGAACCACGTCGAGCCGGGCTTCATCAAGGACGGCACGCTCACGCTGTTCGCTGCGCACAATGCGCTCGCCGCCCGGTTGCGGCAAGTCGAGCCGCGGCTGCTGTCCGATCTTCAGGCGCGCGGATGGGCGATCGCCACGCTGAAAGTGCGCGTGCGCCCGCAGCCCGCGCCCGAGCCGCCGCGCGTGAAGCAGGCGCGGATGTCGGCAGCCGGCACCGACGCGCTGCGCCAACTCGCCGATGCGCTCGAGCCGTCGCCGCTGCAAAGCGCGCTGGCGCGCATGGCCGCGCGCCACACGAAAACGCCTCGCTGATCCTTTTCGCCACGCGGAAGCCGTGCCCGCACGTACCGCACGACGCATCCGCAACCCATCACCGGACGGCCCCCGTGCGCGAGCGCGAGTGCCGATGCGCGATTCATTGTCTGGTCACCGGGCTCGCCGCTGAGCCCCTCCCAGCGCGTATTGGACTTGGCCGGAATGATGAAATGCCGGCTCTCACCGCCCGAGACCAGGTTGCACGGCAACTGGGCCCAGGAATCCTCTGTCGAAGACGGTAATGGTGTGGTCCGGCACGCGCGGGATGTGTTGGCGTGCCGAGATCATCTCGTTGACGTCGTAAGGGCCAAATTCCGTATCGCGCGCCAGGTGGGTAGGAATGGCCGTCAGCGTGACCGCGCGCAGTTGGGGATAGCTGCCCACCCGGTCATGCGTGGCCGCAGATGCCCCGAAATGCTCGCGGTTGGCGACGCTGTCGGCCGTGCGCAGCGTGTGCCGTCCATCGCGAGCCGCGACAGCCCGTTGACGTAGAACCCGTCAACGATCTCGCTGATCGACTGATGCCGGTGCAACGCCAGCGCGATCACCAGCCACACCACCTGAAAGGCGGGTGCGATTCAACCAGCGGGCGGAGGTCGTCGGTCGGCATGGCGATGAAAGTTAACATCGCCACGTCATGTTTACAACCGGTTGGCACAACAAAAATGCCGTTCAGTCGGTTAACTGAACGGCATTAGGCCCGCAGGCCACCTTCTTGTCGCCGTCTCGCGTGCGCAACGCATCAGCGCATCACGCGAACGCTGTCTGCGCGTCGAAGCCGAAGCCCGTCGGCGCCGCCTTCGGATCGTCGAACGTGACGATCTCATAGGCTTCCTCGTGCGCGAGCAGCTCGCGCAGCAACGCGTTGTTCAATCCGTGGCCCGACTTGTACGCGGTGTACGACGCGAGGAGCGGATGGCCAATCACGTACAGATCGCCGATCGCGTCGAGCATCTTGTGCTTGACGAACTCGTCGTCGTAGCGCAGCCCGTCGTTGTTGAGTATCCGGTACTCGTCGAGCACGATCGCGTTGTCCATGCTGCCGCCGCGCGCCAGCCCGAGCTCGCGCATCATCTCGACTTCGTGCGCGAAGCCGAACGTGCGCGCGCGCGCGATCTCGCGCACGTACGAGGTGTTCGCGAAATCGACCTCGAGCTCCTGGCCCGTCTTGTCGACGGCCGGATGCCGGAAATCGATCGTGAACTTCAGCTTGAAGCCGAAGTACGGATCAAGACGCGCGAACTTGTCGCCGTCGCGAATCTCGACGGGCTTCGTCACCTTGATGAACTTCTTCGCCGCATTCTGCTCTTCGATGCCGGCCGACTGGATCAGGAACACGAACGTCGCCGCGCTGCCGTCCATGATCGGGATTTCCTCTGCCGTCACGTCGACGTACAGGTTGTCGATGCCGAGGCCCGCGCACGCCGACATCAGATGCTCGACCGTCGACACGCGCACGCCATCCTTCTGCAGCACGGACGCGAGCCGCGTGTCGCCGATCGACAGCGCCGAAGCGGGAATGTCGACGGGCGTCGGCAGATCGACGCGCGAGAACACGATGCCCGTGTCGGGCGCCGCAGGGCGAAGCGTCAGTTCGACCTTGCGGCCCGAGTGCACGCCGATGCCGACGGTCTTGACGATCGATTTGATGGTGCGCTGCTTCAACATGGTCACTGTCTTCTTGATTGAGAATATCAATCAGGAGTTTTATTCGATAGGTGAGATTATAGCGTAAATCCCTATTTCGCGTCGTGATGATCGACGTTTCAAACTGTTTCGGCGCATTACCCTGCGGAAATGCGAGACGGGCCGACGCCCGGAACGGAGGCGTTCCCGGTCGTCGACCCGTGTTACAACCGCGTGTCGGGCACGCCGCGGCGTTCAGTGCGTCAAACTGGCCAGCACGCTGGCCGCATCGCTCACTTCGAACTTGCCCGGCGCTTCGACGAACAGCGTCTTGACCACGCCGTCGTCGACCACCATCGCGTAGCGTCGGGAACGAATCCCCATGCCGCGCGCGGACAGGTCCTGCGTCAGTCCCAGCGCATGAGTGAAAGCCGCGCTGCCGTCCGCCATCATGCGCACCTTGCCCGCGGTGTGCAGATCGCGTCCCCAAGCGCCCATCACGAATGCGTCGTTGACGGCAACGCACCAGATCTCGTCGATGCCCGCCGAGCGCAACGGCTCGGCATGCGCGACGTAGCCCGGCACATGCTGCGCCGAACAGGTCGGCGTGAACGCGCCCGGCAATCCGAAGATCACCACGCGCTTTCCCGCCGCCTGCTCGCGCACGCCAAAGGCGTTCGGCCCCAGCGTGCAGCCCGCGCGCGCGTCGTCGAGATACTCGAAGAGCTGCGCGTCGGGCAGCGTGTCGCCCACTTGAATCATGCCTGGTCCTTCATAGCGATACGGTCGTTCGCGACAGACGACGCGGCCCGGCCCGGCGTCGCGAAGCGACGCGGCCTGTCGTCAGCCGTTTCATCCGTCACGTCGGCTCGTGCCGCGCGCGAAACCGCGCGGCGCGAAGCCTCGCGCGCGTCAGTCGGCCTGCTTGCGCAGGAATGCCGGAATGTCGTACGTGTCGACACCCTTCTCCTGCAGCGCCTGCACGTGCGACGCCGCCGTCTCGCGCGAGTTGCGCCACACGGCCGGCGTATCGAACGCGCCGTAGTCGCCCGTGCTCACGTGATGCGAAGCCGCGTAGCCCTGCGGCGCCGCGCTGATCGGCTGATTGTCCGTGCCGGTGCGCAGCAGCGTCATCGGCGCGGACTGCTGCTTCTTCGCCGCGCGGCCGAGGCCCGTCGCGACGACGGTCACGCGCAGCGCGTCGCCCATCGCGTCGTCGTACACGGCGCCAAAGATCACGGTCGCGTCGTCGGCCGCGTAGCTCTTGATCGTATTCATCACTTCGCGCGTTTCCGACAGACGCAGCGAGCGGCTCGACGTGATGTTGACGAGCACGCCGCGCGCGCCCGACAGATCGACGCCTTCGAGCAGCGGGCTCGCGACCGCCTGCTCGGCCGCCAGGCGCGCGCGATCGACGCCGGCAACCGTCGCCGTGCCCATCATCGCCTTGCCCTGCTCGCCCATCACCGTCTTCACGTCTTCGAAGTCGACGTTCACGAGGCCGTCGACGTTGATGATCTCGGCGATGCCCGCCACCGCGTTGTTGAGCACGTCGTCAGCGCACTGGAAGCACTTGTCCATCTCGGCGTCGTCGCCCATCACCTCGAACAGCTTGTCGTTCAGGACGACGATCAGCGAATCGACGTGATCCTCCAGTTGCTGCGAACCGGCTTCCGCGACGCGCATCCGCTTGCCGCCTTCGAACTCGAACGGCTTGCTCACGACACCGACGGTCAGAATGCCCATCTCCTTCGCGATCTGCGCGACGACGGGCGCGGCTCCGGTGCCGGTGCCGCCGCCCATGCCGGCCGTGATGAACACCATGTGCGCGCCGCGCAGCGCGTCGGCGATCCGCTCGCGCGCCTCCTCGGCCGCCGCACGGCCCATCTCCGGCTTCGCGCCGGCGCCGAGGCCGGTGTTGCCGAGCTGGATCACGGACGGCGCGCGCGCGCGCGACAGCGCCTGCGCGTCGGTGTTCATCACGATGAAATCGACGCCCTGCACGCCCTTGTTGATCATGTGCTGCACCGCGTTGCCACCTGCGCCGCCAACGCCGATCACCTTGATGATCGTGCCGTTGGTTTCGGTTTCCAGCATTTCGAATTCCATTGTTGCCTCCGTCAAGAAAAGAACCGCTACTCGGCCGTTATTCGGCGGAAGATCGGGCAACCCTCCGTCGCGCGCCGGCCGCCGGCACCGGCGCGAATGTCGAAAACAGTCAGAAATTGCTCAGGAACCACTCCTTCATCCGCGAGAAGATCTGCCCCGCGGAACCGGATTGCACGGCGACCTTGCGGCCGCGCATCCGTTGAGCGCTGCCCTCGACGAGCAGCCCCATCGCCGTCGAATAGCGCGGATTGCGCACGACGTCCGAGAGCCCGCCCGCGTATTCCGGCGCGCCGATGCGCACCGGCTTCAGGAAAATGTCTTCGCCCAGCTCGACCATGCCGGGCATCATCGCAGCCCCGCCCGTCAGCACGACACCGGAACTGAGTAACTCTTCGTAACCGGACTCGCGCACGACTTGCTGCACGAGCGAGAACAGCTCCTCGACGCGCGGCTCGACGACGGCCGCGAGCGCCTGCCGCGACAGCGTGCGCGGGCCGCGTTCGCCCAGGCCCGGCACCTCGACCATCTCGTCCGGATCGGCGAGCGCCTGCTTCGCGATCCCGTAGCCGACCTTGATGTCTTCGGCGTCGGGCGTCGGCGTGCGCAGCGCCATCGCGATGTCGCTCGTGATCTGGTCGCCCGCGATCGGAATCACCGCCGTGTGGCGAATCGCGCCTTCGGCGAAGATCGCGATGTCGGTCGTGCCGCCGCCGATGTCGACGAGCACGACGCCCAAGTCCTTCTCGTCCTCCGTCAGCACCGCGAGCGACGACGCGAGCGGCTGCAGGATCAGGTCGTTCACTTCGAGCCCGCAGCGGCGCACGCACTTGACGATGTTCTGCGCGGCGCTCACCGCGCCCGTCACGATGTGCACCTTCACCTCGAGGCGGATGCCGCTCATGCCGATCGGCTCACGCACGTCCTCCTGGCCGTCGATGATGAATTCCTGCGTGAGGATGTGCAGCACCTGCTGGTCGGTCGGGATGTTGATCGCCTTCGCGGTTTCGATCACGCGCGCGACGTCGGTCTGCGTGACCTCCTTCTCCTTGATCGCAACCATCCCGCTCGAGTTGAAGCTGCGGATGTGACTGCCGGCGATGCCGGTGAAGACGTTGGTGATCTTGCAGTCGGCCATCAGCTCGGCTTCCTCGAGCGCGCGCTGGATCGATTGGACGGTGGCCTCGATGTTCACCACCACGCCCTTCTTCAGCCCCTTCGACTCGCTCTGGCCGAGGCCGATGACCTCATAGTGGCCCTCGCCCTTCAGCTCGGCGACGACGGCCACCACCTTCGACGTGCCGATGTCGAGGGCAACCAGCAGATCCTTGTAGTCTTTGCTCATAGAGTGCTCTTGCGTGTGATGTCGTGTTACTTCTTGCCCTTGTCGGTGTCGGCCAGGAACCGCATGCCCGCCGCGCGGATCGCGAATCCGTTCGGATAGCGAAGATCCGCGTACTCGATGTCGCCGCCCCAGCGCTGCGTGACCGAGGACCACGCGGCGACGAGGCGCTGGATCCGGTCGGGCAGCGTGTCGCTGTTGCGCTCGCGGCCGAGCTCGACCTGCATGCCGTTCGACAGCTTCACCGTCCATGCGTAGCGCGGCGACAGCGTCACTTCCTCCGGCGTCGCGTGGATCGGCGCAAACCATTTCGCGAAGTCGCGATAGCGCGCGACGACTTCCTTCGCGCTGCCCTCGGGGCCGTCGAACGACGGCAGCTCCGCGTCGAGCTCGCCCTGGTTCGCCGTGAAGAGCTCGCCGTCGACGCTCACGAGCTGATCGTTGCCCCACGTCCCGAGCGGCCTGTACTCCTCGAGCGTCACGGCGAGCGCGTTCGGCCACACCCGGCGCACGCTCGCGTGGCGCACCCACGGCATCTGCTCGAACGCGACGCGCGCGAGATCGAGATCGACCGTGAAGAAGTTGCCCTTCAGCCGCCCGACGACGCTCGCGCGCACGGTCGGCGCGTTGATGTGCTCGGTGTCGCCGTCGATCCGGATTTCACGCAGCGCGAACGCCGGGCGCTGGATCAGCCAGTAGCAGCCGGCCGCCGCCAACACGAGCAGCAGCAGCGCGTACAACGCGCTGGCGGCAAGGTTGAGCTGGCGAACGTTATTCCACATGGTTCAGGTCCGGTCCTGCATCAATCGAGCGTGAGCGACAGCACTTTCACCACCAGCTCCGAATAACTGATGCCGACCGCGCGCGCCGCCTTCGGCGGCAGCGAGTGATCGGTCATCCCCGGCGCGGTGTTCACTTCGAGGAAATACGGGTTGCCGGCGGCGTCGAGCATGAAATCCGCGCGGCCCCAGTCCGCGCAGCCGAGCACGTCGAACGCGCGGCGCGCGACGCGCTTGAATTCGGCTTCCCTTGCCGCGTCGAGGCCGCACGGAATCAGGTACTGCGTGTCGTTCGCGACGTATTTCGCGTGATAGTCGTAGAACTCGCCCGCGGGCACGATCTTGATGAGCGGCAGATCGAGATCCCCGGCGATGCACGCGGTGTACTCGCCGCCGCCCTCGATGCTCTTCTCGACGATCACGATCTTGTCGTGCTTCGCCGCCTCTTCCAGTGCGGCGGGCAACGCATCGGCGCTTTTCACCTTCTCGACCGCGACGCTCGAGCCCTCGCTCGCCGGCTTCACGAAGAGCGGCACGCCGAGCTTCGCGACGATGTCCTGCGCGCGCGCCGCGTAGTCGTCGCCGCGCATGACCGTCTCGAACGGCGGCGTCGGCACGCCCGTCTGCTGCCAGACGAGCTTCGTGCGGAACTTGTCGAGCCCGAGCGCCGAGCCAAGCACGCCGCTGCCCGTGTAGCGGATGCCGTAGAAATCGAGCGCGCCCTGGATCTGGCCGTTCTCGCCGTAGCCGCCGTGCAGCGCGTTGAACGCGCGCACGAAGCCTTCGTCCTTGAGCGCCGCGAGCGGCCGCTGCGCCGGATCGAACGGATGCGCGTCGATGCCCGCGTCGCGCAGGCCCTGCAGCACCAGCCGGCCGGAGTTCAGCGATACCTCGCGCTCGGAGGATTCCCCGCCGAGCAGCACCGCCACCTTGCCGAAACGTTTCGGATCGATCCCGCTCATGTCATCCCTTCTGTTGCGTGTTCTGCGCGAGCTTGCCCGGCACCCCGCCGATCGAGCCCGCGCCCATCGTGATCACCACGTCGCCGGCGCGCGCGAGCTTCGCGAGCGCGTCCGGCACCTCGTCGACCGCCGCGACGAACATCGGCTCGACCTTGCCCGCCGCGCGCAGCGCGCGCGACAGCGCATCGCCGTTCGCGGTCGAAATCGGCGCCTCGCCCGCCGCGTACACCTCGGTCAGGACGAGCGCGTCGACCGTCGACAGCACGTTGACGAAATCGTCGAAGCAGTCGCGCGTGCGCGTGTAGCGGTGCGGCTGGAACGCCAGCACGAGCCGGCGGCCCGGGAACGCGCCGCGCGCCGCCGCGATCGTCGCCGCCATCTCGACCGGGTGATGGCCGTAGTCGTCGATCAGCGTGTACGCGCCGCCGTCCGCGACCGGAATCTCGCCGTAGCGCTGGAAGCGCCGGCCGACGCCGTTGAATTCCGCGAGCGCCTGCTGGATCGCCGCGTCGGCGACGTCGAGATCGGTCGCGATCGCGATCGCGGCGAGCGCGTTCTGCACGTTGTGCAGGCCGGGCAGGTTCAGGACGACGGGCAGCGGCTCGCGCCCGTCGCGCAGCACCGTGAAATGCATCCGGCCGTCGCGTGCCTCGACGTTCTCCGCGCGCACCTGCGCGTCCGCGGAGAAGCCGTAGCGCACGACGGGCTTCGAGATCAGCGGCACGATCTGCCGCACGTTCGCGTCGTCGATGCACACCACTGCGCTGCCGTAGAACGGCAGCCGCTGCGTGAATTCGATGAACGCCTGCTTGAGCCGCGCGAAGTCGTGGCCGTAGGTGTCCATGTGATCGGCGTCGATGTTCGTGATGACCTCGATCACCGGATACAGGTTCAGGAACGACGCGTCCGACTCGTCGGCTTCCGCGACGATGAAGTCGCCCGTGCCGAGCCGCGCGTTCGCGCCGGCGCTCGTGAGGCGCCCGCCGATCACGAACGTCGGATCGAGCCCGCCCGCGGCGAGCACGCTCGCGACGAGGCTCGTCGTCGTCGTCTTGCCGTGCGTGCCGGCGATCGCGATCCCCTGCTTCAGGCGCATCAGCTCCGCGAGCATCACCGCGCGCGGCACGATCGGCACGCGCAGGCGGCGCGCGGCGAGCACTTCCGGGTTGTCCGAGCGCACCGCGGTCGACACGACCACCGCGTTCGCGCCTTCGATGTTCGCCGCATCGTGGCCGATCGACACGCGCGCGCCGAGCGCCTCGAGGCGCTCGGTCACCGCGTTGCGCGCGAGATCGGAGCCGCTCACCTTGTAGCCCAGGTTCACGAGCACTTCGGCGATGCCGCTCATGCCCGCGCCGCCGATCCCGACGAAATGAATGTGTTTGACGATGTGTTTCATTGCTTTCCTTCCAGGTTCGCGCCCGCCACCGCTGCGCACACGCGCGCGACTTCGTCGGTGGCGTCCGGCTTCGCGAGCGAGCGCGAACGTTCGGCCATCGCCGCGAGCGATTCCCGCGACTGGCCGCGCAGCCAGTCGGCGAGCAGCTCGGCCGACAGGTCGCGTTGTTGCACGAGCACCGCCGCGCCTTGCCCGGCAAGGAACTCGGCGTTGGTCGTCTGATGATCGTCGACCGCGTGCGGGAACGGCACGAACAGCGCCGCAACCCCGACCGCCGCGATCTCCGCGACCGTCATCGCGCCCGAGCGGCAGATCACGAGATCCGCGTTCGCATACGCGGACGCCATGTCGTCGATGAACGGCACGAGCGCGACGTCGCTGCCGCAGGAAAGGCCCGCGGCTTCGTAGTTCTCCTTGAGCGTATCGATGTGCTTCGCGCCCGCCTGATGCACGACCTGCGGCCGCTCGTCAGGCGCAAGGCGCGCAAGCGCGCGCGGCACGACTTCGTTCAGCGCGGCCGCGCCGAGACTGCCGCCGACGACGAGCAGCTTCAGCTTCCCGCTGCGCGCCGCATAGCGTGCTTGGGGCGGTTTCGTGCGCGCAAGTTCCGCGCGAATCGGATTGCCCGTCCATTCGGCGTTCGGCAACGCGCCCGGGAACGCGACGAGCACGCGTTTCGCGAGCTTCGCGAGCACCTTGTTCGTCAGGCCGGCGATCGAGTTCTGCTCGTGCAGCACGAGCGGGCGGCCCGTCAGCACGGTCACGAGGCCGGCCGGAAACGTGATGTAGCCGCCCATGCCGAGCACGACGTCGGGCTTCACGCGGCGCAGCGCGCGCAGGCTCTGCGCGCACGCGCGCAGCAGATTGAACGGCAGCGCGAGCTTCGTCTTCAGGCCCTTGCCGCGCAGCCCGCCGAAGCGCACGTATTCCATCGGAATCCCGTGCTTCGGCACGAGCGTCGCTTCCATGCCGGCCGGATTGCCAAGCCACACGACGCGCCAGCCCTGCGCCTCCATCCGGTGCGCGACCGCGAGCCCGGGGAACACGTGCCCCCCGGTGCCGCCCGCCGTCACCATCAGCGTGCGCTGCGTCGAGGTCATACCTTCCCTCCCCGCATCAGCACCCGGTTCTCGTAATCGACGCGCAAGAGCACCGCGAGCGCCACGCAGTTCAGCAGAATGCCCGAGCCGCCGTAGCTCACGAGCGGCAGCGTGAGGCCCTTGGTCGGCAGAAGGCCGAGGTTCACGCCCATGTTGATGAACGCCTGCGCGCCGAACCAGATGCCGACGCCCTTCGCCATCAGCCCCGCGAACGTGCGGTCGAGCGCGAGCGCCTGGCGGCCGATCTCGAACGCGCGGCGCACGATCCAGTAGAACAGCAGGATCACGACGAGCACGCCGACGAAGCCGAGCTCCTCGCCGATCACGGCAAGAATGAAGTCGGTATGCGCTTCCGGCAGGTAATTGAGCTTTTCGACGCTGCCGCCCAGGCCGACGCCGAACCACTCGCCGCGCCCGAACGCGATCAGCGAGTGCGTGAGCTGGTACGCCTTGCCCTGCGCGTAGCGCTCGTCCCACGGATCGAGATACGCGAAGATCCGCTCGCGCCGCCACGGCGACAGCCACACGAGCATCGTGAAGGTGCCGACCGCCGTCGCGACAAGACCGCCGAACAGCTTGCCGTTCACGCCGCCGAGGAACAGCACGCCCATCGCGATCGCGGCGATCACCATGAACGCGCCCATGTCCGGCTCGAGCAGCAGCAGCGCGCCGACCAAGCCGACCGCGCACGCCATCGGCAAAAAGCCCTTCGCGAAGCTCTGCATGTACTCCTGCTTGCGGACCGTGTAGTTCGCCGCGTAGATCGTCACCGCGAGCTTCATGATTTCCGACGGCTGCATGTTCGTGATGCCGAGCGGAATCCAGCGGCGCGCGCCGTTCACGCCCTTGCCGACGTGCGGGATCAGCACGATCACGAGGCCGACGAGCGCGATCAGGAAGAGATGCGGCGCGTACTTGTCCCACGTCGACACCGGCACGCGGAACGTGATCACCGCCGCGACGAACGCGACGACGAGCGACACGCAGTGGCGCAGCAGGAACGCGTAATCGTGATACGACGCGTATTTCGGCGAATCCGGCATCGCGATCGACGCCGAGTACACCATCACGACGCCGAGCCCGAGGAGCGCGATCGACACCCACAGCAGCGAGTAGTCGAAGTCGAGCATCCGCGAGCGGGTCGGACGCGCGCCGTTGACGACGCTCGCGAGGCCGCCCGCCGTGGCGCGCGCGCCCGAGGCCGCCCGCGCGGCGGTGCGCGGCGCGGCGCCGCCGCCCGCGTCACGGGCGCCGTTGAAGCGGGAAACGAGGCGATCGGACCAGCTCATAGCGTCGTTCCTTTTTCCAAAGCGATGTCTTCGACCGCGCTGTGGAACACGTCGGCCCGATGTGCGTAATTGCGGAACATGTCGAGGCTCGCGCATGCGGGCGACAGCAGCACCGCGTCGCCCGGCTGCGCGAGCGCGCTCGCCGCGCGCACCGCGGCTTCGAGCGTCGCGTGATCGGCAAGCGGCACGCCCGTGTCGGCGAGCGCTTCGCGAAGCGCGGGCGCGTCGCGGCCGATCAGCATCACCGCGCGGCACCAGCGCGCGACGGGCGCCGCGAGCGGCTCGAAATCCTGGCCCTTGCCGTCGCCGCCCGCGATCAGCACCGTGCGCTGCGCGAGCCCGTCGAGCGCCGCCACCGTCGCGCCGACGTTCGTGCCCTTGCTGTCGTCCACATAATCGACGCCGTCGAGCGTCGCGATCACCTCGACGCGGTGCGGCTCGCCGCGGTATTCGCGCAGGCCGTGCAACAGCGGCGCGGCCGGCAGGTCAATTGCGCGCGCAAGCGCGTAGGCCGCGAGCGCGTTCGCCGCGTTGTGCAGCCCGCGGATGCGCAACGCGTCGGCGGGCATCAGGCGCTTGAGCGCGATGTCGGGCGAATGCGCCGCTTCCTGCTTGCGGCGGCGCGACGGCGTGGCGGGCGCATCGGCCGCGTCGCGATCGACCGCCTCGACGAGCCATGCAATGCCGTTTTCGCGCAGCAGGCCGTAATCGCCATCGGCGCTCGGCTCGTTCAGGCCGAACGTGATCGCGCGCGGCGCGTCGGCGGCCGCGGCGGGCGGCGCGAACTTCATCACCTCGGCATCGTCGCGATTGAGCACGCGCACGGTGCGCGGCCCGAAGATCCGGCCCTTCGCGGCCGCATACGCGGCGAAGCCGCCGTGCCAGTCGAGATGGTCCTGCGTGATGTTGAGGATCGTCGCCGCGTCGGGCGCGAACGTGTGCGCGGTGTCGAGCTGGAAGCTCGACAGCTCGAGCACCCACACGTCCGGCAGCGCGGCCGCGTCGATCGCCTCGGTCAGCCTGTCGAGCATCGACGGGCTGATGTTGCCCGCGACCGCGACCTTCCTGCCCGCGCGCTCGCACAAGAGCCCCGCGAGGCTCGTCGTCGTCGTCTTGCCGTTCGTGCCGGTGATCGCGATCACCTTCGGCGCGTAGCCGTTCGCGCCGAGCGTCGCGAGCGCCTGCGCGAAGAACTCGAGCTCGCCCCACACGGGAATGCCCCGCGCGCGCGCGGCGGCGACGAGCGGCGCGAGATCTTCCGCGAGCGGCGACAGACCGGGGCTCAGCGCGACGAGCTCGATCCCGCCGTCGATGAGCGCCGGCGAAAACGCGCCGCCGACGAATTCGGCGTCAATGCCCGCCGCCGTCAACGCGGCAAGGTTGGGCGGCGTCTCGCGCGTATCGGCGACGCGCAGCCGGCACCCGTGCCTCGCGCACCACCGCGCGATCGCGAGGCCCGATTCGCCGAGCCCCAGCACGAGCACCATCGGCCGCTGCCGATCTCCGAACATCTCGCCAAACATCCTTACCTTCCCTTTACCGCAGCTTGAGGGTGGACAAACCGAACAGGCACAGCATCAACGTGATGATCCAGAAACGCACCACCACCTGCGTTTCCTTCCAGCCCGACAATTCGAAATGGTGATGCAGCGGCGCCATCTTGAAGATGCGCCGCCCTTCGCCGTAACGCTTTTTCGTGTACTTGAACCACGTGACTTGCAGCATCACCGACAACGTTTCCGCGACGAAGATGCCGCCCATGATGAACAGCACGATTTCCTGCCGCACGATCACCGCGACGGTGCCGAGCGCGCCGCCCAGCGCGAGCGCGCCGACGTCGCCCATGAACACCTGCGCCGGGTGCGTGTTGTACCAGAGGAACGCGAGCCCCGCGCCGCCCATCGCCGAGCAGAAGATCAGCAGCTCGCCCGCGCCCGGAATATGCGGAAACAGCAGATATTTCGAATAGACCGCGCTGCCCATCACGTACGCGAACACGCCGAGCGACGCGCCGACGAGCACGACCGGCATGATCACGAGGCCGTCGAGGCCGTCGGTCAGGTTCACCGCGTTGCTCGCGCCGACGATCACGAAATACGTGAGCGCGATGAAGCCCCAGACGCCGAGCGGATAGCTGATCGACTTCAGGAACGGCAGCATCAGGTCCGCGCGCGCGGGCAGCCCCATCGACAGGCCGCTTCGCACCCAGGCCATGAACAGGTCGAACACGCGGACGTTGCTCGCCTCGGACACGCTGAACGCGAGATAGACGGCCGCGAACAGGCCGATCACCGATTGCCAGAAATACTTTTCGCGCGACGACATGCCGCGCGGGTCCTTGTAGACGACCTTGCGATAATCGTCGACCCAGCCGATCACGCCGAAGCCGAACGTGACGAGCATCACGATCCAGATGAAGCGGTTCGTCAGATCGCCCCAGAGCAGCGTCGCGACCGCGATGCCGATCAGAATCAGCACGCCGCCCATCGTCGGCGTGCCCGATTTCACGAGATGCGTCTGCGGGCCGTCCTTGCGCACCGCCTGACCGACCTTCATCTGCGTGAGCTTGCGAATCACCCACGGACCGCAGACGAGACCGATCACGAGCGCCGTGATGGTGGCCATCACCGCCCGGAACGTCAGGTACGTGAACAAGCGCAAAAAGCTTGCGTCACCTTGCAGCCATTGCGCCAGCGCCAGCAGCATGCTTACTTCCTTCCTCAGTGTGCGCCGGGCGCAGCGCCCGACGCGGTTTCGTTCGCGAGCGCGTCGACCACGCGCTCCATCTTCATGAACCGCGAGCCCTTCACGAGCAGCGTCGCGCGCGCGCCGAAGTTCGCGGCGACGAGCGCGGCGACGAGCGCCGCCGCGTCGTCGAAATGCCGCGCGGCCGCGCCGTACGCTTCGCACGCGGGCAGCGTCGCCGCGCCGAGCGCGAACAACGCGTCGATCCCGCGCTCGCGCGCGTACGCGCCGATCTCGCGATGGAACGCCGGACCTTCGTCGCCGACCTCGCCCATCTCGCCGATCACGAGCACGCGCGGCGCCGATTGCGCGGCGAGCACGTCGATCGCGGCGCGCATCGAATCGGGGTTCGCGTTGTAGGTGTCGTCGATCATCGTCGCGCCCGCGAGCGAGCCGAGCGCTGCGCGCGCCACCTGCAGCCGCCCCTTCACCGGCGCGAACGCCTCGAGCCCCGCCTTGACCGCCGCGAGCGGCACGCCGGCCGCGAGCGCGGCCGCCGTCGCGGCGAGCGCGTTGCGCGCGTTGTGCTCGCCGAGCGCGTTGAGCCGCACGTCGATGCGGCCGGCGGGCGTCTCGATCGCGAGCCTGCTGCCGTCGAGCGCGCCCGTCACCGCGGCGGGCGCGTCGCTGCCGGCGCCGTGCAGCGCGAAATCGACGATCCGGTTGCCGGTCGCCGCGACGCGCCAGATGCCCGCGTACGCGTCGTCGGCCGGAAACACCGCGACGCCGTCCGGCCCGAGCGCGTGGATGACGGCCGCGTGCTCGAGCGCGACCGCCTCGACCGTCG
This sequence comes from Burkholderia humptydooensis, assembly GCF_001513745.1. NCBI lineage: Bacteria > Pseudomonadati > Pseudomonadota > Betaproteobacteria > Burkholderiales > Burkholderiaceae > Burkholderia > Burkholderia humptydooensis. The sequence continues at coordinate 567,253 of NZ_CP013380.1, read as the reverse complement.
CCATGAATTCCTGATGCTCGCGCTGCGCGTTGTTGACGAGCGCAACCGTCGGCGCGGCGATTTTCGCGAGCGTGTCGGTCTCGCCTGGATGATTCATCCCGAGCTCGATGACCGCGAGCCGGTGCGCGGCGGTGAGGCGCAGCAGCGTGAGCGGCAGGCCGACGTCGTTGTTGAAGTTGCCCGCGGTCGCAAGGCGCGCGGGCTCGCCGACCGCCGCCGCGAAGATCGACGCGATCATTTCCTTCACGGTCGTCTTGCCGTTGCTGCCCGTCACCGCGACCATCGGCATCGAAAAGCGCATCCGCCAGCCATGCGCGAGCGCGCCAAGCGCGGCGCGCGTATCCGCGACCTTCAGCGCGGGCAGATTCCACTCGGCCGGGCTGCGCGACACGATCGCGGCGCTCGCGCCGCGATCGGCGACGTCGCCGACGAAGTCGTGCGCGTCGAAGCGCTCGCCCTTCAGCGCGACGAACAGATCGCCCGGGCCCGCCGAACGGCTATCCGTCGACACCCGCTCGAACGACGCGCGCTCATCGCCGAGCACGGTCGCGCCAGGGATCATCGCGGCGGCTTCGCGCAAGGTCAGCATCGTCATTCGCCGCCTCCGCGTGTCTGTGTCGTGCGCGCGGCGAGCGCGAGGCGCGCGTGGTCCTGATCAGAGAACGCGCGCTTCTTGCCCATGATTTCCTGCGTCGACTCGTGCCCCTTGCCGGCGAGCAGCACGACGTCCTCGCGCGCGGCGCCGCGCACCGCCTGCAGGATCGCGCTCGCGCGGTCCTCGACGCGGCGCGCGTTCGCGGCGTCCTGCATGCCGGCGACGATCTGGTCGATGATCTTCTGCGGGTCCTCGCTGCGCGGGTTGTCGCTCGTCACGACGACCTTGTCCGCGAGCCGCTCGGCGATCGCGCCCATCAGCGGGCGCTTGGTCGCATCGCGGTCGCCGCCGCAGCCGAACATGCAGACGAGTTCGCCGCCGCGCGCCTGCGCGATCGGGCGCAGCGCGTCGAGCGTCTTCTCGAGCGCGTCCGGCGTGTGCGCGTAATCGACGACGACGAGCGGCTCGTCGTTCTGCAGCCGGCCGCCCAGCCGCTGCATCCGGCCGTTGACCGATTCGAGCTTCTCGATTTCGGCGAGCGCCGCGTCGAACGGCACGTCGGCCGCGAGCAGCGTGCCGAGCACCGCGAGCAGATTGCTCACGTTGAACGTGCCGAGCGTGCCGACTTCGACGTCCGCTTCGCCCCACGGCGAAGTCAGACGAAACGCGGTGCCCGTCGCGGTCGCGCGGACGTTCGTCGCGACGAGTTCGCGATCGGCGTCCGCTGCTTGCCGCCGCGCGTCGATGCCGTACGCGATCGTCCGCACGCGGCCGGCGAGATTCGCGAGCAGACGGCGGCCGACCGGATCGTCGCGATTGACGATCGCGCAGCGCAGCCCGCGCCAGGCGAAGAGCTTCGCCTTCGCCGCCTCGTAGGCATCGAACGTGCGGTGGTAATCGAGGTGATCCTGCGTGAGGTTCGTGAACACCGCGACGTCGAACGCGGTGCCGTTCACGCGCCCCTGATGCAGCGCGTGCGACGACACCTCCATCGCGACCGCCTGCGCGCCCGCGCCGCGCAACTGCGCGAGGCTGCGCTGCAGTTGCGGCGCGTCGGGCGTCGTGAAGCCCGTGTGAACCAGTTGGCCGGGCAACCCGCTACCGAGCGTACCGATCACCGCGCACGGCTCGCGCAGTGCGGTGAGCGCGGCCGCGATCCATTGCGTGCATGACGTCTTGCCATTCGTGCCGGTCACGCCGACCGCGAACATCGCGTCGCTCGGATCGCCGTACCAGCCGCTCGCGATGTCGCCCGCGAGCGCGTCGAGCGCGGGCACGGCAAGCGACGTCGCGGGGTCGAGGCCGCCGGCCGGGAAGCCCTCGGGCTGGTACAGCACGGCTGCCGCGCCGCGCGCGAGCGCGTCGGCAATGAACGGACGATTGTCCGCGCCGTCCACCGCATAGGCGACGAACACGTCGCCCGCTCGCAGGCTGCGCGTGTCGGCGTGCAATTGCGCGCCGGATGCGGCATGCGCGCGCAGCCACGCGAGCGCGGCTGCGATCTGTTGGTGCGCCGGATGAGAACTGCGCGCGGCGCTCATCGAACTACTCCAGGACGGTTGTGTGTCGTGCTCGACACGATCATGTGTTTCGCCGGCGCATTCGCGGCCAGCTTCTGCGGGGCGGCGGCGTTCGCCGTATCGTCCGACACGACGAGCTGCTTGACCGGCATGTTGGGCGGCACGTTCAGCGCGCGCAGCGTATCGCCGACGATCGCGGAGAACACGGGGCCTGACACCTGGCCGCCGAAGTGGCCGCCCGTCGTGGGCTCGTCGACCGACACCGCGACGACGATGCGCGGATTCGGCATCGGCGCCATCCCGACGAACGACGCGCGATACTTCTTGTGATCATAGCCGCGGCCGACCTGCTTGTAAGCGGTGCCGCTCTTGCCGCCGACGCGATAGCCGGGCACCGCCGCGTTCGGCGACGTGCCCTGCGGCGACACGACGGATTCGAGCATCGCGCGCACTTCGCGGGCCGTCGTCGGCGCGAAGACGCGCGGGCCGGTCGCGGGCTGCGCGTCGTTCGTCTTGAAGATCGTGACGGGCATCAGCTCGCCGTCGTGCGCGATCGCGGTGTACGCGCGCGCGAGCTGGAACAGCGACACCGACAGGCCGTAGCCGTACGACATCGTCGCCTGCTCGATGCGCCGCCAGTTCTTCCACGGGCGCAGCCGGCCCGCCGCCGCGCCGGGAAACCCGACCTTCGGCGCCTGCCCGAGCCCGATGCCTGTATACATATTCCACATTTCCTCGGGCTTCATCGTCATCGCGATCTTCGTCGCGCCGATGTTGCTCGATTTCTGGATCACGCCGCCGACGGTCAGCGTGCCGAAGCCCGAATCGTCGGTGATCGGCGCGCCGTCGAGCACGAAATGGCCGTTGCCCGTCTCGACGAGCGTGTTCGGCGTCACGCGATGCAGATCGAGTGCGAGCGACACCGTAAACGGCTTCATGATCGAGCCCGGCTCGAACACGTCGGTCAGCACGCGGTTGCGCAACTGCTCGCCCGTCAGGTGCGAGCGGTCGTTCGGGTTGTACGTCGGATAATTGACGAGCGACAGCACCTCGCCCGTCTGCACGTCGATCACCATCGCCGCGCCCGCCTTCGCGTGGAATTTCTCGACGGCCGCCTTCAGATTCGTATACGTGATGTACTGGATCTTGCTGTCGATCGACAGGTCGACGTCGGTGCCGTTGTGCGGCGGCAACTGCGCGTCGACGTCCTCGACGATGTGTCCGACGCGATCCTTGATCACGTGGCGGCTGCCCGGCGTGCCGACGAGCAGCTTCTGGTCGGCGAGCTCGACGCCCTCCTGCCCCTCGTCCTCGACGTTCGTGAAGCCGATCAGGTGCGCGGTGATCTCGCCTTCCGGGTAGAAGCGCTTGTATTCGCCGCGCTGATAGACGCCGGGAATGTCGAGCTTCGCGACCTGTTCGGCGACGTCGAGCGGCACCTGGCGCTTCACGTAGACGAACGTCTTGTCCTCCGACAGCTTCGCCTTCAGCTCCTTCGTCGTCATCCCGAGCAGCTTGCCGAGCGCGTCGAGCTTGTCCGCGCCGAGGTCGTCGGGCACGTCGGCCGGAATCGCCCAGATCGCGCGCACGGGCAGGCTCGTCGCGAGCACGAGACCGTTGCGGTCGAGAATCTTGCCGCGCGTCGCCGGCAACTCGAGCGTGCGCTGATAGCGGCTTTCGCCCTGCTTCTGATAGAACGCGTTGCCGGGGCCCTGAATCCAGAACGCGCGCATTGCGAGCGCGACGAACGCGATGAACAGCATGAACACGACGAGCTTCGAGCGCCACATCGGCAGATGGACCGACAGCACCGGGCTCGATGCGAACTTCACGCCTTGCGTGCGCTTCGAAGCGGGCTTCATCGCACGCCTCCCTTCGGCGCGGCGGACGCCGGCAGCGGCGCGTCGACCGCCTTCGCCGCGCCGGGCGAAAGCGTCAGGTATTGCGTGCGCCCCGTCGTGATCGACTGCATCTTCATCGAGCTCGTCGCGAGCTGCTCGATGCGCGACGTCTTCGACAGCGCGCTCTGCTGATACTGAAGCTGCGCATAGTCCTGCTGGAGCTGATGCTCCTGCGATTGCGCGCGCTGCAATTGAATGAAGATCTGCCGCTGCTGGTTCGTCGAATTGACGACCGACAGCGCGCATCCCATCACGATGATCAGCAGGAAGATATTGAGGCGGCTCATGGCGCGATGCGCTCCGCGATGCGCATCACCGCCGAACGGGCACGCGGATTGGCCGCGACTTCCGCGTCGCTCGGGAACATGCGGCCGAGCAGCTTGAGCGGCGGGCTGGGCAGGTCGACCGCGCGGATCGGCAGGCGGCGGTCGACCGCAGGCGCGCTTGCGTGCGTCTGCAGGAATCGCTTGACGATCCGGTCCTCGAGCGAATGAAAGCTGATGACCACCAGCCGGCCCCCTTGCTCCAACGACGACAGTGCTGCCTCTAGAACGACTTGCAGGTCCGCAAGCTCTTGATTGACGTGAATCCGTATAGCTTGAAAGGTGCGGGTTGCCGGATCCTTGCCCTTCTCACGGGTCTTGACGACGTGACCCACGATTTGGGCAAGCTCGCCCGTGCTGTCGAGAGGCCCGAGACGGTCGGACTCCGCCCGGCGAGCAACAATCGCCTTTGCAATCTGAAAAGCAAACCGTTCTTCCCCATAATCTCGTATCACCTCCGTCAATTCCTGCACCGACGCCCGGGCGAGCCACTCGGCCGCCGATTCGCCGCGCGTCGGGTCCATCCGCATGTCGAGCGGCCCGTTCGCGCGAAAGCTGAAGCCGCGCGCCGGATCGTCCACCTGCGGCGACGACACGCCCAGATCCAGCAGCACGCCCGACACCCGTGCCACCCCGCGCGCGTCGAGTGCGCCTTTCATCGCCGCGAAGCTGTCGTGGACGATCTCGAACCGCGCATCCGCGATGCCCTTCGCCGTCTCGATCGCGCGCGGATCCTTGTCGAACGCGATCAGGCGCCCAGCCTCGCTCAAGCGCGCGAGCACCGCGCGGCTATGACCGCCACGCCCGAACGTGCCGTCGACGTACACGCCGTCGGGCCGCGTCACGAGCGCATCGACCGCTTCATCCAACAGCACCGTGCGATGCTGCAATTCGTTTCCCATCGCGGGCGTCTTCCTCACCGCAATCAGAACGTGAAATTCTTCAGCGCCTCGGGCATGCCCTGCGCCATCGCCGCCTGCTCCTTCGCGGTGTAGGTCTGCGCGTCCCACAGCTCGAAGTGACTTCCCATTCCCAGCAACATGACTTCCTTTTCCAGCCCGGCTGCCATCCGCAGCTCGGGAGACACCAGGATCCGGCCCGCGCCGTCGAGATCGACGTCCATCGCGTTGCCGAGAAAAATGCGGCGCCACCAATGCGCATCCATCGGCAACGCGGCGATCTTCGTGCGGAACACCTCCCACTCGGGGCGCGGAAACAGCAACAGGCAGCCGTCCGGGTGCTTGGTCACAGTCACCCGTCCTTCTGCCTGCCCTTGCAGCGCTTCGCGATAGCGGGACGGCACCGACATCCGTCCTTTCGCATCGAGCGTCAGCGCCGACGCCCCTTGGAACACTTTTCCGCTCTCCCGATCAGGGCACCGAAGTACCCGCACAATGCTGAGAATCTAGCCGGAAAAGCCCGGCAAATCACACAAAAATACACTTTCTCACACTGTCTCCCACTTTAGAGGAACGCCTATGGGCGGTCAAGGGAGCCGGCCGTTTTTTTGACGAATTTTGTTAGTTAGAACAAGGACTTACGCTCGCCTCCTCAAGCTGACCCTCATAGCAAAAAACGTTATAAATGAATGAGCTAGTGCATCTTGTGAAAGTGGTACATGAAAAGCGCGCCCCAGGTAGGCGCGGCGGCAGGCATTTCGGAGGGGGGAAAGCGCGGGGAGAGAAGCGGGTTTCCGTCGTCAGCCGGGACGCCGCGAATGCGGCCGTCCCGGCGCATGTCTCACAAATAGTATGCAGTGCTTGTCATGACTTTGGACGCGGCGCGCATCAGCATGCGCGCCGGCATCGGCAGTTCGATGCCGCCCGCGTCGGTCGCCGTCTTGCCGTGCTTGACCTCGTCGGCGCGCATCTGCTCGACGATCGCGCGCGACTCGGCGTCGGCGACCGGCAACTCCGACAGATGGCTGTCGAGGTGACTTTCGACCTGCCGCTCCGTCTCGGCCATGAAGCCCAGGCTCACCTTGTCGCCGAGACGTCCGGCAACGACGCCGATCGCGAGCGCGCCCGCATACCACAGCGGATTGAGCAGGCTCGGCCGCGAATCGAGATCCTTCAGACGATGCGCGGTCCACGCGAGATGGTCCTCCTCCTCGCGCGCCGCATGCTCGAACATCTCCTTCAGCCCGGCCGAAGACGTCGTGAGCTTCTGCGCCTGATAGAGCGCCTGCGCGCAGACTTCGCCGACGTGATTCACCCGCATCAGCCCGGCCGCATGCTTGCGCTCGGCGGCGGAAAGCTCGGCAGGCGCCGCGGCGGCGGGCACGGGCACCGGGCGGCTCATCCGGCTCACGCCCGTGATCGAGCGCAGCCCCCGGTCAAATTCAGTGATCAACTCGTCAAACACCATCGCGTTTCTCCGTGCGGGCACCTTGCACGCAGTAAGGAATTCGTAACAATTTTATTGCGGCTACCTACGACGGTAGCGCTCGAAAATAGCGGTTAACCCGTGATTTTAACCATTGTTGCATAAAGGAAACATGGGAGACGCGCGTATCGCTCTTTCTCTTTGTCCCAAAAAGTCCTTTTGCTACATTACGAGCGGCTTCATTCGAAGTTCACGCGGGTATCGCCATCAAAAACAATCATCGGCCCGCCACAATAAATTTGTCATCCTTGGAGATCTTTTAATGAAAAAGTCGCTTCTCGCGCTCGTCGCGCTGAGCGCGTTTGCTGGCGCGGCTCACGCGCAAAGCAGCGTGACGCTGTACGGCATTATCGACGAAGGCTTCAACATCAACACCAACGCAGGCGGCAAGCACCTGTACAACCTGTCGAGCGGCGTCATGCAGGGTAGCCGCTGGGGCCTGCGCGGCACGGAAGACCTGGGCGGCGGCCTGAAGGCTCTGTTCGTCCTCGAAAACGGCTTCGACGTGAACTCGGGCAAACTGAACCAGGGCGGCCTCGAATTCGGCCGTCAGGCGTACGTCGGCCTGTCGAGCGGCTTCGGCACCGTCACGCTCGGCCGTCAGTACGACTCCGTCGTCGACTTCGTCGGCCCGCTGGAAGTGGGTGACCAGTGGGGCGGCTACATCGCCGCTCACCCGGGCGATCTCGACAACTTCAACAACGCGTATCGCGTAAACAACGCTGTCAAGTTCACGAGCGCGAACTACGGCGGCTTCACGTTCGGCGGCCTGTACAGCTTCGGCGGCGTTGCCGGCGACTTCAGCCGCAACCAGACCTGGTCGCTCGGCGCAGGCTACACGAACGGCCCGCTCGTGCTGGGCGTCGGCTACCTGAATGCGCGCACGCCGTCGACCGCGGGTGGCCTGTTCGGCAACAACACGACGTCGAGCACGCCGGCTGCCGTGACGACCCCGGTCTACGCAGGCTACGCGTCGGCCCACACGTACCAGGTGATCGGTGCGGGCGGCGCCTATTCGTTCGGCGCGGCGACGATCGGCGCCACGTACTCGAACATCAAGTTCATGAACTTCGCGAGCACGGTGTTCCCGAACCAGACCGCGACGTTCAACAACGCGGAAATCAACTTCAAGTATCAGTTGACCCCGACGCTGCTCGCCGGCGTGGCGTATGACTACACGCAAGGCAGCAAGATCGCCGGCTCGTCCGCGGCCAAGTATCACCAGGGCTCGGTCGGCGTCGACTACTTCCTGTCGAAGCGCACCGATGTCTACGCGATCGGCGTGTACCAGCACGCTTCGGGCAACGTGATCGAAGCCGACGGCAACACGGTCGGCCCGGCGACCGCCGCGATCAACGGCCTGACGCCGTCGTCGAACCGCAACCAGTTCGCGGCGCGCATCGGCATCCGCCACAAGTTCTAATAAGCAGGTAACACTCGGCAGTCACTTGAAAGGCGCCCTCGGGCGCCTTTTTTATCGCCTCGACTGCGGGAAAGAGCGGCTCGGCACGGAGCCGGCGGCCCTTTCGGACAAGAACGATCCGGATCGCGGCCAGCGAGCGGTTCGCGCCCGCATCGAGCGCCCGCCGCTTCGAGCCAGGCGACGAAGCCCGCCCGAAACAACGGCGACGGCGACGGCCGCGCTCGTTACGCCTTGCCGTTGCGCAACTCGCGCCGCAATATCTTGCCGACGTTGGTCTTCGGCAGATCGGCGCGGAATTCGACGTACTTCGGCCGCTTGTAGCCGGTGAGCCGGTCCTTGCAGTACGCGATCAGGTCCTTGTCGGTGAGCGCCGGGTCCTTCCTGACGACGAAGAGCTTCACCGCCTCGCCCGAATGCTCGTCGGGCACGCCAACCGCCGCGACTTCGAACACGCCCGGGTGCGAGGCGACGACATCCTCGACCTCGTTCGGGTAGACGTTGAAGCCCGACACGAGAATCATGTCCTTCTTCCGGTCGACGATTTTCACGTAGCCGCGCGCGTCCATCACACCGACGTCACCCGTCTTGAAGAAGCCGTCCGGCATCATGACCTTCTCGGTTTCGTCCGGGCGGTTCCAGTAGCCCGCCATCACCTGCGGGCCGCGAATGCAGATCTCGCCCGGCTGGCCGAGCGGCACGTCGTCGCCCGCGTCGTCGCGGATCGCGATCTCGGTCGACGGCAGCGGCAGGCCGATCGTGCCGCTATAGTCGGTCGCCGTGACCGGATTGCAAGTGGCGACGGGCGACGTCTCCGACAAGCCGTAGCCCTCGACGATCGGCGTCTTCGTCTTGTCGTACCAGCGCTTCGCGACGCTTTCCTGGATCGCCATCCCGCCGCCGTTCGCGACCGCGAGCTTCGAGAAGTCGAGCTGATCGAAGTCCGGATGGTTGAGCAGCGCGTTGTAGAGCGTGTTGACGGCCGGAATCGTGATGATCGGGTAGCCCTTCAGCTCCTTGATCATGCCGGCGATGTCGCGCGGATTCGGAATCAGGATCCCCGTGCCGCCCGTGCGCAGCGTCAGCAGCCCGCAGACGGTCAACGCGAACACGTGGTAGAGCGGCAACGCGATCACGGTGATGAACTGCTTCACTTCCGGGCGCTTCGAGTACGCCGGCTCGTGCCAGGCCTGCGCCTGAAGCACGTTCGACACGATGTTGCGATGAAGCAGCGTCGCGCCCTTCGCGACGCCCGTCGTGCCGCCCGTGTACTGGAGGAAGGCGACATCGTCGGGCGCGGGCTTTGCCGGCTTGAGCGTCTGCCGGCCGCCCGCAGCGAGCGCCGCGTTGAAGCGCGTGTACGAAGGCAGGCTCCACGCCGGCACCATCTTCTTCACGCGACGCACGACGTAGTTGACGAGGATGCCCTTCAGGCCGAGCAGATCGCCCATCGCGGCGACGACGACATGCTTGACCGACGTCTTCGCGATCACCGACTGCAGCGTCGTCGCGAAATTCTCGAGGATCACGATCGCCTCGGCGCCGCTGTCCTTCAGTTGATGCTCGAGCTCGCGCGGCGTGTAGAGCGGATTGACGTTGACGACCGTGTAGCCCGCGCGCAGCACGGCGGCGATCGTCACCGGATACTGAAGCACGTTCGGCATCATGATCGCAACCCGCGCGCCGCGCGGCAGGCCGCGGGACTGCAGCCACGCGCCGAGCTTGCGCGAGAGCGTGTCCAGTTCGCCGTAAGTGATCGCCTTGCCCATGCAGATGAACGCCTGCCGATCCCGATAAAGGCCGAAGCTCTCTTCGAGCAGATCGGGAACGGACGAATACTGGGACGCGTCGATTTCAGCCGGGACACCGGGCGGGTACGATTTCAGCCAAATTTTATCCATGCGGCGCGTCTCCTCACTGATTTTCGAATGGTCGTGCTAAAAATTGGCATCGTAACGGGTCGGCCCGGTCCAGACAACCGTGTTAGACACTCCTTTCCACTTTGCGTAACGATGCCGTGAGGGACGTCGTCGAATTGCGTCATGCCCGTTCGACCTCGACCAGGCAGTCGTAGAAGGTTGCACCGCGCCCAAGATCGGTCAGGGCCTGGCTCGTCACCTCGTTCGCGTTGCGCCCGTCCGGCGCAAGCTTTTTCCACCAGATCGACAGGCCAACGACGAGCCCTTCGCGCGCGCGATCAGTCACGCGGGCCTTTGCCCGGAGCGAACCGCGATCGTTGAAGATGCGCACTGCGTCGCCGTCGGCGATGTCGCGTCGCGCGGCATCGGCCGGATGAATGTCGAGGTGCGGCTCTCCCTCCGCCGTGCGCAGGCTCGCGACGTTGACGAACGTACTGTTCAGGAAATGACGGGCGGGCGGCGAGATCATCGCGAGCGGATAGCGGGCGGCCAGTTCCGGCGAGCCGTCCGTCGACTCGTGCGGCGGCAAGTAGTCCGGCAATGGATCGAGCCCCATGTCGACGAGGCGTTCGCTGTAGAACTCGCACTTTCCGGACGGCGTCCGAAAGCCGCCGTTCGCGAACGGCGCGTCGGCAAGCTTCAACTTGAGCCAGCCCGCCTGTTTGAGCGTGTCCCAGTCGCTTTGCAGCGACACATCGTGCCAGCGCAACGACGCGCGAGCGAGCGTTTCGTCATCGTCGTACAGCGCCGGCTCGTCGAGCCCCATGTCGCGCGCAATGCCGCGGAAAATTTCGGTGTTCGGCCGAGCCTCGCCGACCGGCGCAATTGACCGCAGATTCGCCATCACGTAGGTATGTCCGTACGATTTATGGACGTCGAGATGCTCGAGCTGCGTCGTCGCGGGCAGCAGAATATCGGCGTAATCGGCGGTATCTGTCTTGAAATGCTCGAGAACGACCGTGAACAGGTCCTCTCGCGCGAAGCCGGCCGCGACCTTCGCCGAATCGGGTGCGACCGCAACCGGATTCGAGTTGTATACGACGATCGCTTCGATCTTCGGCCCGAATTCCCGATCGCCAGGATGCAGCAACGCGTCGCCAATTGCATTCATGTTGATCGAACGCGGCAGCTTGCTCGGCCAGCCCGGCAGCAGATCAGGACGGCCAATGGCGGCGGCGTCGACGGGCGCCCACTCGGACGACGACAAGAGCAAGCCGCCGGCGCGGTCGCGCCATGCGCCCGTGAGCGCCGGCAGGCAGGCAATCGCGCGGACGGCGTTGCCGCCGCCGCGCACGCGCTGCATGCCGTAATTGAGGCGGATCGAAGCCTTTCGCGTGCGTCCGTAGAGGCGCGCCAGCTCTACGATTTCCGCAACCGTCACGCCGCAGATTTCGGCCACCCGCTCAGGCGGATAACTCAGTGCGCGCGCTTTCAGCGCGTCGAAGCCGAGCGTGTAGGCGCGGATGTAGTCCTGATCGACGAGGTCGTCTTCGATCAATACGTGCATGACGCCGAGCGCAAACGCGCCGTCCGTGCCCGGCTTCAGCGCGATGTGCTGATGGCATTTTTCCGCTGTCAGCGATCGATACGGATCGATCGCGATCAGGCGCGCGCCGCGACGCTTCGCTTCTTGAGCGCGCGTCCAGAAATGCAGATTGGAGGCAATCGGATTCGCGCCCCAGATCAGGATCAGTTCGCTTTCCTCGAAGAATTCGAAGTGCATCCCGACGTTGGCGCCGTACGTGTAGCGCAGCCCTGCCGCGCCGGCCGCCGAGCAGATCGTTCTTTCAAGGCGCGATGCGCCGAGCTTGTTGAAGAAGCGTTGGGCGATGCTCTCGCCCTGAATGAGCCCCATCGTTCCGGCATAGCTGTAGGGAATGATGGCTTCCGGTGCCCGACGAGCAACTTCCAATAGGCGCTCCGCCACCACTCTGTTCGCCTCGTCCCAACTGATCGGCTCGAATCGGCCTTCTCCTTTCCTGCCGACTCGCTTGAGCGGCACCGTGAGCCGCTCCGGGTGATGCACGCGATCCGCGTATCTGCTCACCTTGGTGCAAAGCACGCCTTGAGTAGGCGGATGATCGGGGTCGCCAGCGACCTTGATGGCTCTGCCGTTTTCGACCGTGACGCGAATTGCGCAAGTATCGGGACAATCGTGCGGACAAACTGCGCGGGCGAATTGTGCAGGGGGAGTCATGTTTGTACGCCGTTTTTTTATCGATTCGGCAATTTTACCGCTTGGCAGATATGGAAAGTTTCGAGTCGGAACGAAGGCCAGGGCTTCCGCATGAAGGCCCGCACGAATCAAGGCTGAGAGCGGAAAAGGTTGTTGTAAACATTTGGCGTCTCAGGTTTACTCTCGATTTTTGCCGGACGAGAGATGCCAACGATCATGGACGCGTTTGCCGAACTGCGGGACCCGCGCTGCCGCGCCTGCCGTTATCCGTTGCAGGAAATCCTGTTTGCCGCCCTGTGCGCGGTTTTATGCGGCGTGGAGGACTGGGAAACGATGACACTGTGGGGCCGCACGCAGCTTGCTTGGCTGCGTAGCCATCTGGCGTATGAGAACGGCGTGCCGTCGCCCGATACGTTTCGCCGGGTATTCGGCGCGCTCAGTGCGAAAGCGTTTGAGCGCTGCTTCATCGACTGGGTCGGGCAACTGTGTCCGGCGCTGGCTGGCCAGCATGTGGCGATTGACGGCAAGGCGGTGCGCGGCAACCGTAGCGGCACGCATGCGGCGCTGCATTTGGTGTCGGCATGGTGCTCGAACAACGGCTTGAGCCTCGGGCAAGTGAGCACGGCCGATAAGAGCAATGAGATCACGGCGATCCCGGAATTGCTGGCCGCGCTCGATTTGCAGGGCGCGACGATAACGATCGACGCGATCGGCACGCAGCACGAGATCGCACGCACGATCGTGGAGGCCGGGGCCGACTACGTTCTGGCGGTCAAGGACAATCAGCCGCGACTGGCCGAAGGCGTGCGCCAGTGGTTTGCGGCTGCCCAGGACGGCAAGCTCGAAAGCTCGTACTGGGAGCACACCGAACATGACAAAGGCCACGGGCGGCTGGAGACCCGGGTTTGCCGGGTCAGCGATGATGTGGCGTGGCTGAGCGGGACAGGACAGCACTGGGCGGGTCTCCAGCGGCTGGTGATGCTTGAGCGCACACGCCAGATTGGCGAGAAAGTGACGACCGAGCGCTGTTACTACATCAGCTCGAAAGCGGTGAAAGCAACTGAGATGGCTCCGGTCATCCGTGCTCATTGGGGCATCGAAAACCAACTGCACTGGGTCCTCGATGTCTCGTGGGGCGAGGATGCCAGCCTGATCCGCGACACCCTGGCCGCCCGCAACATGGCCAGTCTGCGCAAAATCACACTCAATCTCGCCCGGCTGGCTCAGAGTCGGCAGCCCAAGAAGGTGAGCCTGAAGAACATCCGTAACCTCGCCGCATGGGATACCGCTATGCGTGACTCCATCCTCGGCCTTGCCTGACATGCCTCTTCATGCGGAAGCCCTGGAACGAAGGCGGCGAAGCGGTCGCGCTTGCTGCGCGCCATCCATGAGAGAGCGCAATGCGCGCGTTGTTTTTGTTGAGGCTGGGGTAAAAGGCGAAACCCCCGCCTGTGAGGGACGGGGGTTTCAAGAGGAGGAGCCTGACGATTACCTACTTTCACACGGGGATCCGCACTATCATCGGCGTGGAGTCGTTTCACGGTCCTGTTCGGGATGGGAAGGGGTGGGACCGACTCGCTATGGTCATCAGGCAAAGAGGGTTGTTGCGCTGCTTGGCAGCGCAACCAATCTTGGAAGAAGCAGTAATTTTGGGTTGTGAGGTTGTATCTCACACATACGCGGTACTTCAACCGCTGTACGTCGAGTGCCTTGCACTCGACGCTCGATATCCGTAAGCGCTGAAGCGCTAACGGCTATCGAGACAGACTTGTTATAGGATCAAGCCTTACGGGCAATTAGTATCGGTTAGCTGAACGCATTACTGCGCTTACACACCCGACCTATCAACGTCCTGGTCTCGAACGACCCTTCAAGGGGATCAAGTCCCCGGGGAAGTCTCATCTTAAGGCGAGTTTCCCGCTTAGATGCTTTCAGCGGTTATCTCTTCCGAACATAGCTACCCGGCGATGCGACTGGCGTCACAACCGGTACACCAGAGGTTCGTCCACTCCGGTCCTCTCGTACTAGGAGCAGCCCCCTTCAAACTTCCAACGCCCACGGCAGATAGGGACCAAACTGTCTCACGACGTTTTAAACCCAGCTCACGTACCTCTTTAAATGGCGAACAGCCATACCCTTGGGACCGGCTACAGCCCCAGGATGAGATGAGCCGACATCGAGGTGCCAAACACCGCCGTCGATATGAACTCTTGGGCGGTATCAGCCTGTTATCCCCAGAGTACCTTTTATCCGTTGAGCGATGGCCCTTCCATACAGAACCACCGGATCACTATGACCTGCTTTCGCACCTGCTCGACTTGTCGGTCTCGCAGTTAAGCACGCTTATGCCATTGCACTATCAGCACGATTTCCGACCGTACCTAGCGTACCTTCGTACTCCTCCGTTACGCTTTGGGAGGAGACCGCCCCAGTCAAACTGCCTACCATGCACTGTCCCCGACCCGGATCACGGGCCAAGGTTAGAACCTCAAACAAACCAGGGTGGTATTTCAAGGACGGCTCCACCGAAACTAGCGTTCCGGTTTCATAGCCTCCCACCTATCCTACACAGATCGGTTCAAAGTCCAATGCAAAGCTACAGTAAAGGTTCATGGGGTCTTTCCGTCTAGCCGCGGGTAGATTGCATCATCACAAACACTTCAACTTCGCTGAGTCTCGGGAGGAGACAGTGTGGCCATCGTTACGCCATTCGTGCAGGTCGGAACTTACCCGACAAGGAATTTCGCTACCTTAGGACCGTTATAGTTACGGCCGCCGTTTACCGGGACTTCAATCAAGAGCTTGCACCCCATCATTTAATCTTCCGGCACCGGGCAGGCGTCACACCCTATACGTCCACTTTCGTGTTTGCAGAGTGCTGTGTTTTTATTAAACAGTCGCAGCCACCAGTTTATTGCAACCCCTTCACCCTCTGCGCGCAGGCGCATCAAGCTACCAGGGCGTACCTTATCCCGAAGTTACGGTACCAATTTGCCGAGTTCCTTCTCCCGAGTTCTCTCAAGCGCCTTAGAATACTCATCTCGCCCACCTGTGTCGGTTTGCGGTACGGTCATCGTTAGACTGAAGCTTAGAGGCTTTTCTTGGAACCACTTCCAATTGCTTCGCTCCCGAAGGAGCTCGCGCCACACCCTTGAATCCTGCGCCCGGATTTGCCTAAGCGCCTTCTCCAATGCAGCGACCGGGACTTCCAACACCCGGACAACCTTCCGCGATCCGTCCCCCCATCGCATCTAACGACGGTGCAGGAATATTGACCTGCTTCCCATCAGCTACGCATTTCTGCCTCGCCTTAGGGGCCGACTCACCCTACGCCGATGAACGTTGCGTAGGAAACCTTGGGCTTACGGCGAGGGGGCCTTTCACCCCCTTTATCGCTACTCATGTCAGCATTCGCACTTCCGATACCTCCAGCACACCTTACAGTGCACCTTCGCAGGCTTACGGAACGCTCTCCTACCATGCGTGCAAGCACGCATCCGCAGCTTCGGTATATGGCTTAGCCCCGTTACATCTTCCGCGCAGGACGACTCGATCAGTGAGCTATTACGCTTTCTTTAAAGGGTGGCTGCTTCTAAGCCAACCTCCTGACTGTTTTAGCCTTCCCACTTCGTTTCCCACTTAGCCATATTTGGGGACCTTAGCTGGCGGTCTGGGTTGTTTCCCTCTTGACACCGGACGTTAGCACCCGATGTCTGTCTCCCGTGATTGCACTCTTCGGTATTCGGAGTTTGCTATGGCGGGGTAATCTGCAATAGACCCCCCAACCATGACAGTGCTCTACCCCCGAAGGTGAGACACGAGGCACTACCTAAATAGTTTTCGGAGAGAACCAGCTATTTCCAGGTTTGTTTAGCCTTTCACCCCTATCCACAGCTCATCCCCTAACTTTTCAACGTTAGTGGGTTCGGACCTCCAGTACGTGTTACCGCACCTTCATCCTGGCCATGGATAGATCACCTGGTTTCGGGTCTACGCCCAGCAACTGAACGCCCTATTCGGACTCGCTTTCGCTACGCCTGCCCTATTCGGTTAAGCTTGCTACTGAACGTAAGTCGCTGACCCATTATACAAAAGGTACGCCGTCACCCCCGAAGAGGCTCCGACTGTTTGTATGCATGCGGTTTCAGGATCTATTTCACTCCCCTCCCGGGGTTCTTTTCGCCTTTCCCTCACGGTACTGGTTCACTATCGGTCGATCACGAGTATTTAGCCTTGGAGGATGGTCCCCCCATCTTCAGACAGGATTTCACGTGTCCCGCCCTACTTGTCGTACACCTAGTTCTTTCATACTGTTTTCGCCTACAGGGCTATCACCTGCTATGGCCGCACTTTCCAGAGCGTTCGGCTAACAATACAAATAAAGAGTACAGGCTCTTCCCATTTCGCTCGCCACTACTTTGGGAATCTCGGTTGATTTCTTTTCCTGCGGTTACTTAGATGTTTCAGTTCACCGCGTTCGCCTCACATGACCTATGTATTCAGTCATGGATACTCCAAAAGGAGTGGGTTTCCCCATTCGGACATCTACGGATCAAAGCTCGTTTGCCAGCTCCCCGTAGCTTTTCGCAGGCTACCGCGTCCTTCATCGCCTGTGATCGCCAAGGCATCCACCACATGCACTTGTTCGCTTGACCCTATAACGAGTCTGTCTCTCGATCATCGTTAGCGCTTTAGCGCTTACGAGGATCCGATACAAAGTACGTTACAGGTTGAGTTCTCGCGTTGTGCCGTATTCCAAGTATGAGTTCAACCTTGCGGTTCGAATCATCTTGAGATACATCGATACAATCACAACCCGGATAACTTCCACGTCCATCTCAAAGACGCTTCCGCTATCCAAATTACTTACTTCTTCCAGATTGTTAAAGAACGACAGCCGATACAGTTGCCTGCATCACTCTGACTGGCTCAATCGCCAAGGACAAAGATTCGACTCAAGTCGAACGCTTGTCATTGAAGATTGTGGTGGAGGCAGACGGGATCGAACCGACGACCCCCTGCTTGCAAAGCAGGTGCTCTCCCAGCTGAGCTATGCCCCCGTACAGAGACACTCAGGTTCCCTTCTCGCCAGACAATTGGTGGGTCTGGTTGGATTCGAACCAACGACCCCCGCCTTATCAAGACGGTGCTCTAACCGACTGAGCTACAGACCCCTGAGTCTGTCCTGATTCACAGCCGATAAGCGTGAGCGCTCAACTTCGCGGATTTAAGCTCGAGAAAGGAGGTGATCCAGCCGCACCTTCCGATACGGCTACCTTGTTACGACTTCACCCCAGTCATGAATCCTACCGTGGTGACCGTCCTCCTTGCGGTTAGACTAGCCACTTCTGGTAAAACCCACTCCCATGGTGTGACGGGCGGTGTGTACAAGACCCGGGAACGTATTCACCGCGGCATGCTGATCCGCGATTACTAGCGATTCCAGCTTCATGCACTCGAGTTGCAGAGTGCAATCCGGACTACGATCGGTTTTCTGGGATTGGCTCCCCCTCGCGGGTTGGCGACCCTCTGTTCCGACCATTGTATGACGTGTGAAGCCCTACCCATAAGGGCCATGAGGACTTGACGTCATCCCCACCTTCCTCCGGTTTGTCACCGGCAGTCTCCTTAGAGTGCTCTTGCGTAGCAACTAAGGACAAGGGTTGCGCTCGTTGCGGGACTTAACCCAACATCTCACGACACGAGCTGACGACAGCCATGCAGCACCTGTGCGCCGGTTCTCTTTCGAGCACTCCCGCCTCTCAGCAGGATTCCGACCATGTCAAGGGTAGGTAAGGTTTTTCGCGTTGCATCGAATTAATCCACATCATCCACCGCTTGTGCGGGTCCCCGTCAATTCCTTTGAGTTTTAATCTTGCGACCGTACTCCCCAGGCGGTCAACTTCACGCGTTAGCTACGTTACTAAGGAAATGAATCCCCAACAACTAGTTGACATCGTTTAGGGCGTGGACTACCAGGGTATCTAATCCTGTTTGCTCCCCACGCTTTCGTGCATGAGCGTCAGTATTGGCCCAGGGGGCTGCCTTCGCCATCGGTATTCCTCCACATCTCTACGCATTTCACTGCTACACGTGGAATTCTACCCCCCTCTGCCATACTCTAGCCCGCCAGTCACCAATGCAGTTCCCAGGTTGAGCCCGGGGATTTCACATCGGTCTTAGCGAACCGCCTGCGCACGCTTTACGCCCAGTAATTCCGATTAACGCTCGCACCCTACGTATTACCGCGGCTGCTGGCACGTAGTTAGCCGGTGCTTATTCTTCCGGTACCGTCATCCACCCCGGTTATTCGCCAGAATGATTTCTTTCCGGACAAAAGTGCTTTACAACCCGAAGGCCTTCTTCACACACGCGGCATTGCTGGATCAGGCTTGCGCCCATTGTCCAAAATTCCCCACTGCTGCCTCCCGTAGGAGTCTGGGCCGTGTCTCAGTCCCAGTGTGGCTGGTCGTCCTCTCAGACCAGCTACTGATCGTCGCCTTGGTAGGCCTTTACCCCACCAACTAGCTAATCAGCCATCGGCCAACCCTATAGCGCGAGGCCCGAAGGTCCCCCGCTTTCATCCTCAGATCGTATGCGGTATTAATCCGGCTTTCGCCGGGCTATCCCCCACTACAGGACATGTTCCGATGTATTACTCACCCGTTCGCCACTCGCCGCCAGACCGAAGTCCGCGCTGCCGTTCGACTTGCATGTGTAAGGCATGCCGCCAGCGTTCAATCTGAGCCAGGATCAAACTCTTCAGTTCAATGCCTGTTACTGTTTTCGGTTGTTTCCAACCGGTCGCTCACTCAAAGCTGACAGGTCGTGAATTGCTTCACAAACCTGACTTACTTTAGTGTGAGACTCTTGATACTTTTGCTCGCGATCCGAAGATCGTCCGCCACATCAAGCGCCCACACTTATCGGCTGTTCATTGTTAAAGAGCATATCTGCGAGAAGATTTCACTACTTGCCACCGCCTTCTCAGCAGCGCTGCGTTGTCAGCAGCAGAGAAATGAGATTATGATCACTTATTCGCAGCGCGTCAACAACTTTTTTACCTCCGCGCCACCGAAACTTCATCATCGCCGTCTCGCGCTTCCGTTCGTCCTCGCGGTCGACCGTACTGCCCAAGCTCAAGACTTCCCACTCCCCCCTTCGCGCCGCGTTCGCCGTAGCGCGAAAGAGGCGTGATTCTATGCACATCCCCTCCCTCGCGCAAGCTCTTTTTGAGAGAAAATTTTTGTGACTCGAGTTCGGGCACGCAACAGGCCCAAAACTCGAGAGACGCAGTCACCTTTATCAGACACGCGCCGCACGCCAAGAAACATAGGAAGCGCGCGGCACTTTGCTCTTCCGTGTTCAGCGGTGCTTGAAGACGGGCTTGCGCTTCTCGACGAACGCCGCCATCCCTTCCTTCTGATCTTCGGTTGCAAACGCCGAATGGAACAAGCGGCGCTCGAAGTGCACGCCCTCGGACAAGGTCGTCTCGTACGCGCGGTTCACCGCCTCCTTCACCATCATCACGGCAGGCAGCGAGAACTCGGCGATCGTCGCCGCCGCGGCAATCGCCTCGTCCAGCAGTTTGTCCGCCGGCAATATCCGCGACACCAAACCCGCACGCTCAGCCTCCTCCGCATCCATGAAGCGAGCGGTCAAGCACATGTCCATCGCCTTCGCCTTCGACACCGCGCGCGGCAAACGCTGCGTGCCGCCCGCCCCCGGCAACACGCCGAGCTTGATTTCGGGCTGGCCGAACTTCGCCGTATCGGCCGCAAAAATGATGTCGCACATCATCGCGAGCTCGCAGCCGCCGCCCAACGCGAAACCCGCCACCGCAGCAATGATCGGCTTGCGGATCTGACGCACCGTCTCCCAGTTGCGCGTGATGTAGTCGCCCTTGAAAACATCCATATACGAATAGGTCGCCATCATCCCAATGTCGGCGCCGGCTGCGAACGCCTTCTCACTGCCCGTCAGCACGATCGCGCCGATGTCCTCGTCCGCCTCGAATGCCTTGAGCGCCAAGCCAAGTTCATCCATCAGCGCGTCGTTCAGCGCGTTCAGCGCCTTCGGACGGTTCAGCGTAATCAGCCCCACCCGGCCTCGCGTCTCCACCAGGATGTTTTCGTAAGCCATCTGCTTCTCCTCGATCAATGAAACATGAAATGCCGCACACGCACGGACGATTTGATGCTAACATTTTTCGACCAACCGGTCGGTTAATTAATAACCTCCGCCTTCCTCAACGTTCACCAAGCCTGCCGCCATGACCCATCCTCTGTTCACGAAGCATGAAGACACGCTGAAGCACGCGCTCTCCACGATCGAAACGCGCGGCTACTGGAGCCCGTTCGCCGAGATGCCGAGCCCCAAAGTGTACGGGGAAAGCGCCAATGCAGACGGCGAAGCAGCATTCAAAGCCCGACTCGACAAACCTTTCGAACTCGATCAGCCCGCCTCGGGCGGAACGGTCGGCGCCGAGCGCTCGCCATACGGTTTCGCGCTCGGCATTCGCTACCCGAAATCGTCGCCCGACGAACTGATCGCCGCCGCCGCGCAGGCACAGAGCGCGTGGCGCAAGGCCGGGCCGTCCGCCTGGGCTGGCGTGTGCCTCGAAATCCTCGCCCGGCTGAATCGTGCGAGCTTCGAAATCGCGTACAGCGTGATGCACACCACCGGACAGGCGTTCATGATGGCGTTCCAGGCGGGCGGGCCGCATGCGCAGGACCGCGCGCTCGAAGCCGTCGCCTACGCATGGCAGGAACTGCAGCGCATCCCCGCCAACGCGCACTGGGAAAAGCCGCAGGGCAAGAACCCGCCGCTCGCGATGCACAAGCGCTACATGATCGTGCCGCGCGGCGCGGGGCTCGTGCTCGGTTGCTGCACGTTTCCGACCTGGAACGGCTATCCGGGCCTGTTCGCCGATCTCGCGACCGGCAACACGGTCATCGTCAAGCCGCATCCGGGCGCGATCCTGCCGCTCGCGATCACCGTGCGCATCGCGCGCGACGTGCTGCGCGAAGCCGGCTTCGATCCGAACGTCGTCACGCTGCTCGCGACCGAAGGAAACGACGGTGCGCTCGTCCAGGAGCTCGCGCGCCGTCCGGAAATCAAGCTGATCGATTTCACCGGCAGTTCGCAAAACGGCACCTGGCTCGAACGCAACGCGCATCAGGCGCAGGTGTATACAGAGAAGGCGGGCGTCAACCAGATCGTGATCGATTCCGTCGACGATCTGAAAGCCGCCGTCAAGAACATCGCGTTCTCGCTCGCGCTCTACTCCGGCCAGATGTGCACCGCACCGCAAAACATCTATGTCCCACGCAACGGCATCCGCACCGCGGAAGGGCACGTCGGCTTCGACGACGTCGCGCAGGCCATCACCGGCGCCGTGCAGAAGCTGACGGGCGACCCGGCACGGTCGGTCGATCTCATCGGTGCACTTCAGAACGAAGGCGTCGCGGCTCGCATCGACGACGCGCGCAAGCTCGGCCGCATTCTCGCCGACAGCCAGGCCCTCGAGCATCCGGCATTCAAGGATGCACGCGTGCGCACGCCGCTCGTGCTGCAGCTCGACGTCGCGGATCGCGCAAAGTACACGCAGGAATGGTTCGGTCCGATCTCGTTCGTCATCGCGACCGATTCGACCGCGCAATCGCTCGATCTCGCCGGCTCGATCGCGGCCGAGCACGGCGCGCTCACGCTGTCCGTCTATAGCACGGACGACGCCGTCGTCGAAGCGGCGCACGAAGCGGCGGTACGCGGCGGCGTCGCGCTGTCGATCAATCTGACGGGCGGCGTGTTCGTCAATCAATCGGCGGCGTTCTCCGACTTCCACGGCACGGGCGCCAATCCGGCCGCGAACGCGTCGCTCGCCGACGCCGCGTTCGTCGCGAACCGCTTCCGCGTCGTGCAGAGCAGGCACCATGTTGCGCCGAGGGCCGTTCCTGCGGAAGCTGGCCAAACAGCATAGCCCGTTCGGCCGAGCTGCCGATCACGCGATCGTTCACTACCATGAATGAACCCGCCCGCTCGCGGGTTCACCTTTGCCGGAATTCGACATGACCGAAGCATTCCTGTGTGACGCAATCCGCACGCCCATCGGCCGCTACGGCGGCGCGCTGGCCCCGGTGCGGGCCGACGATCTCGGCGCGGTGCCGCTCAAGGCGCTCGTCGAGCGCAACCGCGACGTCGACTGGGCCGCCGTCGACGATGTCGTCTACGGCTGCGCGAACCAGGCCGGCGAGGACAACCGCAACGTCGCGCGCATGTCGCTGCTGCTCGCCGGCCTGCCCCACGCCGCGCCCGGCGCGACGGTCAACCGCCTCTGCGGCTCCGGGATGGACGCGATCGGCATCGCCGCGCGCGCGATCAAGGCGGGCGAGGCGGACCTGATGATCGCGGGCGGCGTCGAGAGCATGAGCCGCGCGCCGTTCGTCATGGGCAAGGCGACGAGCGCGTTCTCGCGGCAGGCCGAGATCTTCGATACGACGATCGGCTGGCGCTTCGTCAATCCGCTGATGAAACAGCAGTACGGCGTCGATTCGATGCCGGAGACGGCCGAGCACGTCGCGGCCGACTACCGCGTGAGCCGCGCCGACCAGGACGCGTTCGCGCTGCGCAGCCAGCAGAAGGCGGCGCGCGCGCAGGCCGACGGCACGCTCGCGCAGGAGATCGTGCCGGTGACGATCGCGCAGAAGAAGGGCGAGCCGCTCGTCGTGGCGCGCGACGAGCATCCGCGCGAGACGACGCTCGACGCGCTCGCGAAGCTCAAGGGCGTCGTGCGGGCGGACGGCACGGTGACGGCGGGCAACGCGTCGGGCGTGAACGACGGCGCATGCGCGCTGCTCGTCGCGAGCGAGGCGGCCGCGCGGCGTCACGGCCTCGCGCCGCGCGCGCGCGTGCTGGGGATCGCGACGGCGGGCGTCGAGCCGCGGGTGATGGGGATCGGCCCGGCGCCGGCGACGCAGAAGCTGCTCGCGCGGCTCGGGATGACGCTTGCGCAGTTCGACGTGATCGAGCTGAACGAGGCGTTCGCCTCGCAAGGGCTGGCGGTGCTGCGGCTGCTGGGCGTCGCGGACGACGATCCGCGCGTGAATCCGAACGGCGGCGCGATCGCGCTCGGGCATCCGCTCGGCGCGTCGGGCGCGCGGCTCGTGACGACCGCGACGTATCAACTGCATCGCACGGGCGGCCGCTTCGCGCTCTGCACGATGTGCATCGGCGTCGGGCAAGGCATCGCGATCGCGATCGAACGCGTATAAGGCTGGCCAGCAGGCGAAGGACGCATCCCGTTGATTTCGAAGATATAAGGAGACAGCCGATGTCCTACCAAGCGATTCGCATCGAAATCGATCCCGCGGCGCGGATAGCGACGATCACGCTCGACCGCCCCGACAAGCTCAACAGCTTCACGCGCGACATGCATCGCGAGTTGCAATCGGCGCTCGACGACGTGCAGGCCGCCAACGCGCGCGCATTGATTCTCACCGGCGCGGGACGCGGCTTCTGCGCGGGCCAGGATCTTGCCGACCTCGATTTCACGCCGGGGGAAATGACCGATCTCGGCGACATGATCGACGCGCATTTCAATCCGCTCATTCGCCGCCTGCAAGCGCTGCCGCTGCCCGTCATCGCGGCCGTAAACGGCACCGCGGCGGGTGCGGGCGCCAATCTCGCGTTCGCCTGCGATCTCGTCATCGCGGCGAAATCGAGCAGTTTCATTCAGTCGTTCGTGAAGATCGGCCTCGTCCCGGATTCCGGTGGCACGTGGTTCCTGCCGCAGCGCGTAGGCTTCGCCCGCGCGCTCGGCCTCGCGCTCACGGGCGACAAACTCGGCGCCGAACAGGCCGAGCGTTGGGGGCTCGTGTGGCGCGTCGTCGACGATGCCGAACTCACGGATACCGCCTTGCAGCTCGCCCGACAACTCGCACAGCAGCCGACGCGCGCGATCGCGGCAATCAAGCAAGCGATGCGGGCGGGCGTCACCAATACGCTCGACCAGCAGCTCGATCTCGAACGCGATTTTCAGCGCGAGCTCGGACAATCGTACGACTACGCGGAAGGCGTGCGCGCGTTCATCGAAAAGCGCGCCCCGCGCTTCGAAGGACGCTGAGATGGCCGAACGCTCCCCAACGGCAGCCGCCGAACGCTCCGCCGAAGCGCTCGCCCGCGCAACCGCCAATGCAATGTACGCCGCGGACGCCTGCAGCCGCGGCCTCGGCATCGAGCTGCTCGAAGTGCGGCCGGGCTACGCGCGCACGCGCATGCCGGTGCGCACCGATTTCCTGAACGGCCACCAGATCTGCCACGGCGGACTCATCTTCACGCTCGCGGATTCGACGTTCGCGTTCGCGTGCAACTCGTACAACGTCAACACGGTCGCAGCCGGCTGCTCGATCGAATTCCTGCAGCCGGTGGCAGGCGGCGACGTGCTCACCGCGGAGGCGACGGAGCAGACGCTGAACGGCCGGCACGGCATCTACGATATCCGCGTAACGAACCGGGCGGGAGAAACCGTCGCGATGTTCCGCGGCAAATCGACCCAAATCAAAGGGACGGTGATCCCTGTAGACCGTTAGCGTCCACGTACCACATAAATATATTGGAGACATCATGGCAACCTCGCTTCCGCTCGAACCGATCGAACGGGCGAGCCGCGACGAACTGCTCGCGCTTCAGCTCGACCGCCTGAAATGGTCACTCGCGCACGCATACGAGAATTCGCCCGTCTATCGGCGCAAGTTCGACGAGGCGGGCGTGCATCCGACCGATCTGAAAACGCTCGCGGATCTGAGCCGCTTTCCGTTCACGACGAAGAACGACCTGCGCGACAACTATCCGTTCGGCATGTTCGCCGTGCCGCAGGAGCGCATCTCGCGCATCCATGCTTCGTCGGGCACGACGGGCAAGCCGACCGTGGTCGGCTACACGGCGCAAGACACCGACACGTGGGCCAGTCTCGTCGCCCGCTCGATCCGCGCGGCGGGCGCGCGGCCGGGCGACAAGGTCCACGTGAGCTACGGCTACGGCCTCTTCACGGGCGGTCTCGGCGCGCATTACGGCGCGGAGCGGGCCGGGCTGACGGTGATTCCGTTCGGTGGCGGCCAGACCGAAAAGCAGGTGCAACTGATCCAGGACTTCCAGCCCGACATCATCATGGTGACACCCAGCTACATGTTGTCGATCGCCGACGAGATGGAGCGCCAACACCTTGATCCCGCCCAGTGCTCGCTGCGGATCGGCATCTTCGGCGCGGAACCGTGGACCAACGACATGCGCGTCGCGATCGAGAAGCGCATGGGCATCGACGCCGTCGATATCTACGGGCTCTCCGAAGTGATCGGCCCGGGCGTCGCGTCGGAGTGTGTCGAAACGAAGGACGGCCCGACGATCTGGGAAGATCACTTCTACCCCGAAATCATCGATCCCGACACCGGCAAAGTGCTGCCGGACGGCGAGTTCGGCGAGCTCGTGTTCACGTCGCTCACGAAGGAGGCAATGCCGATCGTCCGTTATCGGACCCGCGACCTCACGCGCCTGCTGCCCGGCACCGCGCGCACGATGCGCCGGATGGAAAAGATCACCGGCCGTTCGGACGACATGATGATCGTGCGCGGCGTGAACGTGTTTCCGACCCAGCTCGAAGAGCAATTGCTCAAGCAGCGTGCGCTCGCGCCGCACTATCAGGTTGTCCTGACGAAGGACGGGCCGCTCGACGTGCTGACGCTCAACGTCGAGCCCTGCCCGGAGACAGCGCCGGATGCGGCCGCGATCGACGCCGCACGCCGCGGGCTCGCTCACGACATCAAGTCGCTGATCGGCGTGACGGCGATCATCAACGTGTTGCCCGTCAACGGCATTGAGCGCTCGGTTGGCAAGGCGAGGCGAATCGTCGACAAGCGACGCCCGTGACACTTCGCGCATAGCGGCGGACGGCGGTACGCGCCCCGCCCCACCGCCGATCACCCGCAAACAAAGCGCACCGCCCGGCATGCGGACGAACGCGGCGCGCAATCTGCCCGCCGACCCAACGCTGCAATGCTCAAGGCGGTCACGCAATCACGCTCACGCGCCCGGCGCGCGCACGCACACACTCACGAGCCGATCATGAATTCGGGAAGAGCAGCCACATCCGTCCGGTCTGCTTCATCCGGCCGGCCTGGTCGCCCGCATCGTCGCCGAGCCCCCAGAAGTAGTCTGCCCGCACGCCGCCCTTGATCGCCGTCCCGACGTCCTGCGCGAACACGAGGCGATTGAGCGGCGCATTCGTCATCGGACGCGTCGTCTGCAGGAACACCGGCGTGCCAAGCGGGATCGACGACGGATCGACCGCGATCGAGCGCTCCGGCGTGAGCGGCACGCCGAGCGCGCCGACCGGGCCGTCCGCTCCGCCGTGGGGCACGTCCTCCTGGGACGGCATCTCGCGGAAGAACACGAATCGCGGATTCGTGTCGAGCAGCGCATCGACCCGCGACGGATTTGCGCGCGCCCACGCCTTGATTCCTTGCATCGTCGCCTGCCCGGCGCCGAGTTCGCCATGATCGAGCAGCCACTTGCCGATCGAGCGGTACGGCTGGTTGTTCGTGCCGCCGTAGCCGACCCGCATCACTGCGCCGTCGTCGAGGACGACGCGGCCCGAGCCCTGCACCTGCAGGAAGAACGCCTCGATCGGATCGTCGACCCAGACGAGCTCGTTGCCGTTCAGCGCGCCCGAGCGCATGAGCTGCCCGCGCGCCGGCATCGACGCGCCCGCGCGGTAGCCGGCGGGCCAGCGGTAGAGCGCGTACTGATACGGGCCGCGCCGCACCCGCGAGCCGTGCAGCAGCGGCTCGTAATAACCGGTCACGAGGCCGTCGAGCGTGCCGTCGTTGTTCGCGAACTGGAATGGCGTGAAGTACGTCTCGAAGAAAGTGCGGGCGCTGCCGACGTCGAGATCGTCGAGCCGCAAGGCGGCCGCGCACGCGCGCTGCCAGTTCGCCTGCCGCGCGAGGCGCGCACAATTCTGGCGCAGCGCGATCGTCGCGCCGATCAGGCTATCGTCCTGCCAGCCGGGCACCTGCTGCCACGCGACGGGCGTGAGCCGCGCAGCCGCGATCTGCCCTGGTACGATCGCGGCACCCGTGGGCCGCGACGCCTGCCGCACCGGCGTGCCGCCGCATGCGGCAAGAAGCGCCGCCACCGCGGCGGCGGCCGCCCACCCGGCAAGCCGCCGGCCAAAACCCATACAATGTCCGTTGTTGATGGAAACCGCCATGTCCGATCTGCTCGACCAATACCCGATGCTCATCTTTGCGCTGGAAGCGTTGCTGGCGCTCGCCCTACTCATCTTCATCGTCGTCTGGACGGCTTCAGGCAAGAAGAAGCCGTCCAGCCGGCACGACAAGCCCCAGCGCTGACAGCGCCCCAATCTTCCGCGACCCGGCCGCGCCGCGCGCTCAATGCAGCGTGCGCGGCATGTGCAGCGCGAATTCGTCGACGGGCGCCTCGAAGCGCTCGCCGTCCTCCGCGACGCAAAAATACGCGCCGCGCATCGTGCCGACAGGCGTCGCGATCACGGCCCAACTCGTGTACTCGAACTGCTCGCCCGGCTGCAGCAGCGGCTGGTGGCCGACGACACCGAGCCCCTTCACCTCCTGAACCTGGCTCTCGCTGTCCGTGATGATCCAGTGCCGGGCGATCAATTGCGCCGCGACCTGGCCCGTATTGCGGATCGTCAGCGTGTACGCGAATGCGTATTGACGGCGTTCGGGGTCGGATTGTTCCGGCAGATAGCTGGTCTTCACCGACACGCTGAATCGATACTGGCTCATGGTGGTCCCGTCGAGGTCGCCCGCCGCAGCCGCTGCCGAGGCGCCCGCCCCGCGCGGCCGACGCGCCGCTTTGGTTCGGCATTCTGCTTGATGAGGCCCCGGCCCGCAACCGGGCGCCGCGCGCCGCGGCGGTAGAATGACGTTTTTCCGTATCGCACCGCTCCCCACGCACTTTCCGCTCATGACGCAATTCCGCATCGCCCCCAGCATTCTGTCGGCCGACTTCGCGCGGCTCGGCGAAGAAGTCCGCAACGTCGTCGCCGCCGGCGCCGACTGGATCCACTTCGACGTGATGGACAACCACTACGTGCCGAACCTGACGATCGGCCCGCTCGTCTGCGAGGCGATCCGTCCGCACGTGCAAGTGCCGATCGACGTGCATCTGATGGTGCGCCCGGTCGACCGGATCGTGCCGGATTTCGCGAAGGCGGGCGCGAACCTGATCAGCTTCCATCCGGAAGCGTCGGACCACATCGACCGCACGCTCGGCCTGATCCGCGATCACGGCTGCAAGGCGGGCCTCGTGTTCAATCCGGCGACGCCGCTCAACTACCTCGACCACGTGATGGACCGCGTCGACCTCGTGCTGATCATGTCGGTGAATCCGGGCTTCGGCGGCCAGTCGTTCATTCCCGAGGCACTCAACAAGCTGCGCGACGCCCGCGCGCGCATCGACGCGCATGCCGCGCGCACCGGCCGCGAGATCCATCTGGAGATCGACGGCGGCGTGAAGGCCGACAACATCGCGGAGATCGCGGCAGCGGGCGCGGACACGTTCGTCGCGGGCTCGGCGATCTTCGGCCAGCCCGACTATCGCCAGGTGATCGGCGAGATGCGCGACGCGCTCGCAGCCGTCGAGCGCGCGTGAGCACGGTGCCGACGTCGCCCCTCATCGACGCGCCGCGCATCGAAGCGGCGCTCATCGACCTCGACGGCACGATGGTCGATACCGCAGACGATTTCGCGGCCGGCCTGAACGCGATGCTCGCGCAGCTCGACGCGCAGGAAACGACGCGCGAGGAGGTGATGCGCTACGTCGGCAAGGGCTCGGAGAACCTGATCCGGTGCGTGCTGACGCCGCGCTTTTCCGCAGACGACGCGAACGCGCGCTTCGACGAGGCGCTCGCGCTCTATCAAGCCGAATACGCGAAGATCAACGGCCGCCACACGCGGCTCTACCCGGACGTCGACGCAGGCTTGCGGGCGATGCGCGATGCGGGCGTCAAGCTCGCATGCGTGACGAACAAGCCGCACCGGTTCGCGGTCGAGCTGCTCGCGCAGTACGAACTCGCCGGCTACTTCCGCGCGGTGTTCGGTGGCGATAGCGTGCCGCGCAAGAAGCCCGATCCGGCGCCGATGCTCGCCGCGTGCGACGCGCTCGGCGTCGCGCCGCGCGCGACGGTCGCGATCGGCGATTCGGAGAACGACGCGCTCGCGGGCCGCGCGGCCGGGATGGCGACGCTGACGGTGCCGTACGGCTATAACCACGGCAACGCTATACAAACGATCGAATCGGATGGTATAGTCGATTCGCTTCTCGCCGCCGCGCAGCTCATCGCCGCGCACAATTCGGCGAACTCAGCGGCAAGATCAGCCACCTGACTTTTTCTTCCATCCGCATGTTTCTAAACAAAAAACGGAGTCTGAGCAGCATCGACCGGGGAGCCTGGCCCTGGCGTCGCTGGTCGCGCCAACCTCGATGAGGTACGCTGAAGCTCGTCTTCAGCCCCGTTTTTTGTTTCGCTGCGCGTCCGCGCCCCCGATCGTCGTCCAACCCGTCGGCCCTGCCGCTGTCGAACGCTTCGCGTTCGGGCTGCCTGCCGGCGCGCGACGCACGATCGCCAGGCACAGCATCCGCCGGTTCGTCCGATCCGCCCCGCGAGGGGCCGTGCTCCGGGCGCGAGCGCAGCGCCACGCGATCCCCGGCGCGCCGCGCCGATCGTCCCGACGACAGGACCGGAACATGACCGAACTCGAATTCCAATCGCTCGCCAACGAGGGCTACAACCGCATTCCGCTCATCGCCGAAGCGCTGGCCGACCTCGAAACGCCGCTTTCGCTGTATCTGAAGCTCGCGCAGCCCGAACGCGGCGGCGCCAACTCGTTCCTGCTCGAATCGGTCGTGGGCGGCGAGCGCTTCGGGCGCTACTCGTTCATCGGCCTGCCCGCGCACACGCTCGTGCGCACGAAGAACGGCGCGTCGGAGATCGTGACGGACGGCCAGGTCGTCGAGACCCACGACGGCGACCCGTTCGCATTCATCGCGAAGTTCCAGAGCCGCTTCAAGGTCGCGCAGCGCCCCGGCCTGCCGCGCTTCTGCGGCGGCCTCGCCGGCTACTTCGGCTACGACGCGGTGCGCTACATCGAGAAAAAGCTCGCGCACACCGCGCCGCGCGACGATCTCGGCCTGCCCGACATCCAGTTGCTGCTGACCGAGGAAGTCGCCGTCATCGACAATCTCGCCGGCAAGCTCTACCTGATCGTCTACGCCGATCCGACGAAGCCCGAGGCATACACGAAGGCCAGGCAGCGGCTGCGCGAGCTCAAGCACCGGCTGCGCGCGAGCGTCGTGCCGCCCGTCACGTCGGCGAGCGTGCGCACCGAGATCTATCGGGAGTTCAAGAAGGAAGATTATCTGGCCGCCGTGCGCCAGGCGAAGGAATACATCGCGGCGGGCGAACTGATGCAGATCCAGGTCGGCCAGCGCCTCACGAAGCCGTATCGCGACAACCCGCTGTCGCTGTACCGCGCGCTGCGCTCGCTGAATCCGTCGCCGTACATGTATTACTACAACTTCGGCGACTTCCACGTCGTCGGCGCGTCGCCGGAGATCCTCGTGCGCCAGGAGAAGCGCGGCGGCGACCAGATCGTGACGATCCGCCCGCTCGCCGGCACGCGGCCGCGCGGCAACACGCCCGAGCGCGACGCCGAGCTCGCGACCGAGCTGCTCAGCGATCCGAAGGAAATCGCCGAGCACGTGATGCTGATCGACCTCGCGCGCAACGACGTCGGCCGCATCGCGGAAATCGGCTCGGTTCAAGTGACCGACAAGATGGTGATCGAGAAATACTCGCACGTGCAGCACATCGTGAGCTCGGTCGAAGGCAAGTTGAAGCCCGGCATGACGAACTACGACGTGCTGCGCGCGACGTTCCCGGCCGGCACGCTGTCCGGCGCGCCGAAGGTGCGCGCGATGGAGCTGATCGACGAGCTCGAGCCGGTGAAGCGCGGGCTCTACGGCGGCGCGGTCGGCTATCTGTCGTTCTCGGGCGAGATGGATCTCGCGATCGCGATCCGCACGGGCCTCATCCACAACGGCAATCTGTACGTGCAGGCGGCGGCGGGCGTCGTTGCCGACTCGGTGCCCGAATCCGAATGGCAGGAAACCGAGAACAAGGCGCGCGCGGTGCTGCGCGCGGCCGAACAGGTGCAAGACGGCCTCGATTCCGATTTCTGACCGGAGACTGACCATGCTGCTCATGATCGACAACTACGATTCGTTCACCTACAACCTGGTCCAGTACTTCGGCGAGCTCGGCGAGGACGTGCGCACCTATCGCAACGACGAGATCACGCTCGACGAAATCGCGCGCCTGAATCCCGACACGATCTGCCTGTCGCCCGGCCCGAGCAATCCGCAGCACGCGGGGATCACGCTCGACGTACTGCGCAAGTTCGCCGGCAAGAAGCCGATCCTCGGCGTGTGCCTCGGCCATCAGGCGATCGGCGAGGCGTTCGGCGGCCGCGTCGTGCGCGCGAAGACCATCATGCACGGCAAGGTAAGCCGGATCGAGACCGACTGCCGCGGCGTGTTCGCCGATCTGCCGAAGCATTTCGACGTGACACGCTATCATTCGCTTGCGGTCGAGCGCGAATCGCTGCCCGATTGCCTGGAGATCTCGGCGTGGACCGACGACGGCGAGATCATGGGCGTGCGCCACAAGACGCTGCCCATCGAAGGCGTCCAGTTCCACCCGGAATCGATCCTGTCGGAGCACGGCCACGCGCTCCTCGAGAATTTCCTCAAGGAAGCGCGGCAAGCGGCCGCTCATTCAGCCTGACGACGGCGGACCGAATCATGACGATCACTCCCCAGGAAGCGCTGCAGCGCACGATCGAGCACCGCGAGATCTTCCACGACGAAATGCTGCACCTGATGCGGCTCATCATGCGCGGCGACATGTCGCCCGTGATGGCGGCCGCGATCATCACCGGCCTGCGCGTGAAGAAGGAGACGATCGGCGAGATCGCCGCCGCCGCGACGGTGATGCGCGAGTTCGCGCGCCACGTCGAGGTGGAGGACAACGCGAATTTCGTCGACATCGTCGGCACGGGCGGCGACGGCTCGCACACGTTCAACATCTCGACCGCGACGATGTTCGTCGCGGCGGCGGCGGGCGCGAAGGTCGCGAAGCACGGCAACCGCGGCGTGTCGAGCAAGTCCGGCAGCGCCGACGTGCTCGAGGCGCTTGGCGTGAACATCGACCTGCAGCCCGATCAGGTGGCCGCGTCGATCGCCGCAACGGGGATGGGCTTCATGTTCGCGCCGAACCATCATCCGGCGATGCGCAACATCGCGCCCGTGCGCCGCGAGCTCGGCGTGCGGACGATCTTCAACATCCTCGGGCCGCTCACCAACCCGGCCGACGCGCCGAACCAGTTGATGGGCGTGTTCCACCCGGATCTCGTCGGCATCCAGGTGCGCGTGATGCAGCGGCTCGGCGCGCGGCACGTGCTGGTCGTCTACGGCAAGGACGGGATGGACGAGGTGTCGCTCGGCGCGGCGACGCTCGTCGGCGAGCTGCGCGACGGCGAAGTGCGCGAGTACGAAATCCATCCGGAGGACTTCGGGATGCAGATGGTGTCGAACCGCACGCTGAAGGTCGAGAACGCCGACGAATCCCGCGTGATGCTGCTCGAAGCGCTCAGCAACAAGCCGGGCGTCGCGCGCGAGATCGTCACGCTGAACGCGGGCACCGCGCTCTATTCGGCGAACGTCGCGGGCTCGATCGCCGACGGCATCCAGCTCGCGCGCGAAGCGATCGCGAGCGGCCGCGCCCGCGAGAAGGTCGACGAGCTCGTGCGCTTCACGCAGCAGTTCAAGCGCTGATCCGGCGCCTCGCGCCTTGACCGAATCCGAAACCGAATCCAGCACGCAGGACACCCATGAGCGACATCCTCGACAAAATCATCGCCGTCAAGCGCGAAGAGATCGCCGCCGCGCTCAAGAGCGCGCCGCTCGAAGAACTGAAACTGCAGGCGTCGGCGCGCGATTCGCGCGACTTCGTCGGCGCGCTGCGCAGCAAGCACGCGGCAGGACGCGCCGCCGTCATCGCCGAGGTGAAGAAGGCGAGCCCGTCGAAGGGCGTGCTGCGCGAGCACTTCGTACCGGCCGACATCGCCCGCTCGTACGCGGAGCACGGCGCCGCATGCCTGTCGGTGCTGACCGACGAGCAGTTCTTCCAGGGCAGCGCGCGCTATCTCGAAGAGGCGCGCGCCGCGTGCAGCCTGCCCGTGCTGCGCAAGGACTTCATCGTCGACGCGTATCAGGTGCTCGAAGCGCGCGCGATGGGCGCGGACGCGATCCTGCTGATCGCCGCCGCGCTCGACACGCCGCTGATGCAGGATCTCGAGGCGTACGCGCATTCGCTCGGGCTCGCGGTGCTCGTCGAAGTGCACAACCGCGACGAGCTGAACGCGGCGCTCGAGCTGAACACGCCGCTCGTCGGCATCAACAACCGCAACCTGCGCACGTTCGAGACGACGATCGACACGACGCTCGGCATGCTCGACGCGATTCCGGACGACCGGATCGTCGTCACCGAGTCGGGCATCCTGTCGCGCGCGGACGTCGAGCGGATGGAAGCGGCGGGCGTGCATACCTTCCTCGTCGGCGAAGCGTTCATGCGCGCCGAGAATCCGGGCGCGGAACTCGCGCGGATGTTTTTCTGAGCAGCGCGCGATGGCGATCGAACAGGAAATCAAGCTCGCGCTGCCCGCCGCGCAAGTCGACGCGGCGCGGCGCTTTCTCGATGCGCGCGCCGGCGCTAACGGCCGCGAGATCACGCTCGTGAACGTCTACTTCGACACGCCGACGCTCGCGCTCGCGCGCGCGAAGAGCGCGCTGCGGCTGCGGTATGCGCCGCAGGGCTGGCTGCAGACGTTCAAGACGGCCGGCGTGGCCGAACGCGGGCTGCATCGCCGCCATGAGTGGGAGATGCCCGTCGCGGGCGAGGCGCTCGAGATCGACGCGCTCTGCGCCGCATGCGACGTGCCGAGCGCCGCCGACGCGCTGCGCGCCGCCGCGCCGGAGCTCATCGCGCTCTTTCGCACCGACTTCTCGCGCACGCTGTGGCGCATCGAGCACGCGGGTGCGACGATCGAGGCGGCGCTCGATCGCGGCGAAGTCGTCGCGCAAGTGGACGGCGACGTGCGCCGCGAGCCGATCTGCGAGATCGAGCTCGAACTCGTCAACGGAGACGCGGGCGCACTCGCGACGCT
The DNA here is from genome assembly GCF_001513745.1 of Burkholderia humptydooensis. Classification (NCBI taxonomy): domain Bacteria; kingdom Pseudomonadati; phylum Pseudomonadota; class Betaproteobacteria; order Burkholderiales; family Burkholderiaceae; genus Burkholderia; species Burkholderia humptydooensis. Next base: position 532,695 of record NZ_CP013380.1, on the reverse strand, counting down.
CGCCGGCGAAGTCGCCGCGGCGCTGCCGGGCATCGCGCCGGACAACCTGAGCAAGGCGCAGCGCGGCTATCGGCTGCGCGGCGGCGACCTGCGCGCCGACTGACCGATCTTTTTCCGCATGACCAAGCCCTCTTCGTCTCGCCCGATGCAACAACCCTCGCTGTTCGACGATCACGCTCCACCCGCGCCGCCCGCCACCAAAGGCGGCGCATCCACGACCACCCTCGAATCGCAATTCGATGCGCTGCCGCCCGACTGGCGCGCGATCGTCGAGCCGTTCGTCGCGAGCGACGCGTATGCGCCGCTCTGCCGTTTCGTCGACGGCGAGCGCGCGGCCGGCAAGGCGATTTATCCGGCCGACGTGTTCCGCGCGCTGCGGCTCACGCACCCGGACGACGTGAAGGTCGTGATTCTCGGCCAGGACCCGTATCACGGCGAGGATCGCGGCATCCCGCAGGCGCACGGGCTCGCGTTCTCGGTGCCGCCCGGCGTGCGGCCGCCGCCGTCGCTGCGCAACATCTTCAAGGAAATCTCGGCCGACTTCGGCTACGAGCCGCCCCGCCACGGCTGTCTGGACACGTGGGCGCGCCAGGGCGTGCTGCTCCTCAACACGGTGCTGACGGTCGAGCGCTCGTCGGCCGCGAGTCACGCGAAGCGCGGCTGGGAGAAATGCACCGATACGCTGATCCACGAACTCGCGACGCGCCACCGTCACCTCGTGTTCATGCTGTGGGGCGCGCACGCGCAGGCGAAGCGCGCGCTGTTCGATCCGCGCGAGCATTGCGTGCTCGAAGCGCCGCATCCGTCGCCGCTGTCCGCGCATCGCGGCTTCCTCGGCTGCCGTCATTTCGCGCTCGCGAACGACTACCTCGTGCAGCACGGGCGCGCGCCGATCGACTGGCGGCTGCCCGACGAGGCCGAGACGCTCGCTTGACGCCCGTGCGCGGCGGGCGCGCGCGGCGCCGTGCGCGATCCCGTTCACGCCGCGCGACGAACGTCCGTCGAGCTCACGCGCCCCGGCCGATATCCGGCGCATCGCAGGCACAAACAAAAGCGCCGCGAACCTTCCGGTCTGCGGCGCTTTTTTCAGTTTTTTTCAGGCTGTCGCGCAATGACGCTCAAACCGCCGCGATCGCCTCGCGAGCGTTCGCGAGCGCTTCGTTCGCCGCATCCGGCCCGAGCGCGAGGCCTTCCGCGTAGACGAACGTCACGTCGGTCATGCCGATGAAGCCGAGGAACGTCTTCAGGAACGGCGTCTGGCTGTCGGTCGGCATGCCCACGTGCTTGCCGCCGCGCGCCGACACCACGTACACCTTCTTGCCCTTGATCAGCCCTTCCGGACCTTGCGCCGTGTAGCGGAACGTGACGCCCGCGCGGGCGATCCAGTCGAAGTACGTCTTCAGTTGCGACGACACGCCGAAGTTGTACATCGGCGCGCCGATCACGATCACGTCGGCCGAGCGCAGTTCGTCGATCAGGGTGTCGCTCTTCGCAACGATCGCGTTCTGCTCGGCGCTGCGCTGGTCGGCCGGCGTGAAGAACGCGCCCAGCACCGCGTCGTCGAGGTGCGGCAGCGCGTCGGCGAGCAGGCTGCGAACCTTGACGGTCGCGCCGGGGTTGGCTTGTTGCAGCCTGGCCGTCAGTTCGTCGGCGAGCATCGTCGACTGGGCGCCTTGCGAGCGGGCGGCGGAATTGATCTGGAGAATGGTCGTCATGTCGGGCTCCGGGTTTGGTTTGCGCCAAGTGCAGCGCGAGTGACGCCATTGTGCGGATCGTCGCCGCCGCGAAAAAGCGGCGGCCGGGTGACGGATTGTTGCAATAGCGAAACAATCCGCACCCGGTTCGGCGCGATTAACGACCGCCGCGCGCCGCCGGCAGCCCGAGCCACGCGCCGCGGTGGGCGCGCGCCGCCGCGGGTTTCGGCTGTGCGGTCAGCTTGTAGCGCGCGACGTCCGGGCCGTCGAGCTTGAGTTGCGCGACGCGCAGCTCGTCGCGCCGGAACGCGTGGATTTCGACCTTGTCGCCGGCCCGGTAGCGCGCGAGCAGCGCGTCGAGGTTCGAGCCCGTCACGCGCAACCCGTCGATCGCGACGAGCGCGTCGCCCGCGGACAGCCCCGCCCGGTGCGCGGCGCCGCCTTCGTAGACGGCCGCGAGCGTGCATTCCGCACCGCCCCGGGTGCGCGCGCCGAGCGTCGGCTTCGGGGGCGCATCGGCCGGGCCGTTCGCACCCGTGTCCGGCGCGAGCGTCACGCCGAACGGCTCGAAGAGCTCGGCGAGCGGCAGCTCGCGCGTGCCGGCCACCGCGTCGTCGAAGAGGCGGCCGAGATCGACGCCCGTCGCCTCGGCGATCAGCGCCTTCACGTCGTCCTCGCCGACGCCGTGCGGCTTGCCGTGATAGAAGTCGCGCCCGAAGCGCTGCCACAGAAGCCGCATCACGTCGTCGAGCGACTTGCGGTGGCGGGTCTGCGCGCGGATCGCCAGATCGAACGCGAGCGCGACGAGCGAGCCCTTCGTGTAATAGCTGACGACCGCGTTCGTCGCGTTCTCGTCCTGCCGGTAATACTTGATCCATGCGTCGAACGAGCTTTCGGCGACGCTCTGCTTGAGCCGGCCGGCGCCGCGCTGCACGCCGGCGATCGTGCGGCCGACGAGCGCGAAATAGTCGTCCTGCGAGATGAGGCCGCTGCGCACGAGCATCAGGTCGTCGTAGTACGACGTGAAGCCCTCGAAGAGCCACAGCAGCGACGTGTAGTTCTCCCGCGACAGGTCGTACGGCGCGAACGCGGCCGGCTTGATCCGCTTCACGTTCCACGTGTGGAAGTACTCGTGGCTGCACAGGCCGAGATACGTCCGATAGCCTTCCGTCTGCGCCGCGCCCCCCTTCACCGGCAGATCCGCGCGATTGCAGACGAGCGCCGTCGACGCGCGATGCTCGAGCCCGCCGTAGCCGTCGCTGACCGCCTGCGTCATGAACACGTAGCGCGGCATCGGCGCGCGCTTCGTCTTCGGCTCGAACAGCGCGATCTGCGCTTCGCACACGCGCTTCAGGTCGGCCGCGAGCCGTTCGAGATCGAGCCCGGTCACGCGGCCCGCGATCGCGACGTCGTGCGGCACGCCGTGCGCGTCGAACGACGCGAGCGCGAATTCGCCGAGCGTGACCGGATGGTCGATCAGCTCGTCGTAGTTCTGCGCGCGGTAAGCGCCGAAGCCGTAACGCTTCGTGCCGCGCGCCTCCGGCAGCGCGGTCGCGACCCGCCAGCGCCGGTACGCGTCGCCCGCCGGACGCTCGATCGTCACCTCGCATGGCACGCCCTCGTGCCCGAGCGGCGCGAGAAACACGCTCGTGCCGTTGAAGAAGCCGCCCGTGTCGTCCAGATGCGCGGCGCGCACCGACAGGTCCCACGCGTAGACGTCGTAGCGCAGCGTGATCGGCCCGGGCGCCGGCGCGGCCTGCCAGGTCTGCTTGTCGAGCTTGCCGATCCGCAGCTTGCGGCCCGCGTCGTTGAACGCGCGCAGCGTCACGATGTTGCGCGCGAACTCGCGCACCATGTAGCTGCCCGGAATCCATACGGGCAGCGAAAAGCGCTGGCCCGCCGGATCCGGGTCGGCGAGCGTGAGCGTCACTTCGAACAGGTGCGCGGCGGGATCTTTCGGAACGATCGTGTAGCGAATCGGCTTCATCGTCGGAATCGGTCGGGGCGAGGGAGAAACGGGAACAGGAACGAAAACGGATACGAAAAGAGGCGCCGGCTACACGCCGGCGCCTCTTTCGCGATGCAGGGAAGCCGCGTCACTTGACGCTGGCGAGCGCCTGATTCAGTTCGTCGGCGGACACAGCGCCCGGCAGGCGCGTACCGTCGGCGAGGAACACGGTCGGCGTGCCCGTCACGTTCATGCCGCGGCCGAGCGCGAGATTCTTGTCGAGCGCGGTCGTGTCGCAGTTCGCCGCGGCCGCGGGCGCGCGATGCTCGAGCATCCACGCCTGCCAGCTCTTCACGCGGTCGCTCGCGCACCAGATCGACTTCGACTTCGCCGTCGAATCGGACGACAGCACCGGATACAGGAACGTGTAGACGGTCACGTTGTCGACCGATTGCAGCGTCGTCTCGAGCTTCTTGCAGTACGGGCAGTTCGGATCGGAGAACACCGCGATCCTGCGCGCGCCGTTGCCCTTCACGACCTTGATCGCGTTCGAAAGCGGCAGGCTCGCGAAATCGATCTTGTTGATCTCGGCGAGACGCTCGGCCGTCAGGTTCTTGTGCGTCTTCGTGTTGACGAGCTCGCCGAGCAGCACGTAATTGCCCGACGCGTCGCTATAGACGATCTGCGAGCCGAGATTGACCTCGTACAAACCCTCGATCGGCGACTTCGTCACGCTCTTGATCGGGGCGTCGGCACCGAGGCGCGATTGCAGCGCGGCCTTCAGCTTGTCGGTGGACTGGTCGGCCTGCGCGGTGCAGCCGAGCGTCGCCGTCGCGGCGGCGAGCGCCAGCGTGGCGATACGAATCGTTTTTTTCATGCAAATCATCCTTCAAAGCGTGCGTGCATCGTCACAGTGTACGACTGACTGTGGCCGAGCAGTGTCCGACCGCCGCGCCGCACGAAGGTTCGCGGCGCCATCAGCCGAGCGCCGACGCAACCAGCCAGCGCTTGACGAGCGGCTGCGCGCCGACGAGCGCCATCCCCGCGTTGCGCACGACGCGCGCGAGCGCGCCCGGCAGCGAGAAGAGCCGCTGCAGGCCGTCGGTCGCGATCATCAGCGCGCGGATGTCCTCGCGCCGCGCGCGCTCGTAGCGGCGCAGCAGCACGGTGTCGCCGAGATCGCGGAACGCTTCGCGGTTCGCGAGGGTATCGGCGAGCGCGGCGACGTCGCGCAGCCCGAGGTTCATCCCCTGGCCCGCGAGCGGGTGAATCAGATGCGCGGCGTCGCCGACGAGCGCGACGCGCGGCGCGATCAGCCGGTCGACCGTCTGCAGCGCGAGCGGGAAGCCCTGCGCGGGCGTCACGCACTCGAGCGCGCCGAGGCGGTTCATCGTCACGCGCTCGACCTCGGCCGCGAGTTGCGCCGGATCGAGCGCGAGCAGTTCGTCGGCGTGCGCGGTGTGCGCGGACCAGACGAGCGACACGTGGCCGTCCGGCAGCGGCAGCAGCGCGATGATCTCGCCGTCGCGGAACCATTGATACGCGGTCTCGCGATGCGGCTGCGCCGCCTTGAAGTTCGCGACGACACCCGTCTGCCGGTAATCGCGCCGCTCGACCTTCGAGCCGATCTGCGAGCGCACCCACGAATGCGCGCCGTCCGCGCCGACGACGAGATCGCATTCGATCACGTCGCCGTTCGCGAGCGCGAGCGTCGCGGCGTCCGGCTTCACGTCGAGGCCCTGCGCGCGCGCGTCGAACCACGTGAGGTTCGGCTGGAAGCGCAGCGCGGCGTCGAGCGCGCATTCGATCAGCGACGATTCGCCGATCCACGCGAGCTGCGACACCGCCGCCTGGAACGCGGAGAAGTGCAGCTCGGCGTGCGCGTCGCCATAGACGCGCATGTCGTAGACGGGCGCGAGCCGGCCGTGGTCGAGCGCCTGCCACACGCGCAGCCGCTCGAGCAGCGCCTGCGAGCTCGCGGACAGCGCGTAGATGCGGGAGTCGATTGCAAGATCGGCAGGACGCGGGACGGCCGGCTGCGCGAGCAGCGCGGTCTTGTGGCCGGCCTGAGTCAGCGCGAGCGCGGCCGTCTTGCCGACGAGGCCGCCGCCGACGACGGCGACGTCGAAGGTCTGGTGATAGGCAGTCATGGCGGGAATTATAGCCGGGAGGGGCATGCCGCTTCGCTCGGGGAATTTGCGGTAAATCAGGGTGCGCGACGCGGCGACGCATGCGCCGGGCCGGTTTCGCGGCGGCCGTCCGATGCGGGTTTTCACGCAAGGACGAATGCCGCGCGGCGCGCCGGTCGCGCCGCCCGTCCGCGGCGATGTAACCGGTGCGCGAGCGCCGCGGCACGCGTACGGCACCGCGCATTACGCACCACACGTTTCCTTACAAACGCACACCGCTTGTCATGCGCACGGCCGCTACAGTGAGCCGACGCAACCACAGGAGATGTCGATGAAACGGATCGCGGCTCTCGCCGCCCTCGCGGTCGTGCTGGGCAGCGTGCTCACAGGATGCATCGTGGTGCCGGAAGGCGGCTACTATCATCATCGCGACTACTACTACCGGTATTGATCCGGTATTGATGCGGTGCGCCGATCGGCGCCGGCCGCGAATCGGCGGCTCGTCGCTCGCGGCTCGCGTCGCCGGTCCCGCCCCGCGCGATCGGCGGCGCCCGGCCCCAAGTGCGTTCCATCCCACTGAACGCTTGGCTGATTCCGCTCATCGCGTGCTATCGTTTCAATGACGACACGCCCCTTCCGCGAGCGTTGAAGAAACAGGTCTCAACCACCTTCGTGAGCACGGCCATGAGCGACCTGCGCCACCATCTCAATCAACAGGACCGAGTGGAGCTGCTCTGCTGGCTCGTCGTCGGAAATCTCGGCGCCTTTTACCTGAACGAGAGCTGGCCCGGTGCGGCCTTTCAGGTCCAGTCCGCGCACAAATGGCTCGATCGGCATGCGCGCGAGGCCGATTGGCTGACGCTCGCGAAGCTGTCGCTCATCGCGCTCGACATCGCGAAAAAGCACGCGGACTTCGTCAACGCGCCGTGGGCGCGCGATGCGGTAGAGGAAATCATCGACACCGACGATCTGAACTACGAAGCCCGCCTCGCGCAACTCGTGCTCGACGACTGCCGCGCGGCGCTCGCCGATCGGCGGATCGCCGACTAGCTCGGCCGGCGGCGGGCAGTCCCGCGCCCGTCCGAATCGCGCCCCCGAACGCGCTACAATTCATGCTTTCGTGGACGAAGCTCGTGCAAAATCGTCGGGCGACGCCCGATCCGGGCCTTTGTCCCGCCCCCGGATTTCGTCCAGCGACGGCCGCGCGCGGCTTCACCGGCGCACTCGACACGGCTCGCGGACCAGCCGTAACCCATTGAATCCCGAAGGAACCCATGAGCCTCAAATGCGGCATCGTCGGCTTGCCCAACGTCGGCAAGTCCACCCTGTTCAACGCGCTGACGAAGGCCGGCATCGCAGCCGAGAATTATCCGTTCTGCACGATCGAGCCGAACGTCGGCGTCGTCGAAGTGCCTGACGCGCGTCTGAAGGCGCTCTCCGAAATCATCAAGCCCGAGCGCGTCGTGCCGGCCGTCGTCGAGTTCGTCGACATCGCGGGCCTCGTCGCCGGCGCGAGCAAGGGCGAAGGCCTCGGCAACCAGTTCCTCGCGAACATCCGCGAAACCGACGCGATCACCCACGTCGTGCGCTGCTTCGAGGACGAGAACGTCATCCACGTCGCCGGCAAGGTGAGCCCGCTCGACGACATCGAAGTCATCAACACCGAACTCGCGCTCGCCGACCTCGGCACCGTCGAGAAGGCGCTCGCCCGCTATTCGAAGGCGGCGAAATCGGGCAACGACAAGGAAGCGGCGAAGCTCGTCGCGGTGCTCGAGAAGGCGCGCGCGCGCCTCGATCAGGGCAAGGCCGTGCGCGGCCTCGATCTGTCCGACGACGAACAGGCGCTCCTCAAGCCGTTCTGCCTGATCACCGCAAAGCCGGCAATGTACGTCGCGAACGTGAAGGAAGACGGCTTCGAGAACAATCCGCACCTCGACGCGGTGCGCAAGTACGCGGAAAGCGAGAAGTCGCCGGTGGTCGCGGTGTGCGCGGCGATCGAGGCGGAAATCGCCGACCTCGACGATGCCGACAAGGAAGCGTTCCTCGCCGACATGGGCATGGACGAACCGGGCCTCGACCGCGTGATCCGCGCGGGCTTCAAGCTGCTCGGGCTGCAGACGTACTTCACCGCGGGCGTGAAGGAAGTGCGCGCGTGGACGATCCACATCGGCGACACCGCGCCGCAAGCGGCGGGCGTGATCCACACGGATTTCGAGCGCGGCTTCATTCGCGCGCAGACGATCGCGTACGAAGACTTCATCTCGTACAAGGGCGAGCAAGGGGCGAAGGAAGCGGGCAAGATGCGCGCGGAAGGCAAGGAATACGTCGTGCACGACGGCGACGTGATGAACTTCCTGTTCAACGTCTGACGTTTTTTTCTGATCTCAAGAGCGCTCAGTAGCGCTCGGTGGACTGAGTGAGTCCTTTTAAATCAAGGGCTTGCCAAAAAATACGGTCTGCTGAGCGTTCCTATTGTTCATCGAGTTCTGAAAAATTCGGGGGTAGCGTTGGGGGGTACTCGTGTTCAACCGTGGGGGTACTTTTCCCCGCAGTGGAGTCCAACGATGCCCGAGAATCTACTCACCGACGCCAAGATCAAGGCGGTCAAACCTATTGATCGAGACTGGAAACTTTCAGACGGCGGGGGCTTGTTCCTGCTGGTCAAGCCAACCGGCGGCAAGCTCTGGCGGCGGAAATACCGCCTGCAAGGCAAGGAAAACCTCTTTGCCATCGGCAGCTTTCCCCAAGTAGGTCTTGCAGAGGCGCGCGCTGCCCGAGAACAGGCGCGCGCACTCGTCAAGCAAGGCATCCACCCGGCCCATGAGCGACAACGGGTCAAACAAAGCAACCTGGACGCGCTGGAAGAACGCAAGCGCGCCCGTGCAAGCTCGTTCGCCAAGGTGGCCCAGGCATACTTGGCCGAGATCAAGCCAGTCTTCGCGCCTAGCTCCTACCGCACGAAAGAGTCCCGCATCAGGAAGTACCTTTCGCCCAAGTTCGACGGGATGCCGATGAGCGACATTGGTGTCAAGCAGATTCGCCCGTTGCTTGAGGAATGCAAGTCCCACGGTGCCTGGGCGGCCATTCACGTCAAAGGCGATCTGTCGGCGATCTTTGAGTTCGCGGTGGTGCGTGGTTTGGTCGAGGCCAATCCAATTCCCAGCCTACGCGGGTTGCTACGCGTGCCGGTCAGCGAAAGTAAGGCGGCGATGGTGCGCGAGCAGATTCAATCGTTCTATCTGGCCTTGCGCGGCTACAGGGGCTACCCCGAAACCGCGCTGTGCCTGCGGCTCATTGCGCTGACCGCTTGCCGTCCTGGGGAAGCGGCTGATGCCGAATGGGACGAGTTCGACTTTGAGGATGCACTGTGGCGTAGGCCTGCGGCCAAGATGAAGGCGCGCCGAGATCATGTCAGCCCGCTATCTACGCAGGCCGTTGCAAGCACTGAAAGACTTGCAGCGCATCACTGGAGGTCAGCGCTATCTGTTTCCACACCGGAGCGGCAAGGGCTTCACCACGCCCAACCGACTCACCTACGCGATGCGCGACATGAATCTGGGCCGGGGCACGACGCCGCATTGCTGGCGGACGACCTTTTCGACCTGGGCCAACGAGAACGGATACCGGCCTGATGCGATTGAGCGGCAGCTTGCCCATGTGGAAAGCAACAAGGTTCGGGCAACCTATAACAAGGCGCTGTTGCTGGATCAGCGGCGGACGCTGTTGCAGGCCTGGGCGAACTATCTGAGTGCGGCGGAGGACAGCGGTATGGCATTGGCGGGATGTTGCCGTAGCTAGTGGGCAGGAGCAGCCCTTTCCCTTTTCTGGGTAGCGCCGTTGTCCCTTGGGGGCCGTTCCCTTGCCGTTTGCCTTTGCCGAGGGCTGGACGCTGGAAACAGGGGTAATTAAGAGGAAAAAGGGGTAATCCGAAACTTAATTGCCTATTTCTTTGGCACTCAGGCTCCGCCCCTTCTTTCTGGCCAGCCATGCCGGCCCCGCAAGGCTCTTATTGCCTCTTCTGCGTTCAGGAAACGGGGTAGTCAAACGATGATAATGAGGTATTTTTCGACACAATGCCCCATTTAATGACTATGATTACCCCATTTACACAGCCTGAGTTTACACTTTCATGCACTCGCTCACACCCGAGTACCTCGCCGCGCTTCGGTTCGATGGCACCCAGGCGGCCACGTTGCGCACACTGGGCGAGTACCAGGGCAAGCAGCAGCTATACGCCGCGCAGTCGCCAGAAGTCCTCAAGGGCCTACGGCAGATCGCGGTGGTCGAGTCCACCGAGTCATCCAACCGGCTGGAAGGTGTTGTCGTCGCGCCCTCGCGGTTGAAGTCTCTGGTTATCCGCAACGCAACACCAAAGAGTCGCTCGGAACAGGAGATCGCTGGCTATCGCGACGCCCTAGCGCTGATCCACGAGTCCGCCACGCACATGTCCTTCAACGAGGGCGTAGTGCTGCAATTGCACACCCTGCTGTACCGCTATATGCCGCAGGCGGGCGGGCGCTGGAAAGCCACCAACAACGACATCATCGAGCGCCATCCGGACGGCACGTCGCGGCTGCGCTTCCAGCCGGTCGCTGCGCACCTGACGCCCATGGCCATGGCCGATCTGGCCCGGTACTACGCGACCGCACTGGATCAGCACCTGGTCGATCCCTTGGTGCTGGTGCCACTGGCGATGCTCGACTTTCTGTGCATCCACCCCTTCCCGGATGGTAACGGCCGCATGTCCCGCTTGCTGACCTTGCTGCTGCTCTACCACTTCGACTATGCCGTGGGCCGCTACATCAGCCTGGAACGCATCTTCGAGGAAACCAAGGAAGGGTATTACGAGACGCTGGAAGCCAGCTCGCAGGGCTGGCATCAGGGGCAGCACGACGTCAAGCCCTGGCTCGATTACTTCTGGGGAGCCTTGCTACGGGCCTACCGCGAGTTTGAGGAGCGCGTCGGTACCATCGAGCGCGGTCGCGGTAGCAAAGGCGACCGGGTGCGCGCAGAAGTCTTGGGACGCACCCTGCCGTTTTCGATTTCCGAGATTGAAGAAGCTTGCCCGGGCGTAAGCCGGGACATGGTGCGGCTGGTGCTGCGGGCGATGAAATCGGAGCAGTTGATCAAATCAACGGGCAAGGGGCGTGGTGCGAAATGGAAGCGCATCGGCGCAGGCGGTAGCGGTAGCACGCTCAACGAAGATCAATAGAGGACGAGACGATGGACGTTTTCTCACTCAGAAGCCAGTTAATCGCGGACTACAGCAAGTTTGCGCGTTCCTTCACGTCCATACGAGCGGAAGACATTCAGACCGGCGTTCATGCGGCATATGCTGACGGCCGTTACTGGCCGGAGCCACTGATACAGATCAATCCACGCTATCGGCAGGGGCGCTCGGCGCAGCAGCTTGCCGCGACGAACGAGCTTTTGCCGACAACGGCTGCATTGTTTCCCATCGACCTCTACACCCACCAGGAACAGGCGATCGCTTTCTCCGCTCGGGGCGAGAGTTACGTGGTGACCACGGGAACCGGCTCGGGCAAGTCGTTGTGCTTCTTCATCCCGATCGTGGATGCGGTGTTACGCGCCAAGGCCCACGATAGCGCGCCTAGAACACGCGCCATTGTGATCTACCCGATGAACGCGCTGGCCAACAGTCAGCGTGAAGAGTTGATCAAGTTCGTCGGCAACGATGGTCCGGTAACCTTTGCGCGCTATACCGGCCAGGAAAGCAAGGAAGAACGCGATCGGATCAGGGACAATCCCCCCGATATTCTGCTGACCAACTTCATGATGCTGGAAATGCTCATGACCCGGCAGAATGAGACCGACAGTCGGGTGATCACCAACTGTGCCGGCCTGCAGTTTCTGGTGCTGGATGAACTGCATACCTATCGTGGACGACAAGGCGCTGACGTGGCCATGTTGGTGAGGCGTGTTCGAGAACGGCTGGCGCCGGAGCATCTGCAGTGCATCGGTACGTCAGCCACGATGGCCTCGGGCGGCAGCCAGGAAGGTCGCAATCAAAAAGTCGCTTCCGTTGCCTCCACTTTGTTCGCAACCCAGATCTCCCCCTTCAATGTCGTCACCGAAGATCTGGAACGGGCTACCGAGCCATCCGAAACTGCTGATTCGGTCAAACCGCAATTGGGCACCGCCATTGACGCGGGCGTTCCCTCACATGCCGATGATGCCACGCTGCAGCAGCATCCCTTAGCGATCTGGGTGGAAACACGCCTTGGCATCACGCGCGAACAAGGGGGGAAATGGGTTCGCGCCAATCCGCTGACCTTTGCCAAGGCCACCGAGCTCCTGGCCAAAGAGTCGGGCCGGGACGAGGTGGCTGCGGGTGCCATGCTGCGCGCCATGCTGCTGCTGGCAGCCCAGCCCGAAAAGCAGCGCAGTGCCGACGGACAGGGCAGCGAAAAAGCGTTCTTCGCTTTTCGTCTCCACCAGTTCATCAGCGGTGCTGGCGTCGTGTTCACTACCCTTGACGCTCCTGGAACACGTCCGGTCGAGTTGGAGGGACAACAATTTCTGCCTGGAGACGAGCAAAAAAGGCTGTACTCCACGCACTTCTGCCGAGATTGTGGGCAGGAGTACCATCCGGTCAGGATGCGCCGGGACGATACAGGTTGGGAGGTGCTAGCCCGTGACATCGACGATATGCCGAAAATGCGGGATGACGACACGGACGCCTCCGAAGTCGAAGAGGATGCCATCGGCGAACGGCTGGGCTTCCTGCTGCCCCTGAACGCCAACGATCCCATCGAATTCACGGGCAAGGTGGAGGACTATCCAGAGTCGTGGATTGAGACCACACGGCATGGTGAGGTGAGATTCAAGCGCACTCATCAGCGCTTGGAGGCCGAGCAACTGTCGATTCAAGGCAATGGCAAAGTCGGGCGAGGCCAGGAGGCCTGGTTCTTGCCCGGCAAGTTCCGTTACTGCCTGCGTTGCCGTACGGTGCATGGCGCTCAGGGCAAGGACGGCAACCGTCTTTCGGCACTGTCTGCGGAAGGGCGAAGCTCGGCGACTACGTTGCTGACTACCAGTGCGCTGCGCTGGATGCACGGCCAGCCATCCATTGGTTCCGACAAACGAAAACTGCTGGGCTTCACCGACAACCGCCAGGACGCAGCGCTTCAGGCGGGCCATTTCAATGACTTCACCTTCGTCAGCTTGTTGCGCGGCGCCATCTATCGAGCGCTGGTACAGGCGGGCACAACGGGTTTGAGCGACAGTGAGCTGGGGGCGGCCGTACGTGCTGCCCTAGGCTTCGATCAGCCACTGAGTGCGACGGAAACCCCGGAAGCAAGCCACCGTGGTGAGTGGATGCAGGAGCCGCAATCGGTCGGCCGGAACCTGGCTGATGCGGAGGAAGCTTTGCGCTTCGTGCTCGCGTACCGAGCCTGGTTCGACCAGCGTCGCGGTTGGCGCTACACCAATCCCAACCTGGAAGAACTGGGATTGTTGGAAGTGGACTACTCCGGCCTGCGGGCATTCTGCAGTGAGGCGGTGCGTTTCGACAAAGGGCCTGACCTGCTGCGAAACGCGACGCCGCTGGCCCGTGAAAAGGCCTTTCGCTGCCTCTTCGATTACATGCGCAAAGGACTGGCGGTGGATGCCGCCGCCCTCGATCCCAACCTGTTGCAGCAGCGTAAGGACGAAGCCTTGCGCTTGCTGTGCAATCCATGGGGCATTGGTCGGGAAGAGCGCCTGCTCGGCTGGCGCTGGCTATTTCTTCAGCCTCCCAATGCGAATGCATTGCGCGGCAAAGATGAAGAACTGGTGCTGCGCGGCGGGCTGCAGACGGTCCTGGGCAAGAGTCTGCGCAACTCGGCAGTATGGGAGCAGTCGGCGGCGGCCAACTTGCGGCGTGCCGACTATCAGACCTTGCTAAATGCCATGATCCGCGCCGCACAAGAGGATGGTTTCATTCGCAGGGATGAACACACTCTGTTCAACGTGCCAGGCTTCCGGCTCAATGCTGGCCGGGTGCAATTTCATCTGGGCGACACGTCCGGCACGCGGCCGAACGCTTTCTTCAAACAGCAATACCAAGCCATCGCCTCGATACTCGGACAACGCGATCGCTTCCTGTTCGGGCTGGAAGCGCGCGAACATACTGCCCAGGTCGATGGTGAACTGCGTGCACTGCGCGAAAGCCGCTTTCGCTTCGGCAGCAGCGAGCGAGACGCATTGAAAGACGGCGAACTGCACGATATCGCGCACAAGCAGGGCGAACCTACACGCTTCTTGCCCTTGATGTTCTGCTCACCGACCATGGAGTTGGGCGTGGACATCTCGGCGCTCAATGCCGTATACCTGCGCAATGTGCCCCCCACACCAGCCAACTATGTGCAGCGCGCCGGTCGCGCCGGTCGCAGTGGCCAGGCGGCGCTGGTAATGACCTACTGCGCCGCGCGCAGCCCGCACGATCAGTATTTCTTCCGTGAGCCCACCGCCATGGTGCATGGCGTGGTCAAAGCGCCGTTGCTGGATCTGGCCAACCAGGATCTGATTCAGAGCCATCTTCAGGCTGTCTGGCTGGCCGCTAGCCGCAAGGAGCTCGACAGCTCGATTTCCAACATCGTCGATCCTGGCGTGCCGCAACTGCCCGTGCGGGCGCACATCGTCGGAGCCTTGGGTCAGGAAGGGGTGACAACCGAGGCGACCCGGCAAGCCATCAACGTGCTGCGCATGGTGGAGGAACACCTGACGCCAGAGCGCGCTCCGTGGTTCACCGACTGCCAGGCCTATGCCGAGGCGGCCATTGCATCGGCACCGGAAGCCTTCCATCGTGCCTTCAATCGCTGGCGAGATCTATTCACTTCGGCGGAACGGCAGAAGCGCCTGGCCAATGAAACCTTGAACAACTACGCCATTACCGATAAGCGCGAGCGCGATGACGCCAAGCGCCGTTGGCGGCAGGCGTCCGATCAGATCGAGTTGCTCCTGCACGGCCGCGACTCCTTCTCCAGCGATTTCTACACCTACCGTTATCTGGCCACCGAGGGCTTTCTGCCGGGCTACAACTTTCCGCGGCTGCCGTTGATGGCCTACGTCCCCGGCCGGGCCGATGTGCGGGGCGGCAATACCTTCCTCCAGCGTCCACGCTTTCTGGCACTTTCCGAGTTCGGGCCTCGCAGCTTGGTGTATCACGAAGGCCGCGCCTACAGGGTAGTACGCGCTCGCATTGCATTGTCGTCCGATGATCCCGGCGGCGCCGGCGGCACGCTCAGTACCCAGTCGGTACGCATCTGCTCGAACTGCGGCGGCGCGCATTTCGAATCCTATTGGAACGACTGCCATGCCTGTGGCCAATCGCTGTTGGATGCGCTGAAGATCAACAGCCTGTATCGCATCGACAACGTTGATACCGAGCCCACCGAACGCATCACTGCCAATGACGAGGAACGACAGCGCCAAGCCTTCGAACTGCAGACCACCTTCCGCTGGGCGATCCGCAATCGCAACGTCGACGTGCGCACCGTGCTGGCCAAAGACGGTGACGGAGGAATATGCACTCTACGCTACGGTGCCGGTGCCACCATTACTCGCATCAACAAGGGATTGCGCCGGCGCCGAGAACCGAATGACTTCGGCTTCTTCATCAACTCTCGGACAGGGTGGTGGGAGGGAGAGGAGCGCCGTTCGGCCAACACCGCCAACGAAGGGGATCGTCTGCCGCCGCAACGCGTGGTTCCTTACGTCCAGGATCACAAGAACGCCCTGCTGCTGCAACCTTGTGGCTCCTGGGACGAACAGACCTTCGTCACTCTGCAGCATGCGCTCAAGCGCGGTATTGAAGCGGCTTTCCAGCTCGAAGAGGCCGAATTGCTGGCTGAGGCGTTACCCGATCTTCGCCATCGCAACGGTGTGCTGTTCTATGAAGCGACCGAAGGCGGCGCTGGCGTGCTTACCCGGCTGGTCAATGATCCATTGGCGCTGCAACAGGCTGCACGCCATGCGTTGCGCATCATGCACTACGACGTACCGGTTGACGGTGGTGAATGGCCGGCCCTTGAGAGCCGCCAGGAACAGCCTGATATCCGCTGTGTCGCGGGTTGCTACCGTTGCCTGCTGTCCTATTACAACCAGCCCGACCACGAACTGATTGATCGGCGCAACGCCGAGGCGGTTCGCATTCTCTGGCGCCTGGCCCAGGTCGAAGCCATTGCCCAGCAGCAAGAGGCCGAGCCGTTTCTACCCGCCGAGCCGGAAGCCTTGTCTGGCTGGGCAGGCCAATGGCATCAGGCGGTGGCTATGCATCTGCCCAGTGGCCCGCATCCGGCGAGCGTGGAAATCGAAGGCCTCGCCTTGCTGCACTGGCCCGACCATTACGCCGCCATCGCCCTGCCCGATACCCCGCGCGATTTGCAGGCCGCCTGGGAAGACCGCGGCTACACCTTTATCCGCTTCCCTGCCGACGCCGACGCCTGGCCGATGCTGTTCCAGCGTTTGGGCCGTCTGCTGGGACTATGAGAACCATCGAGATGTCTATTCCTCAATACACCCCGGGCTCCCTGATACATGCGCGCGGGCGCGAATGGATCGTGCAGCCCGGCAGCGTTCCCCCATTGTTGCGTTTGCGGCCCTTGTCCGGCAATGAAGAGGACGGCGCACTGATCCACATTGACCTGGAACCCAGCATCGAATCCGCTCACTTCCCGCCACCCGATCCCTCGCTGGAGGGCAGTCAGGGCGAAGCCATCCTGCTCTCCGATTCGCTGCGCTTGGCATTGCGTCGCGGAGCCGGTCCTTTCCGCAGCTTCGGCAACATCGCGGTAGAGCCGCGTACCTATCAACTGGTGCCGCTGTTGATGGCGTTGCGTCTTGATCCGGTGCGCCTGCTGATCGCCGACGACGTGGGGATCGGCAAGACCATCGAGGCCGCCCTGATCGCGCGCGAGCTGCAGGATCGCGGCGAGATCCAGCGTATGGCCATCTTGTGTCCGCCGCACCTTGTCGAACAGTGGCTGCGCGAACTCAACGACCGCTTTCACCTGCACGCGGTAGCTGTCACCGCGACCAGTGCAGCCCGATTGGAGCGCGGCATCCCGGTCGGTGAATCGTTGTTCCAGGTGCACCCAGTCACCGTCGTCAGTCTCGACTACATCAAGTCCGAGCGCCATCGTCACGACTTCATCCGTGCCTGCCCGGAGTTCGTTATCGTCGACGAAGCACACACCTGCGTCAGCGCGGGCCAAGCTCGGCAACTGCGCTTCGAGTTGTTGCGTGCGCTGGCAGCCAACAACGCGCGCCACCTGGTTCTGCTCACCGCCACCCCTCACAGCGGCGACCAGGATACGTTCTACAGCTTGCTGGGGCTGCTGAAACCGGGGTTCGCTGCGCTGGCGACCGCCAGCGGCGATACCAAGGAAAGGCTGCGCGATCAGTTGGCGTTGCACTTCGTGCAGCGGCGGCGCCCCGACATCGACGAATGGCAGGACGGCAGCATCTTCCCCCGGCGCGAAACTGCCGAGCTGACCTATCGCCTTGGAGGCCCGTGGGAAAACTTCTTTCAGGACGTGCTCGACTACTGTCGTGAAGTGGTACAACGCGCGGGTGGGGACGAGCGGAGTCAGCGACTCAGCTTCTGGGGCACCCTGGCCTTGATGCGCTGCGTCGCCAGCAGCCCGGCCGCGGCCGTACAGGCGCTGCGCACCCGCTTGCTGGCCGAACAGGTGGAACAGGCGCCTGAAGATATCCTCGGCCCGCTGTTCGATGGCGCGGAAGATGCGCTCAGCGAAGACGATGTGGTGCCAGCCGCTGACACCGGCGATCCTGCCCTGCTCGACCTGTTGAACAAGGCCGAAACACTGGCCGGTGAAGAGAGCGATCCCAAACTGCGTCTGCTCGGCAGCCACCTTAAGCAGCTTATCGACGATGGCTTCAATCCCGTGGTGTTCTGCCGCTACATCGCCACCGCCCGCTACCTGCATAACCATCTGACAGGCAGATTCCGCGGTGTCACCGTGGAAGTGGTGACGGGTGAATTCCCGGCCGAAGAGCGGGAGCGTCGTGTCGATGCCCTGGGCGAAGCCGAGCGTCGCCTGCTGATTGCCACTGACTGCCTGTCCGAAGGCATCAACCTGCAGGAAAACCTCGATGCCGTCGTCCATTACGACCTGTCCTGGAACCCCACGCGCCACGAGCAGCGTGAAGGCCGGGTTGATCGTTTCGGCCAGACCAGCCCCAGGGTGCGCGCCACCCTGATCTATGGCGCCAATAACCCGGTGGATGGTGCCGTACTGCAGGTTATCTTGCGCAAGGCGGAAAAGATCCGTCAGGAACTGGGCGTGCCAGTGCCACTGCCCGACGACGACCACACCCTCACCCAGGCGCTGATGAAGGCCGTGATGCTGCGCAGCGAACGTGCAGGCGGCCCGCAACGCTCCTTTGATTTCGATGACTACGAGGAAAGCCGGGCACTCGACGTCCGCTGGACCGGCCTGGCCGAAAAAGCTAAGAAGAACCGCACCGTATTCGCCCAGCGCCGCTTGCGGCCTGCTGACATACTGCCGGAATGGGAGCGCATGCGTGCCGTGCTTGGCAGCGGCGAAGACGTCAAGCGTTTTACCACCCAAGCCATGGCGCGTCTGGGGGCGGGATTGTCGCCGCGCGCCCGTGGAACCGCCGCGCCCATCAGCGCCTTGCCCGCAACGCTGCGGGAGCGGCTGGCAGCCGAAGGCGTGGATGGCGATTTGCGCATCGACTTCAACCAGCCCCCTGCGCCGCGCTGCCGTTTCATCCACCGCAGCCACCCGTTGATCGCTACCCTGGCCGACGAACTGCTGGAGCGTTCCTTGGCGGGGAAAACCCATGACGGCCAGCAACTGGCCACGCTGGGCCGGATCGGCGTCTGGCGCAGCCAGGCGGTGCAGAGCGTCACCTCGGTGCTGTTGCTACGCCTGCGGCACCAGATCAGCACCGTCCGCGATGGCCGTAACCATACCTTGCTGGTCGAAGAGGCCCTGCCCGTGGCCTGGCAAGGCCGTACCGATCCAGTTGAAATTCATGGTGATCAATTGCTTGCCTGGCTGGAGGCGCCAGCCCA
Organism: Burkholderia humptydooensis; assembly: GCF_001513745.1. Classification (NCBI taxonomy): domain Bacteria; kingdom Pseudomonadati; phylum Pseudomonadota; class Betaproteobacteria; order Burkholderiales; family Burkholderiaceae; genus Burkholderia; species Burkholderia humptydooensis. The sequence goes on along the minus strand of NZ_CP013380.1, from coordinate 513,858 downwards.
AGGCAATCTGCCGGACGTGGTGCGTCGGCGCGAAATGCACAACCTGCTGGAGACGCTGCAGCAGCGCCAGGAGCAACTGCAACGCCTCGCCGATACCCAGGCCGAAAGACTGCTGGCAGATCACCGGCGCGTGCGCGAAGCCGCCGATGCACGGGGCCGCTATGAAGTCCGCGCACTCAAGCCGGTGGACGTCATTGCCGCCTATGTCCTGATGCCTGGAGGTGCTGTATGAGCCGTCGCAAGGATGCTGTGCTGCAGTTCGATGCGATCGCCATCGAAGGCGGACTGCTGCCGGCGGAGTGGCTGGCCAAGGTGGCCGCCCTGCAGGTCGCACACCAGGCCCCCACGGACTATGGCGTTCCAAAGGGCCTGAATCTGCGCGATGAACTGGGGCGCTACTGGCGTATCGCAGAGGCGCACTGGAACGATTTCGCCGCCGCCCGCGCGGGTGCGAGCAACGCCCATGCATTGACACAACGCTTCGTCACTCAACTGCTGCGCGAAGTGCTCGGCGTCACCGATATCGTTGCAGGCATCGAGCCGCAAATTCTGGATGAGCGCAGCTATCCACTCACGGCCACCGCTTGCGATGGACGGTTGCCGCTGGTGGTCGCTCCCTACCACCAGCGCCTGGAAGAGCGCGATCGCAGCTTTGGAGATGGCGGGCGCCAGCGCAGCGCCTTCGGCTTGTTGCAGGACTACCTCAATGCGGCCAACACCGCGTTGTGGGGCATCGCGAGCAATGGATTGTCGCTGCGGTTGGCGCGCGACAATGCCAGCCTGACCCGCCCGGCCTGGATCGAAGCCGATCTGGATCGCATCTTTACCGAGCAGCGTTTCGCTGACTTCTCACTGTTGTGGCTGCTGATCCACGCCAGTCGCTTCGGCCAAGGCCAACAACTGCCGCAGCAATGCGCATTGGAAGCCTGGTACGCCGCCAGCCGGGAGCAGGGCACCCGTGCCCGCGAAAAACTGCGTGTCGGTGTGGAGGACGCGCTCCAGACCCTGGGTCAAGGCTTCCTGTCCGAAGCCGCCAATGGCGCCTTGCGTCAGCGCCTGGCGAGCGGCGAACTCACGCCCGACGACTACTTCCAGCAACTACTGCGCCTGGTCTACCGGCTCATCTTCCTGCTGACCATTGAGGAGCGTGGTCTGCTGCACCCGGATCAAGCCGCCCCCGAAGCCATTCGTCTGTATCAGGACGGCTACAGCCTGCGTCGCCTGCGCGAACGCACCCGCCGCCGCCGTAGCTGGGATCGCCATACCGACCTCTGGCAGGGACTCAAACCAGTTTTTGCAGGGCTGGCCAGTGGGCAGCCGCTGCTGGCGCTGCCGGCACTGGGCGGTTTGTTCGCGATCGATCAATGCCCTGATTTGGATCACGCAGACCTGAACAACAGTGCCCTGCTGGCCGCGACTCACCGGCTGGCCTGGATACCTGATGGCAGTAGTCTCACCCGCATCAACTGGCGTGACATGGGGCCGGAAGAACTGGGGAGCGTCTATGAAAGCCTGCTGGAACTGGTGCCCCAGGTCGCCCAGGATGGCCGTGTGTTCCGCTTTGCCAATGCCGAGCAAAGCCAGGGCAATGCCCGCAAGACCAGCGGCAGTTACTACACGCCCGACCCTCTGGTACAGGAATTGCTGAACTCCGCGCTGGAGCCGGTCATCCGCCAGCGCATAGCGGGTGCCAGCGATCCGCAGGCCGCACTCCTGTCCATTACCGTTTGTGATCCGGCCTGCGGTAGCGGCCACTTCCTGCTCGCCGCTGCAAGGCGATTGGCCAACCACCTGGCGCAATTGCGCGCTCAAGGCACGCCCAGCGGCGACGACTACCGTCAGGCGCTGCGCGACGTCATTGGCCACTGCATCTACGGCGTGGATTTGAACCCGCTTGCGCTGGAACTGGCGCGCATGTCCCTGTGGCTGGAAGCCATGACGCCCGACAAGCCCTTGGGCTTTCTCGATCACCACCTGCAATGCGGCGATGCCCTGCTCGGCATCCTCGACCCAGCCACGCTCGACCTGGGCCTCCCGGATGCCGCCTTCACTCCCTTGAGCGGCGACGACAAGACCCTGACCAGTGTCCTGAAAAAACAGAACAAGCGGGAACGGGAAAGCTGGCAGCGTGCTCTGCAAAGCGGCGATCTGTTTCGTGAGGAACAACTGGCTGCCCGCACCGGTGCACTGGAGCAACTGACCGACGACGACCTGGGCCAGGTAGCCGCCAAGCAGGCTCGCTGGCAGCAGGCCCGCGCAGCCGCCCGGCGGAGCCGCCTTGCCCGTCTGGCCGACCTGTATATGGGCGCCTTCCTACTGTCCAAGACTGGCGACTGCCTGCTGCCCACTTCGCGCCACCTATGGGCGGTGGCCAACAACGAAGTGGAGCCAACTTTGGCCGACGCGGAAACGGTTGCTCGGGCCGCTTGTGCTCAGGCTCGGGTGCTGCACTGGTGGATAGCCTTCCCTCACATCGCCGAACATGGTGGGTTCAGCGTGATGCTGGGCAACCCGCCGTGGGAACGCATCAAGTTGCAAGAAGAGGAGTTCTTCGCCAACCGCCACGGCGATATCGCCAACGCTAGGAACAAGGCCGAACGCAGTCAACGCATCCAGTGGCTGAGTGAAGGAACGTTGGCCAGCAATTTGGATCCGAATGGGCATCGCTCTGAACTGGCGTGCGAAAGCGAACGTCGCATGTACCAAGAGTTCATCACTACCCGCCGCACCGCTGAGGCCACCAGCGCCTTCGTTCACGTCAAGCGCAGCGAGGGAGGACGCTATCCTATGACCGGTGTCGGCGACGTCAACACATATGCGCTGTTTGCCGAGACCTTCGCGCAACTGGTGGGGCAGCAGGGGCGCACGGGGCTGATCGTGCCCACTGGCATCGCTACCGACGATTCCACCAAGGCGTTCTTCTCCACTATCAGCCAATCTGGGCGACTGGTCAGCCTGTTCGACTTTGAGAACGTCGAAGGGGTGTTCCCCGGCGTGCATCGCAGTTACAAATTCTGCCTAATGACTCTGGGCAAAGCGGACGCTGCGCGATTTGTCTGCTTTGCCACTCAGGTTAGCCACTTAGCCGATTCCCACCGCCACTTCACCCTGAGCCCGCAGGAGTTCGCCCAGATCAATCCCAACACCAGTACCTGCCCGGTGTTTCGCAGCCAACGCGACGCGGAACTGACGAAAAAACTCTATCGCATGGCGCCGGTGTTGATTCGCGAAGCGCACGTGGACGAAAACGGCGATATTGTGGAACCGGAAGCCAACCCCTGGGGTATGCGCTTCCAAACCATGTTCCATATGTCCAATGACAGCCGTTTGTTCCGAGACGATGATTCACCGGATCGCTTGCCCCTGTACGAAGCCAAGATGATCCACCAGTTCGACCATCGCTGGGTCAGCTACGTGGGCGATCCCTCCCGTAAGGATGATTTGGCCACGGTGGGCTTGAGCAAGGCGCAAAAAGCCGATGCGGGCTTCACCCTGCGCCCGCGCTATTGGGTCGAGCAGTGTGAAGTGCTGGCTCGCATCGCTCGCGTCCCTCGCGCCGTCAGCAAAGCTTGGTTGGCCGGGCACCAGGCTGGCTCTCCAAGCGAGCGGCGCAGTGCACTGGATGCCCTGTGGCTGGCGCTGGCCCAGTGGATCACCGGCGAACTCTTCCGACGTGACGCCGGCTCTGTCAATCCTGACGGTAGCTACAACGATGCCTGGAAACTGCATACCACCCCGCGTGTGGAACATACCTTGGTCAGCAATTACCCTGCCTGCGCTGCGGCTCTGCGCGACAACGGAATCACCGGCAAAAAGGCCATCACTGAATTTGTGAAATGGGCACAGCAGGACAACAGCCTGCCGCTCACCGACCGCGAACTCGCGATTCTGCAAGGTATCGCCGCGCTAACCGCCGCAGATACCCGCGACAACGCCCTGCATACCGAACTCGACACCTGGATGGATCGCCGCAGTCCTCGCTGGTTGGTGGGCTGGCGGGATATTTGCCGTGCCACGGACGAGCGCACCGTAATCGCTTCGGTGATTCCGCGGGCTGGCGTAGGGCACACCATGCCATTGTGGCTATCACCAGAATCGCCCAAGAAACAAGCGGCGTTGCTTGGATGCTTGAATTCGCTCGTCCTCGATTACGTTGCGCGGCAAAAAGTCGGGGGAACACATCTCACCTATGGCTACACCAAGCAGCTTCCTGTGTTGCCTCCCGATAGCTACACCGAAGCCGATCTGGCCTTTATCGTCCCGCGCGTACTGGAACTGACCTACACCGCCCACGACTTGGCTGACTGGGCTGCCGACCTTGGCTATACCGGCTCACCCTTCCCTTGGCGCCCCGAACGCCGTGCCCATCTGCGTGCCGAACTCGATGCTTACTACGCCAGGCTCTACGGTCTCACCGGGGAAGAACTGCGCTACATCCTCGATCCCGCCGACGTGGCCGGCGAAGACTACCCTAGCGAAACCTTCCGCGTACTCCGAAATAATGAGCTGCGGGATCTCGGGGAGTACAGGGAGGAGTCGTCAGCTACGCCCCTTCGATTGGCCAGTGTCGATGGCGAAACCCGTCGCGACTACGTGCAGTACCGAACCCAGCATCTGGTGTTGGAAGCCTTCAAGCGGGGTATCCAGGTAGAAGACGCATTGCCTGTTCAGGGTGAAGTCATGGTTCGGCACGTCGTAGACCGCGCATCCCTGCCTGATGGATTCTTGACACGACCACAACAGGATGAAGTCGCTGAGACGGGGGTGGCCCTGGCCGCCTTGCTCAAGGCTGCGGAAGCCCCATGGCCAGTGTGCCATGTACGCCTTGCTGCCGTCTTGGCGCTTGAGCCCAGGCTGATGACGCCTTTGCTGGACGCGCAGGATGCTCTGGATTGGCAACGTCTGATAGGCGAAGAAGCCAGGCCGCTCTCCGGAGCGGTGTTGAGCTTCACACCGCGTGCAAATCAGGCTTGGGGCAGAGCTGTGCGTTTCCTGCGAAGCAATGGCTACCTGGTTGAAGATCTGGCGGCGGGAACTTGGGCCAAAGGTGCCGAACTGGATGTTCCTGCTGCCGAATGGGCCGAAGGGCGCGCCCGGATGGTTCTTGCTTTCCTGCAAGCGCGAGGACAGGACTTCGATCGTGTCATTCGTGAGTTGCCTGACGAGATAGGGGGATGGATTGAAACCGCAGCCTGACATGTTCCAGCAACAGCTATGCATCACTCCGCCGGCACAGATGCATGAGCCACGTCTATGGGTGAAGCGGCTGGTGATATGGGAAAAGCCTGGAGAGCAGCCTTTGCGGGATGTCTCATTACGCCCAGGCCTGAATATCGTCTGGACGCCGGACGACAATGGCATCGGCCATGGTGGAGGCAAGACCTTGTTCTGCAGGCTGCTGCGCTATTGCCTGGGCGAGGACAAGTTTGCTCCCGAAGATCAACGGGACGGAATCGGTTCTGCATTTCCCAACGGATGGGTTGGAATGGAGGTCGTGCTGGATGGCACCTGTTGGGCCGTTCTTCGGCCATTGGGCATCCGGAGGCGGCACTTCGCCGTATCGGGCGGCAATCTCGACGAGCTTGTCCTCAGCGAAATGCAGGCCACGAGCCTGTCTCCACTGCTCAACGCCATCGAAGAGAATCTCCTGACACCAGGCGTCAGGGATCTGATCTCTGGCAAAAAAGAAGGGCATCAGGCTTGGCAGATTGCCTTGGCGCTGTTGAGCAGGGACCAGGAATGCAGATTCGACCATGTCCTTGAATGGCGATCCTCGCTATCCGACTCGGAATCGCCGGCGCGTGGACTGAACCGAACCGAGAGACTGGAAGCACTGCGCGCCCTGTTGAACGCCATCGATCCATCCGAGCAGACGCTACGTGTCGACATTGCTGCCATGAGCGAGTCAAGTCGAAGCCAGGAGCAGGAAATAGGCCATCGCGCCTGGGAAATCCGCAAGCTCAGAAAGCAGCTTCTGGAAGTGCTTGGCGTCACAGACGATGAACTTGCGCAAGGCGCTCTGGGCGTCGAAATTCTGCGTCGGGCGGCGCAGGAACGGTTGGCAGCGGAAACTCCGTCCAACAGTTCGGGCGCAACTCCGGATATTGATTCCGTGCGGCAGGCGCACGAAAGCGCCCAGGCGGAGGTGGCAAGAATCCAGGCTGATATCGGAAAACAAGAGGCTGTGATACCTGCCATCGAGCGCGCGATATCCGCGATCAAGGGCGAACATCCAACCTTGGTCTACTCACTCAAGGAAGCAGAGAATTATCCCTGTCCCATCTGCGAGGTGCCGATTGACCGCGTGCTGGCGAGCCAATGCGGGTTGTCACATAAGGTTCCAGATCTGGAGGCCTGCAAGGCCCGGTTGGAGAGCGGTAGGAAAACGCTCAAGGATGAACAAGGGCGCCTCGAATCTGCCCAATCCCTACTGAAACAGTTGCGGCCTGGATTGGCATTAGCAAAACAGGATGCGGCGCGCAAGGAGCAGCGCTACCAGAATCTGCTGAAACTTCGCGAGCAACGCGATGGGACGTGGTATGCCGCGCGCAAGGCAGTGGACGACGTCGAGCGCTTGGCCGCGCTACTCGAACAGCAACAATCTGCCGAAGCCCGCCTGGACAGGCACCAGACCGACATTGAGCAAGCACGGGAGCGAATCGGAGCACTGCAAAACCAGAATGCAACGGCTTTCTCGAAGCTTGCCCAGAAGTTCGACCCGATCATCAGGCGTCTGGTCGGACCTGAAGCCAGTGGCGAAATCCGATTGACCGGAAACGGGCTGAGCCTGATTGTCCAGATGGGCGGAGATCGTTCGACATCGGCCATCGACTCGCTGAAGGTCGTGGCCTTCGATCTCGCGACCCTATGCATGAGCATCGAAGGTGACACCAGACTCCCGGCTTTTCTGCTTCATGACAGCCCGCGAGAAGCCGATTTGGGGCTCGCGCTGTACCACGGCCTGTTTCATCTTGTGCATGAACTGGAGGGGCTCGGGTCAGCTCCCCTGTTTCAGTACATCGTAACGACAACAACGCCACCGCCACAAGCATACGCACAGGCGCCTTGGGTCGCCATACAACTGCGGGGCTCTCCTGCTTCTGCCCGTCTCTTGAAACGAGATCTTTGAGGGGCAAGCATGAGTCCATGCGAAATGAAGCTGCCTACCCTTGTCGTGAAAGCCTTGACCGACAGCGGCTACGATTTACTTGCGGTGGACTAGACTAAATCTGACAGTGGTTGGTTTTTCGTGCTGGCGCGCATTGGCGCAGAGGGCGTAGCCCGTAGCGGCAATGCGCGCCGCGAACAGCAAGGAGTCCACCATGACTCAGGAGCAGAAGGTAATTCGCGCCAAGGTCGGCATACTCGAGTTGGCCCGGCAACTCGGCAACGTCAGCCAGGCCTGTCGCGTGATGGGTTACTCGCGCGACAGCTTCTACCGATTTAAGGAACTGTACGATCGGGGCGGCGAAGCTGCGCTGCAGGAGATTTCCCACCACCGGCCGCTACTCAAGAACCGCGTTGACCCACAGGTCGAGGCCGCCGTTGTCGAACTGGCCCTCGAATTGCCGGCCTACGGTCAGGTGCGTATCGCCAACGAGGTCCTCAAACGGCATGCCCTGTCCGTCTCTCCCCAAGGCGTCCGTAGCATCTGGTTGCGCCACGATCTGGAGACCATGCCGAAGCGCCTGAAGGCCTTGGAGGCCAAATCCGCCCAAGAGGGGTTGGTGCTGACCGAGGCCCAGCTCATCGCGCTCGAACGCGCCAAGCACGAGAAGGAAGTGCACGGCGAATTCGAGTCCGAATGTCCGGGCTACTGCGGCGCGCAGGATACGTTCTATGTCGGCTGCCTCAAGGGCGTCGGCCGTGTCTACCAGCAGACTTTCGTCGATACCTACTCGAAGGTTGCGTTCGCCAAGCTCTACGATCGCAAGACACCTTTGCCGGCGGCTGACCTACTCAACGATCGTGTTGTCCCGTTCTTCGACGGCTTCGGCATTCCACTGCTACGCGTGCTGACAGACCGCGGCACTGAATACTGCGGCAACCCCGAGCATCACGAATACGAGCTGTATCTGGCCTTGGAAGACATCGACCATACCCGGACCAAAGCCAAGTCGCCGCAAACCAACGGGATCGTCGAGCGGCTGCACAAGACTATGCTCAACGAGTTCTATCGCATCGCCTTTCGCAAGAAGATCTACGATTCGATCGCCACCTTGCAGACGGACCTTGATGCGTGGCTCGACCAGTACAACAATGAACGAGAGCATCAGGGGCGATGGTGTTACGGCAAGACACCGATGCGCACTTTCCTCGATTCGCTCGATCTCGCCAAGGAGAAACTCATCCCCCATTGATGACTCGTTCTTTGTCGGTCCGACTACCTGTCAGATCGAGTCCCGGCTAATACAATTTACTCTCCACAGCCGAAGACGGCTGGTTTCTGGCTGGAATCAGTGGAACTCCCATTCGTGTGGCAGTGCGTGTATCTGAACAGGGGGTCTTGTTCGCGGCGCCGGAACCCAACGCTATAGCTCGTATCGGCCTGATGCCCGTAACACAGCAGCTACCACGCGGTATGGCCAGTGCAGGTCTGGCTGCAGATGCCCCTCAACTTTATGACGTGCTACGCGTTCTCCATTCCTTGCAAACGCACCCGGCCTCGGTCTTGTCTGCCAAGATGGAAACGCGACTGGCTGCGATCCCGACTACGGAGCGTACCGACGAAGTACGCCAACGCATAGGGCAGGACGTCTTTCGTGAAGCCTTGCTGGAACTATGGGATGGACGTTGCGCACTGTCGGGCTGTGACTTGCCACTCTCTCTGCTGCGGGCCAGCCATGCCAAACCCTGGTCGTTGGCTGACAATAGCGAAAAGCTCGATCCGTTCAACGGCTTGCTATTGACCGTTCACTACGATGCGTTGTTCGACCAAGGCCTGATCACATTTGGCGACGACGGGGGGCTGCTGATCTCGTCGTCGCTGTCACGGGACGCGCAGCAGATTCTGCACCTGGACAGCTTTACGCGTTTGCGTTTCATTCTGCCCGGACATATCGAGTATCTAAGTTTTCACCGCAGGAATGTTGCCAAGCTGTAACTGGCATTTAACGCCGCAGCCTACCTTCCACAGTACACGCTGGTAATCTGCGTCCTCTCGTGTCCCAACTCGCGGCTGATGGCCTGCCGCGCCTGCGTGTCTAGCGTGCGCTGCGCCGGCGTCGGGGACCGAGCTGCAGGCCCGCCTGCGGCCGGAGCCTTCCAGCCCGTCAGCGCTTCATAGCGATCCTGCGCGTACCGATGCCGCAGACCGTGCATGTTGCTCAGGCCCGCCGCCTTGCATTGCCCGTCGTAGGTGTGGCGCTGCTGAATGTAGTTCTTGTGCGCCGGGATCAGCGAGCCCGCGCCGGCCAGTTGGTGCGCCAGATCGAGCACGCGCCGCTGCTCGGCCGTCGTGATCGGCACGGTACGCTCGCACCCGCCCTTGGTCCAACTCCCCTTGAGCGCGATATGGTCGCCCCGGTCGGCATAGACGGGCTGGAACTTGATGGACTCTTCCCGCCGCAGCCCGAAAGCCTGCTGCAATTGCAGGCTCATCCGCACATGCGCATCGCGCAAGCCGTCGAGTGCATCGTAAGCGCCTCGCGACGGCCGTTCGCAACGCGATGCCTGCGTGAGGGATGATCGGGAATCGGGCTACCGAGGTCTCACTGACAGGCAGTCAATGAGTCGGCCTGCCGAGGCAGTTTCCCGGCCACGTTCCAGGGCAGCAGTGCATCGATGCGGTTAATCGGATGGTCAGCGATATGGGTCAGGACATATTCGAGGTAGGCACGCGGGTTGATCCCGTTGAGCTTGCACGTCCCGATCAGACCATACATCGCCGCAGCCCGCTCGCCGCCGCTATCGGAGCCGGCGAACAGGAAGTTCTTGCGACCCAGACTCACGCAGCGCAGCGCGTTTTCGGCCAGGGCGTTGCTGATCTCGGCGCGGCCTTCTTCGCAGTACAGCACGAGCGCATCCCATTGGTTGAGCGAGTAGCGGATCGCTTTGGCCAGCTCGGATTTCTTCGACAGCGTGGCAAGCTTGTCCGTCATCCACGTCTTGATGATCACGAGCAGCGGCGCGCTTTTCTCCCGCCGCACGCGCAGCCGTTCAGCGGCAGGTTGGCCACGGATGTCTGCCTCGATGCCGTAGAGTTCGCCGATCAATTCGAGTACCTGTCGGGTCGCGTCGGTCGGCGTGCGGTCGTGAACCTCGTAGATGTACCGTCTCGCATGGTCCCAGCATGCCGCCTCACGGATCTTGCCGCTCTCGTACAACTCGTTGAAGCCGCCATAGGCGTCGGCCTGCAGGATGCCCTCGAATCCGGCGAGATGGGTCTGGGGATGGATGCCTTTGCGGTCAGGCGAGTAGGCGAACCACACCGCAGCCGGTTCCGTCGAGCCCGAACGGCTGTCATCGCGCACGTACACCCAGAGTCGCCCAGTCTTCGTCCTCTTGTTGCCCGGCGCGAGCACCGGGATCGGCGTGTCGTCCGCATGCAGCTTCGACGTTGCCATCGTGTAGCGGCGCAGCGCCTCGGTCAGCGGTTCGCAAAGCGCCTCGCACTGGCCGACCCAGCGGCCCATGCTGGCCGGGTCGAGCTTCACGCCGTCGCGCGCGGCAATCTGCGACTGCCGGTACAACGGCGTGTGGTCCGCGTACTTCGCGACGAGGATGTCGGCCAGCAGGCTCGGATGGGCGATGCTGCGCGTGATCGGCAGGCCGGGCATGGGCGGCTGCGAGAAGTGGTTGTCGCACGAACAGACCGTCTTGCGCCGAATCGTGCGAATCACCTTGAACATCGCCGCGACGCGAGCGAGCTGCTCGGACACATCTTCTCCGAGCGGTTGCATGGCGCTGCCGCACTTCGGGCAAATCGCGTCAGCGTCCAGCACGCGTGCTTCGCGTGGCAGATGCGGCGGCAACGCTTCTTTCGGCGACGCATCGCCGACAGGCGTGCCCGCGCTCGATTGGCGGGCGCGCCGCACATCGGCAACACCACGCTCGCCCGTCAGATCCTCGAGCGCGGTTTCGAGCCGCGCTATCTCCCGATCCAGTTGCTCGGACTTGCGCCCGAACTGCATGCGCTTGAGCTTGTCGATCTGCGCCTTCAACTGCTCGATCTCGAGATCGCGTTCGGCAAGCTGAGCACGGGCCTCCAGGAGCAAGGCCCGCAGCGTTTCAACATCGTCAGGAAGTTCGGCGCCGTTCGACATGCGGCGCAGTTTACGAGCCTTCCTCGCGGTTTACAACATCGACAGTGCCGCGGTACGGCGCGGCTGCCGATCGCGGTAGGGACGTCCCTTTCGGGACGCCCCCCCGCACAGATCCGGACGTGCCCAATTAAGGCATCCGGCTCCTACCGTCGGTGTTTGACGAGGAAGCGTTGTTCCGGCCATGGGTGCAGGACGCGTGGCATGGGCAGGTACTTCTCAACGATCACGTTCATGCGACGCCACGTAAGCCGCCGGCGCTGGCTCCGCCTCAGAAGGCTGAGATACCAGCGAATCTTGACCAGGTGGCGAACAGCACGAACAGCCTGAAGGTTGGTCGGCACCGCAAAGTAGGCGTAATGCCCCCGCAGTACCTGAGCCAGCCACCGGCCTTGCTCGTCGATAGGACTTGACCTCATGTGCCGCAGTTCTGTCGCGATTCGCTTGACCGTCTCGGTCTTACGCTTGCGCTTCGTCTTTCTCCAGAGCTGGAAGCCTTTGCCCCCTCGCTTCTTCCCGCAAATGTGCGTGAAGCCGAGGAAGTCGAAGGTCTCGGGCTTCGAGAGCCCTTGCGCCGCGCGCCGTTCGGCAACGAAGCGCCCAAACGCGATCAATCGCGTCTTCTCTGGATGCAGACTCAGCCCAAACTTCGCCAGTCGGTCTCGCAACTCACCCAGAAATGCGTGTGCATCTGATACATACTGGAAACCAACAATGGTGTCGTCCGCGTAGCGGACAACAATCATGTCAGCGTCTGCATGACGTTTCCGCCATGCCTGAACCCACAGATCGTACACATAGTGCAGGTAAATATTCGCAAGCAGGGGTGATATCACGGCTCCCTGCGGCGTTCCCTGAGATGTATCGATCCGCGCGCCTTGCTCCAGCACGCCCGCCTTCAGCCATTTCTGGATCAGGCGGATGATTCGTCGGTCGCCAATACGGTGCTCCATAAACTTGACCAGCCATTCGTGGTTGATCGTGTCGAAGAAGCGACTGATATCGGCGTCGAGAATCCACCAGATGTTGCGCCCCTTGATTCCGTACGCGAGCGCGTCCAACGCATCATGCTGGCTGCGCCCGGGCCGGAACCCATAACTGAAACCCAGAAACTCCGCCTCGTATATCGGCGTGAGGATCATGACCGTCGCCGCCTGAACGATTTTATCCTCCATGGCGGCGATGCCGAGTGGCCGTTGTTTGCCATCTGCCTTGGGGATGTACACCCGCCGCGAAGGCAACGCCCGATACGCTCCTGCGTGGAGCCGCTGATGCAGCCGCTGGAGATTCTCTTCCAGTGCTGCCTCGTACATTCCCCACGTCATCTGGTCAACGCCCGCTGATGCGCTCTTCTTCAACGACAGGAAGCCCGCACGCAGGACGTCAACGTCAATGTGATGCAGGAGCGCTGTCAGTTTCTCCTTCCCGTTTCTGTTGACAGCTTCCCGTATGCGACTCTGCGCCTGTGACACGGCTTCCCAGCTCTGCGTCCGGACCATGCTTTGCATCATCGCATTCCCTTCGGTCCCGCTCCTTCCCTCCCCCAGCTCCGCTGCGGCTGACGCCGCTTTGTTCGCCGGTTTCCCTGGTACTACGAGCGAGTCTGACTTCTCCGGACCGTGCATCATGGTCTACGGCTCCCAGCCTTCACCATGCGGCCCATCGCCCGGCTGGCGAGGGCGGTCTGGAGACCTCGCGGTTCCCGCTCAAGAGACGTACACGCATGCCAGGGTCTACCGACGACGCGGAGCCGCCCACCGCTCGCGATATCGCGGTGGGACGTATTGCCTTCTGCTGACTGGAAAGCATCAGCACTCCGATTGGGAAGTCTTTCGTCGCTCAATGGCTGGCCTACGTGCGCCCCTGTCAACGCTTCGGTGACACTCTCGCGAGTGCCCCCGCATGACTCGGGGTCGATGTGATTCGCTAGTTCTTCATCGCAAAGGACTTTCACCTTCTATCTCTTGACGGTCTCCCGTCGCACCCAATCGATGCCTTCGAGCAACATCGACAGTTGTGCCGCCGTCAGATGAACCTTGCCACCATCAGCCTGGGGCCAGACGAAACGGCCACGCTCAAGCCGCTTCGCGAGAAGCCAGAGCCCGTCATCGCTCGCCCACAGAACCTTCACAAGATCGCCGCGACGACCGCGGAAGATGAACACGTTGCCGCCCAGCGGATTCTCCTCGAGCGCCGTCTGCACCTTCGCCGCCAGCCCCTGGAACCCGCAGCGCATGTCAGTGACGCCCACCACCAGCCAGACGCGTGTACCCGTGGGCAGCGCAATCACGATCGCAAGCTCCCCAGTACGGCCCGCAGCGTCTCGGCGTCAACGACGCCGTCGACCTTGACGACTACGCCGCCGATCCGAATCTCGATCGTCCCGGTTCGCGGCGTCGGATGGCTGACGCCGGACGCTTCTGGCGGCATGGCCACACGCGCCGGCGGCCTCTCATGAACCACCGACACGGGAATCAGCGACGTCGATTCGGCCTGCAATTGCGCGCGATAACGGCTCCGCCAAGTGAACAGCATGTTGGCGTTGATGCCATTCTCCCGCGCCAGCTTCGCGACCGACACGCCGGGCTCACAGGCTGCGGCCGCCAGTCGGCGCCGAAACTCCGGATCATGGTTCGGGCGTCCCTTGCGGCTACCCGGCTTGGCTTCCGATTCCGTCACAGTGATGTCCATCAAATCGAAAATGATGGACATCACTTTGAGGTCGAGCATCGGTGCCGTCTAGGATGGTCGTCGCGAGGTGCTTACAGTGCATCCCCCAGCGTCTTTGACTTGTCGGCGTTGGTCACATGCTGCCGCTCAGGGATGCCGAGGCGGGCATTGTCGGCGGGAATGATGCCGGCCTTGCCTACCTTCTCGGCCCACCAGCGCAGATGAGCCATGCGGTTTTTCAGGGTACCGGTGGACAGGCCCTCGGCCTGCCAGCGCTCCACCAAGGTATCGACGTGCTTGCCCTTGAGCGAGCCGGCGCGCATTTGCCTAAAACCGGCCTCGCGCAGTTGGCGGCTAACCAGCGTCAGGGCACGAAGCCGGTCGGCCTGGGTGGCGTGGCTGCCGTCGCGGTTGCGCTGGCAAAGCTGGCGCAGCGTATAGGTCAAATCATCCATCGCATTTCTCCTGTTCAGGTGACGAGATGGCAAGGCTGAGTGGTACATCGGTAAGTGTTGTTGCCGACTCGCCAGGGCGAGACTCCCGAAGGACAAGGGCCGGGTGCTCAGTTCACCCATTGCCTCAGCTGAGGCGCCCGCCGTGCTTCCTGGAGGAAGGCTGGGCGGGAGGTACTGCGGGACAAAACAAAGCCAATGGCAGTGACAAAAACCTCCTGCGTAAAAGTGAGTGGGATGGAGCGCGGACGGCCCTGGGCATTGCGCTCAGAAAAAGACCGCGAGGAAACATGCGCCATGGGCGCGCAGGAACAGCAGACGAGCGCCGAAGCGCGGGAACAAAAAAGCTCTGCTCCGTGGGTAGGAGCGGCATGCGGGAGAGCCTGGGCATGCCTGGGGAGGGTTCCGCCCTGGATAGGGTGACGCTTGCAGGAACCAGCGTCTTTGGGGTTGCCGATGTACTAAGCCCATCGGTCTTGGTGTCGTTCAGGCCCAGTGTAGATGGGCATCGTCACGCATGCCGCAAACAATAGGAACGTGCCCAAGCCCATATTTCGCGCAGGGGCCGGGGGGCCGTCACTGCGGTGTGCAGTGACGGCCCGTCTCGCAGCGTTAGTTGTGCAACGGGTGCGGCAGGCGCGCATATCCTCTGCTTGCGGCGCTGACGCGGCCTTCGCCTTGTCGGCTGCCTGTGCAGGAGCGGCATGGGTGCGCCATGCCACTCCTGCACAGGCAGCTTGTCTGCAAAGCCGATCCAGCACACTTTGGTGAGGTCCGCAGGCCACTAACGGTGAAGGTGGAGCGTGCCTAGGCAGGCTGGGGTCGCCATCCCTTGGCCTGCATCACCCGTGCAGCAAGGTCTCCGGCTTTCAGCGGAGCGTTCAGCCTCTGGCGGATGTTGGCGATGTGCGCCAGCGCAGTTTCACGCGATGCCGGTTGCGTGGGCGGTTCCGGGCGGGCCTCGGTACGCAGCGCAGGTTGGCTCGCGACAGGTTGGGGGGCGGGAACCTCTTCCCTGCGGCCTGCCCACAAGCGAAACTCGCCTGCAAACACGCGCTTCACCAGGGCGAAGAAGTAGGCGACGACGTTGCGCACAGTGCCGCTCTGGCTACGGGCCTGCAATTCGTCCAGTACGTCTTGGCGCTGCTGTGGCGGCAACCTCCGTAGAGCAGACAGCACGTCTTTTTGCTGGTCTGCTTGGACGTTGGTCAGGCAGGGCGGCAAGGCCACCGGCCGTGATGCGGAATCGCCATCCTCATGCGCGCGTGTGCGGTACGTACGTTCCTTTTTATACAAATACGTCTTATACGTACTGCCTTGCTCGGGCGTCATCTGGCGTGCATGTTCGGTCTGCTGTGGAACTGCCATGTTGCTAGCGGAATCGCCGGATGCCAATACTTGGTCTGCCTTCTGGCTCACTGGCAATGGCGGCGTAGGCGGTGGGTCATCGTCATCACGGCGCTGTTCGTGGATAGCAGCAGGAGCCGCCTTGGGTGCCTGCGCAAGCGTTGCCTGGATGTGCAGGGCGACACGATCCACCTGATTGTTTTCGTGGCCGATGGAGGCTTGCAGAAGCTGCGCGAGACTGCCGTCAAGCGTGCATGCCTGCTGGAAGTCCAGGGCGCTTTCGTGAACCTGATACAACTCGCTGAGAACATGGCCGGTCAGAGGATCGCGGTGCTGGCCTACGAGGCTGATCCATCCCGTAAGCCGAAGCACGATGAGGACACGCCGGGCCGTCTCGTACCCGGCCCGCTGCCCCAGCGGGGTAGAGGTGAGGTAGCGACGCAACTGCCCTAAGTTCGCCAGCGGGCTAATACCCTCTGCAGAGCGCAGCATACGCAAAACCTGCCAGCCATTGCGCTCCAGCGGCGTGAGGCGGGCATCGAGCATGAGCGAGGCCGGCGTGGCGAACAAGGCATCTTGCCCCTGCGGGTTGTGGTGGGTGTGACGGTCTGCCATGAGATATCTCCAAGGTATGGGCCACAGCGGCCCGTTCCCCTGCATCTCATCGCGTGCCATCCCGGACGTCAGCCAACAATGCGGTCTGCGCCATAACCGTTTTGATTTGGCTGGAACAGTGTTGGCATCGTCATCAGGACTGGTCTATGATCCCGATACCCCCTTGGGGGTACAACTGGGGGTACTTCCAGCGATTCCCGCGAAGGCCGTGACGCGCTTTCCCCGTGAAACCTAGCGTTTATGGGCCTTTGCCGACGGATCAACGTTTAAACGTGTGATCAACGTCTGAGCCGCAGCGCCCGGCGGCGCGGGCAGCGGATGCAATCGCCCGCCGCCCGCGCCCGCCGGGCCGTTCCTCCCGAGCCGTTCGTCCTCTTCGCCGCATTTCAACCGCCGCCCGGGCATATCATGCCCGCTGGCCCGCCGCCGCCGCGCGTCGCATTCGTACAAGCCACCCGACGCAAGCGCGTATAGAGTCTGCGTTCGACACCGGCTCTTCGACTCCACTCGGCATGGCGAACCATCCCTTCACTCTCGAAAAAGACGGCTTCATCGTCACGACGCTCGACGCCGCGATGGCCGCCGCGCAGAAGAACAGTCTCTGGTACATGACGTTCGGCCTCGCATGCTGCGCGGTCGAGATGATGCACGCGGCGGGCGCGCGCTACGACATGGACCGCTTCGGGATGATCCCGCGCGCGTCGCCGCGCCAGTGCGACCTGATGATCGTCGCCGGCACGCTGACCAACAAGATGGCGCCCGCGATGCGCCGCGTCTACGACCAGATGGCCGAGCCGCGCTACGTCGTGTCGATGGGCTCGTGCGCGAACGGCGGCGGCTATTACCACTACAGCTATTCGGTCGTGCGCGGCTGCGACCGCATCGTGCCCGTCGACATCTACGTGCCCGGCTGTCCGCCGACCGCCGAGGCGCTCGTCTACGGGCTGATGCAACTGCAGCGCAAAGTCGCCGAGCGCAGCACGCACAGCCGGCCTAAACTGTTCGCGCGATCCTGACCGACGACGATCCATGCCCGCCTATCGACGACTCCACGCACCTCACCCACGCCTGCGCGACATCGTGAACTGCTATTTCGTGGAAGTCGCGCGCGCGGGCCCGATGCTGTATCCAGCCACGCCGAGCGCGTCGATCACGGTGTTCGCGAGCGGCGCGAGCGTGCATCCGGGCGGCGTCGCGCATACGGAGACGCTGATGTGCCGCCCGCAGCGCAGCGCGGTCTGGGCAACGCTGCTGCCGGGAACGACTTACGTGAGCGTCGTGTTCCGGCCGGGGCAGATCCGGCGCGTGATGCCGCGCGGCGCGACCGCCGCATACGACGACGGATCGCCGCTCGAAGCCGTGTTTGCCCGCGCGGCGGTGCGCGCGCTCGTCGACGGCGTGCGCCGCGCGCCGACGCTCGACCGTGCGGTCGCGGCGCTGGAAGACTGGCTGACGATGCAGGCGCATGTTGCCGAAGAACGCGACGGCGGCGGCATCCGGCTGCCGCCGGCATGCGTGGACGCGCCGCGCGACGCGCTCGCCGCGCAGCTCGGCCGCGGCCCGCGCCAGCTCGAGCGCCTGTTCGTCGACACGTTCGGCGCGTCGCAACGCGACATGCGCTCGCTGCTGCGCTACGCGCGCACGCTGTCGCGCCTGATCGCCGCCGATTTCTCGCTGCCCGCGCTGAGCGGCATGGCGATCGACTGCGGCTATTACGACCACGCGCAAATGACGCGCGACTTCCGGCGCTACGCGGGCATGGCGCCCGTACAGCTCGCCGCCGCGGTGCGCGACGCGCCACAAGCATCGATGGCGATGTATCGCTACGAGCACGCGGACAAGCGGATTCTGCTCGACGCGTGACGCGCATTCGGCGGACCGCCGCCGGTATCGCCGCACACCGCTCGATGCCGTCCTTCGGGCCGAAGCGCCCGCGTGCCGGCGTTGCGTCACCGCAGATTCGCGGACACCTGCGAGGCGGCGGGCGTTGGCTCGTCGCCGCCGCGCGCGCGCCGGTTCATCCGCGACGCGGCGACGACGGCGAGCGCGAGCACCGCGGTCGCGCCGACCTCCATCCGGTGATCCTCGCGCAGCAGCATCACGACGAGCACGCCGCAGATGAACAGGATCACCGCCCACGTGAGCCACGGGAAGCACCACATCCGCAGCGGCAGGCGCTCGCCCGTCGCATCGAGCGTCGAGCGCATCCGCAGTTGCGAGATCGCGATCACGAGATAGACGAGCAGCGCGATCGCGCCCGATGTCGCGAGCAGGAAGCCGAATACCTGTTCGGGCATCACATAATTCGCGATCACCGTGATGAAGCCGAACGCGGTCGACGCGAGCACGGCCGCGCGCGGCGTGCCGCTTGCGTCGGTACGGCGCAAGCGCGCGGGCGCGTCGCCGCGCGTCGACAGCGAGAAGATCATCCGCGACGCCGTATAGAGCGCCGAATTCAGGCAGCTCGCGACCGACACCAGCACGATCACGTCGATGATCGCCTTCGCGTGCGGCACGCCGATCAGCTCCATCGCGCGCTGATACGAGCCGTGCGTGGGCAGGAGCGCGTCGTTCCACGGCACGATCGCCGCGACGACGAAGATCGAGCCGAGATAGAACAGCGAGATCCGCCAGATCACCGAGTTCGTCGCGCGGACGATCTGGCGCTCCGGGTGCTCGGATTCGGCCGCGGCGATCGTGACGATCTCGGTGCCGAGGAACGAGAACATCGTCGTCAGCATCGCGGCGAGCACCGCGCCGACACCGTTCGGCATGAAGCCGCCCGCGTTCACGAGGCGCGCCGCGCCCGACACGTTCGAGCCCGGCAGCAGGCCGGCGATCGCCGCGCCGCCGATCGCGAGGAACACGACGATCGCGACCACCTTGATGAGCGCGAACCAGAATTCGAATTCGCCGTAATTCTTGACCGAGAAAAGATTCGTGACCGTGAGCACCGACGTGATGCCGAGCGCGAAGATCCACGTCGCGACGCCGGGAAACCACGCATTGAGGATCGTCGCGGCGGCCGTCGCCTCGATCGGGATCACGAGCACCCAGAACCACCAGTAGAGCCAGCCGATCGTGAAGCCCGCCCAATGGCCGATCGCGCGATCGGCATAGGTCGAGAACGAACCGCTGTCCGGCTGCGCCACCGCCATCTCGCCGAGCATCCGCATCACGAGCACGACGAGCAGCCCCGCGATCGCGTACGCGATCAGCGCGGCCGGCCCGGCCTCCGCGATCGCATGCCCCGAACCGACGAACAACCCGGCGCCGATCACGCCCGCGATCGACAGCATCGTGACGTGACGCTGCTTCAGGCCGGTTCCGAGGCCTGTCTGACTTTCTTTCATGTCTCCCTCCAAAAAAACGGTTCCGGTGTGACCGGGCATCGCGTGAAGGCGGCGCGGGGGCTTTGTTGTTATCGAACCGTGCACGGCGCGACGGGCGGCGCGCGTCAGCCGGACGTCATGCCTGCGGCCATCCGGACAAGCGCGCCACGCGAGATCTGCGAGACTGCGTTCGCCATGCGCCGCGCATGGCGGCGCGCCTGTCGTCGGCATCGTGACCGGCCGCCTTCGAAGCGAAGCAGTGTAAGCATCAAACGGTTCGCGACTAAGAACCAATTCGCGATTTTCAATGGAACCACTTGCCGGATCGACGAACGTGCGGCGCGGCGCGCGGCCTGTTCGGCGCGGTCGCGCGGCCCGCCTATTCGCCCGGCGCGCGAACGAGCGCCGGCGTGCGCCCCGTGACCGTGACGATCGCGAACGCGATCGCATTCGCCGCGGCGCTCGCGAGAATCGGCACCAGGTAGCCGCCGCCCGCGTCGTAGACGAAACCCGCGGCGGCGGGACCGATCAGCGTGCCGAACGCGACGCTCGTGTAGAGCACGCCGATGATCCCGCTCACGTTGCGCCCGCCGAAGCTGTCCATCACGACGGCGGGCAGCACCGCGACCCAGCCGCCGTAGAACACGCCGAACACGAGCGCGAACGCGGCGAGCGCCGCGAAATCCCGCGCGCCCGCCCACCCGACGAGCGCGATCGCCATGCCGGCGAACATCGCGAGCAGCGACGCGCGGCGGCCGAGCCGGTCGGCCAGGCCGCCGAGGAAGAACCGGCCCGCCGTGCTGCCGACGCCGATCGCGCCGAGCAACAGCACGGCCGCCGCGGGCTTCACGCCGTGATCGACCGCGTACGGAACGAGATGCACGAACGGCACGAACACGCCGAACGAGCAGACGAGGCACGCCGCATAAAGGCTCGCGAACGCGCGCGACCGGATCGCTTCTCCGACCGTCGCACCGGCCGGCATCGACGCCCGCACCGCGCGCGCAGCCGTCACCCCGGCCGCCGGCGCGGCCGCATCGGAAACGGGATCGCCGTCGGGCCGCAGTCCGCGCCCGCGCGGATCGCTCTCGATCAGCAGCGACATTCCCGCGCCGAATGCGGCCGCGAGCGCCGCGAGCGCGAAATACGCGCCGCGCCAGCCGACGTGCGCGATCAGCGCGGACGCGAGCGGCGGCATCGCGAGCGTGCCGACGCCGATTCCCGCCACCGCGAGCCCCGAAGCGAAGCCGCGCCGGCGCACGAACCAGCGCTGCACGGCGCCGACGGCGGGCACGTACGCGCAGCCGACGCCGAAGCCGACGCCGAGCCCATACGCGACGTAGACCTGAAGCAGCGTGCGCGCGGCGCCTGCGGCGGCGAGCCCCGCCGCGGTCAGCAGCATGCCGGCGACCGCGAGCCGCCGCGAGCCGAAGCGATCCGCGAGCGGACCGCTCACGACGCCGAAGCCGAAATACAGAAAACCGGCGAGCGAGAATACGAGCGCGATCGCACCGCGCGAAGCGGCGAATTCGCGCTGCAAAGGCTCGACGAACGCGCTGAACGTGTATGCGCTGCCGAAGCCGACGAACGTCACGGCGAAGGCGGCGGCGACCACATACCAGCCGTAGAAGACGCGCGAAGCGCGCGGGCGGTTCATCACGATGGGTCCTCTCAGGTCCGTTCCGGCACTGCGTCGAGCCGTGCGGCTCGTCTCCCGGATATAGTTGAACTACGCGTGTGAAATGATGACGAACCGCGCGATCGCTCGGCAACCAGCCCGCCTATCGCGCCGCCGCGTCGCACCGCAACGGCCGCGCGCGCAGCGCCGCCTCGACTTCCGCCATCTTGCGCGGAGAATCCGCGAGCACCGCGTCGAGCCCGAGGCACGCGGCCGCGCGGTAATCGTCGGCGTCGTTCACCGCGATCGCGAGGATTCGCACGTTCGCGCGCCGCCTGAAGCACGCGACGGTCGCGGGCGTCCACAGCGTCGCCGTCACGCTCGATACGCCTTCGCCTAGCGTGAAGCGCTCGCTCACCGTCAAGTTCCGATGCATTTCGAAGCCGGCCCATACGGGCGCATAGGACGCATTAGGCGCATCGGGCGCGCGTTCGCACGCGCCGCCGAGCAGCACGTTCACGAGCCGCCCGCGCGTCGCATCGCGCGATTCGAAGAGCCGCGCGTGCGGATACGACGCGAACGCGGCCTGATAAGCGGCGTCGGTCGAATAGATCGTCACGCGCGGCCATGCGGCCTCGCTCGTCAGCACGTCCGCGACGGCCTTCGCCTGCGGCGCGGCGGGCACCGCCTTCATGTCGAGCACGATCGGCATCGCGGGCGGAATCGCGCGCAGCGCGTCGCGCAGCGTCGGGATGCCGGCGGCGCGCGTGCGATACGGATACTGCCCGCTCGCGTCGCGGAAATGCCAGCCGGCGTTCATCCGCGCGAGCTGCGCGGCCGTGTAGCCGGCAACCGGGCCGCTCGACTGCGTGAGCGCCGACAGATCGGCGGGCCGGTACAGCACCGGGACGCCGTCGCGGCTCAGTTGAACGGTCAGCCAGATCGCGTCCGCGCGATTGGCGATCGCCGCGCGAATCGCGTCGAGCGTGTTCTCCGGCGCGTCGGCCGCGCCGCCGCGATGCGCGACGATGCGCGGCAGCGTCGCCGGCGCTTCGCCGACCGGGCCGCCGCCCGCACAGGCGGCAAGCCCGAGCGCGACGCCCGCGAGTGCCGCCCGCCGTCCGATGATGTCGATCAGTCGATTCATCTGTTTCGTTCCTCCGTTGAAATACGCTCCATCTCCTGGTTTGACGATGCGCGGCGGATTTTCTTCAGCGCTTCGCCGCAGTTAAGATGCCGTCGGGCCGCCTGGCCCATCGACCACGACAAACGAGAGAGACCATGCACATTTCGCTGCATCGAGCGGCGCGGCGCATTGCCGTCGCGCTCGCGATCGCGGCGCTGCCGCTCGCCCCCGCATTCGCCTACTCGCCGGGCGCGCCCGCCGGCGGCGGCGAAGCCGACCTCGGCCGCCACGATACGTACCACAACCGCGACGGAGAGACCGTGCACGCGCCGGCGCATTCGAAATCGGGCCGCGTCCCCGAAGGCGCGACGGCCCGCTGCCGCGACGGCGCGTACAGCTTCAGCCGGCATCGGCGCGGCACGTGCTCGGGGCACGGCGGCGTCGCCGCGTGGCGCTAGCCGGCGGCGGCGACCCGGCCGACGCCGCCGCGAAGCGGAGCAAGCTCCGCCGGATCGGCATCGCTCCCGCCGGTGCACGTTCGATGCAACGCCGAATCCGACGACGGCCGACATCGTATCGATATCGACGCGGCCGCGGCGCGTCGTCCCGACGCCGGCGCAGCCAGCCCGCGGCGCGCCGAGTACAATGTCGGCTTGCGCCGCGCAACCGCGGCACCGCCGCCGGCGTCGGGATGATGCGCCGCGGCCGCTTCCACGAACCGAATCCGCACGTCGTCGCCGCCGGCCCAGCCGGCGCGCGGCCGCGTGAATTTCCACTCTTTCAATCACGCAGATGGCCCAATACGTTTTCACGATGAACCGGGTCGGCAAGATCGTGCCGCCCAAGCGCCAGATCCTGAAGGACATCTCGCTGTCGTTCTTCCCCGGCGCGAAGATCGGCGTGCTCGGTCTGAACGGCTCGGGCAAGTCGACGCTGATCAAGATCATGGCGGGCGTCGACAAGGACATCGAAGGCGAAGCCACGCCGATGCCGAACCTGAACATCGGCTACCTGCCGCAGGAGCCGCAGCTCGATCCGCAGAAGACGGTGCGCGAAGCCGTCGAGGAAGGGCTCGGCGACCTGTTCCAGGCGCACAGGAAGCTCGACGAAATCTACGCGGCATACGCGGAGCCGGACGCCGATTTCGACGCGCTCGCCGCCGAGCAGGCGAAATACGAGGCGATCCTCGCAGCGAGCGACGGCGGCAGCCCCGAGCAGCAGCTCGAAGTGGCCGCCGACGCGCTGCGCCTGCCGCCGTGGGACGCGAAGATCGAGCACCTGTCGGGCGGCGAGAAGCGCCGTGTCGCGCTGTGCAAGCTGCTGCTCGAAAAGCCCGACATGCTGCTGCTCGACGAGCCGACCAACCACCTCGACGCCGAATCGGTCGAATGGCTCGAGCAGTTCCTGACGCGCTTCCCGGGCACCGTCGTCGCGGTCACGCACGATCGCTACTTCCTCGACAACGCGGCCGAATGGATTCTCGAGCTCGACCGCGGCCACGGCATTCCGTGGAAGGGCAACTACAGCAGTTGGCTCGACCAGAAGGAAGATCGCCTGAAGCAGGAAGAAGCGGCGGAATCGGCGCGCCAGAAGGCGATCAAGAAGGAACTGGAGTGGGTGCGCCAGAACCCGAAGGGCCGCCAGGCGAAGTCGAAGGCGCGTATCGCGCGCTTCGAGGAGCTGAGCAGCCAGGAATATCAGAAGCGCAACGAGACGCAGGAAATCTTCATCCCGGTCGGCGACCGTCTCGGCAATGAAGTGGTCGAGTTCAAGAACGTCAGCAAGGCGTACGGCGATCGCCTCTTGATCGACAACCTGAGCTTCAAGATTCCGGCGGGTGCAATCGTCGGCATCATCGGGCCGAACGGCGCGGGCAAGTCGACGCTGTTCCGGATGCTCACGGGCAAGGAGCAGCCGGATTCGGGCGAGATCGTGCAGGGCCCGACGGTGAAGCTCGCGTACGTCGACCAGAGCCGCGACGCGCTCGACGGCAGCAAGACCGTGTTCGAGGAAATCTCCGGCGGCGCGGACGTGCTGACGGTCGGCAAGTACGAAACGCCGTCGCGCGCGTACATCGGCCGCTTCAACTTCAAGGGCGGCGATCAGCAGAAGAACGTCGGCAACCTGTCGGGCGGCGAGCGCGGCCGGCTGCATCTCGCGAAGACGCTGATCGCGGGCGGCAACATGCTGCTGCTCGACGAGCCGTCGAACGATCTCGACGTCGAGACGCTGCGCGCGCTCGAAGACGCGCTGCTCGAATTCGCGGGCTCGGTGATGGTGATCTCGCACGACCGCTGGTTCCTCGACCGGATCGCGACGCACATCCTCGCGTTCGAAGGCGATTCGCAGGTCGTGTTCTTCGACGGCAACTACCAGGAGTACGAAGCCGACAAGCGCGCGCGCCTCGGCGAGGAAGCGGCGAAGCCGAAGCGTCTGCGCTACAAGCCGATCAGCCGGTAACGGCCGGCGCGCGGCGCGCGCCAAGTCCGCCGCGCAGCCGTCCCGCGCCGACGCGCCGACGCTTCGCCGCGTCGTCAGCCGGGCACGCCCAGCTCGCGCAGCCGCGCCTGAGTCGCTTCGGCGCTCGTGTGGTGAATCCCGTGCCAGCCGAGCGCGGTCGCGGCCGCGGCGTTCGTCGCGTTGTCGTCGATGAAGACGAGCTCGTGCGGCGCGACGCCCGGCACGTGCGGCACGATCCGCGCGTGCATCTCGCGGTAGATCGCCGGATCGGGCTTCACGAGCTTCACGCGGCCGGACACGACGATGTCCTTGAAGCGCCGCAGCACCGGAAAGTTCTCCCACGCATACGGAAACGTCTGCGCGGACCAGTTCGTGAGCCCGAAGAGCGGCACGCCGTGCGCGTCGAGCCTGTCGACGAGCGCAGCGCCGCCCGCGAGCTCGCCGCCGATCATCTCGTGCCAGCGCGCGTAGAACGCACGGATCAGCGCTTCGTGCTCGGGGAACTGCGCGACGCGCTCGTCGGTTCCCGCCTCGATCGTCTGGCCGCCGTCCTGCCTGACCACCCAGTCCGTCCCGCACACGTGCGTGAGGAACCAGCGCCGCTCGACTTCATCGGGAATCAGTTGCCTGTACAGATACTCGGGACTCCAGTCGATCAGCACGCCGCCGAAATCGAACACGACTGCCTTGATGGTCATGCGAACTCCGTGGCGAGCACGTCGTCGAGCGGCCGCGGTGCGACGCCGTTGCCCGAAAACGAACAGTTGTTCCAGATGAAATTGTGATGCGCGACGACTTGTGCCGCGCTCAGGTGCGCGCGGTCGTTCGTCGTATGCAGGTCGGAGACGACCGTCGTCCGGTAGCCGAGGAGCGCCGCGCGGCGCGCCGCCGAATCGACGCAGAACTCCGACGCGTAGCCGCAGATCACGACCGCGTCGACGCCGTGCGCGCCGAGCTGCGCGGCAAGCGGCGTGTCGTGGAAAGCGTCGCTCTCGCGCTTGCGGATTCGCCAGTCGGCACCCGCGCACACGAGATCCGCGTGCAGTTGCCAGCCGGGCGTGCCGGGCACGACGTCGTCGTCCGCGCCGCCGTCGTGCTGCACGAAGCACACGGGCGCGCCCGCCGCGCGCGCCGCCGCCGTCAGCCGGTTGATGCCCGCGACGACCTCGTCCAGCCGATACGCGGGCTTCGCCCGCTGCAACAGCCCGCGCTGCATGTCCACCACGATCACCGCCGCCTTCGCCATGCGTCGCCCTCCGTTTTTATCGCTCGATCATTCGTCCCGCCTGCCGCGCCGCTGTCGCGCCGTCGCCGGCGGACCGGCGTCGGGCGGCGTCGGCGGCCGCGCGCCCGTCAGATCGGCTGCGTGCGCGCGTCGAGCCACGCCTTCGCGTCGCCCGACACGTGCTTGCCGACCCGCTCGCGCACCGTCGCATGATACGCGTTCAGCCACGCGCGCTCGCCGTCGTCGAGGAGCGCGGGCAGCACGCAGCGCGTGTCGATCGGGCAGAGCGTCAGCGTCTCGAATTCGAGGAAGTCGCCGAACTCGGTCCGGCCCGCCGCGCGGTTCACGACGAGATTCTCGATCCGCACGCCCCACTTGCCTGGCCGGTACACGCCCGGCTCGATCGACGTGATCATCCCCTCTTCCATCGCCGTGTACGGCTCGGCGGACGCATAGTGCGAGATCACCTGCGGCCCCTCGTGGACGTTCAGGAAATAGCCGACGCCGTGCCCCGTGCCGTGCCCGTAGTCGAGCCCGGCCGCCCACATCGGCGCGCGCGCGATCGCATCGAGCATCGGCGAGCGGATGCCGCGCGGAAAGCGCGCGCGCGACAGCGCCATCATCGCCTTCAGCACGATCGTGAAATCACGCCGATGCGCGTCGCCGATCGCGCCGACCGGCACGACGCGCGTGATGTCGGTCGTCCCGCTCAGATACTGGCCGCCCGAATCGACGAGCAGCAGGCCGTCGCCTTCGATCGTCGCGTGCGCGGCGCGCGTCGCGCGATAGTGCGGCATCGCGCCGTTCGCGTTGAAGCCCGCGATCGTCGCGAAGCTCGGCGACACGTAGCCCGGCCGGCGCGCGCGCGCGGCCGTGAGCTGCTCGTCGATCGTCAGCTCGGTGATCGTCTCGCGGCCGAGCGCGCGCTCGAACCATGCGAAGAATTCGGCGAGCGCCGCGCCGTCGTGCTCCATCGTCGCGCGCACGTGCTCGATCTCGGCGGGCGTCTTGCGCGACTTCGCGAACGTCGACGGATTCACCGCCTCGATCACGCGCACCTGCTGCGGCACCGCCTGCAGCAGCCCGTACGTCACGCGGCGCGGATCGATCAGCAGCCCCGCGCCCTCGGGCAGCGCGGCGAGCGCCGCGGCCGCGGCGTCATACGGCTTCACGTCGACGCCGTCCCGCGCGAGCGACGTCGCAAGCTCGGCCGACACCTTGCCGTCGGCGACGAACAGCGTCGCGCGCTCGAGGCCGACGAGCGCATGCGCGACGAACACCGGGTTGTAGTTGACGTCGGCGCCGCGCAGGTTGAAGAGCCACGCGAGATCGTCGAGCGTCGACACGAAGTGCCACTGCGCGCCCTGCTCCTGCATCGCGCGGCGCACCTGCGCGAGCTTGCCCGCGCGGGCCGTGTCGGCCTGCGGCGCCGCATGCTCGAACACCGCGTCGTCGGGCAGCGACGGGCGCTGCGGCCAGATCGCGTCGAGCAGGTCGAGATCGGTGCGCAGCACGATGCCGCGCGGCGTGAGCGCCGACGTCAGCGCGCGCGCCGCCGCGACGCCGAGCACCGCGCCGTCGACGCCGACCGTCGTGCCCTCGGGCACGTGCTCGGCGAGCCATTCGACGTGCGGCTGCGTCTGCTGGCCGCCCGCTATCTTCATCAGTGCGACGCCCGTGCCGGCGAGCTGCGCCTCGGCCTGCACCCAGTAGCGGCTGTCGACCCAGAGGCCCGCGAAATCGGCGGTCACGACGAGCGTGCCGACCGAGCCGGTGAAGCCCGACAGCCATTGACGCGCCTGCCAGCGCTCGGGCAAATATTCGGACAAATGGGGATCGGCGGACGGCACCACGTAGGCGGTCAGATCCTCGCGCGCCATCGCGCCGCGCAACAGGGCAAGACGCGCCGGCACGGGCGACGGATCGGGAAGTCGGGCATTCATGATTTCACCTGCAAACGTTCAGCGGCGGGCCGACAGGCCCACCGTCACGGCAACGGCGAAAAGCGCGGCGGCAGTGCAGACCGGCCATTCGAGCGTCTCGCCATCGTAAAAGAGTCCTGCGACATTGCCTGCCATCTTCGCGGCCGCGGCGCCGAGCACGCCCGCCGCGACCGCGAGCCACAGCGACGCGCGGCTCAGCCGCCGCAGCGGATTGAGCGCCGAGCCGAGCAGGCCGACGGCAAAGCCCAGCACGACGATTCCAAACCAGTTCATTCCACGCCTCTTTCGCTGTCGGACTCGCCCCGTCGGCGCGAACGGCGTGCGACGTCCTCCATATCATCGACGCCGCGCGACGCGGCTGGCCGCGCGGGCGCGTCGGCTCGCAGGACGGGTTCCGGCCACGCAAACCGCCGATCGACGCATGATGCACCGACGGCGCAACGTCCGGTGCGATCCGGCACGGCCGCGGCACCGCTCGTTGCGACCGCATCGACACGCCGGCGCACCGAGCCGCCCGTTCGACGCCGCGCCCGCGTATCGCCCACGTATCGCCCGCATATCGCGAGCCATCGCGCGGGCCATCATTTTCGCACCGTTTGGGGGTCGATTTTCAAAAAGGCGCGGCATGGCGTCGCGCCTGGCGGACGGCCCGCCGCGACGGCGGGCGGCTTCGCTCCCGCGCGGCGCCCTTGCCGAGCGCGGCCGACGCGGCCCGCCGGGCCCGCGTGCGGGTGCGGAGGTGCGGAGGCGGCGCGCGGCCGCACGGATCGCGTGGACGGGCCGCGAACGGGCCGCGATATGCGCCGACCATCGATTTGTCGTCGAAACGCTATAATATGGGACTAAACGATAGCCTCTTGGACATGCAGCTCCTCACGATCGGAATCAACCACCACACTGCGCCTGTCGCCTTGCGCGAACGCGTGGCGTTTCCGCTCGAACAGATCAAGCCCGCACTCTCGACGTTCAAGAGCGTCTTCCTCGGCCATCCGGCGCCGAACGCGCCCGAGGCGGCGATCCTCTCGACCTGCAACCGCACCGAGCTGTACTGCGCGACCAACGATCGCGCGGCGCGCGACGCGGCGATCCGCTGGATGTCCGACTATCACCGGATTCCCGCCGACGAGCTCGCGCCGCACGTGTACGCGCTGCCGCAATCCGAGGCGGTGCGACACGCGTTTCGCGTCGCGTCCGGGCTCGATTCGATGGTGCTCGGCGAAACGCAGATCCTCGGCCAGATGAAGAACGCGGTGCGCACCGCGTCCGAGGCAGGCTCGCTCGGCACCTACCTGAACCAGTTGTTCCAGCGCACGTTCGCGGTCGCGAAGGAAGTGCGCGGCACGACCGAGATCGGCGCGCAGTCGGTGTCGATGGCGGCTGCGGCCGTGCGGCTCGCGCAGCGGATCTTCGAGCAGGTCGCGCAGCAGCGCGTGCTGTTCATCGGCGCGGGCGAGATGATCGAGCTCTGTGCGACGCACTTCGCCGCGCAAGGCCCGCGCGAGCTCGTCGTCGCAAACCGCACCGCCGAGCGCGGCGCGAAGCTCGCCGAGCGCTTCGGCGGCCGCGCGATGCCGCTCGCCGATCTGCCCGCGCGGATGCACGAGTTCGACATCATCGTGTCGTGCACGGCGTCGACGCTGCCGATCATCGGCCTCGGCGCCGTCGAGCGCGCGGTGAAGGCGCGCCGCCACCGGCCGATCTTCATGGTCGACCTCGCGGTGCCGCGCGACATCGAGCCCGAAGTCGGCAAGCTGAAGGACGTGTTCCTCTATACCGTCGACGATCTCGGCGCGATCGTGCGCGAAGGCAACGCGTCGCGGCAGGCCGCGGTCGCGCAGGCCGAGGCGATCATCGAGACGCGCGTGCAGAACTTCATGCAGTGGCTCGACGCGCGCAGCATCGTGCCCGTGATCCGCCACATGCATACGCAAGCCGACGCGCTGCGCCGCGCGGAAGTCGAGCGCGCGCACAAGATGCTCGCGCGCGGCGACGATCCGGCCGCCGTGCTCGACGCGCTGTCGCAGGCGCTCACCAACAAGCTGATTCACGGCCCGACGAGCGCGCTCAACCGCGCGAACGGCGCCGACCGCGATTCGCTGATCGAGCTGATGCGCGGCTTCTACCAGCACGCGCCGCGCTCGTCGGACCGTTAGCGGCGCCCGGCCTGCCCGTCCCCTCCTTCCCCTTTTCGAATTCCTCCCTGGGAGCATCGCTCCGCACCATGAAGACGAGCATGCAAAGCAAGCTCGACCAGCTCACAACCCGGCTGGCCGAACTGAACGACCTGTTGAGCCGCGAGAACGTCACCGCGGACCTCGACCAGTATCGCAAGCTGACGCGCGAGCACGCGGAGATCGGCCCTGTCGTCGAGCATTACGCGCAGTGGCGCCAGGCGCGCGCCGACGAGCTCGCCGCGCAGGAACTGCTCGCCGACGCCTCGATGCGCGACTTCGCCGAGGACGAGCTGCGCGGCGCGCGCGACCGGATGAGCCGCCTCGCGGCCGAGCTGCAGACGATGCTGCTGCCGAAGGACCCGAACGACGAGCGCAACATCTTCGTCGAAATCCGCGCGGGCACGGGCGGCGACGAATCGGCCCTCTTCGCGGGCGACCTGCTGCGGATGTACCTGCGCTACGCGGAGCGGCAGCGCTGGCAGGTCGAGATGATGTCGGAGAGCCCGTCGGACCTCGGCGGCTACAAGGAAGTGATCGTGCGGATCGCGGGCTATGGCGCGTACTCGCGCCTGAAGTTCGAATCGGGCGGCCACCGCGTGCAGCGCGTGCCCGCGACCGAAACGCAGGGCCGCATCCACACGTCCGCGTGCACGGTCGCGGTGATGCCGGAAGCCGACGAGATCGGCGAAGTCGAGATCAATCCGGCCGATCTGCGGATCGACACGTTCCGCGCGTCGGGCGCGGGCGGCCAGCACATCAACAAGACCGATTCGGCGGTGCGCGTCACGCACATTCCGACGGGGATCGTCGTCGAGTGCCAGGACGACCGCTCGCAGCACAAGAACAAGGATCGCGCGCTGAAGGTGCTCGCCGCGCGGATCAAGGACAAGCAGTATCACGAGCAGCACGCGAAGGAAGCGGCCACGCGCAAGAGCCTGATCGGCTCGGGCGACCGCTCCGAGCGGATTCGCACGTACAACTTCCCGCAGGGCCGGATGACCGATCACCGGATCAACCTGACGCTGTACAAGCTCGAGCAGATCATGGACGGCGACCTCGACGAGTTGATCGCCGCGCTCGTCAGCGAGCATCAGGCCGAGCTGCTCGCGTCGCTCGGCGACGCCGAATGACGACGCCCGCCACCGCCGCCGAGCTGCTGCGCGCGTCGCCGCTCGATGCGCTCGACGCGCGGGTCCTGCTCGCGCACGCGCTCGGCTGGACCCGCACGCAGCTCATCACGCGCGCCGACGAGCCGCTCGACGCGGCGGCGATCGAGCGCTATCTGGCGCTCGAAGCGCGCCGCGCGGCGGGCGAGCCCATCGCGCAGCTCACCGGCGCGCGCGAGTTCTTCGGCCTCGAATTCGAC
Source organism: Burkholderia humptydooensis (assembly GCF_001513745.1). NCBI lineage: Bacteria > Pseudomonadati > Pseudomonadota > Betaproteobacteria > Burkholderiales > Burkholderiaceae > Burkholderia > Burkholderia humptydooensis. The sequence continues at coordinate 482,269 of NZ_CP013380.1, read as the reverse complement.
GTCACGCCGGACGTGCTGATCCCGCGCCCGGAAACGGAGCTGCTCGTCGAGACGGCGCTCGACGCGATCGACGGCATCGCGTCGCCGTGCGTGCTCGATCTCGGCACGGGCAGCGGCGCGATCGCGGTGTCGATCGCGTCCGGGCGGCCCGACGCGCGCGTGTGGGCGCTCGACCGGTCAGCCACCGCGCTCGACGTCGCGCGCCGCAACGCGCGCAAGCTGCTCGATCCGGCGCGCCCGGGCGGCCCGCTGCGGTTTCTCGAAAGCGACTGGTACGCGGCGCTCGATCCCGGCCTGCGCTTTCACGTCGTCGTCAGCAACCCGCCGTACATCGCGCGGCACGATCCGCACCTCGCCGAGGGCGACCTGCGCTTCGAGCCGCGCGGCGCGCTCACCGACGAGCGCGACGGGCTCGCCGCGATCCGCGCGATCGTTGCGGGCGCGCATGCGTTCGTCGCGCCGGGCGGCGCGCTGTGGATCGAACACGGTTACGATCAGGCCGCCGCGGTGCGCGCGCTCCTCGGCGCGGCGGGCTTCGCCGACGTCGAATCGCTCGCGGATCTCGCGTCGATCGAGCGCGCGACGGGCGGCCGCCTGCCCGGCTGACGCGGCGCCCGGCGCCCGCCAGCCCAAGGGAAATCCAGTATCATTTCTCATTCACGCCCAGCTACAGCAAGGTCAGTCATGGACACCCAACAACGCATCAAGCAAATCGTCGACGAAAACCCGGTCGTGCTCTTCATGAAAGGCACCGCGCAATTCCCGATGTGCGGCTTCTCGGGCCGCGCCGTCCAGGTGCTGAAGGCGTGCGGCGTCGACCAGTTCAAGACGGTCAACGTCCTCGAAGACGAGGAGATCCGCCAGGGCATCAAGGAATTCTCGAACTGGCCGACGATCCCGCAGCTTTACGTGAAGGGCGAATTCGTCGGCGGCTCGGACATCATGATGGAGATGTACCAGTCGGGCGAGCTGCAGCAGCTCTTCACCGCCTGATCGCGCCCCTCCGATGGAGCCCCGCCCGGCGCCGCCGCGGCGCCTGATCGTCGCGATCACGGGCGCCACCGGCGCGATCTACGGCGTGCGCATGCTCGACATGCTGCGCGCCTCGGGCGGCGTCGAAACGCACCTGCTGATCTCGAGCGCCGGCTGGCTCAACATCCAGCACGAACTGCAGTTGCCGAGGGACGACGTGCTGGCGCGCGCCGACGTCGTCCATTCGGTGCGCGACGTCGGCGCGAGCATCGCGTCCGGCTCGTTCGCGACCGACGGCATGATCGTCGCGCCGTGCTCGATGAGGACGCTCGCGAGCATCGCGCACGGGCTGTCCGACAACCTCATCACCCGCGCCGCCGACGTCGTGCTGAAGGAGCGCCGCCGGCTCGTGCTGCTCGTGCGCGAAACGCCGTTCAACCTCGCGCATCTGCGCAACATGACGGCCGTCACCGAGATGGGCGGCGTGATCTTCCCGCCGCTGCCCGCGTTCTACGCGATGCCGAAGACGATCGACGAGATGGTCGACCATACGGTCGCGCGCGTGCTCGACATGTTCGCGCTCGGCGCGCCGCTCACCGCGCCCTGGCAGGGGCTGCGCGAGCACGGCTGACGCCGTCGCGTCCCAGCCGGGACGGCGGCGTTTCCGTTCCGCGTCGGCTTGCTCGCCGACTCCATCCGTTCTGTCCGTGGTCTTCGTTCCTGCGCAGCCGCGCCTCGCTGCGTCGCGCCGCGGCAAGGAATCGGGAACCGCACCGCTGCGGTCGCACGATTAACAACAAAAGAGATACAATCAAATCCATTTTTCGCATTTATCAATGATCGGTGCGAGCCTATAGTCGTAGGCAATATCATTTCGCAGCAGTCCCGATCATCATGAACCGCCTTCCGTCCCTTTATCTGTCGCACGGCGCGCCGACGCTGCCGATCGACCCGGCGCTGCCGTCCGGCGCGTTCACCGCGCTCGGCGGCGAACTGCCGCGCCCGCGCGCGGTGCTGATGTTGTCCGCGCACTGGCTCACGCAGCAGCCCGCCGTCAGCACCGCCGAGCGGCCCGAGACGATCCACGATTTCTACGGCTTTCCGCACGCGCTCTATGAAATCCGCTATCCGGCGCCCGGCGCGCCCGACGTCGCGGCCCGCGCGGCTGCGCTGCTGGGCGACGCGGGCATCGAGACCGCCGCCACGCCGCACGGCCTCGACCACGGCGCATGGGTGCCGATGCTGCTGATGTTCCCGCACGCCGACGTGCCCGTCGCGCAGTTGTCGATCCAGCCGCGCGCCGATGCCGCGCACCACTTTCGCGTCGGCCGCGCGCTGCGGCCGCTGCGCGACGACGGCGTGATGGTGATCGGCTCGGGCCAGATCACGCACAACCTGCGCGCGGCGGATTTCTCGGCCGCGCCCGGGGACGCGGACCCGCGCGTCGCCGAATTCACCGGCTGGTTCGAGGAAAAGCTCGCCGCGCGCGACGTCGACGCGCTCCTCGACTACCGCCGCCAGGCGCCGCACGCGGCGCTGATGCATCCGACCGACGAGCACCTGTTGCCCGTGTTCGCGGCGCTCGGCGCGGCGGACGACGACTATCGGCTGAGGGTCCAGTCGCTCGGCACGTATCAGCGCGTGCTCGCGATGACGAACTACGTGTTCGACTCGGCGGCCTGACAGGCGCGAGAATCGTCCCAAAACACGAAGCCCGCCCGGGACATCCCGGGCGAGCTTCGTTCGGAAGATTCGGCCTCCGCCGCCGGCGATCTCGGGCGACGGATCGCGCGATTACGCGCCGACCCCTTCGAGGATCTCGTCGCGCGACTCGCGCTCGTCGAGATACTCGGTGCGATAGCCGGTGCTCACGCCCCAGTAATAGAACACGAGCGCGATCGCCGCGACGACCAGCATGTCCCAGCCGTAAGGCAGCATGCCGTGGCCGCCGAACTCCTTACTGCCGATGAGCGACAGCACGGCCATCGTCGGCAGGTACGCGACGAGCCACCACGCGGCCTTCAGGTCGCGGCCCCAGCCCTGCCAGCCAGCCTTGCCCTGGTAATAGAAGTAGACGGGCAGCGCGACGATCATCAGCAGGATGATCTCCCCCGTCAGCGGCCACTTCGCCCAGTACAGGATCAGCGACGCGCAGACGAACGCGAACGGCGCGATCAGCTTCATGCACGGAATCGACAGCGGACGCTCGAGATCCGTCGCCGCGCGGCGCAGCGCCATCAGGCTGATCGGGCCCGTCAGGTACGAAATCACGGTCGCGACCGAGATCACCGCCGCGAGCGAGCTCCAGCCGCGGAAGAAGAACAGGAAGACGAACGACACGATCAGGTTGAACCACATCGCGGGACGCGGCACGCCGTACAGCGGATGCACGCTGCCGAAGATCTTCGGCATCGTGTTGTTGCGTTCCATCGCGTAGATCATGCGGGTCGTCGTCGCCATGTAGGTCGTGCCGGTGCCGCTCGGGCTCACGAACGCGTCGACGTACAGCAGGATCGCGAGCCAGTTCAGGTTCAGCGCGATCGCGAGCTCCGCGAACGGCGACGCGAAGTTGAAATGCGTCCAGCCCTTCGCGACGTCGACCGGGTTCACCGCGCCGATGTACGCCACTTGCAGCAGCACGTAGATCACGAGCGCGATCAGGATCGACGAGATCACCGCGAACGGCACGCTACGCGACGGGTTGCGCGCTTCGCCGGCGAGGTTCACGGGGCTCTGGAAACCGTTGAACGCGAATACGATGCCGCTCGTCGCGACCGCCGTCAGCACGGCCGACCAGCCGTACGGCGCGAAGCTCGCCGAACCGCCCGCCGTGCCGAGGTTCTCGCCGTGGAAGCTCGACAGCAGCAGGCCCGCGATCGTGAGGCCGGGAATCAGGAACTTGAAGATCGTGATCGCGGTGTTCGCACGCGCGAAGAGCTTCACGCCCCAGTAATTGAGCAGGAAGTAGATGACGACGAGGACGGCGGACAGCAGCAGCCCCGGTGTCGTGAGCTCGCCGTTGACGAAGAGCGCGTGCGCCCACGCATAGGGCCACGTGCTCATGTACTGGATCGACGCCTCGGCCTCGATCGGAATCACCGAGACGATCGCGATCCAGTTCGCCCACGCGCTGATGAAGCCGACGAGCGAGCCGTGCGAGTAGCGCGCATAGCGCACCATGCCGCCCGATTCGGGGAACATCGCGCCGAGCTCGGCGTACGTGAGCGCAATGGCGAGAATCACGACCGCGCCGATGATCCACGCGCAGATGGCGGCGGGCCCGGCGATCTTGGCGGCCTTCCATGCGCCGAACAGCCAGCCCGATCCGATGATCGAACCCAGCCCTGTCAGCATCAAGGCGAACGGACCGATGTTCCGTTGAATAGAACTCTTCACAACCTCTCCTATGTCTCAACAAGCAAGGTCGGCACGCCGCCCGGGATCGAGCCGGACGGCACCGCGCATGCATTCTTGGGGGGACAGGTTGCCCGATCGGGAGCAACCCATCCGCGCGCGGCGCGTAGTTTAACGGTTGCACCGGGCAATGAACGCAAAATTCGATCATCCCCTACAAAAAATCCGTGACATTAGCAAGCTTTGTAAGCTCTAATGTTGGGTTATCTAAGAAAAACCCTGAGACATGATCGAAGACGATTGACCGTCGAATCGAATAGTCGTATAAACGGTCTGGCAGGATTTCAAGCGGCGAGTGAATAGGTTCTTTCGTAGTTCGCCCATCAACGGTACTCCGGTTGGTCCCATTACCCCCTTCCTTGATTTTCATGCGCTCCCCGGGCTTTGGCCCTGTTTTACATTTTTAGGAACAAGTTATGGCAATCGGTACCGTCAAGTGGTTCAATGACGCCAAGGGTTTTGGTTTCATCACGCCGGAAGGCGGTGGCGAAGATCTCTTCGCGCACTTCTCTGAAATCCGCGTCGACGGCTTCAAGACGCTGCAAGAGAACCAGAAGGTCGAGTTCGAAGTGAAGACCGGCCCGAAGGGCCTGCAGGCAGCGAACATCAAGCCGCTGTAAGCGCAGCGCGAGATTTCGCAGCACAGTGAAAAGCCCCGCTTCGGCGGGGCTTTGTTTTGTCCGGCGCGCGACGCGTCAGCCGCCGTACACGCGCTGCGCATGAATGCCGAGGCCCGTCGCGACGCTCGCAAGGCGATCGCCGTACACCGGCTGCGCATCCGGGAACGCCGCCGCGAGCGCGCCCGACAGGAACGCGAGCCCCGTCGAGCCACCCGTGAAATACAGCGCGCCGACGTCGGGCGGCGCGATCCCCGCGAGCCGCACCGTCTCGCGGGCGGCATCGACGATCCGCGCCGTCTCGTCGCGGCTCGCGTCGATCAGTTGATCCGCGTCGAACGCGATCAGCAGATCCTCCTCGACATCGTTCAGATCGATCATCGTCTCGCCGCCCGCCGACACGCCGATCTTCGCTTCCTCCGCGCGCGCGGCGAGCGCGTGGCCGAGCCGCTGCACGACGACGCGCAGCAGGCGATCGAAATGGCGTGCGTCCGCGTACAGGTGCTTCATCAGCTTGAGCTCGCCGATGCGCTTCGGCGTGTAGACGGTATTGATCAGGTGCCAGGTCGCGAGATCGAAATAGACCCGGTTCGGCAGCTCGCGGCCCTCCGGATCGAGCGCGCGGTAGCCGAACGCGGACAGCACCGCCGACAGCTCGACGCGCCGGTCATAATCGGTGCCCGCGATGTGCACGCCGTGATGCGCGAGCACGTCGCCCTTGCGCTCGAGCCGGCGCATCCGCTCGGGGCCGACCCGCACGAGCGAGAAGTCCGACGTGCCGCCGCCGATGTCCGCGACGAGCACGAGCCGCTCGGCGTCCTGCCGCGATTCGTAATCGAATGCGGCCGCGATCGGCTCGTACTGGAACTGCACGTCGGCCAGCCCGACCGCGTGCGCGGCCGCCTCGAGCTGCTGCTGCGCGAGGCGGTCGGCGCGCGGATCGTCGTCGACGAAAAACACCGGGCGGCCGAGCACCGCGCGGCCGATCGCGCCGCCCGCGCACGCCTCGGCCTTCTGCTTCAGATGCATCAGGAACAGCGCGATCACGTCGGTGTACGCGATCGCGGAGCCGTCGCCGAGATCGGTCGTCGTTTCCGCGAGCGGCGAGCCGAGGATGCTCTTCATCGAGCGCATCAGGCGGCCGTCGAAACCGTCGATGTACGACGCGAGCGCCGCGCGGCCGTACTCGCGGGCCCCTTCGTCGGTATTGAAGAAGATGGCGGTGGGCAGCGTCAGATGCTCGCCCTCGACGGGAGCGAGCCGCATCCCGGTCGCGCCGCCGCCGCGCGGCAGCGCGACCGCGGAATTGGACGTGCCGAAGTCGATCGCGCAATAAGTCATGGGCGGGCCGCCGGACAGCGGTGGGAAACGGAAGGACCGGCTTTTTATCACGAAACCGCCGCGCGTCACAACCGGGGCGCGAACGGATGCGGGCGAGGCTCGGGGCGTGGGTGAACAGCCGACGCAGGCGGGACGGCGCAGGGCGGTGCGGACGGGCGCGGCGGGGAAGGATCGAAGGGGCGGGAAGGCTCCGCCGCGTATCGGCTTTGGAAACCGCGCGGCGGCCCGGCGCGCTCGTCACCGAGGGCCACGATCGACGCAATCGCCCCCCATCGGCAACGCGCCGCGCGCGCCGGACATGCGTTTCGTTACATCAAGCCACCGACGAGAACGGCTTTTGCCACGCATCCGCGTAGACGACCTCGCCGATCGGATGGCGGGTGCGCGGCGCGCGTTCGCGCTCGCGCAGCACCGGCTCGAGCTTGTCGGCGTCGCCGTAGTGGCCAACCGAGATGATCGCGAGCGGCTCGACGTCGGCGGGAATCGCGAATGCGTCGCGGAACGCCTTCACGTCGAAGCCGCTCATCTGGTGCGCGGCAAGGCCGAGCGCGTGCGCCTGCAGCACGAGCGACATCGCAGCCGCGCCGGCGTCGTAGAGCGCCGTCGGACTCGGCTCGCCCTTCGTCGTGAGCGTGTGCGCGGTCACGGCGATCAGCACGGGCGCGGGCGCGTTCCAGCCCTGGTTGAACGGCACGAGCGTCGAGAACGCGCGCTTGAACGCGACCTCGTCCTTGCTGCGGTCGAACACGATGAAGCGCCACGGCTGCGCGTTGTATGCGGACGGCGCCCAGCGCGCCGCTTCGAGCACCGCATGCAGATGCTCGGCGCTGACGGGCTCGCTCGAATACGCGCGCGGACTCCAGCGGCCGGCGATCAGTTCATGAATCGAAACAGAAGTGGGAGCGGGTTTGACGGACATGCGTTTCCTCACCAATTTTTAAAAAAGGGCTCGGTCGCCCGGAACAGATACGTCAGCATAACCGCTTGTCGGCGAACTTGCCGGACCGGACGCGCAAATGCAAATCGGCGTCTGCGCAAAGGGAGGCCGGGCGCGGCTCGCCGGCCCGCGCTCCGGGCGCGGCGCGGCCGCGCCGATCACGCGACGCTCGCCGCTACCCGCGCCGCGCCGCGATTGATCCGCAACACGATCAGCGCGCCGACGACGCACAGCCCGCCCGAGATCATCGACGCGACCGTATACGTGCCGAGGCTCGCGCGCAGCATGCCGGCGCCGAGCGCCGCGAACGCCGCGCCGAGCTGGTGGCCCGCGACGATCCAGCCGAACACGACGGGCGCCGCGTCCTTGCCGTACACGTCGGTCGCGAGGCGCACGGTGGGCGGCACGGTCGCGATCCAGTCGAGCCCGTAGAACACCGCGAAGAGCGGCAGCCCGAAGAAATCGATGCCGAACGCGTGCGGCAGATAGATCAGCGACAGCCCGCGCAGCCCGTAATACCAGAACAGCAGCACGCGGCTGTCGTAGCGGTCGGACAGCCAGCCGGACATCGTCGTGCCGACCAGGTCGAACACGCCCATCGCCGCGAGCAGCGACGCGCCCTGCACTTCCGTCATCCCGTAGTCGCCGCACATCGCGATCAGGTGCGTGCCGACGTAGCCGTTCGTGCTCGCGCCGCAAATGAAGAAGCTGAAGAACAGCAGCCAGAAGTCCCGCGTCTTCGACGCGGTCGCGAGCGTGCCGAACGCGACCGCGATCGGGTTGCGCTTCGCGCCGTCGTCCGCGCGCGGCGCGTTCGCGGGCTCGCCGTACGGGCGCAGCCCCACGTCGGACGGCCGCTCCGGCAGCAGCAGCGCGACGAGCGGCACCGCGATCGCCACCGCCGCCGCCACCGTCAGCACGACGGGCCGCCATCCGTGGTGTTGCGCGATCGCCGCGAGCATCGGCAGGAACACGAGCTGGCCCGTCGCGGAGCTCGCGGTCAGCAGCCCCATCACGAGGCCGCGCCGCGCGACGAACCAGCGCGCGACGAACGTCGCCGACAGCGTGAGCGCCGCCACGCCCGTCGCGCCGCCCACCATCACGCCCCAGACGAGCACCATCTGCCACGTCGCCGTCATCATCGACGACAACGCGACGCCCGCGCCCATCACCACGAGCGCGGCGAGAATCGTCGGCCGCACGCCGAAGCGCTGCATCGCCGCGGCCGCGAACGGTCCGGTCAGCCCGTAGAGCGCGATGTTCACCGAGATCGCGAGCGAGATCGACGCGCGGCTCCAGCCGAACTCGTGCTCGAGCGGCACCATCAGCACGCTCGGCGTCGCGCGCGTGCCCGCCGCCGCGAGAAGAATCAGGAACACCACTGCCGCCGCGAGCCAGCCGTAATGGAAACGCCCGCCTATCCGCTTTGCCGCCCAGTTCATTCGTTTCACTCCTGACGCCGGCCGCGCCGAGCCCGTCGGCGCGCCGGTGGTTGAGGGGAAGATGCGCCGATCATTGTTACCGATCAGTCACAAGCGGTTGCGATCCTAGTGACTGCTCGGTAACATGTCAAGCATTCAATTTCGCAGTCGGGATCGAACATGGCCACCATCGTCGCCAAAACTGCCGCCAAGAGCGCCGCCCAACCGGCCGGCCGCCGCACGCGCGGCACCCAGGTCGCGGGCGCGCAGGCGCAGCAGCACCTGCTCCGCGCTGCCGAGGAGCTGTTCTATCAGGAAGGCGTTCGCGCGGTAGGCGTCGATGCGGTCGTCGAGCGCGCGGGCGTCAACAAGATGAGCCTTTACCGACAGTTCGCGTCGAAGGACGAACTCGTGCTCGCATACCTCGATCGAATGGACGCATGCTTCTTCGAGCGCCTCGACACGAGCGTCGCCAAGCATCTGGGCGATCCGAAGGCGCAGCTCGTCCAGTATTTCGACGACCTCGCGCAGCGCGCGTCGCAGCCGGGCTACCGAGGCTGTCCGTTTGTCAACGTCGCGACCGAATTTCCGGATCTCGATCATCCGGCGCGGCGCGCGGTCGCCGACAACAAGGATCGGCTGATGGCGCGGCTCGTCGCGCTGTCGGAAGCGGCGCGCGCGCGCGAGCCGCGGGCGCTCGCCGGCGCGCTCGCGCTGCTGATCGAGGGCATTTACGCGGCGAGCCAGACGTACCGGCCGGGCGCGTCCCCGATAGGCTGCGCGCCGGGTGTCGCGCGGCAGTTGATCGACGCGGCGTGCGCGTGACGCGCCGCCCCGGCCCGCTACAATCGCGGCTTGATCGCCACGCCGTTTCCGCCATGACCGAAGTCTCTCCGCCCGACGCCGACATCCTCGCCGCCACCCGCCACTGGCTGACGCGCGCGGTGATCGGGCTCAATCTGTGCCCGTTCGCGAAGAGCGTCCACGTGAAGCGGCAGATCCGCTACGCGATCAGCCGCGCGACGTCGCTCGAAGCGGCGCTGACGGATCTCGAAAGCGAGCTGCGCCGCCTCGACGCCGCCGATCCCGACGAAATCGACACGACGCTCCTGATCTTTCCGAACACGTTCGACGATTTCCTCGACTACAACGACGCGCTGTGGTTCGCCGATCGCCTTCTGCAACAGTTGCGCCTCGACGGCACGCTGCAGATCGCGAGCTTCCATCCGCACTATCGGTTCGACGGCGCCGAGCCCGACGACATCGAGAACTACACGAACCGCGCGCCGTATCCGATCCTGCACTTGCTGCGCGAGGCGAGCATCGAGCGCGCCGCCGACGCGTTCCCGGACGCGGCCGACATCTACGAACGCAATCAGGCGACGATGCGCCGCCTCGGCCACGCGGGCTGGCGCGACTGGATGGCGCAGCCCGGCGAAGGCGAAAGCGAAGACAAGAACGAAGGCAAGGAAGAAGCGCGGTAGCGCGCAGCGCGAAGGCACGCCGCCGAACGCTTTCGCTTCGCGCGCAGCGAATGGCGCGTCACGCGCCGGAGATCACGCGCGCGGCTGCCCGGAATCCGCCGCGGCCGGCTCGGCGTGCGCATCGCCCGCCGTCCGCGCATCGGGCACGAAGAAGCGCTCGCGCAGCTCCGCGAGCCCGAACATGTCGAGAATCTCGTCGAGCCGCTCGTTCGGCTTGCGTCGCGGCAGGTTCTTGTATTGCGCGATGATGAGTTCGTTCTTCATCGAATGCTCCCAGCCGACGAGCTCGGTCACGCTCACCTGATAGCCGTGCGCCTCGAGCTGCAGGCAGCGCAGCACGTTCGTGATCTGGCTGCCGAACTCGCGCGTGTGCAACGGATGCCGCCACACTTCGGCCAGCGCGCTCGCGAGCGACTTCCCCTTGTTCCTGCGCAGCACGCCCGCGACTTCCGCCTGGCAGCACGGCACGAGCACGATGTGCCGCGCGCGCTTCGCGAGCGCGAAGCGGATCGCGTCGTCGGTCGCGGTGTCGCACGCATGCAGCGCAGTGACGACATCGACCGTTTCCGGCAATTTCGGCGACGCGATCGAATCGGCCACCGACAGATTCAGGAACGACATCCCGCCGAAGCCGAGCCGCGCGGCCAGCTCGGTCGAGCGCGCGACGAGCTCCTCGCGCGTTTCGATACCGTAGATGTGCGAGCCGGCGTGCGGACGCTCCTTGAAGAACAGGTCGTACAGGATGAAGCCGAGATACGACTTGCCCGCGCCGTGATCGACGAGCGTCACGCCGCCCTTTTCCCGCGCGACGTCCGCGAGCAGCGGCTCGATGAACTGGAACAGGTGATACACCTGCTTCAGCTTGCGGCGGCTGTCCTGGTTCATCTTGCCGTCGCGCGTCAGGATGTGCAGTTCCTTCAGCAGTTCGATCGACTGGTTCGGGCGGATTTCGTAGGTCTTGGTCGACATCGGGAAGCGGGCCGGCGCGGCCGCCCGGACCGGGGGTCGGGCGGCGGTGGGCGGCGTCAAGGCGTGCATGGAAGCGTCACAGTTTACCGAAAACCATCCGGGCCGCCCCGGCGAGCGTGCGGCGCGCGGCCCGCTAGTTGCGGGCGGCGAGCCGCCAGAGCGACGTCGTCTCCGCCGCGCGCGCGCGATGCAGCGGGTCCGCGGGGTCCGACGCCTTCGGATGCGCGGGCTTCACGTCGTCGCGACCGACGACGACGAGGCCCGCCGCCTCGATCCAGCCGAGCAATTCCTCGCGCGTGCGCAGGCCGAGATGCTCGGCGAAGTCCGACAGGATCAGCCAGCCTTCGCCGCCCGGCGCGAGATGCGCGGCGAGCCCGGCGAGAAAGCCCTTCAGCATCCGGCTGTCCGGATCATAGACCGCATATTCGAGCGGCGAGCTGGGCCGCGCGGGCACCCACGGCGGATTGCAGACGACGAGCGGCGCGCGCCCGTCGGGAAACAGATCGGCTTCGACGACCTCGACCCGCGATGCGTAGCCGAGCCGCGCGACGTTCCGAGCCGCGCACGCGAGCGCGCGCTTGTCCTGATCGGTCGCGACGACGCGCTCGACGCCGCGCGACGCGAGCACCGCCGCCAGCACGCCGGTGCCGGCGCCGATATCGAACGCAAGCGATGTCGACGGCAGCGGCGCGCGCGCGACGAGCTCGACGTACTCGCCGCGCACGGGCGAGAACACGCCGTAGTGCGGATGAATCCGCTCGCCGCCGAGCGCGGCGATCGGCACCCCCTTCTTGCGCCATTCGTGCGCGCCGACGATGCCGAGCAGTTCGCGCAGCGACGCGATCGAGCGCTCGCCGCCCGCGCCGTACGCCTCCTCGCACGCGGCGCGCAGATCCGGCGCGCGGCGCAGCGCGATCGAATAATCGGCTTCGAGCGGAATCAGCAGCATGCCGAGCGTGCGGGCGCGCTGCGCCTGCGCCATCCGGTGGAGGTTGAACGCGTCGACGGGCGTCGCGGCGGGCTTGTTGACCTTCTTGGGCTTGCGCTCGACGCGGCGCGCGAGCGCCTGCAGCAGTTGGCGCGCGTTCTGGAAATCGCCTTGCCAGACGAGCGCCGTGCCTTCGCACGCGAGGCGATACGCGACGTCGGCCGTCGTGCGGTCGTTGGCCACGACCGTGCGGCGCGGCGGCGGCGAGCCGGCTTCCGAGCGCCAGCGGACTACGTGCTCGACGCCGTCGGCGTCGGTCCAATGAAATTCGGGAAAGGCAGTCACGAGGAATCGGGAATCGTTGAGTCGACGGGCGGCGCGACGTGCCGCGGACGACACAGTACCGCGCTTTGCGCCGGCCGGCAAAAAAGCGCCGGGCGCGCGCTGGCGACGTGCGGGTTTTTTTCGCGGCCAAGGTCGCCACATCGATCGCCGCTCGTCGAGCGCCGCGCCGCACATGCCGCCCGCAGCGCCCGCTTTCGTCAGACCTTCGCCGGCGCGGCCCCGGTGCGGCGCTTCGGCGTCAACGCATGCGCGAAGCGCACGAACGGCGCTTCGCAGAGCCGATGGCTCGCCCACGACAGCGCGATCGCCGGCAGGACCGGCAACGCCATGTAGAAGCTAAGCGGCAGGTCCGTGATCCCGTATCGTTCGCACGCCCACAGCAACAGATACAGCGGAATGCCGTGCAGCAGATAGATCGAGTAGCTGATCTCGCCGAGCCACGCGAAGAGCCTCAGCCGAATCTTCAATACAGTTGCTAGCGCAACGAAAATCGCGATGCCGAACACGTAGCCGAACGACGCCGACATGTGCACGAAGTCGCCGTGCCGCCAGTTCGCCGCCGCCATCAACAGCGAGATCGCGACGATGAAGAGCGCGAGCGCGACGGTCGCCGCGCGATACGTGAGCGGCCGGCGGCCGCGCATCCATTCGAACGTCTGCGACGGCGTCTCGTACGCTTGCCTGAAGCACGCGCCCCAGAACATGATCGCGAGGTGATAGAGCATCCCCTTGTACTGGCCGAGCGCGCTCGCCGGAACGATCTTGAGCGCCGACGTGACGACGAAGAGCACGCACAGCCCCCCGCAAACGGCGCACAGGTCGCGCATGCGATGCAGCGCGCCGGCGCGAAACAGCAGCACGCACAGCACGTAGAAGTACAGCTCCGTTTCGAGCGTCCAGTAGTGCCCCATCACCGGATCGCGGCCGAACGCAGTCGGGATCATCGTCACGTTCGCGAGCAGGCCGGACGCGTCCATTCGCAGCCCGAACAATAGCCAGTACACGAGATAGCCGAGCGGCAGCGACAGCCAGAATGCCGGATAGAGCCGAAAGAAACGGCGCACGACGAAGCGGCGCGTGCCCTGCGAAGGCGTGCCGCGCAGGCTGGTCGGAATCAGCATCCCGCTGATGCAAAAGAAGATGACGACGCCGATGCGCCCGAAATTCACCGAGCGCTGCACCGCGTCCAGCACGTGCTGCGAGGCTGCGAGCCTGTCGAACAGCTCCGCGTAGTGCGTCCACATGACGAACAGCACGGCGACGGCGCGCATTGCATCGACGTGCGCGAAACGGCTCGGGCTGGTGGAATCGGACATGGCTGGATCGATCGTACGGCTGGCGCTGCGCGCGAAACGGCGACGCGCGCAGACTCGACGCATGCGTGCGCGCCGAGCGGCATCGCCGCCTCGTCACCACACCGTACCGCGCGGCGCGCGCGCTTTCCGTGCGGCACCGCACGCAGCGGCGCGCGACCAGCGGGATCGATCAGCCGGGCGACGTCGCGTGCGGCCCGGTAAACGCTCCGCTCGGCGCAGAAGGCGCGGACGCATGTCCGCATGACGAACCGCGTCGCGCGCGAGATACGCATCGCCATGCGCGCGCCTCGGCGCACGCTCCTCCGCTCGTCAGCGAATCACGACTGCCGAAAGGCGCGGTCGTCCGCGAATCTCGCGTCACGCTCGCTCAATCGCCACCGCCATACCCGCCCGACGACGCCGGCAGACTGAGCGTGCCCGAATCGGTGAAGCGCACGCTGCCGAACATTCCGCCCGCGAGCTTGCCGCGCAGCACGTAGGGCAGCTTGCCGGATGCCGTCACGTCCGCGAGCCCGAACGCCTGCCGCGCGGCCGAGAACGCGGAGACCGTGACCGGTACGCTCAGCACCTGTTCGCCGAAGCGCGGCACCGTGCCCCGCGCGTCGCTCACGCCGCTCGCGAACGGCCGGCCGTTCAGTTCGAGATCGAGCGCGACGCCGTCGTAGTCGATCTGCGCGTCGTTCGGATTCTGCAGCCGCAGCTTCACGTCGAAGCGCATTTCGAGCCCCTGCCCGACGAGCGGCTCGATACCGACGACGCTCACGCGCACGGGATCATGCGCGGTCAGCGCCGCGCATCCGCCAAGCGCGAGCAGCGCGGCGAGCGTGGCAAACAATAGTCCAGCGAACGAGCGGGAGCGGTACCAGACATGCATCGACGACGATCCTCGAAACAGGGCGCGGGAGCCGCCATTTTAACCAGCGCCCGCACGACGCCCGCGGAACCGCCCGCGTGCCGCCCGGCACGCAACTCCCACCTTTCGTAGTTCGCCGATCGACTTCCCGCATGCTCCGTGCGCGCACTACGAACATTCAATTAGCACCATTCGCGGATTAAACATTCCGAAAATGAAATTGGAGGAAGAAATCGAAAAGCCGCCTCTCATCAAATTTTTTTTGATTCCTTTACGTTAATCCATCAAGTATATTGAGCCATCTTTCGAATTGCCTGACATTCCTTAAAGCAGCTTGACGAAGCTGACGTTCCGCCTGGAGAGGGGCGGATGGCCTTCGCCACGCCACATGGGATTGTACAGGCGACGAAGGCCGCCGGGCGCGCGTTCCGCCGCACCGGCCATCATTCACAAACCAGAATCAAAAGGGGGCACCCAATCATGATTAACTTCACGTAAGAATCCTGCAGTCTTTTCAAATATAACCGGGGTAATTCATTTCGCTGTCGATTGACGGCGGAGGCGAACTATTGCCCGTCGAATTCATGCAGGACCGGACGATTTCTTTTCAATTCGAGGTTCAGTATGTGGATAAACAATCGTAGATTGCGATATCTGTCCCTGCTCGGCGCGCTCGCGCTCGCCGCCTGCGGCGGCGACGACGGCGGCACCGGCTCGGCCGTGTCGCTCGGCGCCGCGCACAGCCCGTCGAACGGCGCGAACGGCAACGCAGCCGCGCCCGCCGCCGCAGTCGACAAGAGCACGAAGCCCGTCGAAATGCCCGACACCGTCGTGCCCGTCAACTACAAGCTCTGGTTCCGCCCGAACGCGGACCTGAATCAATTCAGCGGCCGCGCGGATGTCGAGATCAAGGTGCTCAAGCCCGTCAACGCGATCGTCGTCGCGGGCCACCGGATCCAGTTCACGAACGGCAAGACCACGCTGCAGCCCGGCAACGTGCAGTTGGTCGCGACGCCGCAGGACAAGGGCGACTTCTATCAGTTGCGTCCCGCGAGCGGCCAGATCGCCCCGGGCAACTATTCGCTGCATATGGAGTGGCAAGGGATCATCAACTTCAAGTCATACGACGACCCCGTCAATCACACGGGCGGCAGTTGCGGCAACGATCCGTATCCGGGCTGCTCGGCGGCCGAAGGAATCTTCCGCGTCGACCTGAAGAGCACCGACGGCACGACGAGCGGCGCGATCCTCACGCAGGGCGAAACGAACCTGTCGCGTCAATGGTTCCCGGGCTGGGACGAGCCCGCGTTCCGGCCGACCTATGAAGTGACGGCCGAAGTGCCGCAGGCATGGCGCGTCGTGTCGAATGCGGCCGAATTGCCGTCGGCGAACGTCGGCGGCGGCTACAAGCTGGTGTCGTTCGAGAAGACGCCGCCGATGCCGTCGTATCTGCTGTTCTTCGGCGGCGGCCTGTTCGACGTGCTCGAAGACGACTTCTCGAGCCCGCTGCCGGACGGCCGCGGCCTGCATCTGCGCATCTTCACGCCGCCCGGCATGCGCGAATGGGCACGCCCCGCGATGCAGCGCACCAAGCAGGCGCTCGATTACTACTATCGCTACACCGGCATTACGCTGCCGCTCAAGAAGTTCGACACGGTGGCCGCAAACGACGCGTTCAAGGACCAGAAGGGCCTGAACTTCGGCGGCATGGAGAACTGGGGCTCGATTCTCGAGTTCGCCGACGACATCCTGCCCGAACCGGGCAAGCCGATGTCGCGCTACGGCAACCAGGTGCTCACGCACGAAGTCGCGCACCAATGGTTCGGCGATCTCGTGACGACCGACTGGTGGGACGACGTTTGGCTGAACGAATCGTTCGCGCGCTTCTTCGAAACGAAGACGACGATCCAGTTCTTCCCGGACGAGTTCAACTGGCTCGATCACGTCAGGTCCAAGTATCGCGTGATCAACAAGGACATCAGCGCGGACGCGTTCCCGATTCAGCCGAACTTCAACGGCTGGGCGTCGAACGACTTCGTCGTGAGCGCGAGTTCCTTCGTCTATAACAAGGGCGGCATGGTGCTGAAGATGCTCGAGGGCTATCTCGGCGAACAGACGCTGCGCAAGGGCCTCCAGCAGTACCTGAACGACTATGCGTTCGGAAACGGCACGCCGAAGCGTCTGTGGGATGCGCTCTCCGCCGCGAGCGGCCAGCAGGTCGGCCCGATCGGCGACAGCTTCGTGCGTCAGACGGGCGTGCCGCTGCTGACGCTCGACACGCAATGCGATCTGACGAAGAACCAGAATGTCGTGACGCTCAAGCAGTCGCCGTTCCCGAACAAGAACAAGTATCCGGGCGCGCAGTGGACGATCCCCGTCACGCTCGCGTTCGGCGACGGCCTCGTCAATCGCAAGACGCTCGCGCTGAAGGATACGCAGACACAGATCCGCCTCGACGGCTGCTCGGCCGTCGTCGCGAATCCGAGCGGGTTCGACTACTACGTGACGAACTACAGCGATGCCGCGTGGAGCGCGCTCCTCACGCAGATCAATGCGTCGACGGACCCGGTGCTGCTGCTGAACCTGAAGAGCGAGGCCGCGCTGCTCGTCGCGTCGAATCTCGCGCCGCCTTCCCGCGAGACGAGCATCTCGTCGATCAATTCGCCGGCCGCGATGAAGCTGCGTCAGGTGCCGTCGATCCTCGAGACGCCGAAGGAACGCCCGCAACTGCGTTACCAGGGCGAGTTCACGCCGCGGCAACAGCGGACGGAATAAGCGGTTCGCGAACGTCGCCGCTCGACTCCGCCGCCGCGGCGTGCATGCGGCGGCGGAGAAACGGCAAGGCTATGATTCGCGATGCGAAGCAAATCATGCGGGCCTCCGATTGGAGGCCCGTTTTTATCTTCGCTGTCCCGTCGAAATCGACGTTCGAACGACGCCTCGAAACGATGTCCGTACTCGGTCATTTCAAATAATCGGTAATCGGGCGTACACAATACCCTCATTCGGCGCGTCGAATCTTTAAAGCATTTGACAATTTCCTGGACGAAAAGCAAATCCAATCGGTCCACCGCCTGCTCGCCAACCACACTTCCGGCGTGGCGCAAACGGCTTCTCGATCTCGTCCGCAGCCCGCCCCGCCTGATCTCGAATCATTCGATCTTTATAAGCATTTCATCGTGTTTTTCAGGCGCGCTTTAAACGCCGATTAAACGGACGAACTGCACCTCGTTGATGAGTACGCTACCGAACTTAACAGTTCAAACCGACCTTCGATAATTGCGTCACGACAACGCGAGCATCGAAACATGCCGCCGCGTCTTAGTGAATTCGCTGAACCCGCGCAATCGCATTCGCTCGATCGCGCGACGCGCCGCACGGCAGGCGCGCCGCAACCGGTCGACGCGCGTTGCCTGCGGCTCGGCGCCGTTCGTCGACGATCGAATCGCGATGCCCGACGACGAACGAACGTTGCTATTCATCCAAGAGCAAGTTCGGGGGGCCGATTGACGACGAAGGCAGAGGAACACAGCGTGGATCACGCATCCGGCGCATCGCGATCCGAATCGACGATGCGCCGAGCGCAAGGACGACACGGTCATCAGGCGTCGCGGACGGATCGGCGCGCCGCGCATCGATCCGCTCACCGCGACGAGCGATGACCGAAGACCGGATTGATTTGCAGCGCTGCGTGAACGGCGTCGCAGATCTGCCCCGCCAGATGGGCCATCTGGCAATTACTTGGAGAAAGGCAATGCAAGAGCTCAACCAACAAGAGATCGATCTCGTCGGCGGCGCAACGGTGGGCGGCGGTCTGATCGGCGGCCTCACGGGCCTGATCGGCGCTTACGGCGGCGCGCTGTACGACCTCGGCGCGAACCTGACGGGCGACCTCGTCGGCTTCGCGACGGGCGTGGTCCAGATCGGCGAAACGCTGGTCGGCGGCACGCTCGGCAACCTCGCGAGCATCATCACGGGCCCGAAGGCGTAACACCACCACATCGATGATCGATTGAGCGCCGGCAGATCCCTCTCTTCTTGTCTCGGCCGCTCGATGGATTTTCCAGCCACCTGCACATCATTCGGAGATTCACTATGCAAGAACTCAATCAACAAGAAATCGCCATGGTCGGCGGCGCTTCGCTCCTGACCAACCTGGTTGGCGCGATCGGCAACGAAGTGCTGCTGCTCGGCCAATCGGCCTACAATTTCGGCGCGAACCTGACCGACAGCGCAGGCGCGATCCTGACGCACACGGTCGACGGCATCGCCGGCGCGCTGACCAGCACGGTCGGCATCATCCAGGGCGTGCTGACGGGCAACTGATCGCGTCGCCACGCGACGACTATCGCAGCCGACGCGCCGAACGATCCTCCGGCGTCGACAGCTTAGTTAGTCATGCTGAGTGCGTGCCCGGCCCCGTCGCCGGGCACGCATGCCGAACGATTTCACCTTGCCTGCGCCGCCACACGCCATATCCGGCGCATGCGCGATCCGCAGCCCGCGGACACCGCGCCCGACATCCCCAAGCCGATCGCTTTCCGCTCGAATCGTCCGGCGCGCTGGGGGAAAGATTTCAAATATCGTCAAAACGTAGACCAACGCGCTTTCCTGTTCGACCAGGCTCCGATACCTTCTGATGCGACGCCAACGAATTCGAATCGTCCGCATCCGAGGCCAGGGCCGCCGCGCTTTTCAGCGAGTGGCCGCCGCGGACAATTCGTCGATGAAACGCCGAACGCCGCCTGCGCATCGCGGCTCCGTTCGCCGGGACATCGTCACGACATCCATGACGAGCCAGACATGCACGAATCGACTCGAGCACGCATCGAAGTCACAGCGCGCAGCGCGCGCCCCATCGACGCGGCGCGCGCACCCGCCTGAGCACGACGCGACCCCGCTTCGCGACGATCTACACGTTACTTTCGGCAGTCCTCCATGACGCCCAACACTCCACTCTTTCGCACGGCCGCCCAGGAAGCGCAGCGCACGCAGACGCTCGGCGAGATCGTGCTGATCCGCCCCGTGACGTTCGCCGTGCTTGCGAGCGCGGCCGCGAGCATGGCGCTCGGCGTGATCCTGCTCTTCACGTTCGGCACCTATACGCGGCGCACGACGGTCGACGGCGTGCTCACGCCGGACACGGGCCTCGTCAAGGTCTATGCGCAGCAGACGGGCGTCGTGCTGAAGAAGAACGTCGTCGAAGGGCAGCACGTGACGCGAGGACAGGTGCTCTATACCGTATCGACCGACCTGCAGAGCGCGGCCGCGGGACAGACGCAGGCCGCGCTCATCGAGCAGGCGCAGCAACGCAAGACATCGCTGCAACAGGAACTCGACAAGACCCGTCGCCTGCAACAGGACGAGCGCGACACGCTGCAATCGAAGATCGCGAGCCTGCGCGCGGAACTCGCGGGCATCGACGATCAGATCGCCGCGCAACGCACGCGCACGTCGATCGCGGCCGACGCCGCGTCGCGCTACGCCGGCCTGCTCGCTCAGGACTACATCTCGAAGGATCAGGCGCAACAGCGCCAGGCCGATCTGCTCGATCAGCGCTCGAAGCTGAACAGCCTGATGCGCGACCGCGCGAGCGCGTCGCAGGCGCTGAAGGAGGCACTCAACGATCTGTCGGGGCTGTCGCTCAAGCAGCAGAACCAGTTGTCGCAGATCGACCGCAGCGTGATCGACGTCGATCGCACGCTGATCGAAAGCGAAGCGAAGCGCGAGTTCGTCGTCACCGCACCGGAAACGGGCACCGCGACCGCGGTGATCGCCGAGCCGGGCCAGACGGCCGACACGTCGCATCCGCTCGCGAGCATCGTGCCGACGGGCGCGCACTGGCAGGCGTATCTGTTCGTGCCCAGTGCGGCGGTCGGCTTCGTGCACGTCGGCGATCGCGTGCTCGTGCGCTATCAGGCGTATCCGTATCAGAAGTTCGGCCAGTACGAAGCGAGCGTCGTGTCGATCGCGCGCACCGCGCTGTCGGCGGCCGAGCTCGCGACGAGCGGCGGGCCCGCCGCGCAGACGGCGAGCGGCACGTACTACCGGATCACGGTCGCGCTGAAGTCGCAAAGCGTGATGGCATATGGCCGGGCGCAGCCGCTGCAGGCCGGCATGGCGCTGCAGGCCGACGTCCTGCAGGAACGCCGCCGCCTGTACGAATGGGTGCTCGAACCTCTTTACAGCCTGACGGGCAAACTCTGACGCGCTCCAAGCCTATGTCACTCCTCGATCGTCTCTCGTTCGGCATCGGCAGCAAGCTGCCGATGATCCTGCAGACCGAAGCGGCCGAATGCGGCCTCGCCTGTCTCGCGATGGTTGCCGGCTTTCACGGCCATCACATCGACCTCGCAACGATGCGCGCGCGCTTCCCCGTGTCGCTGAAGGGCGCGGGCCTCGGCCGCGTGATCGACATCGCGCAGCGCCTCGACCTCGGCACGCGCGCGCTGAAGCTCGATCTCGACCAGCTCGGCCAGTTGCGCGTGCCCTGCATGCTGCACTGGAACTTCAACCATTTCGTCGTGCTGAAGGAGATCAGCGGCAAGCACGTGATCATTCACGATCCGGCGCAGGGCGTGCGCAAGCTGTCGTTCGACGAAGCGTCGCGCTCGTTCACGGGCGTCGCGCTCGAGCTGTGGCCGACGGGCAGCTTCAAGCCGCGCGAGGCTGCGCCCGCCGTGAAGCTGCGCCAGTTGCTCGGCCCCGTGTCCGGGCTGTCGCGCTCGCTCGGCCAGATCCTCGTGCTCGCGATCGCGCTCGAAGTGTTCACGCTCGTCTCGCCGTTCTTCCTGCAATGGGTGATCGACGAAGTGATCGTCAGCGCCGATCGCGACCTGCTGACCGTGCTCGCGCTCGGCTTCGGCCTGTTGCTGCTGATGCAACAGGCGACGAGCGCGATCCGGGCGTGGGCGCTGATGTATCTCGGCACGACGCTCAACGTGCAGTGGCGCGCGAACGTGTTCACGCACCTGCTGAATCTGCCGGTTCAATATTTCGAGCGCCGCCATCTCGGCGACGTCGTGTCGCGCTTCGGCTCGATCGACACGATCCAGCAGACGATGACGACATCGTTCCTGTCCGCGGTGATCGACGGCCTGATGACGATCGTCACGCTCGGGATGATGTTCGTCTACAGCCGCACGCTCGCGTTCGTCGCGCTCGGCACGATGGCGCTGTACGCGCTGCTGCGCTGGCTCTGGTACCGGCCGCTGCGCCGCGCGACGGAAGACCAGATCATTCACACCGCGAAGCAGCAGAGCCACTTCCTCGAAACGGTGCGCGGCGTGAAGACGATCAAGCTGTTCAATCGCCAGACCGAGCGCCGTTCGAGCTGGCTCACGCTGCTCGTCGAGCAGATCAACGCGGGCCTTCACGCGCAGAAGCTGCAACTGCTGTATCAGCAATTGAACGGCCTGCTGTTCGGCCTCGAAGGGCTCGTCATCATCTGGCTTGGCGCGCGGCTCGTGATGGACGGCGAATTCACGGTCGGCGTGCTGATGGCGTTCAACGCGTACAAGGGGCAGTTCGACAGCCGCGTCGGCAGCCTGATCGACAAGTTTTTCGAAGTGAAGATGCTGCAGCTTCAGGGCGAGCGGCTCTCCGACATCGTGTTCGCAAAGGGCGAATCCGACGTGGGCGTGCGCCACGTGCCGGGCGAAGCGGAGAATCTTTCCGCGAGCATCGAAGCCGACAACCTCGTGTTCCGCTACGCCGAAGGCGAGCCGGCCGTGCTAGACGGCGTGTCGCTGAAGATCGAGCCTGGCGAGTCGGTCGCGCTGATCGGCGCGTCGGGCTGCGGCAAGACGACGCTCGTCAACGTGCTGCTCGGCATCCTCGAGCCGACGGGCGGCAAGATCAGGATCGGCGGCGTCGACGTCGAGCGCCTCGGGCTCGACCGGCTGCGTTCGCTCGTCGGCACCGTGCTGCAGGACGACGTGCTGTTCGCGGGCTCGATCGCCGACAACATCAGCTTCTTCGATCCGGACGCCGATCCGAAGTGGATCGCCGAATGCGCGCAGCTCGCGGCCGTGCACGCGGACATCGTCGCGATGCCGATGGGCTACAACACGCTCGTCGGAGACATGGGCACGGTGCTGTCGGGCGGGCAGAAGCAGCGCGTGCTGCTCGCGCGTGCGCTCTACAAGCGGCCGAAGATCCTCGTGCTCGACGAAGCGACGAGCCACCTCGATCTGCAGCGCGAGCGGCAGGTGAACGCCGCGGTCGGCGCGCTGAAGATGACGCGCGTGATCGTCGCGCACCGGCCGGAGACGATCGCGTCCGCGTCTCGGGTGATCATGCTCGACGCGGGCAAGGTCGCGCTCGACAAGCCGACGGCCGCGCTCGCCGCAGCGCCGAGGCCGGCCGCGGCGCCCGCTCCGGCCGCCGCTCCCACGCCGGCTGCGACGCAACCGATCACGGGGCGATGATCGCGATGACGCCAGCACGCACTCTCGTCATGGTCGGCGCGCTCGCGCTCTTCGCGTCGCATGCGGCGCACGCGCAATGGCTCGATATTTACGGAACCAGAAAGAATGTGTCCGCTTCACCCGCCGCACCTCTGCTGAAGAACGCGACATGCCAGCCCGAAGCGGCGAGCCGTCCGATCGAGCTCGAAGACGCGATCCTGCAGGCGATCTGCGCGAACCCGCAGGCGCGGCGCGCGTGGGCGGACGCACGCGCGCAGGCGGCGCAGGTCGGCGTGAAAGAAGCCGCCTATCTGCCGACGCTGAATGCCACAGGCGGCATCCAGCGCAATTGGCAAACGACTACCTACGAAGTCAGTAACGGCATCGAATCGGCATCGGTGGATCAATCGCAGATTCAGACGAGCCGCTATGGCGCGCTGAACCTGAGCTGGGTGCTGTTCGATTTCGGCAAGCGCAGCGCGGCGCTCAGGCAGGCGCGCGAACTCCTCGCCGCCGCCAACGCGACGCAGGACGACACGTTGCAGACGATCCTCTTCAACGCCGCGCAAGCGTATTACAACTTGCGCGACGCGCAGGCGGCCGTCGACGCGGCACGCACGACCGAACGCGTCGCGCAGGACAGCCTCACCGCGGCGAAGGCGAAGCACGACGCCGGCGCCGGCACACTGAGCGATCGGCTACAGGCGCAGACGAGCTACCGCCGCGCGGTGCTCGACCGCGTGAGCGCCGAGGGCGACGTGCGAAACGCGACGGGCGCGCTCGCGGCCGCAATGGGGCTCGACGCGAACACGCCGCTGCAGATCGCGACCGCCGAGCCGCCCGTCGACCGCAACGAATTCGCGGAAGGCGTCGCGCAATTGATCGACGAAGCGAAGCGGCAGCATCCGAAGCTCGTCGCCGCGCGCGCGAAGCTCGACGCGGCGCACGCGAACATCGACGCGGTGCGCGCGCAGGGCCGCCCGACCATCTCGTTGACCGGCAGCCTCAGCCGCAACAGTCCCTCCTATCAGCAACAGCCCGGCCTCCAGACCACGGCAAGCCACGGCAGCATGATCGGCGTGCAGGTGACGATTCCGCTCTTCGAGGGCTTCGCGTCGGGCTACCGCGTCGCGGCCGCGCAGGCGCAGGCCGACGCGCAGGAAGCCGATGTGCGGAACACCGAGTTGAACGTATCGCTCGACGTATGGAAGAGCTACCAGAGCCTGCAGACCGACACCGCAAATCTCGACAACTCGAAGGACCTGCTCGGCGACGCGCAGCGCTCGCTCGACATCGCCCGTGGCCGCTACAAGGCGGGCGTCGGCACGTTCACGGAGCTGCTCAATGCGCAGACGGCGCTCGCCGACGCGCAGAAGCAACGCGTGCAGGCGATATCGAAATGGCGGACTGCGCGGCTCAAGCTCGCGGCGAGCCTCGGCAGCATCGGCCTGTGGTCCGCGCATTGAAAGAACGTGAATGCGGCGGCGTCGCGTTCACGCCCGGAATGACGAAGCGACTGCCGGATGCCGAGACGCGCGCCGCGATTCGACATCGGCGCGGAAAAACGCAAGATTGAAAGGCCGGCGAGAGATGCCGACCGAAAGCGCGACGCGTTCGCGTCACGCGCATCACGTCACGGCTGGCGGTTCTGCGTCGCGGAAGTCGGGCACGCCGGATCTTTGCCCCAGTGGTTTTCACACACGCGCCAGCGGCACAGTTGATCCTCGAAGAAACCACGCTCGCTGCACTCCTTCACGCGCGCAGCAAGCGATGCATCGGCGGATGCGGTTGCGGTTGCCGCCGCCGCGGCCTTCTTCGGCGTCGCGTTTGCGCTCGACTTCGCCGCATCGGCAGACTTCGCCGCGTCGGCCGGCTTCGTGCGCGCGACGAGCGCGGCGAGCAGATCGGCGTCCGGATCGTCCTTCCCGTTCTTCTTCGCAGCGGCCTCGCGGCGCGGCTTTCTCGCTTGCGCGGCTTCCGCGGTCTGGGTCTTTTCGTGGCGCTTGCGCGCCGCGGCCTCCGCCTTCGCGTGCACCGCGTCCTGCTTGTCCTGTTTCGCGGCGGCGCTCTTCTCCCCGCGTTTCGCCGGCTTCGCTGCTGCAACCGCAGCCGCGGCCGCCGTCGCGCCCGCGATGGCCCCGGTCGTCGACACGTCGGACGCGCCGTTCGCGAGCGCGCGCGACAGGCGGCTCTCGCCGCCCGCCGAAGCGGCAGCGGCCGGCTTCGCATCGCTCGCGACGTTGTCGTCATTGACGATCGTCGCAGGCTGCGGCGCCGATGCCTGCGCAACCTGCGCCGCGCTCGCCGGCACGGCGTGGCTCGCGCCCGCCGCCGCGACGGCGGGCGCCGACGCCGACGCGACTTCGGCCGATTCAGCGGAAGGCTGCTGCAATCGCCATGCGCCCCACCCGGCTACCGCGACGACGGCGAGCGCGACAAGCGCGATCGGCCCTTTGCGCGAACGCGGCGCGTTTTCGGTCTGGGGGGAGACGCGGCCTTCAAGATTCGCGAGAATACGCGAGTTGTTCGCGCCGCTCTCTTTGCCGGCATCGGAAGAAAGCAGGCTAGGCGGGGCTTTCGAATTCGAATCGTCCGACGCGCTCATTCAGTGTCTCGTTGAATCCTGGTTTAATTCGCCGCAATAATATTGTCCCGGCCTACGCGGAAGCAGGCCTGATTCTAAGATCAAGCATTGCAAATTACAATCGATTCCATATTCCGGGGTTTTCTTTGATCGCCGTCGTTCTAGTCGCCTATTTCGCCGTCGCCGTCCTCGCTGCGGCGCTGCTGTTATTGCCGGCAGTGCGCGCGACGGTATTCGATTCGGTCGCCCAATTTCATGGCCGAATCAGCCGGCGCGCATCCGATCGCGCGGCCCGTGCGCGCGAGCGTCTCGCGCAATCGGCAAAAATGTCGCGCTCGACTTTAAGCGGCATGCAAAATTTACTAGTGCGGCGGCGCTTGCTGATTGCGACCACGACAGGTATTCTTGCGACGCCTCCATTGATTGCTATCGCGTTGCGCGGTCGGCAACTATTCCAATACGACGATACATTGCGCGTCCCGGACGAGAAAATCGCCGCGCTTTTAAAAGGCGAGCAGCTCGTTCCGCCGCTGCCGCTGCCGCCCGAAGTCTTCGCCACCAGCGAGGTCGAGCAGGTCAGGCCCGCGCTGAAGGACGCAAGCCGCGATTGGAACTTGCTCGACACCGATTTCAGAACGCGCCTGCTGCTCGTCTACAAGATCATGCGCGAGCAGCACGGCTATGAAATGGCGCTGCTCGAAGGCTACCGCAGCCCCGAGCGGCAAAACCGATTGGCGCAAATGGGCGGCAACGTCACCAATGCGGCGGCGTTTCAGAGTTATCACCAATACGGACTGGCGGCTGACAACGCGTTCCTGCGCGACGGCAAGCTCGTCATCTCGGAAAAAGATCCGTGGGCCATGCGAGGCTATCAGTTGTACGGACAAGTCGCCGAAGAGGTCGGCTTGACCTGGGGTGGCCGATGGAAAATGATGGACCTCGGACACGTCGAATACCATAAGCCCGGCTTCAAGCTCGGGCGCTCGTCCGCTCGATGAAGGACGAGCAGTAAATAATGAGGGCGGCATGGGGCTACCAGACATCGCGACGGGATCACAATCCGGCATTCATTCGATCGACGCGCGACGCTCGATGGGCGCACCGCGCGCGAGCATGCCGTCGCACGTCCCGCTACGGCGGCCCTTCTTCTCCCCAGACGCAGTCGCGACAACGTGACGTCACCCGACGCCGTCACGCTTGTCGATGCGCGCCCATCGCGCGGCGCACACGTTTCGCGCCGTCACCCCATCGCCTGAACCGAATCTGAATCGCACCGGAACCTGAACGTCCTATGCAACGCTTCCTCAACGTGTTGACTCACCCTCGCACGCTCACGATCGTCGGCTTCGCCGCGCTCGCGGCGGTTCTGTTCATCGCGGCCGATGCGCTACAGATCGGCCTCGTATGGGCGGCCGTCGCGCTCGCCGCCGCGCTCGCGCTCTGGCTCGCGACGAAGCTCTGGCGCCGCTGGCGCGTGCGCCGCGCGAACCGCCAGCTCGGCGACATCCTCGAGCAGCAGGCCGAAACCGGCAAGGTATCCGCCGCCGTGGCCGAACCCGCGAAGCGGGCGGACCTCGACGTGCTGCGCACCCGCCTCGCCGACACGGTGAAGACGATCAAGACTTCGAAGATCGGCCAGGTGTCGGGCGGCTCCGCGCTGTACGAACTGCCGTGGTACATCGTGATCGGCAACCCGGCCGCGGGCAAGAGCAGCGCCGTCATCAACTCGGGGCTGCAGTTTCCGTTCGCGGACAAGAACAGCGCGGTGATCCACGGCATCGGCGGCACGCGCAACTGCGACTGGTTCTTCACGACGGAAGGCATCCTGCTCGACACCGCGGGCCGCTATTCGGTGCACGAGGAAGATCGCAGCGAATGGCTCGGCTTCCTCGATCTGCTCAAGCGCCATCGCCCGAAGGCGCCGATCAACGGGATCATCGTGACGGCGAGCATCGCCGAGCTGACGGGCAACCGCCCCGAATTCGCGATCAATCTCGCGAAGAACCTGCGCCAGCGCGTGCAGGAGCTCACCGAGAAGCTCGAAGTGTTCGCGCCCGTCTACGTGATGTTCACGAAAGCCGATCTGATCACGGGCTTCACCGAATTCTTCAGCAGCAACGATCGCCAGGAATACGACCGCGTGTGGGGCGCGACGCTGCCGTACGAGCCGGACGAGAAGCGCGACGTCGTCGCGCTGTTCGATCAGCGCTTCGAAGAACTGTATGACGGGCTGAAGGAAATCAGCGTCGCGCAACTGTCGATCAGCCGCGGCAACAAGCTTTCGCCCGGCCAACTGAGCTTCCCGCTCGAATTCTCGACGATCAAGCCCGCGCTGCGCTCGTTCCTCGCGACGCTGTTCGAGGACAACCCGTTCCAGTACAAGCCGATCTTCCGCGGTTTCTACTTCACGAGCGCGCTGCAGGAAGGCGAAACGAACAGCGCGGCCGCGCAGCGGATCGCGAATCGCTTCGGCCTCGATTCGCAAAGCCTGCCGAAACCGCACAGCGCGTTCTCGAAGAACGGCTTCTTCCTGCGCGACCTGTTCTCGAAGGTGATCTTCGCGGATCGCCAGACGGTGCGCCAGTTCGCGAGCCCGACGAAGACGCGCATGCGCTACGCGACGTTCTTCGGCTTCGTCGCGGCGCTCGCGCTCGCGCTCGGCGGCTGGACCTGGTCGACGATCGGCAACCAGCAGCTCGTCTCGAACGTGCAGGCCGACCTCGACAACGTGACCCGTCTGCAGCAGAACCGCAACGACCTGCAGTCGCGCCTGCAGGCGATGGACATCCTCGAGGACCGGATCGAGCAGCTCGAGCAGTTCCGCCGCGACAAGCCGCTGTCCGTGTCGCTCGGCCTGTATCAGGGCAATCGGCTCGAGCAGCATCTGCTGACCGAATACTACAACGGCGTGCGGCAGATCCTGCTCGCCCCCGTGTCGGACAATCTCGCGTCGTTCCTGAAGGACGTGAACGCGCATCCGGACCAGCTCGCGCCGATGACGCGCGCGCCCGAATCGGGCGCGACGCCGGCGGGCCCGATGCCGGTGTCGACGAATCCCGCGGCGCCGGGCGCGGCCCCGTCCTCCGCCGCCGCGCAGGGCCAGCAGCAGGGCGGCCTCTATAACGACGCGTCGCCGACCAACGTCGAGGACGCGTACAACGCGCTGAAGACCTACCTGATGCTGTCCGACAAGCGGCACGTCGAACAGGCGCACCTGACCGACCAGGTCGCGCGCTTCTGGCGCGGCTGGCTCGAGACGAATCGCGGCAACATGCCGCGCGACGAGATGATCAAGAGCGCGGAGCGGATGATCACGTTCTACCTGTCGCGCGTGTCCGACAACGACTGGCCGATGATCGAGGCGAATCTCGCGCTCGTCGACCAGACCCGCGAGAACCTGCGCCACGTCGTGCGCGGAATGCCGGCCCGCCAGCGCGTGTATGAAGAGATCAAGGCGCGCGCGTCGACCCGCTTCGCGCCGATGACGATCGCGCGCATCGTCGGCGAAGGCAACACGGGCCTCGTCGCGGGCAGCTACGCGATCCCCGGCACGTTCACGCGCGAGGCGTGGTTCCAGTACGTGCAGCCGGCGATCCGCGACGCCGCGACGAAGGAGCTGCAGGCGAAGGACTGGGTGCTGAACACCGCATCGGCCGACGACCTGACGCTCGAGGGCAGCCCCGAGCAGATCCAGAAGACGCTCGTCGCGATGTACAAGACCGAATACGCGCAGCACTGGCAGAAGTTCATGCAGGGCATCGCGGTGCAGGGCTTCGGCAACTTCACTCAGGCGGTCGACGCGATGAACAAGCTCGGCGACCCGCAGGATTCGCCGATCCGCAAGGTGCTCGAGACCGCGTACGACCAGACGTCGTGGGACAACCCGTCGCTCGCGAACGCGACGATCAAGAAGGCGCAGACGGGCGTCGTGAACTGGGTCAAGCGGTGGTTCACGCGCCAGCCGGGCGGCCAGATCGCGGCGAACGTCGACATCAACGGCAATCCCGCCGACGTGCCGATGGGCCCGATCGGCCAGGAGTTCGTCGGGCTCGGCCGGATCGTCGCGACGCGCGACGGCACGTCGATGCTCAAGGGCTACATGGACACGCTGTCGAAGGCCCGCACGCGCTTCAACGTGATCAAGAACCAGGGCGACCCCGGCCCCGGCGCGCGTCAGTTGATGCAGCAGACGCTCGACGGCAACGGCTCGGAACTCGCCGATTCGCTGAAGTTCGTCGACGAGCAGATGCTGACGGGCCTGACCGATTCGCAACGCAAGGCGCTGCGTCCGCTCCTCGTGCGGCCGCTGATGCAGGCGTTCGCGGTCGTGATCCAGCCGGCGAGCGTCGAGGTGAACAAGGTGTGGAACGCGCAGGTGTACCAGCCGTTCCAGAACTCGCTCGCGAACAAGTATCCGTTTGCGGCGGGCGCGAAGGTGGAAGCGGGCGCGGGCGAGATCGCGCAGGTGTTCGGCCCCGACGGCTCGATCGCGAAGTTCGTCGGCACGACGCTCGGGCCGCTCGCGGTGCGCCGCGGCGACACGCTGTCCGCGCGCACCTGGGGCGACATGGGCCTCGTGCTCACGCCGGACTTCACGAGCGGCTTCGCGCGCTGGGTCGCGCCGCTCGCGGGCGGCGCGGCGACGGGCGCAGGCGCGTCGTCCGAGCCGCAGACCGTGTTCCAGGTGTTGCCGCAGCCTAGCAG
The DNA here is from genome assembly GCF_001513745.1 of Burkholderia humptydooensis. Lineage (NCBI taxonomy): Bacteria > Pseudomonadati > Pseudomonadota > Betaproteobacteria > Burkholderiales > Burkholderiaceae > Burkholderia > Burkholderia humptydooensis. Next base: position 451,976 of record NZ_CP013380.1, on the reverse strand, counting down.
CGGCACGACCGAGTACACGATCGCGATCGACGGCCAGCAACTGCGCTACCGCAACACGCCTCCGCAATGGATGAACTTCGTGTGGCCGAACCCGCAGGGCTCGCCCGGCGCGACGCTGTCCGCGACGACATTCGACGGCCGCACGGTGCAGCTCGTCAACGAGCCGGGCCGCTACGGCCTCGAGAAGCTGATCAACTCGGCGCAACGCAAGCGCCGTCCGGACGGCACGTTCGATCTGACGTGGACGCAAGGCAACGTCAGCGTGTCGGTGACGATGCGCATCATCAGCACGTCGCAACCGACGGGCGGCGGCGGCGATCAGCCGCAGCAGCAGAGCCTGCGCGGCCTGCGCCTGCCGTCGTCGGTCGCCGACGCGAGCGCGGGCGGCGCGGCCAATGCAACGGCGCAGCCCGGCTCGGGCGCCGCGGCCGCGGCCCCGCAGGCCGCCGTCGCGACGGCTTCCGCATCGAACGCACAGGGGGCGCAATGACGCAAACGGTCCAGGCCCAGATCGCCTACTTCGGCAAGATCCCGTCGCGCGGCGACTTCGTGAAGAGCGCGCACAACCCGCAGTTGCTGCAGACGCTCGACCACTGGATCGCGCGCGCGATGGAGCTCCTCGCCGACGACCCGCGCTGGAAGATCGTCTACGAAAGCGCGAAGCCGATGCACTTCGCGTTTCTCGGCTCGAAGAGCCGGCTCGCGATCGCGGGCCACATGATCGCGAGCCACGACGCATCGAACCGGCGCTTCCCGTTCCTCGCCGCGACGGCGCTCGAAGTCGAGCGGCCGCTCACGTTCCTTGCGCGCAGCCCGCTCGCGTTCGCGCGGCTCTGGTCGCGCGCCGCCGCGCAGATGCAGTCGCTCCTCGGCCCGCAGGAGCCGCCCGGCGCGCTGCAGGCGCTCGGCGACACGCAGGTGCCGATCGACACGGGCGGCCCGGGCAGCGCGCACGACGGCACGTTCAACGATTTCATCGAGCACCAGACCCTCTTCGGCCTCGAGCAGATGCTGCTCGCGAGCGGCCATCCGGTGAAGCTGCGCGGCGCGATGCTCGCGCTCGGCTCGCTGCTGCGCCCGGTGATGCAAAGCGGCACGTCGCACATCGAGCGCGGGCTCACGCTGCCGCTGCCGACCGATCCGTTCTACCGGAGCCTCGTCGCCGCGTTCTGGCTCGAGCTCGTCGCGCCGTTCGTGTCGCGCGCCGACTTCGAGCTCGCGATCTTCATCGGCACGATCGCCGAGCGCGAGCGGCTCATCATCGGCTTCAACGGCGCGTCCGCGAAGACCCTGCACAGCGTGGTCGATCCCCAGACTTACGCCGAACACAACATCGACATCGACGATCCGGAATGGATCGACGCACATGCGCAAAACGACCATGGGATCAGCAAGCTCGTCAGTTATCTCGATCAACCGCAACTGTCGCTGCGCGTGTGCATCGACACGTTCCGCGAAGCATTCGCCGGAGCGTAATGCGATGACGAAGCCGCGCCTCTCCTCCCGCCCCGCTTCCCGTTTCGCGCTCGTGCTCGCCGCGCTCGCGCTCGGCGGCACGCTGGGCGGCGCCGCGCGCGCCGACAACGTCGGCCCCGCAACCGTCACGCCGATCGACGCGGGCGGCGTGCCCGTGAAAGCGACGCCGCTCGCCGCGCCCGCCGCGGTGGCAAACGGCGCGGCCGCGCACGCGGGTGCGGCCGTGGCGTCGCCGCCGCCGGCGAATGCGACGCCGGGCCAGGTCGTCGCCGGCGGCAAGGTCGCCGACGAAGCGACGAAGGCCGCCGTGCTGCAGCGCCTGCGCGACACGTACGGCGCCGCGAACGTCGTCGACCAGATCGAAGTCGGCGACGTCGCGACGCCGCCGAACTGGTCCGCGAACGTCCAGAAGCTGATCGGCCCGCAACTGAAGCAGATCAGCAAGGGACAGTTGAAGATCGACGGCACGCAGATCGACGTGAAGGGCGAAGTGCGCAACGAAGCGCAGCGGCAGCAGCTCGCGAGCGACATGGCGAACGCGCTGAACCCGACCTACACGATCAAGAACGGGTTGCGCGTGAGCGCGTCCGAGCAGGGTCTCCTCGACCAGACGCTCGCGAACCGCACGATCGAGTTCGAGACCGGCAGCGCGACGCTCACGCCGCAAGGCCGCGCGATTCTCGACCAGATGGCGGCCGCGCTCGCGAAGATGTCGAACCGGACGGTCGAGATCATCGGCCACACCGACAATTCGGGCAATCGCACGTCGAACATCGCGCTCAGCCAGGCGCGCGCGGATGCAGTGAAGGGCTATCTGGTGGCGAAGGGCATCGCGTCGCAGCAACTGACGACGACGGGCGTCGGCCCCGACCAGCCGATCGCGTCGAACGACTCGGCCGACGGGCGCGCGCGCAACCGCCGGATCGAATTCCGCGCGGGGCAGTAAGCGGCGCGCCGCCCGCACGCCCCACATCGACGACATCCGCGATATCGATGCCATCGCCGTCATCGGCGCATCGTCGATACGGAAATACAAAAAGAAAATACAAGAAAGCGACGGATGATCCCTCGGGACCTCTCCGTCGCTTTTTTTCGCGGCCGGCCGACGCGCTCCGGCCTGCGCTCACGCGTTGTCGTCCGGCTTCAGGCCGAGCAGCTCGCGGATATGCGCGAGCGAGCCGTCGTCCTTGACGACCGACGCGAGCCATTGATGCAGCGGCATGTCCGCCCACTCGGCCGCCTTGTCGGCGAGGTACGCGACCGGGCTGTGCGGCTCGGTCCCGCGGAAATACTTCGCGACCGCGCGCAACTGCTCGACCGCCTGCGCACGATTCTGGATGCCGGCGATCACGAGCGGCGCGGGCGCGGACGGCGCGTGTGCGTGTCTCTGCACGGGGTCCTCCGAATGAAGCGGCGTCTTGAAGCTCGGCTCCGCGCGCTCTTGCGACGCGCCCGGCGCATTCGGCGCGACGGCCTGCGGCTGCGCGTCGGCCGAGTAGCCCTGCTCCTTCGCGAAGCGCTCGGCGAGCCGGTAGACGGTGTCGTACGCGTCGCGCGCCTGCCGAAAGCTCGGCGCCGCGTCGCCCGCGCGCTGGCCGAGTTCCTGCTCGAGCGCGTCGAGCGCCGCCTGGAACGTTTTCAGCTCGCCGAGCAGCCGCGCATAGAACGCGACGGACGTCATCCGCTTCGACGCCTCGATCTGCTCGACCGACGGCTTGCCGCGCGCGATCTCGCTCGCCTGCTCGGGATCGCGCCGGATCGCCTGCGCGACGTGTTGCGCGACGTCCCAGTCGAGCTCGCTGAACGCGTTCGACGCGCCGTCGGTGAGCGGCACCGCGCGCAGCAGCTCGACTGTGCGCCCGGCGAGCCACGCGATGTTGCCGAGCCGGTACTCGGCGTCGTCGCCGTCGGGCAGCGGATGCACGTGATCCCAGAATTGCCGGCAAAGGCTCGTGAGCAGTGCGTAGCCCTGCGTGAGCCCGCCGATGCCGTCCTCGAGCGCGAGCGCCTCGGTCAGCCACACCGCGAGCCGCAGATCCTTGGTGCGCTCGCGCAACAGCGCGCTCGATTGCTCGACGACGAAGCTCCAGTCCGCTTCCTTGATGTCGGTGATCCACTCGCCCTGGTCGAGCGACGGATCGTCGAACTTGCGCGCGTGCTGGATCGCGTCGAATTCGGCGGAGAAGAGGAGATCGTCGCCGCACGGCGACGCTTCGCTGATCGGCGTCAGCAGCTCGGAGAGGTTGATCGGCATGGTCGAATGCTATGTCAGTGCGTTGCGGCGTCCATCGTTGCGTGAAGACACGCGCGGCGCGTGACGCGCGCGCCGCGCGCCGGTCTTACTCGACCGTGTACTCGAACTCGCCCGTCTCGGCCGCACGCGCGGCGATCCGCGCGATCGCCGCGCCGTCGGCGATGCGCGACAGCACGTGCTCGGCGATCTCCGGCAGCAGCGTGCCGTTCAGGATGTGATCGACGTTGCGCGCGCCCGAATCGACTTCGGTGCAGCGCGCGAGCACGGCGTCGACGAGCGACTCGTCCCATTCGAACGCGGCCTTGTGGTTCGCTTCGATCCGGCGGCGAATCCGTTCGAGCTTCAGCTCGATGATCTCGGCGAGCACGTCGTCGGAGATCGGATAGTACGGAATCACCTTCATCCGGCCGAGGAACGCGGGCTTGAAGGTCTTGTAGAGCTGCGGGCGCAGCGTCTCGGCAAGCGTCTCGGCGTCGGGCAGCTCTTCCGGCGCCTTGTTCAGGCACACCTGCATCACCGCCGACGAGCCGACGTTCGACGTCAGGATGATCAGCGTATTGCGGAAGTCGATCTCGCGGCCTTCGGCGTCGTCCATCGCGCCCTTGTCGAACACCTGGAAGAACATCTCGAGCACGTCCGGATGCGCCTTCTCGACTTCGTCGAGCAGCACGACCGAATACGGATTGCGGCGCACCGCTTCCGTCAGCACGCCGCCCTCGCCGTAGCCGACGTAGCCGGGCGGCGAGCCCTTCAGGCCCGACACGCTGTGCGCCTCCTGATACTCGCTCATGTTGATCGTGATCATCTTGCGTTCGCCGCCGTACAGCACGTCGGCGAGCGCGAGCGCGGTCTCGGTCTTGCCGACGCCCGATGGCCCGACGAACATGAACACGCCGCGCGGCTTGTTCGGGTCCTCGAGGTTCGCGGTCGCGGTGCGCACGCGCTGCGCGATCGCATCGAGCGCGTGGTCCTGGCCGATCACGCGCGCGCCGAGCAGCTCGCGCAGATTGAGCACGGTCTCGATCTCGTCCTTCACCATCCGGCCGAGCGGAATGCCCGTCCACGACGCGACGATTTCCGCGACGACATGGCCGTCGACCTGCAGCGGCACCATCGGCCGGCTGCCCTGCAGCGCGCGCAATGCGCCGACACGCTCGGCGAGCTTCGCGCGCGTCGCGTCGACGTCGGCCGGCCGTCCGTCGGCGGACGGCTCGCGCGCGGCGTCGAGCTCGGCGCGCAGCGCGCCGATTTCGGTCACGAGCGCGCGCTCCTCTTCGTAGCGCGCCTCGTCGTCGGCAAGCGCCTTCAGATCGGCTTCGCGCGCGTCGCGCAACTCGGCGAGGCGCTCATCGTGCACGGCGCCGCTCGCGGCCTCACGCTCGAGCGCCGCGATCTCCGCGTCGATCCGCTCAATGCGCTTTTTCGCATCGTCGATCGCGGCAGGCGTCGCGCTGTGCGCGAGCGCGACCTTCGCGCACGCGGTGTCGAGCACGCTGATCGCCTTGTCCGGCAGTTGGCGGCCGCTGATGTAGCGATGCGACAGCCGCACCGCCTCGGTGATCGCGTCGTCGAGAATCCGCACGCTGAAGTGCTGCTCCATCAGCCCCGCCATCCCGCGCAGCATCGCGGCGGCGAGCGGCTCGCTCGGCTCCTCGATCTTCACAACCTGGAAGCGCCGCGCGAGCGCCGCGTCCTTTTCGAAGTACTTCTTGTATTCGCTCCACGTCGTCGCCGCGATCGTGCGCAGCTCGCCGCGCGCGAGCGCCGGCTTCAGCAGGTTCGCCGCGTCGTTCTGGCCCGCCTGCCCGCCCGCGCCGATGATCGTGTGCGCTTCGTCGATGAAGAGAATGATCGGATGCGCGCTCTTCTTCACTTCGTCGATCACGCTCTTCAGGCGATTCTCGAACTCGCCCTTCACGCTCGCGCCCGCCTGCAGGAGGCCCATGTCGAGCACGTGCAGCGCGACGCCGCGAAGCGGCGGCGGCACGTCGTCGGCCGCGATCCGCAGCGCGAGCCCTTCGACGACGGCCGTCTTGCCGACGCCCGCCTCGCCCGTCATGATCGGATTGTTCTGCCGGCGGCGCATCAGGATGTCGATTGCCTGGCGAATCTCCGCGTCGCGGCCGATCACCGGGTCGATCCTGCCTTCGCGCGCGCGCTGCGTGAGGTTCGTCGTGTACGTGTCGAGCGCCGGCGTCTTCGACGGGCCGCGCGGCGCGCCGCCCGACGCGGCCGCACCGTCCGGCGCCGCCCCGTCGGCATCGGCCTGCCGCGGCTCGGCTTCGGCCGAGCCCGCGGCGATCTCGTCGAACTTGTGCTTCAGATCGTCGACGCGCACGCGCGCGAACTGCGACGACATCCGCTGCGCGAACTGCGCGAGATCCGGCCCCGTCAGCAGCGCAAGCAGCAGATGGCCCGAGCGAATCCGGCCGATCTGCGAATCGAGCGACGCGATGAGCCACGCCTGCTCGAACAGCTCGGTCAGATGCACCGAGAACACCGGCGTGCGCGTGTTGCCCGTCTTCAGTCCTTCGAGCTCGCGTTCGAGATCCGCGCGCAGCGCGTGCGGATCGACGCCGCTCGCGCGCAGCACGAGGGGCACGTCGCCGGTCGATTCGTCGAGCAGCGCGAGAAACAGGTGTTCGAGATCCACTTCGTAGTGACCGCGTGCGAAGCAGTGGCTGGCGGCGCGCTCGGCGGCCTTCCGGCACACCGGATTCAGTTTCGCGATCAGGGTCTTCAGGGGCGTGCTCATCGGTTACGGTCCACTCAGGTTCGATCGTTGTTATCAATGAATGACGTGCAGCTCGTAGCGCGCGTCGGCGCGATCGCGCTCGGCTTCGCGCGTGCAGAGGAACGCATCCCAGCCGAGCCGCGCGCCCGCGCCGAGGATGCTCGCGCCGACTTCCGTGCGGCGCAGCACGAGCGACACCTCGTATTCGAGCGTCACGCCGGCGAGCAGCGTCAGCATCCGCTCGAGCGCGATCGCGCGCTCCTCGCCGGGCAGGAACGCTTCGTAGTCGCGCTTCGACAGCGGGCCGACGACGAGCCGCGCGCGCATGTCGCGCTGCCACACGCGTTCGCCGACGAGCGCCGTCGCGCCGAGCGTCACGTTCACGTCGCCGAGCACGCTCAGTTGATCGGACGGCACGTCGTACCACTTGCCGACGAACTGCTCGATGCGAATCGGCACGCAGAAATACTCGGACAGCGTGCGCTGCAGATACGCGGCCGATACCGGCCGATGCCGCGCGGCGAGCGCGTAGCCGGCGATCGCTTCGTCGAGCAGCACGCCGCGGCCCTGCTGCACGGTCGAGCGCGCATCGTCGTTCGACACGCCCGCGAGCGCGAGCAAGAGCGGCAGATAGCGCTCGTCGCGGTCGAGCTCGTAATGCAGCGGCAGCCGGTACTTCTTCCACGCCGAGTAGAACAGCGCGGTCGCGCGGTTCGAGAAGACGTCGAAGAACGCGCGCGCGGCGTGATCGCGCTTCAACTGCTCGCGCGCGATGATCTGCTCGGTGTAGTGCAGCGGCAGCGCACCCTGGCCGCCCAGCAGCCCGAAGAACGCCGGCGTGAGCTCCACGCGCGACAGCGCGCCCGCCTCCACCGCCGCGTTGCGCTGCGAATCGTCCTTCAGCGCGTCGCCCGCTTCGTCGTACGACTGCGCGCGCTCGATCTCGCTCGGCGGAAAGCCGAGCGACAGCGTATTGCGAAAGCCGATCCGCCGCGCGACGATCTCGCCCGGCCGTCTCGCCGCATGGCGCTGCGGATGGCGCTTCGCGAACCAGGTCTCGAGCAGCCGCACCGCCTGGAAGAACTCGAAGCGATGCGGCTCGTCGAGCAGCCGCTCGACTACGCCAGGATCGATTCGCCGCTGCGCGGTTTGCATCGCATGATCTCCTCGCCGGTGCGCCTGGACACGACGATCAGTTGAACAAAGCTGTTGAGGTGCACGTACAGCCCGAAGAAGGCGTCGATCATCCGCACGAAGGTCGCGAGGCTCGAGCCGACGAAATGCTCGTCGTCGATCGCGAGCCGGATCTCGACGCCGCGCACGAACGTCGCAAACGGCTTGCCTGGCAGCCACTGCACGGCGCTCCTCTGCTCGATGCCGACGATTCCGTCGATGTGGCGCGTCGACACCGCGGAGCGTCTCAGATCGTACAGCACGAGCACCTCCTTCAGCGCGGCGAGCCCTTCTTCGGCAAGCGACACGTGACTGAGCGCGAGATGCGACACGAGTCGCCAGTGCGCGGCGTGGCCGCGCTCGAAGCGCGCGCTCGGCGTGGGCCGGCGCAGCAGTGCGATCGGGCCGCGCTGAGCATCACCTTCGATGAACAGATCGCCGCCGTCGAGCCCCGTCGCGAGCGCGGCCGGCAAGTCGCGGTTCGTGCAGGTGAGGTCGAGGCTCAGCGTGTCGGTTTGCGGCGCGCCTGGCTCGAAATCGACGTCGACGACCGAAATCTCGGTTTCGTAACCGGGGCTCTTGCGCGCGACGTCGTCGTTGCGGCGCGCGAACCAGTAGTGGCCGGCCTGCCCCGTCTCGCCGTGATGCAACGAATAGAACGGCCGGAATTCCACGACCGTTTCGCGATCCGCGCGCTGCCGCACGAGGTGCACCGAATCGATCGAATACACCTCGTAGGCGAACGCGCGGCGCGCGTCGCCGATCACCGGATACGATACCGCCCGATGGTCGATCCGGATCGGCTCGCCGTGCTGGCGGAACAGGTTGACGACCGGCGTGCAGAAAAGCCGGAAGTGGCTCGCACTCAGCAAGTCGAGCAGCCGCGCGACGTGCGAATCGCTGCGCACGTCGCGCAGCGCGATATGCAGCGTCAGTTGCCGGCAACGCCCGGCGCGCTGCGTGAGCGCGCTCAGGTCGAAGTCGACGAAGTTGAATTTGTCCGGGAATGCGAAGTATTCGGTCAGCAGCCGATAGGCCGGGTGCGAGCGGGCCGGATAGTCGATCAGCGCGTCGGCCTCGTCGAATCCCGCGTGTTCGAACGGCGTCTTGCCGAGCGCGATCCAGCGGCCGCTGCGATCGGGTTCGACATAGCAAGCAAGCGTGTGCGCGAACAGGCAATCGGTCAGCGCGGCGACGAACGACTGCTCGCCGTGCAGATGCGCGCGCAGCTTGCCGAGCTTCAGCGCCGCGAGGTCGAGCTGCGGCGACGTCGATTCGAACGCGATCGAGATCACGCCCGTCGCGTTGCCGGGGAGCATGGCAGCGGCGGGCGCCGCGGCGATCGATCCGTGGCGCGCGTCGGCAAGCCGGATCGGCGCGAGCGTCACGTCGTACGCCGTGCGGAACCGGCACTGCACGCCGCGAATCGCGCGGCTCTTCAACTCGGTGCCGCGCTCGACGACCTGCGGCCCGGTCAGTTCGGCGAACGCATGCGACGCGCCGAACTGCGCGATCGAGCATGAGGGGAACGGCCGCAGATAATGCGGATAGAGGACTTCGACGAGCGCTTCGGTGAATTCGGGATACTCGTCGTCGAGCTTCTTGTTGATCCGCGCGCCGAGCAGCGCGAACGATTCGATCATTCGCTCGACATGCGGATCCTCGCAATGCTCGCCCGCCTGCGACAGACGCGCGGCGATCTTCGGGTATCGGTTTGCGAATTCGGGCGAATAGCGCCGCAGAAACGACAGTTCGCGTTCGTAATACGGCAACAACTCTTCCATCGACGATCCCCGAAACCTTGATGCTCTCGTGCCGGGCTTCTCGTTGCCGCGCGGCGCCCGGCGGCTCACGCGCTACGGCTCACACCTTGGCGGCGCGCGAACGCGTCACCGAATATTGCAACGTCGACGGCTGCAGCATCGCATCGAAGGTCACCGGCTCCTCGGCGGGATGCACGACGAGCAGCGCCTGGATCGCGAAATAGAGCGCGCTCGTCGACTGCTCGTTCAGCTCGAACGTCACCGACACCTGCTGCAGCCTCGGCTCGTGCCGCGCGATCGCCTGCTGAATCGACTTGCAAATGAACGTGCGGTCGTAGTGGCTCGCGAGGCTCAGGCCGGCGAAATCGTTCAGCCCGTAGGTCAGCACCGAGCGCCGGCATTCCGGCAGCGCGGCGAGATCTTCTTCGGTCAGCGCGATGCGCGTGTTGAGGATCGCCTCGACGTCGCGCGCGACCGTGGTCTTCAGCTCTTCCAGCGACAATTGCCGCATCGCGGCTGGCGCCGGCACATGCGGTTCGTCGTCGAACAGCTTGTCGAGGAAGCTCGGTTCGAAGCGTTTCATCGGGCTCCAAGCAAAACGGGGCACGCACCGTGCCCCGTTCCCGCGTCGAACTTAGACCGCGTAGGTCTTGTCGTTCTTCGTGAGGCTCCAGGCGCCCTGCGTGTTGCCGCCCTGGTTGCCGCCGATCTTCTGCTGAGTCTGCTTCCACTGGACCGCCGCGTACTTCAGCGAGAAGGTCTCGATCGGCAGGCCTTCGTTCTGCACGCTCGGCGCGATGCTCGAGATGATCACGTACTTCAGCTTGATCTCGAGATACTTGACGCGCTCGCCTTCGCCGTCGGCGCGCAGGAAATCGATCGTCACCTCGTCGAACGTGGTGCCGCCCGACGCGTGCTGATACAGCAACGGGCTCGACGAATCGATTTCCTTCGTGAACACCATGTCGCCGTGTTCGCAACGCGTTGCCGTATGGCCGCCTGCGGTCGACGCGGTTGCCGAACGCGGCTGAACGATCGAGTGATCCCAGGATTTCAGTTCGATCCAGCCGGCGTGGTCCTTGTCCGCGGACTCGCCTTTGATGGCCGGATTACCGAACTTCAGATGCATGTGTAACATGGTCTTTCGACTCCCCAAAGAGGTGGTTTTAACGTCCTACCCGGGCGGCCCGCCCGGGCGATCTCAGCTCGCTCATGAATTTGCCGGTTTGGGCAGATCAGCGACAAGGCGCAGAGAAATCGACAACTCGTCGAGCTGGAAGTGCGGACGCAAGAACGCGACCGAACGATACGCACCCGGCTTGCCCGGAATCTCTGACACTTGTACGGAGGCCTCGCGCAGCGGGAACTGCGCTTTCTGTTCCTGGGTCGCGTCGTCGTCGAGCAGCACGTACTGCGAGATCCAGCGATTGAGGAACGTTTCGACGTTCTGCGCGGACGCGAAGCTGCCGATCTTGTCGCGCATCATCGCCTTCAGGTAATGCGCGATGCGCGATACCGAGAAGATGTACTGCAGTTGAGCGGACAGGACGGCGTTCGCATTGGCGCTGTCGGTGCTGTATTTCTTGGGTTTCTGCACCGACTGCGCGGCGAAGAACGCGGCGTAATCGGAATTCTTGCAATGCACGAGCGGGATGAAGCCGAGGTCGCTCAGCTCCTTCTCGCGGCGGTCGGTGATCGCGATCTCGGTCGGGCACTTGAGCGCGATTTCGCCGTCATCGGTCTTGAACGTGTGCGTCGGCAGATCCTCGACGAGGCCGCCGCCTTCGACGCCGCGAATCGCCGCGCACCAGCCGAAGTCGTCGAACGCGGCCGTCAGGCGCGCGGCGAACGCCCACGACGCATTGCACCACAGGTACTTGTCGTGATCGGTGCCGTCGACGTCCTCGACGAAGTTGAAGCCCTCCGCGATCGCGCCGTCCTTCGGATTGAACGGCAGGCGGCCGAGGAAGCGCGGCAGCGTGAGGCCGACGTAGCGCGAATCCTCGGAATCGCGGAACGACTTCCATTTCGCGTATTCGACGGTGTCGAACACCTTGCCGAGATCGCGCGGCTTGCCCAGATCGGCGAACGATTCGAGGCCGAGCAGCTCGGGCGCCGCCGACGCGACGAACGGCGCGTGCGCGGCCGCCGCGACATGCGACATCTGCTCGACGAAGTACAGGTCTTCCGGCTGGCGCGAGATCTCGTAATCGCCCACCAGCACGCCGAACGGCGAGCCGCCGAACGTGCCGAATTCTTCTTCGTAGACCTTCTTGAAGAGCGCGCTCTGGTCGAACTCGGTCGCGTTCTTGAAGTCGCGCACGAGATCGCGCTTCGGCGCGTGCAGCGCCTTGATCTTGATCGTCGAACCGGTGTTGCTTTCCTTCACCAGATAGTCGAGCCCGCGCCACGTGCTTTCGAGACGCTGGAACTCCGCCGCGTGCATCACGGCCGAGAGCTGCGACGAAATCAGGCGGTCGAGCTCCGCGACGCGCGCGTCGATCGTCGCCGACAGGTTGTCCGACACGACCACCGTGCCGTCGAGCACCTGATGGACGAGTTCGCCGATCAGGTCCTTCGCGCGCGCATGCTCGGATTCGGATTTAGCGACCTTGCTCTTCTCGACGATCTCGTCGAGCAGCGAGGATTGCGCGCCGACTTGAGCGCCGGTCGATTGGGCCGCAGCCGTTTGCTGGTTCATTTCACCACCCCGTTACTCATTCACCCTGCTTGTCGCCGCCGTCCGCGCTCTTCTTCAGCGCTTCGAGCTGCTGCGTGTTCGACAGCACTTCGCTCAGCAGGTCTTCGAGCTTGTCGTTGCCGGCCAGCTTGTTGCGCAGGTCGGCGAGCTTCGAGCGCGCCTCGAGCAGGCGCCGCAACGGCTCGACCTGCCCGACGACCTCGTCCGGATTGAAATCGTTGATCGAGCGGAACTTCAGATCGACCGCGAACTTGCCGCCCGCCTCGCTCAGGCGGTTCTCCACCTGGAACGTGGCGCGCGGCTCGATCGCCTTCATCACGTCGTCGAAGTTGTCGCGGTCGATGTTGACGAACTTGCGATCGCGCAGCTTCGGCTGCTCGACTTCCGATTGCCCCGCCAGATCGCCGACGACTCCGACGACGAACGGCAGTTCCTTGATCTCGATCGCATCGCCCCGTTCGACCTCGTACGTCAGTTGGACGCGGGGCGGCCGCACTTTCTGCAAGCGCTTTTGAATGCTTTCTTTCTTCGCCATCGACGGCTCCCGGTTAGTGTGTGGATCGAGCGCGGCTCAACGCAGTGCGCTGAACGGATCGCCGCCTGCCGCCTTCGCGGGCGCCGACGTGGTGGCGGGCGTCGCGGGGGTGGCGGGCGGCGTGGCAGGCGTAGCCGCCGCCGTCGCGTTCTCGGCGGGCGCGGCCTCGTGCACCGGCTTCGCGCGGCGGACGATGCGGCGCTTCTTCACGACGGGCTTCGTCGCCTGCTGCTCCGGCGGGAACAGCGCGGCCTCGCCGAGCGTGTCGCGCAGTTGCTTCGCGAGCGCTTGCGCGTCGGACTTCGCGTCGCCGGCGAGCGACGCATCCTGGCGCAGCTCGCCGAGCGATTCGGTCGCGATGCGCAGGCCCGCGACGGCGAGCACGCTCTTCGCCTGACGGTCAGTCTTGTCGCGCTGCAACGCTTCCTGCGCGGCGACGATTGCCTGGCCGTAGTGACCTTGCTGGAACTGGATCTGCGCGATCCGGGCCCAGGGCTCCTCACGCGTCGGATCGGACTTCGCGAGTTGCTGGTAAAGGCCGATTGCGCGCTCCTGATCGCCCGCCTTCGCCACCGCGTCGGCGTCGGCCAACGACTTGTTGAACGCTTCGGCCGTCGGCGGCGTCGGCTGCGATGCGCAACCGGCGATGATGCCGCAGGCCAGCACTACCCCAGAAAGTTTTGCGAAGAGACGGTCTTTCATCATTTATATCCCCGGCGCGGGAGTTTTAAATCGTTGAGAATTCGTGATTTTGCTTTGCCACAAGCGCGCGGGTATAGTACCGATCAATTTTTCATAATTCAATCTTCGCGTGAAGAGCGGCCGTTTTAAAAGCAGTGCGGCGCGCCGCCTGACGCGTCGCGCAAACTTCGGGAATCACACGTGTACCGCTTCCATTGCAATTATTGCCGCAAAAGAATTCGATTTCGCCCAATCGGCGGAAAATTTTTCCGAATAAGACAGCATTGACGGCAGCCATCCGGCATTTGAAGCCGCAGACATTTTTGCGCTGCCAAATCGGCAAAGTAACTGATAGTTTTGACAGGGAGCAATGGGCGCCACGCCCGGAAAAATCGATGAATCCGCATGTGACTCGTTACGCGCTGCCGCTCGCCGCCTGCATCCTGCTCGGCGGCTGCGCCGCCGCCGTGCCGCTCCTCGGTTCGGCGGGCAGCGCCGCGCTGCAGATGGTGGGCGTCGGCAAGCCCGACGTGCCCGATTCGCAGAAGCCGCCGCGCAATCTCGGCCTCACGCTCTATGCGGCGCAGAACCTCAACGCCGCGAACGACAACCGTCCGCTCGCGCTCGTCGTGCGCCTCTACGCACTGAAAGACCCGACGTCGTTCCAGCAGGCGTCGTTCGACAGCTTCACCGATCCGGCGAAAGAGAAGACCGCGCTCGGCGCCGATCTGCTGAGCGTGCGCGAAATCACGCTGATTCCGGGACAGCGCTACAACGCAACCGAAAAGGTGTCGCGCGAAGCGCAGGCATTCGGCATCGTCGCGCTTTTTCGCGACCCGGCGCTACAGCGCTGGAAGCTGACTTTCGATCCTGCGAAGTCCGAGAAATCCGGCATAATTATCGGCCTGCACAACTGCGCGATGACCGTGACGGGCGGCACCGTCCTGCCTTCGCAGCAAGGCATGCCGGCGCAGCGGCTCGATTTGCTGTCATCGGTGAATTGCGGGTGAAATTCGAGATGACGCTAAAAAGTCATTTAACAAGGATTAACGATTCGCTTGCAGATCACGACGCGAATTGACCGACCAACGGCCCAATCACATTTAAGCGGATTTGACATGAGTTATTCGGCCAAGGTGCTCTGGGGGGAAGGCCTCTTTCTGAGGCCGCAGCACTTTCAGCGGCAGGACGCGTACCATGAAGCGCGCCTCTTCGAATCGATTCAGGCGATCCAGCCGTACAACTGGGGCGTGCGCTCGGTGCGGTTCGACCGCGACGCGCTCGGCAGCAACGTGCTGCGCGCGAGCGAACTGTCGCTCGTGTTCCCGGACGGCGCGCTCTACTCCGCGCCGCAGGCCGACGAATTGCCGCCGCCCATCGCGCTCGACACGCTGCCCGAAGGCAGCAACGAATTCACGTTCTACCTCGCATTGCACCCGCTGCGCGAGGCCGGCTCGAACTACGCGGATAACCGCGACGCCGGCTTCGTGTCGCGCTTCGTCAGCGAGCAGGCGCGCGTCGCCGATCACTTCACCGACGCCGCCGAAGCCGACATCACGTTCCTGAAGACGAACGTGAAGCTGATTGCGCACGGCGAGCCGCGCGACCAACTGCTGTCGATCCCGCTCGTGCGCGTGCGCCGCACCGCGACGTCCGGCTTCGAGATCGACGACAACTTCGTGCCGCCGTGCCTCGCGATCGAGGCGTCGCCGATCCTGCATCAGCGCCTGCGGCAACTGATCGACGCGCTGCAGGCGAAGGTGAACGCGCTATACGGCTTCCATCGCGAGCCGACGAAGAACATCATCGAATTCCGCTCGGGCGACATCGCATCGTTCTGGCTGCTGCACACGGCGAGCGCCGCGTTCGCCGCGCTCGCGCACCTGCACCAGCATTCGGCGCTGCATCCGGAGCGGCTGTTCCAGGAACTGCTGCGCCTCGCCGGCCAACTGATGACGTTCTCGAAGGGCTATGTGCTCGCCGATCTGCCCGCGTATCGGCACGACGATCCGGGCCCCGGCTTCGCGCGTCTCGACTCGATCCTGCGCGATCTGCTCGAAACCGTGATCTCGACGCGCTACTTCGCGATCACGCTCGAGGAAGTGCGGCCGTCGTTCCATGTCGGGCGGCTCGATTCCGGCAAGATCGACGACAAGACCGCGTTCTATCTCGCGGTATCGGCCGACATGCCGTCGGTCGAGCTCGTCGATGCCGTGCCCGCGCGCTTCAAGGTGGGCGCGCCGGACGACGTCGACAAGCTCGTGCTGTCCGCGATGCCGGGCGTGCGCCTTGCGTATACGCCGCAGGTACCGCCCGCGATTCCCGTGCGCCCCGGCGCATGCTATTTCGCACTCGATGCGCGCAGCCCGCTCTATGAGCGGATGCTGCAGGCCCAGTCGGCGATGATCTATGCGCCGTCCGGAATCAATGATCTGAAATTCGAACTGATCGCCGTCACGTCATGAGTTACGCGCCCTCCCTCTTCGGCGGCAACACGCCGCCTCCCGCGCCGCAAACGGTGTCGTCGACCGACGCCGGCTTCCAGGCGCGCTCGCTCGTCGATCTGCTGTACGACGGCTTCTTCATGCTGTTCCTGCTGAAGAACGGCCGCGAGCCGAACGACGCGTCGGAATTCGGCACGCGCATTCAGGAATTCCTGAGCGAATTCGAGCGCGGCGCGAAGAAGCTCAACATCGCCGCCGAGGATGTCTATGCGGCGAAGTTCGCGTTTTGCGCGGCGATCGACGAATCGGTGCTGTCGTCGCAATTCAAGATTCGCGCGGACTGGGAACGCCGGCCGCTGCAGCTCGTGCTGTTCGGCGAACAGCTCGCGGGCGAGAAGTTCTATCAGTACCTCGAAGAATGCCGTGCGCAGGGCGCGGCGCGACTGCAGTCGCTCGAGGTGTTCCACATGTGCCTGCTGCTCGGCTTCCAGGGCAAGTATCTGCTCGAAGGGCCGGAGAAGCTTGCGTATCTGACCGCTCGGCTCGGCGACGAGATCGCGAACATGAAAGGCAAGCGCGCGCCATTCGCACCGCATTGGCCGCTGCCGGATCAGATCGCGCACCGGCTCAAGCGCGAAGTGCCGCTGTGGGCGATCGGGGCGGTGTTCGCGCTCGTAGGATTGCTTGCGTTCGTCGGGCTCAATACGTATCTGAAAAACAGTACCGTGCGGGCGCTTGCGCCTTATTCGCAAGTCATCAAGGTTGGGCCGGAGTCGGCCAATTTGACGATTTCGTTGCCTTGAGTGTGCGAAGCCCGGTGGATGCCGGGTTTTTGTGGTTCATCGAGAATCACCGGCGAACGATGGAATCGGCGATCGACGTACGCGTTTCGTCGCGCCGTTGTGCCGTTGTGCCGTTGTGCCGTCGACATGACATCGCGAACGGCGCATGCCACTCAGGTCGGATGTTCGATTCAATGCGAAAAAGCCTGTCCTGATTTTTCAATCCTTGAATTCCACCGACCGCTTCGCCCGCTCGTCGACCGATAGCGAAAATACGTCCGGCCGAGCGTAATGCCCAACGACGTCGAAGTCATATCGGGCGCGAACCAGGTCGTCCGTATCGATTTCGGCGACGACGAGCCCCGCTTGCCCTCTTAGCGGCCCGGCCAGCACGTCGCCGAGTGGACCGACGATGACGCTGCCGCCGTTGATGAGCGGCCGATCTCCGTCCCAGCCGGGTACGTCGATGCCAAGCTCGGCAGGCGACGGCTGAATCTGGCAAGCGCTCACGACGAAGCAGCGCCCCTCGTGCGCAATGTGCCGCATCGAGCACTGCCAGATGTCGCGCTCGTCGACCGTCGGCGCGCACCATAACAGCCGCTTCGCTTCGTCACGTCTCGACCGAGCATCAGCGAGCGACGTCGCTGGGTAGCCGAATTTGATATGATCTTTCTGCATCGGGACGGGATTCTCCACCGCATCCTCTCTCCTCACCGTCCCGATACGCGAAGACCGGCTTTCGGTCTTGATCCTCATCGTCTTTTCTGAAATGACATACGCAGTCTCGGCCACGGCATATCGATAACGGTCGGACTCGCTCTCCACGAACGGGGGGACCGCATGGCCGGGGAAGTCTTGCTGAAGGTGCTGCGCGGCGGCTACGCGCAGTTCAATCGCATCGTCAAACTCGACACGCCGCTTGGCGACGACTGGCTCGTGCCGCTGTACGTCAAGATCAATGCTCAGCTTGGGCGCAATTTCGAGGTGACCGTCGACGTGTCATCGGTCGTCGGCAACAAGATCAAGCTTAGCGCCCTCATGCTGCAACCCGTCACGCTCTGGATTCACCAGACGGACGGCGGCTACCTGCCGATCCACGGCTATGTGCAGCAGGTTCGCCGCCTTGGAAACGACGGGGCGTTGTCCTATTTCCAGCTCCGGTTCACTTCCTGGTTAAGCTTCCTCAAGCTCAGCAGCGACCGGCGCGACTGGCAGGAAACCCCCGGCTGGGAGATTCTGACCGACGTGTTCGACAAGCATCCGCAGGCGAACGGCAACTACGGGCTCGAGCTGCGCACGGCTATGCGTTCGTATTCGCACCGCGTGCAGTGGGAAACCGACTGGCATTTCGTGCACCGCAGTCTCGAGGAAGTGGGCGTGTTTCCGCGCTTCGATTTCGCGACGGACGGCAAGTCGCACAAGGTTGTCTTCATGGACGATCTGTATTTCGGACCGTCGCTGCCGAAATCGGAGATGCAATTCAGCCACGCGGGGACCGACGAGGATTTCGACGGGTTGACGCAATTGAGCGAGCAGCAGGAGGCGCAAAGCGCAACGCTCACGCTCGGCACGGCCGACTACAAGCGCCCGGATCTCGACAAGCAGGTCAGTACACCCGCGGCAAATCTGGACGAGCTACCCGGACAGGGCGAGGATTACCTCTACACTGGCTCGCAGACGTGGGCGGTATCGGACATCGGACAGCAACAGGCCAACATTCGCACCGAGGAATGGGCCTCGCGGGCGAAGCGCTATTTCGCGGTCGGCAGTCCGCGCTATGCCCTGCCCGGCTACTGGTTCAAGGTGACGGGGCACCCGGTCCTCGATACGCTACCGGCCGAGGACCGCGAGCTATCGATCATCGCGAGCGACTGGCTGATCCAGAACAACCTGCCCGGCCTCGACACACTCGCGCGGTTTCCGCGCAGCTTACGTGCCGAAATTGAGCAGGCGCAGGCGGCCGGCGCTGGCTCGGCGATTCCGCACCGCGATGGCGGCGTCGGCTTCCTCCTGGTCGAGATCGAGGCGCAGCACCGGCGCACGCCGTTCCGCAGCCCGTTCGAGCACGAGAAGCCCGAGATGCACCTGCAGACGGCGATCGTCGCGACGAACAGTGACGAGGAAATCCACACGGACGACGGCAACCGCGTGATGGTCTGGACAACCAACAGCCGGAAGGACCGGAATACGAAATCGACGGCGTGGATCCGCGCAGCGATGCCGGACGCGGGCGCGAAACGGGGCGGCTACTTCCCGCTGCGCAAGGGAGATCAAGTGCTCCTCGGTTTCGTCAATGGGGACTGTGACCGTCCCGTCATCATCTCGAGGCTGCACGGGGGCGCGACGATGCCCGAATGGCACACGCACGGCCTGCTGTCCGGCTTCCTGTCCCGCGAGTACGGCGGGAACGGGTTCAACCAGCTCGTTCTCGACGACGCCAGCGGCCAGAATCGCATCCACCTTTACTCGTCCAGTTATAGTTCTCACCTCCATTTGGGTTACCTGATCGAGCAGTCCGGCAACACGCGCGGCGCGTTCCTCGGCAATGGTTTCGACCTGAAGTCCGGCGCTTACGGCGCCGTGCGCGCCGAACAGGGGCTGTATGTGTCGACGCAGCCGGCCACCGCGCAGCCGCTGAACGTGACGGCCGCGACCGAGCCGCTCGCGGGCGCGGAAGCCGTATTCGAAACCGTGTCGAAGGCCAGCGAAACGAATCGCGCCGAAAGCCTGCAAGACGGCCAGGCCGCGCTGAAGTCGTTCACCGACGCGACGCAGCGCACGGTCGCAGGCGCCACCAGTGGCGGCCGCACGGCTGGCGGCGGCACCGGCAACGCGAACGGCTTTTCGAAACCGGTGATGCTGCTGTCGAGCCCCGAGGGCATCGCCGCATCGACGCAGCAATCGGTGCACGTCACGGCGAACCAGCACGCGAACATGGTGGCCGGCCAGAATGTCAACCTGGCGGCCGGCAAGTCGTTGTTGGTCAGTGTGCTCGACAAGATCAGCCTGTTCGCGCAGAACATCGGCATCAAGATTTTCGCGGCGAAGGGGTCGGTGGACATTCAGGCGCAAAGCGGCCCGGCATCCCTGGTCGGTCTTCAGGACGTGAAGATCGAGAGCGCGGACGGGCGTCTGATTCTGACGGCCGCGAAGGAAGTGTGGATCGGCGCAGGCGGCTCGTATATCAGCATCAAGAGTGGGCTGATCGAGAACGTGACGACCGGGCAGATTCTGGAAAAATGCGGGAATTGGGACAAGCCCAGCGGCGCGAGCGGGACGATTCGCGACCCGTTGCAGGCGACGCCGGTGTCGACCGATGGCGGGCGCGGTTCGCTGTTCTCGGGCTGACCCTGAGCCGGCCATCGTCCTGCCGCAAGAAAAAACGAGAAGCGAGAGATTCCGAGAAACGTGAGCAAGAACCCACCTTCCACGAAACCGGCGGCCGCGCCGAGCGCCCCCGCGACGCCGCCCTACACCCCGCTGAACTGGGCCTTTCCGTTCAGCCCCGCCGACCAGGCGGACGCGGCCGACCCGATGACCTACATGAAGGCGCTGGCCACGGCTGAAGACGGGTTCTATCCGTTGGGCGCAAACGGCATGTGGCACGGCGGCATCCACTTCGACCGGAACACCGGTGCCAAGCTGAAGCAAGGCGACGGCATCCGCGCGATCGCCGATGGCGAAGTCGTCGCGTATCGGCTCGACAGCAAGTATCCGGAACAGGACTATCAGGACGGCCGGCACGCGCTGTACTCGACCGGCTTCGTGCTGATCCGCCATCGGCTGCAACTGCCGCCGGCACCGCCGCCGAAATCCGACCCGGCGAAGGGTTCGTCCGCCCAGCCTGCGACCTCGTCGACGACGGCGAGCAAGCCCGCACCCGACGAGACGCTGACGTTCTTCAGCCTGTACATGCACACGATGGACTGGAACAGTTACCAGTCGGCTGCAGAACAGGCGAAAGTCGCTCAGGTCGACCACGCCAAACTGAACATGGGGCCCATGCCGTATTGGGAAGGCGAGCGTTACTATCGGGTCGGCGACAAGTCCAAGGACAAGCAGGAGATTCCCCGGCCGAAAGCGCCCGCGTCCAGTCATCGCGATGTGCTCGGGGAGTTCATCCAGAGTGATTTCAAGAAGGTGCCCGAGCCGAAAGAAGACACGGCGCCGCTCCCGCCCCCGGTCACGGGCCTGCGCATCCGTGATCTGCCGAACGGCAGGATCATCGGCATCTTGCCGCAAGGGGCGGAATTGACCGTCTCGGATACGGACGAACTGGCAAAAGCGAACCCGGGCTGGGCGAAGATCAAGACGATCAAGTCCGGCACGCCGGCCGCCGCGGTCGTCGGCAAGCCGGTGTCGCCGCACGCGCCGTACGGGTACGTGTTCGAGAAAGAACTCGACCCGATCGTCGACCCGAAGCCGCTGGATACGGTCGTGGTGCTGAAACAGCCGTACCGGGTCAAGGCCGGCGACGTGATCGGCCAGCTCGGCCACTATCTGCGCTACCCGGACGCGAAGCTGTTGCCGCCGAAGCCGACCCGCCCGTTGCTGCATCTCGAAGTGTTCGCCGGTCCCGAGCTCGAAGCATTCATCCAGAAGAGCCGCGAGCGGGCGAAGCAGTTGCCGGCGTCCAGGGCGTTTCTGGAAATCTCGCCGGGCGCGCGGCTCGTCACCCCACCGGAACCGGATCAGAAACTGCAACCCGGCACCAAGCTTGTCCCGCTCGCCGCCGACGCAAAGGGCAAGTGGGTCAAGGTGCAGCCGAAAATAGCCGCGCCCGTGCATGGCGGCCGGCACGCGACGCCGGTTTTCAACGACGCCGGCGCGCCCGTTTGGGTCGATAGCAGCCGCGCCAATACGACGACGAGCGCGATCGCGTCAGGCTGGAAGGATTTCCCGTTGCGCTTCTCGGACGCCACGGGGCCGGGCGCGGATTTCCGCTACGTGATCCGCAGCGTCGATCTGGAGAAGAACGGTGCGGAGAACATCGCGAAAGACGACAAGGGGCGCCGCTGGTATGACGTGACGATCGGCGCCAAGGACGGCAGTACCCGCACCGGGTGGGTGTGCAAGCAGGATCACCCGCTGGTGCGCATGTGCGGTCCGTGGGACTGGCCGGGCTTCGAACTGGCCGACAACAGCAGCATCATGCCGATCGACATGCTCAAACGCTACATCCATGTCGCTGAACAGTTTCTGGCCGACGAAGACAAGACCGAATTCGAGACGAGCGCGGCCACGGTCAACGCGAGCCCGCTCCTCTCGCAGCTCGAGAAGGCGATCGACGCGAACCACGACGGGAAGGTGACGGCGCAGGAGTTGAAGCACGCGCAGGAAACGCCGTGGATGGCTGAGGCCCTTTCCCATCTCGTCGTACGCTGCGAAAGCGAATGGGGCGGTGGCCCCGGGAAATGGGAAGCGCTGTCGCCGTTGATGAAGAAGCTGCTGTGGCTGTGGAAGACCGAGATCGAGCGGATAGGCAAGCTGCAATGGTGGGAACAGGTCACCAGTGTGGAAGGGTTCCCGAAGGAACCGAATCCGTGGCATTTCCATCCGATCGGAATCGTCGGGAATTTCATCAACTCCGAAATTAGCGGCAAAATACTTCAACTGTCCGATCAGGATGTAGTCGATTTAATTAAGGTTACAGCAACTGAGGTTGCCTTAAGCTTAGATGATGAAAATTTAGGAAAGCAAGCCGGCGCAGTTGTCGACACCATCCTAAACCGCCGGATGTCGGGCCTAAAAAAATGGAATACAATTAGAGGCGTAATTAATGAGAGATGGCAATTCTCAGATATTAACGCACCAAGACCAAGCGCTTATGGAAGCGTGCAAAACGTGCCTGATAGCCGAGTTTCCCCGAGAGTAAGATCTCTTGTTATCGCTCATTTACAAGACCGTGCCAACGGAGGAGCATCCCTAGTTGGGGATAACCTAAGTTATGCAAATCCATATGCGTTGGACGAGGCTTCAGACGCAACAAAAGCATGGGTTGAAGATGTCATCCGCCAAGCAAACGTTACTGGGTATAGATATGGGAAGGGGCGTGCGGTTCATGTGCACGGAACAACGCAAGGATTGATGTCTTCTAGACCAGCCCCTTATACAGTCGAGCTTCCCGAAGCATACAATCGCTAATTTTTTTGAGAACATTATGAAAAAAATCATTTCACTAACGCTTCTACTAATACCCCTTATCTCATTTGCTGATGCATGCATCAGAAGCGGAAATGTATATGATGATTTATCCTGCACCGATCAAGAACTAGCCAAATCAAAGAAGGATCTTAATTCAATTTATCAAAAATTATATGCATCCACACAGTATAAGGATGCGCTTGAGCAATCACAGAAGGCCTGGCTCAACTATAGAGAAAAGCAGTGTAACGGTTATATTGCCGCCGAGGCCTCGCAATCCCAAGGTGCCGGCCCGGGACTAATTACGAAAGATTGCCTCGTCACGATCACCAAACAACGAGTTGATTATTTGAAAACTCTTCTCGAGAAATAGTAAGTTGTTATGATGAATCTAATCCGCGTCGGCGATGACACAGACCACGGCGGCAAAGTCGAAACGGGCTCCACGACGATGCGCTTCGACGGTCGCTTCGTCGCACGCAAGGGTGATCGCGTGTCGTGTCCGCAGCATCCCGACGTGTCGCCCAACATCATTGAGGAAGGTGATCCGTCGATGACGGACGGCGGCATTCCGATCGCCCGGCACGGCCATCGTGCTACCTGCGGCTGTCACCTGATTTCCAGTCTCACCTGAGCGGCGGCGAAAGCGGGTCGCTCGCGGTCACGAAAAATTGAGACTGCACAATCAGGGCGCATAAAACTGCATAGAAGAATCGCCGCGTCAGTCGCGGCGCGGGCCGCACCGGGCGGCCCGACGCGCCCGGTGCATGCGTGCATAAAAACTGCTCGTTTTTGCGGGCAGGTGGTAAGCGCGAAATTCTCCGCACATAGCCGGCGCGGCTGAATCAATCCACGATTGCGTCCGCAGACTTGAATTGCGGACGCAAATGATGACCGACACTGACTTTGACTTTCTCCCTCTGCGAGTGACCCGGACGTGCGCGGATGGCAAGCATCGATACGATCCGGAGGGCAAGCGTAAGTTGATCGAAGCCTGCCGCCAACCGGGCGCGTCATTGGCTGGTCTGGCACTGAAGGCTGGGGTCAATGCGAACCAGTTACGCAAATGGGTACAGCTGCAAGAACGACGGGAAGTTACCGGCGTTTCACGTGATGCTATCGCGCAAGCACCGTCAGCCTTCGTGCCGGTCGTCTTGATCGACGAGTCACCGGTATCGACTCCTGCGGAATCGGCACTACCATCCCCGCAGCCGTCGCTGCAACGAGAGTCGCACCGTCCGTCGCCGCGAGCTGCACCGCTGGCGCGCTTGTCGGCGACACTGCCTAACGGTGTCGTGCTTGAGCTCGAATGCTCTGGGCGAGATACCTCGCTGGTCACGGCGATGATTGCCGCGCTGGGAGCGGGCTGATGTTCCGCTTCGACCACGACCTGAGGATCTACCTGCATCGCGAGCCGATCGACTTCCGGGCCGGACTGAATACGCTGGTGACGATGGTCGAACAGTCGATGCAGCTTGATCCGCTCGCACGAGCCGTCTTCGGATTCCACAACCGGAAACGGGATCGGGTAAAGCTGTTGCTCTATGACCGGGCCGGCTTCTGGCTGATGTTGAAACGGCTCGAGGTGGACCGTTTCGCCTGGCCCCGTCGTCAGCAGGCCGTGATCGAGCTCACGGTCGACCAGCTCCACCTGCTGCTCGACGGCGTCGATCTCGACGCGCTGCGTCCGCATCCCGCACGACAGTACTGCTTCACGAGTTGAGGCGCGGTATTGCGAACGTTGTTGGTCAACAACGGCCGTCCCGGCTGTTACACATCTCCGTAAACCTGTGCGACACCGCGCTTCGCTATCGTGAAGCGCATGAAAGCCGATCTCGCCCGATTGCCGCAGGCCGCCAAGGCCTACATCCACGAACTCGAAGCCGGTCTCGCCGAGCGCGATGCCAGGATCGACGAACTGACCAGGCGCCTGGATGCGCTGGAAGAGCAATATCGTCTCGCGTTGGCCCGGCAATACGCGCCGAAGAGCGAGAAGCGCAAGGATCGCGTGTTCAACGAGGCCGAGCAGGCTGCCGACGCCGAGCCTGTCGACGAGGACGACAGTGACGTGCCTTCGCTGCCGGACACCGGGTTGCCAGAGCTCGACAAGCCCGAGCCCCGTAAGCGAGGCCGCAAGCCGCTGCCTGCGGATCTGCCGCGCGAACGCATCGAGTACGATCTGCCCGAAGACCAGAAGACCTGCCCGTGCTGCGGCAAGGCCCTGCATCGCATGGGCGAGGACGTCAGCGAGCAACTGCACATGGAGGTCAAGGTGTCGGTGCTGCAGCACGCGCGTGCCAAATATGCGTGCCGACACTGCGACGGCGTGCGTACGCCGATCATGGTCGCGTCGATGCCGGCGCAGCCCCTGCCTGGCAGCCATGCCAGTCCGTCGATGATCGCCGCCGTCACGGCAGGCAAGTACGTGGACGGCACGCCGCTGTACCGGATGGAGGATGTGCTCGCGCGCTCGAACATTGCGGTCAGCCGCGGTACGCTGGCGAACTGGATCATCCGCCCCGCCGAACTGCATTACAAGCGGATCTACGATGCGCTCAAGCAGGTTCTGCGCAGCCAGTGGTTGATCCACGGCGATGAGACCACGGTCCAGGTGCTCAAAGAAAAGGATCGAAAGGCGCAGGACACGTCGTATATGTGGGTTTACCGAAGCGCTGCGGACAGCGAGCAGCCGGTCGTGCTGTTCGAGTATCAACCTGGGCGCGGTGGGGAGCATCCGCGTGCCTTCCTCGGTGACTACGCCGGCACGCTGATGACGGACGGCTGGCCTGCATGGCGCACGATCAAGACGGCGACGCATCTTGGATGCCTCGCGCACGCGAGGAGGCTGTTTACGGACGCGCTCAAGGGCCAGAAGAACAAGCCGAGCCCCCGCATCACGAAAGCCCTCGAGTTCTTCCAGGCGCTGTATCAGGTCGAGGGGCTGGCGAAGCAGACGGTTCCTGAAGGCGAAATGCTGACCGATTACCGGTATCGCCTGCGGCAGCAGCACAGCGTGCCGTTGTTGACGGCCTTCAAGGTGTGGCTCGACGAGCTGTTCTGCCGCAGAGCTTGCTCGGCGAGGCGATCGGATACTGCCGCCGGCAATGGCAGTATCTGATCCGCTACGTAGACGACGGCCGTCTGCCGCTTGATAACAACGTCATCGAGCGCGACATCAGGCCGTTTGCCACTGCGAGAAAATCGTGGTTGTTCAGCGACACAGTCGCCGGCGCGAAGGCAAGCGCGGTGGTCTACAGCTTGATGCTTACATGTCGCGCCTGCGGCGTCGAACCGCGCGCCTGGTTGCTACACGTGCTGACCGAATTGCCACAGCGCGCCGCAGACGCGGACATCAGCGACCTGCTGCCGTTCAACTACGCGAAGCGGCAAGCCGAGGCGAGCGTGAGTTGACGCACCAAGCACGCTTCGACCACCACGTCGGCGCGCACTATCGAAACCCAGATGTGGACATCGTCGGTCGATCCCGACCAGCGCGATGCAGCTATGCTCGCCCATCAGCCGCAAATGATTCTCCATTCGGTGTGCTGAATTTACCGCTTACGGCAGGTGGGGCGGGGTCACAACTGCGCGCGCCGGGTCTGAATCATCATCGCGCGGGCAGGGTCCGGCCCTTGGGATGGGCCCACCCGCGCGCAAGGCGGCCCGCCACGGCCCCGCGGCGAGCTGATCCGACCCTTGGGGGGTGCATCCGGGCGGCGGCCGCCCTGAGGCGCCCTATTCCGCCAACGCCGCGCACGGACGACGGACGCAAAAAAGCCGCCGGCACCGAAGTGCGCGGCGGCTTTGCTTTGCCGGTCGCGGCGTCGGGCGTCAGCCCTTCGGCGTCTCGAAGTCTTTGAAGCGCACGACCTCGATGCCGAGCCAGTCGTTCACCTCCCGCAATCGTGCCTTCAGCGGTTCGATCTCGAGCTCGTTGAACACCTCGGCCGCGTCGTGCACGTTGCCGAACCCGCCGGCGTTCGACGGGATGATCCCCATCAATTGCGGCGGCACGCGGCGTCTTGACGAAGGTTGCCATGTAGCTGTTCTGAGAGCTGACTGTACCGAAAATGTACTTTTCAACGCCCAGAAAGCACAAGGGGTTACGCGAAACTCACGTAACCCCTTGATTTCATTGGGGCTTTACGGATCGCGACGTCGGTCAACGGCATAAGGCATCTACCTTACAGCCCTAGGGGGCACTTTTCCCGGGGGCATTTGCCAGACTACGAAGATTCCCCCGGAGGTGCCCCCACATGCCCCCGGATTCAAACGGGCATCGCTGGACAACGCTGGAATAAAAAAACCCGTGAAGCCTTATGCTATCACGGGTTTCTGGATTTCCGAGGACTTCCTCAGATGAGTGTTTGGTGCCGGCTGCAGGACTCGAACCCGCCACCTGATGATTACAAATCAACTGCTCTGCCAGATGAGCTAAGCCGGCGTTGGGCCGGAAATTCTACCTCATTTCACGATCTTGAGGCGAGGCCGGCTGCCTTTCGCTCCATCGCCGTCACCATCGGACTTCGGCAGTTCGTCCGCCGGTTCGCCGGCCTCGGGCACCGCCTCGGCCGGAACGACGTGAGCACCGGCATCGTCACCCGCTTCCTCCGCAGCAAGCGCGCCGCCGCCCTCGGCATCGCCGGAATCCGCGGCGACATCGACCTGAAACGCCATCCCCTGCCCGTTCTCGCGCGCATAGATCGCGAGCACGTTCGCGACGGGCACCTCGATCTTGTGCGCCTTGCCCGAGAATCGCGCGGTGAACTCGATCCATTCGTTGCCCATCTGCAGTTGGCTCGTCGCCTCGAAGCTGATGTTCAACACGATCTCGCCGTCGCGCACGAACTGGCGCGGCACGCGCGTCGACTTGTCGACCCGCACCGCGATGTGGGGCGTATACCCGTTATCCGTGCACCACTCATACAGCGCGCGCAGCAAATACGGCTTCGTGGAAATCTCTTGCATCGCCATCCTCGAACGAAAACGGACGCGGCAGCAATGCCGCCGCATCCGCTCCCCAGTCACATACAGCTTAACGACGCATGACCTTTTCGGACGGCGTCAGCGCTTCGATATAGGCAGGACGGCTGAAAATCCGCTCTGCGTACTTCATCAGCGGCGCGGCGTTCTTCGACAGCTCGATCCCGTAGTGGTCGAGACGCCACAGGAGCGGCGCGATCGCGACGTCGAGCATCGAGAACTCCTCGCCAAGCATGTATTTGTTCTTCAGGAAGATCGGCGCGAGCTGCGTCAGGCGATCGCGGATCGCGAGGCGCGCCTTCTCGTGGCTCTTCTCGGCGGCCTTGCCTTTCTCGTTCTCGAGCGTGCTCACGTGCACGAACAGCTCCTTCTCGAAGTTGAGCAGGAACAGGCGCGCGCGCGCGCGCTGCACCGGGTCGGCCGGCATCAGTTGCGGGTGCGGGAAGCGCTCGTCGATATACTCGTTGATGATGTTCGATTCGTACAGGATCAGATCACGTTCGACGAGAATCGGCACCTGTCCGTACGGATTCATCACCGCGATGTCTTCCGGTTTGTTGAACAGGTCGACGTCGCGAATCTCGAAATCCATGCCCTTTTCGAACAGCACCAGCCGGCAACGCTGGGAGAACGGACAAGTCGTGCCGGAATACAGAACCATCATGTTTGCGTTTCCTCAAAAAGCCGAGGGCCAGCGCGCGGAAAAACCCCTTGCAGGCTCTTCCTTGCGCTGGCCCCACGCCAGTCTCGGCGTGATTACTTGATATCTTTCCAGTAGGCGGCATTGAGCCGCCATGCGAGGAACGTCAGGACACCAAGGAACAGCAGCACCCACACGCCGAGGCGCTTGCGGGTCTGCTGCGCCGGCTCGGACATCCAGTTCAGGTACGCGACCAGATCGCCGACGGCGGCATCGTAATCCGCCGGCGCGAGCGTCCCGGGCGTCACCTGCTGGAACCCGACGAGCTTGCGCACTTTCTCGCCCGTTTCCTCGTCCGTCTTTTCCTCGAATTTTGCATTGCGCTCCCCCTGAAGCTGCCACAGCACATGAGGCATGCCGACGTTCGGGAACACAGCGTTGTTCCAGCCCGTCGGGCGCGTATCGTCGCGGTAAAAAGTGCGCAGATACGTGTAGAGCCAATCACGGCTGCGGGCGCGCGCTTCGACGGAAAGATCCGGCGGCGCTACGCCGAGCCAGGTCTTCGCGTCTTCCGGCCGCATCGCAACGGTCATCGTGTTGCCGACCTTGTCGGTCGCGAACAGGAGATTCTTCTCGATCTCCTTCTGCGGGATGCCGAGATCCGTCAGCCGGTTGTAGCGCATCAGGTTCGCACTATGGCAATTCAGGCAATAGTTTACAAACAATTGCGCGCCATGCTGCAAGGAGACGAGATTCTCCGTGTTATCGGGTGGCCGGTCGAGCGGAAATTCCCCCTCTTCGGCCCGCACGGATACGCTCGTCAGCAGACATGCCGACACAATAAACATTGCGAGCGTCGAAAGCAATTTCTTCATACGAATTCCCTCTCGCTCACGTCAATGGGATTTGAACCGCACGCGTTCGGGCGGCTGCTTGAAGGTGCCGAGCGTCGTCCAGAACGGCATGCCGAGGAAGAACGCGAAGTACACGAGCGCGCACACCTGCGCGATCAGCGTCGCGGCGGGCGAAGGCGGTCGCGTGCCGAGGAACGCGAGCGTCAAAAACACGATGACGAAGATTCCGAAGAACACCTTGTGGAAGAACGGCCGGTAGCGGATCGATTTCACCGGGCTGCGGTCGAGCCACGGCAGGAAGAACAGCGTGACGACGGCCCCGCCCATCACGACGACGCCCCAGAACTTCGATTCGGTGAAGTACATGAAAACGACGAGCGCCGCGGCGAGCACGGGCAACGCGATCTTCCACTTGCCGCGCGCGCGAGCGAGCGCGAGGAGGCCGAGCGCCGCGATCACGATCATCAGCACGATCTTGAACGGGTCGGTCGTCGCGCGCAGCATCGCGTAGAACGCGGTGAAGTACCAGACGGGCGCGATCTCGGGCGGCGTCTGCAGCGGGTTCGCCGGGATGAAGTTGTTCGCTTCGAGGAAGTAGCCGCCCATCTCCGGCATGAAGAACACGATCAGCGCGAACACCATCAGGAACACGCAGACGCCGAAGAAGTCGTGCACCGAGTAGTACGGGTGGAACGGAATGCCGTCGAGCGGCACGCCCTTCTCGTCCTTCTTCTCCTTGATCTCGATGCCGTCCGGGTTGTTCGACCCCACTTCGTGCAGCGCGATCAGGTGCGCGACGACGAGCAGCAGCAGCACGAGCGGAATCGCGATCACGTGGAACGCGAAGAAGCGGTTCAGCGTGACGTCGGACACGACGTAGTCGCCGCGAATCCACAGTGACAGATCCGGGCCGATGAACGGGATCGCCGAAAAAAGGTTCACGATCACCTGCGCGCCCCAGAACGACATCTGGCCCCACGGCAGCAGGTAGCCGAA
The DNA here is from genome assembly GCF_001513745.1 of Burkholderia humptydooensis. Classification (NCBI taxonomy): domain Bacteria; kingdom Pseudomonadati; phylum Pseudomonadota; class Betaproteobacteria; order Burkholderiales; family Burkholderiaceae; genus Burkholderia; species Burkholderia humptydooensis. The sequence continues at coordinate 421,816 of NZ_CP013380.1, read as the reverse complement.
GAACGCCTCGGCCATCAGGCACAGGAAGATCGCGCAGCCGAAGATCCACACGAGCTCGCGCGGCTTGCGGTACGAGCCGTACAGCAGGCCGCGGAACATGTGAAGGTAGACGACGACGAAGAACATCGACGCGCCCGTCGAGTGCATGTAGCGGATGAGCCAGCCCCACGGCACCTCGCGCATGATGTACTCGACCGACGCGAACGCGAGCGCCGAATCGGGCTTGTAGTTCATCGTCAGGAAGATGCCGGTGACGATCTGGTTGACGAGCACGAGCAGCGCGAGCGACCCGAAGAAATACCAGGCGTTGAAGTTCTTCGGCGCGTAGTATTCGGAAAGATGCTGCTTCCAGGTGGAAGTGAGGGGAAAGCGCCGGTCGACCCAGCCGAGCAAGCCTGTTGTGGAGATCTCTTTGTTATCGGTCGCCATTTACGCTTCTCCTTTCTCGTCCTTGCCGATCACGATCGTCGTGGCCGACGTGAACATGTAAGGCGGAACGTCCAGATTCTGCGGGGCCGGCTTGTTCTTGAAGACCCGTCCGGCGAGGTCGTAGGTCGAGCCGTGGCACGGGCATAGGAAGCCGCCCGGCCAATCGTCGGGAAGGTTCGGCTGCGGCCCCGGCGTGAAGCGCTGGCTCGGCGTGCAGCCGAGGTGCGTGCACACCGCCATCACGACGAGAATGTTCTTGTGGTCGGCTCTCGACCGGTATTCGTTCGCGCAATACTCGGGCAACGGCATCGAGTACGTCGATTTCGACAGCGGATCGGCGACTTCCTTGTCCGCCTTGACGACGTCGGCGAGCATCGCATCGGTGCGATTCAGCACCCACACGGGCTTGCCGCGCCAGGGAACCGTGAGCATCTCGCCCGGCTTGAGCGCGCTGATGTCGACTTCGACCGGCGCGCCGGCCGCCTTGGCCCTGGTGGACGGCGCCAACGACGCCGCGAAAGGTATCACGGTTGCGACGCCACCGACGCCGCCCGCAACCGATGTCGCAATCAGCCATGTCCGGCGGCTGCTGTCGACGTGTTCCTCTTCTTTGTCTCGCATCCCACGCCCCAATTCCGAGTTGGATATCCGTCACGACATTTCACACCGCCGCTAGTTTGCTCGAATGGAGTCGGCATTTACAAGACCCGGACGTTAAATACCTCCTGAAGCTATTATTAATCAAGGGTTTCCCCGAGCTATCGAGATTCCCGTTCCGATAATTTGCGAAATGTACGCCGCATCACATTTTGTTTAGGATGCAGTGCGACAATTTGTTCGATTAAACCGGGTTATGAATATCGATAAAGATATGCTCGAGGTCAAAACGCTCCGATAAATGCTGACCGAGCGCCTGGATGCCGAAACGCTCGGTTGCATGGTGCCCCGCCGCAACGAATGCAACGCCGCTCTCGGCCGCCGCATGCGTCACGTGCTCGGACACCTCGCCCGTCAGGAACACGTCGGCGCCCGCGTCGATCGCCGCGTCGAAGTAGCTCTGCGCGCCGCCCGTGCACCACGCGACGCGGCGCAGTTGCTGATCCGAATCGCCGAGCACGAGCGGCGTGCGGCCGAGCGTATTCTCGACCTTCGCGGCGAAGTGCTCGAGCGTGACGGGCATCGACAGCGTTGCGAGCCAGCCGAGGTCCTGGTCGCCGAAATGCGCGTCGCCGATGAGGCCGAGGCGCTCGCCGAGCTGCGCGTTGTTGCCGAGCTCGGGATGCGCGTCGAGCGGCAAGTGGAACGCGAACAGGTTCAGGTCGTTCGCGAGCAGGCGCTTCAGGCGCTGGTACTTGCGGCCCGTGATTTGCGGCGCCTCGTTGCGCCAGAAGTAGCCGTGATGGACGAGCACCGCGTCCGCGCCCCATTCGAGGGCGCGATCGAGAAATGCGAGCGAAGCCGTCACGCCGGTGGCGATTTTTTCAATCTTTCGACGGCCCTCCACCTGGAGGCCGTTCGGGCTGTAGTCCTTGAACCGCCCGATTTCGAGGGTATTGTTCAAGTACAATTCAAGTTCGATCCGATCCATATAAACCTCTAGTATCTTCAAATGCTTAGACGCTTCTGGCTGTTCTTCGCCCAAGCGGTGACGGTGCTGCTCGCACTGATGTTCATCGTGGCGACGCTCAAGCCGCAATGGCTCCAACGGCAGGGCCAACTCGGCAAACAGCTCGCGGCGCCGATCGTCGCGCTGCGGGAAGTCGCGCCCGGCGTCGGCGGCGCGCCTGCTCAATCCTCGTATGCGGACGCCGCGCAAAAGGCGATGCCCGCCGTCGTCAATGTGTTCTCCAGCAAGGACGGTTCGCTGCCGCCCGATCCGCGCGCGAAGGATCCGCTCTTTCGCTATTTCTTCGGCGATCGCAACGCGCGCCGGCAGCAGGAGGAGCCCGCGGCCAACCTGGGGTCGGGCGTCATCGTAAGCTCGGAGGGTTACATTCTAACGAACCAGCACGTCGTCGACGGCGCGGACCAGATCGAAGTCGCGCTCGCCGACGGCCGCACGGCCACCGCGAAGGTGATCGGCAGCGATCCGGAAACCGATCTCGCGGTGCTCAAGATCAACATGACGAACCTGCCGACGATCACGCTCGGCCGCTCGGACCAGGCGCGGATCGGCGACGTCGTGCTCGCGATCGGCAACCCGTTCGGCGTCGGCCAGACGGTCACGATGGGGATCATCAGCGCGCTCGGGCGCAACCACCTCGGCATCAACACGTTCGAGAACTTCATCCAGACCGACGCGCCGATCAACCCGGGCAACTCGGGCGGCGCGCTCGTCGACGTGAACGGCAACCTGCTCGGCATCAACACGGCGATCTACTCGCGCTCGGGCGGCTCGCTCGGCATCGGCTTCGCGATTCCCGTGTCGACCGCGCGCAACGTGCTCGAGAGCATCATCACGACGGGCACCGTCACGCGCGGCTGGATCGGCGTCGAGCCGCAGGACGTGACGCCCGAGATCGCCGAATCATTCAGCCTCGCGCAAAAATCGGGCGCGATCGTTGCGGGCGTGCTGCAGGGCGGCCCGGCCGACAAGGCGGGAATCAAGCCGGGCGACATTCTCGTGTCGATCGACGGCGAGGAAATCACCGACACGACGAAGCTGCTGAACGTCGTCGCGCAGATCAAGCCCGGCACGCCGGCGAAGGTGCACGTCGTGCGCAAGGGCAAGGAGCTCGACGTGACGGTCGTGATCGGCAAGCGGCCGCCGCCGCCGAAGCAGGCGCTCGACGAGCAGAACAGCGACGAGGAGGAGTGAGCGCCGGCGAGACCGGCAGGCGCCAATTCCGGTCGCCCGCCGACGCCCGCCAATGACGCCCGTCAGTTCGCCGCGGCCTTGCTCTCGTCCTCATCCTTCGCGGGCGGCTTCACGAAAAGCCGTGCCGCGATGATCCCGGCCTCGTACAGCAGCACGAGCGGCAGCGCGAGCATCAGTTGCGAGAACACGTCGGGCGGCGTCACGACGGCCGCGACGACGAACGCGCCGACGATCACGTACGGCCGGATTTCCTTGAGCTTGCGCACGGTCAGCACGCCCATCCGCACGAGCAGCACGACGACGATCGGCACCTCGAACGTCACGCCGAACGCGACGAACATCCCGAGCACGAAGCTCAGGTAATTGTCGATGTCGGTCGACATCTCGGCGCCGAGCGGCGCGTTGTAGTGCGCCATCACGCGGAAGATCGTCGGAAACACGAGGAAGTACGCGAACGCCATCCCGCAGAGGAACAGCACATAGCTGCTGCCGACGAGCGGCAGGACGAGCTTCTTCTCGTGCTGATAGAGCCCAGGAGCCACGAACGCCCAGATCTGGTACAGCACGACCGGCAGCGCGATCACGAGCGCGACGAGCATCGTCACCTTCATCGGCACGAAGAACGAGCCGGTGACGTCGGTCACGATCATCTTGCCGCCCTTCGGCAGGTTCTCCATCAGCGGCCGCGCGAGCAGCCGGAAGATGTCGGGCGCCCAGTAGACGAGCCCGAGGAACACGACGATCACGGCCGCGCCCGCCCGGATGATGCGGTCGCGCAGTTCGACGAGATGGGAGATGAAGGTTTCTTCCGGACCTTCGTCCGGATTGTGCTGGGGGTCGCTCACACCGGCCCTCGGTTGAAATGACTAGCGCGAATCATCGATCAGAAGAAACGCGCGGGACGGCGCAGGCTCGACGGCTGATGCCGCGCAACACGCGCGGCGCCCGACTGCACCTGCGTGCGACGCAACGTTGCGCGCTTGTACCAGACTGGCGTCGCCGTCTTCTTCACGCGCCAGTTGCGGCGCTTCGCCGGCGCGGCGGCGACAGTGCGCCACGACGCTCCGTCGGACACCGCGGCCAGGCCGCCGGACGCGTCGGCGGCAGCCGGATCGCCCGACGACACCGCCGAATTCCACGCGGCGTTCAGATCGCGCTCGTGCTCGCGCAGGTTGTCGTGGATCGTGTTCTCGACGTTGTGCGCGGCCTGCTCGAAATCGCTCTTCATCGTGCGCAGCGCATCGAGTTCGATCTCGCGCGAGACTTCCGCCTTCACGTCGTTGATGTAGCGCTGCGCGCGCCCGAACAGCGCGCCCGCCGTGCGCGCGACGCGCGGCAGCCGCTCGGGGCCGAGCACGACGAGCGCGACGACGCCGATCAGCGCCATCTTCGAAAGACCGAGATCGAGCATCGCGACGCTCCGTCAGTTTCCGCGCGTCACGCCTTGTTCGAATCCGACGAACGCGCCGCATCCTTCGCGTCGACGTTCACCGAGCCCGAGCGCGGCAGTTGCTGCGGGTCGGCGGGCGTTTCGCTCTCCTTCATGCCGTCCTTGAAACCCTTGACCGCACTGCCGAGATCGTTGCCGATGTTGCGCAGCTTCTTCGTGCCGAACACCAGCGCGACGATCAGCAACACGATCAGCCAGTGCCAAATACTCAATCCGCCCATGATGAAACTCTCCTAAACCTCGCCGGTCTCGCGGCGCAAATCGCCGGCCCGTGCCGGCTTCGTTCGGATGACGGGCCACCCGCCATCTCATCCCATCCGGCGCCACGGACGCGGCCCGGCCAGAATATGCGCGTGCAGGTGATAGACCTCCTGCCCGCCGCCCGGCCCGGTATTGATCACCGTCCGGAACCCGGTTTCGCCGCCCGTATACGCGCAGCCCAACTGCTCGGCGAGCCGCGCGACGAGAACCATCATTCTACCAAGCAGCGGCGCGTCGTCCGCGGTGACGGCGGACAGCGTCGCCATATGCTTGCGCGGTATCACGAGCACGTGCGTGTCGGCCGCGGGCCGGATGTCCCGGAAGGCGACGAACTCGTCGTCCTCGTACACTTTCGTGCTCGGAATCTCGCCTGCCGCGATCTTGCAGAACAGGCAGTTCGGGTCGTGACTCATCGCGCTCCCCGACGCGTTCCCCGCGGCGTCAGAACCACGCCTGCGGATCGAGCGTCTTGTTGTCGTTCAGGTACAGCCAGCCTTTGATGATACGGTACAGCGTCCAGATCCACACCGCGCCCAGCACGATGAAGCCGATCCCGACGAACAGCAGCGCAAAGCCGATCAGATACGCGATCAGCGCGCGCCAGAACGTGCGGATCTGCCATTCGAAATGCGCCTGATACGCGGTGCCGACCGCATCGTCGCGCTTCACGTAGTTGATGATGATCGCGACGATGCCCGTGATGCCGCCCGTCAGCCAGTGAATCGCGTACAGCAGATAGAGGATGTGCGTCAGCGTGCGCAACGATTGCTGGCGTTCGCTCTCGGTCGCGCCCTGGTACGACGGCGGAAATTGGTTCGGCGACTCCGGCATGATGCTATTCCCCTTTGATGACAAATCTTGCGCGGCGTGCGGCCGCATCGGCTCACCCGCCGTTTTCCTCGCGCTCGCGGCGCTTGCGCAGCGCCTTTTCCTCGATGCCCGACATCCCTTCACGGCGTTCGAGCTCGGCGATCACGTCAGCGGGGCTCAGGTCGAAATGCGACAGCGCGACGAGGCAGTGGAACCACAGGTCCGCAACCTCGCCGACGAGCGCGGACGGCGCGCCGCCCTGGCGCACGTCCTTCGCGGCGAGCACGACTTCCGTCGCTTCCTCGCCGATCTTCTTCAGGACCGCGTCGTCGCCCTTGTCAAAGAGGCGCGACACGTACGATTGCTCGGGATCGCCGCCCTTGCGGCTGTCGATCACGGCGGCGAGGCGCAGCAGCGTGTCTTCGATCGTCGATTGCGTCATTTGTAGATATGTTCGGGATCTTTGAGCACCGGATCGACCGCGACCCATTCGCCGTCGTCGACGGTGCCCTCGAATTTCTGGAAAAAGCACGAGCGCCGGCCCGTGTGGCACGCGATGCCTTCGACCTGCTCGACCTTCAGCAGCACGACGTCCTCGTCGCAGTCGAGGCGCACCTCGCGCACGTGCTGCACGTGGCCCGATTCCTCGCCCTTGAACCACAGGCGCTGCCGCGAGCGCGAGTAGTACACCGCGCGCTTCAGCTCGATCGTCTTCGCCAGCGCATCGCGGTTCATCCACGCGAACATCAGCACGTCGTTCGTCGCCGCGTCCTGCGCGATCACCGGCACGAGGCCGTTCGCGTCCCAGCGGACCTTGCCCAGCCAGTCGCCCGGCTTCGCTCGTTCGTTCATCACAACCTCACTGCAATGCCGCGCGCGGCCATGAAACGCTTCGCCTCGCCGACCGTGTGCTCGCCGTAGTGGAAGATGCTCGCGGCGAGCACGGCGTCCGCGTGGCCTTCGGTGATGCCGGCCGCGAGGTGCTCGAGCGAGCCGACGCCGCCCGACGCGATCACGGGCACGGGCACCGCGTCCGACACCGCGCGCGTGAGCGCGAGATCGAAGCCCGCCTTCGTGCCGTCGCGGTCCATGCTCGTCAGCAGGATCTCGCCCGCGCCGAGCTCGGCCATCTTGCGCGCCCATTCGACCGCGTCGAGGCCCGTGCCCTTGCGGCCGCCGTGCGTGAAGACTTCCCAGCGCGGCGGCTCGCCGTCGGCCGACACGCGCTTCGCGTCGATCGCGACGACGATGCACTGCGAGCCGTACTTGTCCGCGGCGTCGCGCACGAGCTGCGGATTGGCGACCGCCGACGAGTTCATGCTGACCTTGTCCGCGCCGGCGTTCAGCAGGCGCCGCACGTCTTCGACCGCACGCACGCCGCCGCCCACCGTGAGCGGAATGAACACCTGCGACGCGACCGCCTCGATGATCGGCAGGATCAGGTCGCGGCCGTCCGACGTCGCGGTGATGTCGAGGAACGTGAGTTCGTCGGCGCCTTGTTCGTCGTAGCGCCGAGCGATCTCGACGGGGTCTCCCGCGTCGCGCAGTTCGACGAAATTGACGCCCTTGACGACGCGCCCGGCGGTCACGTCGAGACAGGGGATGATGCGTTTAGCTAGAGCCATGATGTTGCGCGGCATGCCGCGGGTAATGCCGCCCGCGCGGAGCGGACGGCTTGGCGAAAAGGCGTCGTGCCGAGACGGCGCGTCAGGCGTCGTCGAGCTCGCCGTTCAGTTCGTCCGCGCGCTTTTGCGCGGCGGCGAAATCGAGGTCGCCCGAGTAGATCGCCCGGCCGCAGATCACGCCTTCGATGCCCTCGTCTTCCACTTCGCAGAGCTTCTCGATGTCGACGATGTTCGACAGGCCGCCGCTCGCGATCACCGGAATGCCGACCGCCTGCGCGAGCTTCACTGTCGCCTCGATGTTGATGCCCTGCAGCATCCCGTCGCGGCCGATGTCCGTGTAGACGATCGACTCGACGCCGTAGTCCTCGAACTTCTGCGCGAGATCGATCACTTCGTGGCCCGTGAGCTTGCTCCAGCCGTCGGTGGCGACCTTGCCGTCCTTCGCGTCGAGGCCGACGATGATGTTGCCCGCGAACGCGCTGCACGCGTCGCGCAGGAAGCCCGGGTCCTTCACCGCCGCCGTGCCGATGATCACGTACGACAGGCCCGCGTCGAGATACTTCTCGATCGTCTCGAGGCTGCGGATGCCGCCGCCGAGCTGCACGGGGATTTCGTCGCCGACTTCGCCGAGGATCGCCTCGATCGCCTCGAGATTCTTCGGCTTGCCGGCGAACGCGCCGTTCAGGTCGACGAGATGCAGGCGCCGCGCCCCGAGATCGACCCATTTACGGGCCATCGCCGCGGGATCCTCGGAAAAAATCGTTGCCTGGTCCATATCGCCTTGTTTGAGGCGCACACACTGACCGTCTTTAAGATCGATGGCCGGAATCAGCAGCATAGCAATCGGGTGTTGTCAGGGAAAAATGAAGAGATCAAAAGGCGTGCGCCGGCCCATCCGGCGCGATGCCGTCTCGCTAGTTTAGTACAACTCTTTCTGCGTATCCGCTCGCGAAGCCCGTGCGGCGGGCGTTTTGCGCGCGCCGGGTGTGGCTCTCGCGCCACGTTCAGGGGTTCCAGTGAACAAAATTCCGGTACAGCCGCAGCCCCACTTCGGCGCTCTTTTCCGGGTGAAATTGGGTCGCGAAGAGATTGTCGCGCGCGACCGCGGACGTGAAGACGCCGCCGTACCGGGTTTCGCCCGCGGTGTGCGCCGGGTTGTCCGGCACCACGTAATAGCTGTGCACGAAATAGAAATACGCATCGTCCGGCACGCCTTCCCATAACGGGTGCGGCTGCGTCTGATGCACCCGGTTCCAGCCCATCTGCGGCACCTTGAAGCGCGAGCCGTCGTCCTGCAGCCGGCCTTCGAGGTCGAACCGCAGCACCTTGCCGGGCAGCAGGCCGAGGCCCTTCGTGTCGCCTTCGGCGCTCCAGTCGAACAGCATCTGCTCGCCGACGCACACGCCGAGGAGCGGCTTCGTGCGCGACGCCTCGACCACCGCCTCCTGCAGCCCGGACTCGCCGAGGCACCGCATGCAGTCGGGCATCGCGCCCTGGCCCGGCAGCACCACGCGGTCCGCCGCGCGGATCGCTTCGGGCCTGTCGACGATCTTCACGTCGGCCGAGGGCTCCGCCTTCATGAGCGCCTGCGCGACCGAGCGCAGGTTGCCCATTCCATAATCCACAATCGCAATCGAAGTTTTCATGTCAGTGCAGGCAACAATGCCTTCAGTCCGTCGACGATGAATTCCACCGCCAGCGCCGACAGCATCAATCCCATCAGACGCGTGACGATGTTGATGCCGGTGCGGCCGATCCAGTGCGCGATCGGCTCGGCGAGCCGCATCGCAAAGAAACAGATGAGCGCGAGCGCCGCGCCGATCGCGACGAGCCCGAGCCGGTCGTACCAGTGCCGGGCGTTCGCCGCGTAGACGATCGCCGTGCTGATCGAGCCCGGCCCCGTCAGGAGCGGAATCGCGAGCGGCACGACGGCCACGCTGTTCTTCGACTCCGCCTCGTCGCGCTCCTCGGGCGTCGACCGGGTATTGCCGATCTGCGCGTTCAGCATCGAGATCGCCATCAGCAGCATGATGATCCCGCCGCCGACTTCGAGCGAGCCCACCGAGATTCCAAAGAAATCGATGATCTGCTGGCCGAGCAGCGTCGTCACCGCGATCACGCAGAACACCGAGACCGCCGCGATGCGGATCGTGCGCCGCCGCTCGGCTTCCGCCTGCTGGGCGGTGAGGCTCAGAAAAAACGGCACAGCGCCGAGCGGATTGATCAGCGCGAGCAGGGAAATGAACGATTTGAGCAGATCCATCGCAAGCCGGCGCAGCCGCCGCGGCCAATGGGGTCGCAATAAGGTCGTTTCGGCTCCGGCCGGAAATCAGAGGCTGCCCTTCGTCGACGGAATCTGCCCCGCCGCGCGCTCGTCGAGCTCCACCGCCATCCTGAGCGCGCGGCCGAACGCCTTGAACACGGTCTCGAGCTGATGGTGCGCATTGACGCCGCGCAGGTTGTCGATATGCAGCGTCACCCCCGCATGATTGACGAAGCCGCGGAAGAACTCGATCGACAGGTCGACGTCGAACGTGCCGATCCGCGCGCGCGTGAACGGCACGTGGAATTCGAGGCCCGGACGCCCGGAGAAGTCGATCACGACGCGCGACAGCGCCTCGTCCAGCGGCACGTACGAATGGCCGTAGCGGCGGATGCCCTTCTTGTCCCCGACTGCCTTTGCAACGGCCTGGCCGAGCGTGATGCCGACGTCCTCGACCGTATGGTGGTCGTCGATGTGCGTATCGCCATGCGCTTCGATGTCGAGATCGACGAGACCATGGCGCGCGATCTGATCGAGCATATGGTCGAGGAACGGGACGCCCGTCGCAAGCTTCTGCTTGCCGGTGCCGTCGAGGTCGAGCTTCACACGGATCTGCGTTTCGCTGGTGTTGCGAACGACTTCCGCCACGCGCATGGTGATTCCTTGCATTGACTGAGGTAAATGGGGGACGGGAAAGACGGCGCCCCGGCGTGGCCCGTCAGGGCAGCGCCAGCTTCAGTGCGGCCAGCAGGCGCGCGTTTTCTTCGGGAGACCCAACCGTTACGCGCACGCAATTGGCGAGCAATGGGTGCATTTTACTCACGTTTTTGATCAATACCCGCTCGGTCAAAAGGATGTCGAACACGGCGGCCGCGTCCGGCACCCGCACGAGCAGGAAATTGCCCGCGCTCGGGAACACGGTCGCGCCCGGCAGCGCGCCGATCGCGTGCGCGAGCGTGGTGCGCGCGTCGCGTAGCTGCGCGGCCTGCGCGTCGAGCACGTCGAGCCGCTCGAGCAGAAACCCGGCCGCCGCCTGCGTCAGCACGTTCACGTTGTACGGCGGGCGCACCTTGTCGAACTGCGCGAGCCACGCGGGCAGCCCGGCCAGATAGCCCAGGCGGATGCCCGCGAGGCCGAGCTTCGACATCGTGCGCATCACGACGACGTTGTCGAACTCCGCCGCGCGCGGCAGCCAGCTACGCTGCGCGAACGGCTGGTACGCCTCGTCGATCACGACGAGGCTCGTGTTGGCCGCCGCGACGATCCGCTCGATGTCCTCGTCCGGGTACAGCGTGCCCGTCGGGTTGTTCGGGTACGCGAGATAGACGAGCGCAGGCCGGTGCTCGGCGATCGCCGCGAGCATCGCGTCGATGTCGAGCGTCAGGTCCGCGCGAAGCGGCACGCCGACGAACTCGAGCTGCGCGAACTTCGCCGACAGCTCGTACATCACGAAGCCCGGCACCGGCGCGAGCACCTTCGCGCCCGGCTTCGCGCACGCCATCGCGAGCATGCTGATGATCTCGTCCGAGCCGTTGCCGAGCAGCACGTCGCATGCGGCGGGCACGCCCATCACGGCGCGCAGCCGGTCGATCAGCGCGGCGGGACGCGGCGCCGGATAGCGGTTCAGCGCGACGTGCGCGAGCCGCTCGCCGAGCTCGGCCGCGAGCGGCGTCGGCAGCGAATACGGGTTCTCCATCGCGTCGAGCTTCACGAAGCCCGTCGCGTCCGGCACCGGGTAGCTCGTCATCGCGAGCACGTCGCGGCGGATGATGTCTTCTGGCGTAGTCATGGTGGCAACGGCGCGCGGGCGCCGGCATGGCCCTGGCCGAGGCGGCTCGCGCGGCGCATCGGTCGCGCCGCGCGAGCCGCCTCGCCAGGCAGTCTCGGGTTGTCGTCTTTTTGGGCTGGTCTCGTCTCGCGCAACCTGCGCGCTGGCTTACCGTTAGCCTTTCTGGCGGTCGCCCGCCCCTTTCATCCGATACTCGGCGCTCTTCGCGTGCGCCTGCAATCCCTCGCCGTACGCGAGCTCGGACGCGATCTCGCCGAGCGTGTGCGCGCCTTCGGCGCTCACCTCGATCACGCTCGAGCGCTTGAAGAAATCGTACACGCCGAGCGGCGACGAGAAGCGCGCGGTGCGCGACGTCGGCAGCACGTGATTCGGGCCCGCGCAGTAGTCGCCCAGGCTCTCGCTCGTGTAGCGGCCGAGGAAGATCGCGCCCGCGTGGCGGATCTGCTTGCCCCATTGGTGCGGCTCGAGCGCGGAGATCTCGAGGTGCTCGGGCGCGATGTCGTTCGCGATCTTGCACGCCTCGGCCATGTCGCGCACCTTGACGAGCGCGCCGCGCCCTTCGAGCGACGCGCGGATCACGTCCTCGCGCGGCATCGTCGGCAGCAGCTCGTCGATCGCCCTCTCGACGCGCTCGATGAACGCGTCGTCCGGGCACAGCAGGATCGATTGCGCGAGCTCGTCGTGCTCGGCCTGCGAGAACAGGTCCATCGCGACCCACGACGGATCGGTCGTGCCGTCGCACAGCACGAGGATCTCGGACGGCCCGGCGATCATGTCGATGCCGACCGTGCCGAACACGCGGCGCTTCGCCGATGCGACATACGCGTTGCCCGGCCCGCAGATCTTGTCGACGGCGGGCACCGTTTGCGTGCCATACGCGAGCGCGGCCACCGCCTGCGCGCCGCCGATCGTGAACACGCGATCGACGCCGCCCAACAGCGCCGCGGCGAGCACGAGATCGTTCTTCACGCCGTCCGGCGTCGGCACGACCATCACGATCTCGCCGACGCCCGCGACGCGCGCCGGAATCGCGTTCATCAGCACCGACGACGGATACGCCGCCTTGCCGCCCGGCACGTACAGGCCGACGCGATCAAGCGGCGTCACCTTCTGGCCGAGCACGGTGCCGTCGGCCTCGGTGTACTGCCAGCTATGGCTGCCGCACTCGATCTTCTGCTTCTCGTGGTAGCCGCGCACGCGCGCGGCCGCCGCCTCGAGCGCCGCGCGACGCTTCGGCTCGAGGCCCTCGAGCGCCGCTTCCAGCTCGCCCTGCGGCAGCTCGAGCGCCGCGACGCTTGCCGCGTTCAGCCGGTCGAAGCGATTCGTGTAGTCGAGCACCGCGGCGTCGCCGCGCGCCTTCACGTCCGCGAGAATCTGCGCGACCGAGCGCTCGATCGCGTCGTCTTCGCTCGCCTCGAACGCGAGCACCGCGCGCAGTTCGGCCGCGAAGCCTTCGCTTGCCGAATCGAGTTTGCGTATCTTGATAGCCATGCTGTCATCCGTTCCGGTAATGCGCCGAAAACCGTCTGGGTCAAGCGCCGCTACGCTGCGACGCGCGTTCGAACGCGTCGAGGAACGGCTTCAGCGCGGCGCGCTTCAGCTTCAGCGCGGCCTGGTTCACGACGAGGCGTGACGAGATCGGCATGATCTCCTCGACCTCGACCAGATTGTTCGCCTTCAGCGTGCCGCCCGAGCTGACGAGGTCGACGATCGCGTCGGCCAGGCCGACGAGCGGCGCAAGCTCCATCGAGCCGTACAGCTTGATCAGGTCGACGTGCACGCCCTTCGCGGCGAAGTGCTCGCGCGCCGTTTCGACGTACTTCGTCGCGACGCGCAGCCGCGCGCCCTGGCGCACCGCGTTCGCGTAATCGAAGCCCGCGGGCACCGCGACCGACATCCGGCAGCGCGCAATGTTCAGATCGATCGGCTGATACAGCCCGCCGCCGCCGTGCTCGAGCAGCACGTCCTTGCCGGCGACGCCGAAATCGGCCGCGCCGTACTCGACATAGGTCGGCACGTCGGTCGCGCGCACGACGATCACGCGCAGGTTCGGATCGGTGGTCGGCAGGATCAGCTTGCGCGAGGTCTCCGGGTCCTCGGCGACCGTCACGCCCGCCGCCGCGAGGAGCGGCACGGTTTCCTCGAAGATACGCCCTTTCGACAACGCCAGCGTCAGCGGTGCGGTCATGCTTCGCTCCCTGAAATGCGGCGCACGTTCGCGCCGACGGCCGTCAGCTTCGTCTCCATCCGGTCGTAGCCGCGGTCCAAATGATAGATGCGGTCGACGAGCGTCTCGCCTTCCGCGCAAAGGCCGGCGATCACGAGGCTCGCCGACGCGCGCAGGTCGGTCGCCATCACGCTCGCGCCCGAGAGCGTCGGCACGCCTGTGACGAGCGCCGTGTTGCCGTCGACCGCGATGTTCGCGCCGAGGCGGTTCAGCTCCTGCACGTGCATGAAGCGGTTCTCGAAGATCGTCTCGGTCACGTGCGCGGCGCCCTGCGCGACCGCGTTCAGCGCCATGAACTGCGCCTGCATGTCGGTCGGAAACGCCGGGTATTCGGACGTGCGGATCGCGACCGCGCTCGGCCGGCGGTCCATCCGCACGCGCAGCGTGTCGATGCCTTCGTCGATCGTCGCGCCCGCTTCGCGCAGCTTGTCGATCACCGCGTCGAGGATGTGCGCGCGCATGCCCGTCAGCGTCACGTCGCCGCCCGCCGCCGCGACCGCGCACAGGAACGTGCCCGCCTCGATCCGGTCGGGAATCACCGCGTGCGTCGCGCCGTGCAGGCGCTCGACGCCCTGGATCACGAGCCGGTCGGTGCCGATGCCGTCGATCTTCGCGCCCATCGCGACGAGCAGATGCGCGAGGTCCGTCACTTCCGGCTCGCGCGCGGCGTTCTCGATCACCGTCTCGCCGTCGGCGAGCGTCGCCGCCATCAGCAGGTTCTCGGTGCCCGTCACGGTGATCATGTCGGTGACGATGCGCGCGCCCGCAAGGCGCTTCGCGCGCGCCTCGATGTAGCCGTGCTCGATGTGGATCTCGGCGCCCATCGCCTGCAGGCCCTTGATGTGCTGGTCGACGGGCCGCGCGCCGATCGCGCAGCCGCCCGGCAGCGACACCCTCGCGTAGCCGAAGCGCGCGAGCAGCGGGCCGAGCACGAGGATCGACGCGCGCATCGTCTTCACGAGCTCGTACGGCGCAACCGGATTGTCGACGCGCGATGCGTCGAGCACGACGCGCGCGCCGTCCGTCTCCTCGCGCATGCCCATCTGGCCGAGCAGCGCGAGCGTCGTGCGCACGTCCTTCAGGTTCGGCACGTTATCGAGGCGCACGGGCTCGGCGCTCAGCAGGCTCGCGCAGAGGATCGGCAGCGCGGCGTTCTTCGCGCCCGACACGGCGATCTCGCCGGCGAGGCGCCGGCCGCCGTCGATCGCGAGCTTGTCCGTGCCATGCGCGTGCGCTTCCCGATTGCCGGCCGGGGTTGCCGTGGCGACGCGCTCGACGGCGTCGCGTTCGTTGACGTTGACTTGCACTGACTGTTTCCGTTTATGCGTTCTGCCATTCGGCGGGCGTCAGCGTCTTCATGCTGAGCGCGTGGATTTCCTGCTTCATGCGATCGCCGAGCGCCGCGTAGACGAGCTGATGCCGCTGGATCGGCCGCTTGCCCTCGAACGCGGGCGACACGATCGTCGCGAAGAAATGCTGGCCGTCGCCTTCGACTTCCAGATGCGTGCAGGCAAGGCCCGCCTCGATGTATTGCTTGACCAGTTCGGGAGTCGGCAACATGAAATGCTCCTGTCAGTACGCGCGGGGCCGCCCGGCGCGCGCGGCGACGCGGCGCGCGCGTCGTTTCATATCAATGACGCAGTTTGTAGCCGGTGGCGAGGAGCCGCATCGCGATCAGCGCGAGCAGCACGAAGAAGCCGGCGACGACCGAAAGGCTCGCGAGCGGATTCACGTCGGCAATGCCGAAGAACCCGTAGCGGAAGCCGTCGATCATGTAGAAGAACGGGTTGAGCCGCGACACCTCGCGCCACACGGGCGGCAGCGAATGCGTCGAATAGAACACGCCCGACAGGAACGTGAGCGGCATGATGAGGAAGTTCTGGAACGCGGCGAGCTGATCGAACTTCTCGGCCCAGATCCCGGCGATCAGGCCGAGCGTGCCGAGGATCGCCGAGCCGAACAGCGCGAACGCGACGATGTAGACGGGCGCGGCGAAGCTCATCGGAATGAACCAGATCGTAACGACGAACACGCCCGCGCCGACCGCGAGCCCGCGCACGACGGACGCGAGCACGTAAGCGCCGAAGATGTCCGCGTGCGACAGCGGCGGCAGCAGCATGAACACGAGATTGCCCGTGATCTTCGACTGGATCAGCGACGACGAGCTGTTCGCGAACGCGTTCTGCAGCACGCTCATCATCACGAGGCCGGGCACGAGGAAGCTCACGTATTCGACGCCCGGATACACGTCGACGCGGCCCGTCAGCGCGTGCCCGAAGATCGTCAGATAGAGGAGCGCGGTGACGACGGGCGCGAGCACCGTCTGGAACGACACCTTCCAGAACCGCAGGATTTCCTTGTAGAACAGCGTGCGAAACCCGCTCATGCCAACCCCTCGATCACATCGGCGCCGTTCATCACCTGCACGAACACATCCTCCAGATCGGCCTTGCGGATCTCGATCTCGTCGAAGCCACAGCCGGCCGCGCGGCATAGCGACAGAATCCGCTCGACCTCGTCGTAATCGGTGATCCGCAGCAGATGCTCGGGCGCCGCGGCGGGCGCGGGCTCGGCCTCGAGCGCGCGCAGCTCGGCGGGCAGCGCGCCGCGCGACAGCCGCACGAACAGTTGCAGCCCCGAGAAACGCTGCAGCAGCGCGCGCGTGCGGTCGAGCGCGACGACTTCGCCGCGCCGGAGCATCGCGATGCGGTCGCAGAGCGATTCGGCTTCCTCGAGATAGTGGGTGGTCAGCACGATCGTGTGGCCTTCGCGGTTGAGTCGCGAGATGAACTTCCACAGCGTCTGGCGCAGTTCGACGTCGACGCCCGCCGTCGGCTCGTCGAGCACGATCACGGGCGGCCGGTGCACGAGCGCCTGCGCGACGAGCACGCGCCGCTTCATCCCGCCCGACAGCGCGCGCATGTTCGCGTCGGCCTTGTCGGTGAGATCGAGGTTCGCCATCACTTCGTCGATCCAGTCGTCGTTGCGGTGCAGCCCGAAGTAGCCGGACTGGATGCGCAGCGTCTCGCGCACCGTGAAGAACGGATCGAACACGAGTTCCTGCGGGACGACGCCGAGCGCGCGCCGCGCCGCCCGGAAATCCTTGACGACGTCGTGGCCGCGCACCGCGATGGTGCCTTCGTCGGCGCGCGCAAGGCCGGCGAGAATGCTGATGAGTGTGGTCTTGCCTGCGCCGTTCGGGCCGAGCAGACCGAAAAACTCGCCTTCCTCGACCGACAGGCTGACGCCCTTGAGCGCCTGAAGCGACTTGTAGCGCTTCTTGACGTGACGGATTTCTATGGCTGACATGACTGAGCGCGGCACGACGGCCGCAGCGCCTTCTTTATGCTCGATGCGAAAGGGGAAATGGGGACCGTTCGGCAGTCCCGCAAAACGGTTGATTATAGGGCAAACCGGCCAGGCCGGCCGGCGTGGGGAACCCGGAGTCGACGCCCGGACGCGCGACGCGCGCCGCGAATGCGTCGAGCCGCGCTTTGCGCGCATCGGTCACGCCCGGCCCGGCTGGCGGCGGGCGCGCGCCCTGTCGATCAACGGAACGGAGCGGGCTCGCAAACGGCGCGGCGGCCGCAGGCGGGCCCGGACGCGGGCGTCAATGTCGCCCGGAGAGAAGTGTATCGACGCCGTACGCCTGCGCGAGGCTCGCGAGCTTCGGCGGCAGGTTGACGATGTCGAGCGTCACCCCGCGCGCCCGCGCGGCGCGCTGCCACGCGAGCAGCACCGCGAGCGCCGACGAATCGAACTGCGCGAGCGCGCCGCAGTCGACGGCGGTCGCGCCCGCGTCGATGCGCGCGAGCCCTTGCGCGAGCGCGGCCTTCGCGCTCGCGTGGGTCAGCGTCGCGCCGGAGTCGAAGCGGCTCACGATGCCTGCTTGCCCGAGGCAAGCTGCTGGTTGCGCTCGGTCAGGAACTGGATCAGGCCGTCGACGCCGCTTTGCTGGATCTTCTCGCTGAACTGCTGCTGGTAGGTCTGGATCAGCCAGGCGCCCAGCACGTTCAGGTCATAGACGCGCCAGCCCTGCGTCGTCTTGTACAGACGGTAGTCGATCTGCACCGGCTGGCCGTTGTTCATCGCGACCGTGCGCACGACGACGTCGGTGGCGTCCGCATCGGCGCGGAACGGCGGGTACTGGATCTGCTGGTCCGGCTTCAGTTGCGCGAGCGCGCCCGAATAGGTGCGGATCAGCAGTTGCTTGAACTGCTCGATCACCTGCTGCTGCTGGGCGGGCGTCGCGGTGCGCCAGTTGCGGCCCATCGCGAGCTGCGTCGTGCGGCGGAAATCGGTGTACGGCAGGATGTCCCTGTTGACGATCGTCATGATGCGGGCGGTGTCGCCCTGCTTGATCGTCTGCGCGCGCACCTCGTCGAGCACCTGCTGCGTCGCGGACTTGATGAGCGCCTGCGGGTTCGACTGGTCGACTTCCGCATGCGCGACGGCCGCGCCGAACGAGAACAGCACGGCAAAAACGGGGATCAGGAACAGTTTCTTCATAGGTATGACCTGCTTGTGTGAGTCGATGCCAGACTTGGAACCCTCGGCTGCCGCGCAAGTTCGCGCCGGCCGCCGTCAGAATCGTTTCCGGCTGTAACCGATGTAAGTGCCGAATCAGTGCAGCCGGATGCTCGGCAGACGAATGCCACCCGGCGACGGCGGCACGACCTGCTGCGCGGGCACGTTGGTCGCGCTGCCCGGATTCGGCGCCGAGGCCGTTGCCGGCGTGCCCGACCCCGCCGCGGCAGGCGCCGCGCCGGAGGCCGCCGATGCCGCGGCCGCGCCGCTCGCGGGCGCCGCGGCGCCCTCTTCCGGCATCTCGTAATTCGGCGGCGGCGCTTCGTTGCCGTAATCCGGCAGGTTCGACTGCGCGCCCGTGCTGCCGCCGATCAGCGCCTGGCGGCGCTGCAGGTACGCATTGCGCACGAACGAATACTTGTCGATCGCGGCCGCCTCGAGCACGTCGCCCGCGCCCAGCAGGTTCGCGCGCGTGTTCACGAGGTTCAGGCCGAACAGGCCCCAGCTCACGCTGTCGGGCCGCACGTAGGTGAGCGGGTTGCCCGCGTAGTCGACGGCGAGGCCCGCCGTATCGCGCACCGTGCTCGGGCCGAGCAGCGGCAGCACGAGGTATGGGCCGCTCGGCACGCCGTAGTGGCCGAGCGTCACGCCGAAGTCGTTCGCGTGCTTCGGCAGCTTCGCGAGCGTCGCGACGTCGAACAGGCCGCCCACGCCGAACACCGTGTTGATCACGACGCGCATGATGTCGCCGACGCCGTCGGCGATCTTCAACTGCACGAGGTTGTTCGCCGCGATGTAGACGTCGCCGATGTTCGAGAAGAAGTTCGTCACGCTGTCGCGCATCGGCTGCGGCACCGCCCACTGGTAGCCGCGCGCGACCGGCTTGAGCGCGTACTGGTCGACCTTGTCGTTGAACGTGTACATCGTCCGGTTGAAGCCTTCGAACGGATCGCCCTTCGTCGGCGTCTGGACCGTCGCGCAACCGCTCAATGCCGCGGCGGCCGAGATCGCCAGCACCGCGCGGCTGATGCGGATCGTCTGCATGATGTTCTTCCCCTCGCTTCTGCTCTCGTATGCCGCTTGCGCGGCGTTCACTGTGCCGCCGCGCCCGATGCGGCGGCGGCCGGCTTCGCGCCGCCCGCGTCCGCGGCCTTGCTGTACAGGAACTGGCCGATCAGGTTCTCGAGCACGATCGCCGACTGCGTCATCGTGATCGTATCGCCCGCCTTCAGCATTTCCGCGTCGCCGCCCGGATCGAGGCCGATGTACTGCTCGCCGAGCAGGCCCGACGTCAGGATCTTCGCAGACGAATCCTTCGGAAACGGGTATTGCTTGTCGAGATCGATCGTGACGAGCGCCTGGTAGGTGTTCGTGTCGAAGCCGATCGTCTTCACCCGCCCGACCACGACACCCGCGCTCTTGACGGCCGCGCGCGGCTTCAGGCCGCCGATGTTGTCGAACTTCATCTTCACCGCGTAAGTCGGCTGAAACGACAGCGAGCTCATGTTGCCGACCTTCAGCGCGAGAAACAGCAACGCGAGAAAGCCCAGCACCACGAAGAGGCCGACCCAGAAGTCGAGAGCAATCTTTTTCATCGTCATCCCAGAAAAGGCTTAGCTGAACATCAACGCGGTCAGCAGGAAATCGAGGCCGAGTACGGCAAGCGACGCGTACACGACAGTCTTGGTCGTCGCGTGCGACACGCCCTCGGGCGTCGGCTTCGCTTCGTAACCCTGAAACAGCGCGATAAACGTGACGGCGAAGCCGAACACGACGCTCTTGAGCACGCCGTTGCCGACGTCGGCCCACACTTCGACGCCGCCTTGCATCTGCGACCAGAACGCGCCGGGATCGACGCCGATCAGCAGCACGCCGACGATGTAGCCGCCGAGCACGCCCACCGCGCTGAAGATCGCCGCGAGCAGCGGCATCGCGATGACGCCCGCCCACATCCGCGGCGCGATCACGTTCTTCAGCGGATCGACAGCCATCATCTCGAGCGCGGTCAGTTGCTCGCCCGCCTTCATCAGTCCGATCTCGGCTGTGAGCGACGTGCCCGCGCGGCCCGCGAACAGCAGCGCCGACACGACGGGGCCGAGCTCGCGCACGAGCGACAGCGCGACGAGCAGGCCCAACGCCTGCTCGGAGCCGTAGCGGTTCAGCGTGTAGTAGCCCTGCAGGCCGAGCACGAAGCCGACGAACAGGCCCGACACGGCGATGATCACGAACGAATAATTGCCGAGGAAGTGGATCTGCTTCGTGACGAGCCGTGGCCGCCGCAACAGCGAAAAGAATTCGAGCACGACGCGCAAGAACATCCGGGTCGCATAGCCCGTGCGCCCGAGTCCGCCGATCACGAAACGCCCGATCGCGCTGATCATCTGCGCCCTCCGCCAAGTCCGAAGTCCGCCGCGAGCGGCTGGCTCATGTAGTGAAATTTGAACGGGCCGTCCGGCGCGCCGTCGATGAACTGGCGCACGCTCGGATCGGTCGACGCGCGCAGCGCGTCGGGCGTGCCCTCGGCCAGCACGCCGCCGTTCGCCAGGAAGTACACGTAATCCGCGATCGCGAACGATTCCGGCACGTCGTGCGTGACGAGAATCGACGTCGCGCCGAGCGCGTGGTTCAGCGTGCGGATCAGGTTTGCGGTGATGCCGAGCGAAATCGGGTCGAGGCCCGCGAACGGCTCGTCGTACATGATGAGCTGCGGGTCGAGCGCGATCGCGCGCGCGAGCGCGATGCGCCGCGCCATCCCGCCCGACACCTCGGACGGCATCAGGTCGCGCGCGCCGCGCAGGCCGACCGCGTTGAGCTTCATCAGCACGAGATCGCGGATCAGCTCTTCGGGCAGGTCGGTATGCTCGCGCAGCGCGAACGCGACGTTGTCGAACACCGACATGTCGGTGAAGAGCGCGCCGAACTGGAACAGCATGCCCATCTTGCGGCGCAGCGCGTACAGCCCGTCGCGCGTCTGCGCGCCGATGTCGGCGCCGTCGAACAGCACCTGGCCGCGGCGCGCGCGCACGAGCCCGCCGATCAGGCGCAGCACGGTGGTCTTGCCGCAGCCGGAACCGCCCATCACCGCGACCACCCGGCCGCGCGCGAAGCGCATGTTCAGGTTCGACAGGACGAGACGCTCGCCGTAGCCGAAATCGACGTCGCGAAGCTCTAGCAGGGACTCGGAGGAGGAGCTCACGGAGCTGACAATCCTTATACGCAGAACGCCGAATTATAGGGCCTGCATCGGAATGATGTCGTCAAGGCCGCTCACGCGCTCCAGTCAGAGATTGTCAAATTATCATGCGAAATTTTGCTGCATTGCAATAATCTCCGCCCGATAATCGTCCGCGCCCGTGATCGCACTGACGACGGCGGCGCTGCCGACGCCCGCCGCCAGCACCGCGCCGAGCGTGTCCACGGCGATTCCGCCGATCGCGACGAGCGGCGCCTGCGGACCCGCGAAGCGCGCGTAGCGCGCGAGCCGCGCGAGGCCCTGCGGCGGTGCGGCAACCGCTTTCGTCGCGGTCGCGAACACCGGGCCGAGCGCGAGGTAGCTCGGCTTCAATTGCAGCGCGACGAGCATTTCGTAGTAGCCGTGGCTCGACAGGCCGAGCCGCACGCCCGCCTGCGCGATCGCGCAAAGGTCGGCGGTCTCCAGATCCTCCTGGCCGAGGTGGATGCCGTACGCGCCCGCGTCGAGCGCGAGCCGCCAGTGATCGTTGATGAACACGCGCGCGTCCGGATGGCGGCGGCCCGCGGCGACGGCCCGCGCGACCTCCGCGCGCAGCGCGTCGGGCGACGCGTCCTTCACGCGCAACTGCGCGGTCCGCACGCCGCAGTCGAGCACGCGCTCGACCCATTCGGCGCTCGGCAGCACCGGATACAGGCCGAGCCGCTGCGGGCACGGCGCAAACGCAGGCTCGGGCGCGGCGGGCACGCCGAGCACGCGCGGAAAGCGCGCCGGCTCGACGGGCCACGGATCGTCGCCGCGCGCCTCGTCGCCGTCGCGCCACGCGAGCGCGAGCACGAGCGCGTCGGGCGCGGCGAAGCCGCAATCGAGAAAGGCGGCGAGCGCCGCGATCCAGTCGTCGGCGAGCGGCGCGCGCGAGGCGAGCGCATGGCGCGCCGCGCCCGTGTGGAGCGTCGCCGACACGTCGTCGATGACGATCGCCTGCGCACCCGCCGCGGTCAGCCGCGCGAGGTGCGCAGCGTGCGCGCCGGCCTCGCCCGCGGTCGCGACCCACAGGTCGCCCGCACGCGGATGCTCGGGCGGCGCGAGACAGATTCGCGTGCGCGCATCGGGCCGCGGCCACACGCCGAGCGTCGCGCGAATCCGCTCGGCGGCTTCGGTGAGCTCGTCGGCGGGAGGCCAGAACGCGTCGGGCAGCGCGGCGCTCATGCGTGGCTCCCGTCCTGGTGCCAGAACGGCATGCCGACGACGGGCGTGCTCGCGTGCGCGCTCTCGCGCGCATCCATCGGCCCCGCGAGATAGGCCGCGCGCCCCGCCTCGACGCCCCGCGCGAACGCGCGCGCCATGATTTCCGGATGCGTCGCCTGCGACACGGCCGTGTTCAGCAGCACGCCGTCGAAGCCCCACTCCATCACCTGGCACGCATGCGACGGCACGCCGAGCCCCGCGTCGACGATGAGCGGCACGTCCGGCAGCCGCTCGCGCAGCACGCGCAGCCCGTACGGGTTCACGACGCCCTTGCCGGTGCCGATCGGCGCGCCCCACGGCATCAACGCCTCGCAGCCGGCGTCGAGCAGGCGCCGGCCCATCACGAGATCCTCGGTGCAGTACGGCAGCACCTTGAAGCCGTCCTTCACGAGCAGCGTCGCCGCCTCGATCAAGCCGATCGGGTCCGGCTGCAACGTGTAGTCGTCGCCGATCAGCTCGAGCTTGATCCAGTCGGTCCCGAACACCTCGCGCGCCATCTGTGCCGTCGTCACCGCCTCGGCCACCGTCTGGCAGCCGGCCGTGTTCGGCAACAGCGGCACGTCGTGGCGCTTGAGCAGGTCGAAGAAGCCGGCCTCGGCCCCGCCGGCGTTCATCTGGCGCCGCAGCGCGACCGTCACCATGCCCGGCCGCGCGGCCGCGATCGAATCGGACAGCGATTGCAGCGACGGATAGCGCGACGTGCCGAGCAGCACGCGGCTCGCGAAGGTTTGGCCGTGCAGCGTGAGCGTATCGGCAGAAGAAAGAGGCTTCATCGGAAGATCCTGTGGAAACGGGGGGCGGGGGCGATGCTCGCGCGTCGGCGCGTCAGCCGCCCGCGACCGGATGCACGATGTCGAGCTTGTCGCCCGCGGCGAGTGTGCGCGCCGCATGCTGCGTGCGCGCGACGAACGCGCCGTTGACCGCGACCGCGAAAGGCGGACGCGCGCCGTATGCGGTGAGCGCGTCGGCGAGCGTCGCGCCGTCGGGCAGCGAGAGCGTCTGTTGGTTGACCTGGATGTCCATGATGGCTGTCGATGTCGATGGATCGGATTTGACCGGATCGCCGGGCGCTCACACGCTCGCGTGCGCCGCCCGGTGCTGCAGCAGCGCCGGCCAGCGCGCGTCGCGCCGCCACGCGGCGAACGTGTCGGCGTCCTTCACGGTGCGCTCGACGAGCGCCTGCGCGAAGCGGGCCGCGGCATCGGCGATTTCCGGCGCGATCATGAAACCGTGCCGGTACAGGCCGTTGACCGCGAGCGTCGCGCCGCCGTCCCAGACGAGCGCCGGACGATGGTCGGGCAGCGTCGGCCGGCACTGCGCATTCAGTTCGAGAATACGCGCTTCGCCGAACGCCGGATGCACCGAGAACGCGGCGCTCAGCAGCTCGAGCGCGGAGCGCACGCTGACGGGCGACATGTCCTCGCCTTCGATCTCGGTCGCGCCGATCACGTAAAGATCGTTCTCCTTCGGCGCGACGTAGAGCGGATAGCGCGGATGCAGCAGCCGCACCGGGCGCGTCAAGCCGATGCCGGGCGCATGCACGCGCGCGACTTCGCCGCGGATCCCGCGCAGCGCCGGCATCTGCGCTTTCGCGCCGAGCCCGCGGCAGTCGATCGTGATGCGCGCGGCAGGCGCGGCGTCGGGCGCGACGGCGACGTTCCAGTGCGCGTCGACGCCGCGCTCGGCGAGGCCCGCGGCGAGCGCGTGCAGCACCTGGCGGCTGTCGAGCTGGCCTTCGCGCGGCAGCAGCAGGCCGTGCGCGAAGCGTCCGGCGAGCGCCGGCTCGGCCGCGTCGACCTGTGCGCCCGCGAGCGTGACGAGGCCGCCGTCGAGCAGCTCGGCGCTCGCATTCGCGCGCACGCGGCGCTCGAAGAGCGGCGCTTCCGCCCGGTCCGCGTGGTGCCAGACGACGAGCGTGCCGTTGCGCTGGAAGAACACGGGCTCCGGCAGCTCGGCGAGCCAGCCCGGCCACCGATCGAGCGACGCGACGCCGAGATCGGTGATGAAGCGCTCGGCGCTCGCGGCTTCGGCGAGCGGCGCGAGCATCGCGGCCGCGATCCACGCGGCCGAGCCCGAGCCCGCCGCGTCACCGCGCTCGTAGAGCGACACGGGGTGCCCCGCGCCCGCGAGGCGCCACGCGATCAGACGGCCGACGAGGCCGCCGCCCAGCACCGCGAAATCGGGTTCAGACGCACGCATGTTCATCGCATCCGTCCGCCGTGTTCGTCACCGGGGAGCGGCTCGCAGCGGGAGCCGGGGAAGCCGCCGCGGCCGACGGCTCGCAGCGACGCAAAAGAACTGAAGATTGCACGGTCATCGATACCTTCCGCCACGCGCGAAGTTGCGCACTCAAAAGGACGAAACCGGCGACTGAGGCCGGCCGGGACCGTGATGCGCGCGGCTCGCCGAAACGGCGGCGGCGGGCATGGCCCGGCGGGATCGGAAACTTCCCGCGCCGGTATTACCCGGATCGGGTGCGAAGGGTCTCTCTCAGCCTCGCCGCGCATCCGGCCCTGCCGATCCGGCAGGCCGGGGCGCGCAGCAAAGCACCCCTGTTTCGTCGGCGGTCATTAGACCATAAAAGCGGAAACGGCCGCAAACCTCGCGCTGCGGCAAATTCGCCCGCCGCGCGGCGGCGCTGGCACAATGCCGCTGGAACCGGCGCATGGGCGACATCGTCGCCGCGCGCCGAGCCAGTGCCGTTCCCGGCGTTAAGCGCCGTTTAAGGCATGCTCGCCAGAATCCGCGGCACGCATGCCGCGCGCGGCGCCGAACGCACGCGCCGGGCGCGGCGCGCGCGTTGGCCCGGCGTTGCCGGCCTCATATCAGGAAGCTCATGACTCAATCGATGCAAGCCCTCGCCCTCGTCCCGGACGACCCGACGCAATCCCGATCCCCGGTCTCCACGTGGAGCCTCATCAAGCCCTACTGGGTCTCCGAGGAATGGAAGGTCGCGTGGGGACTGCTCGTCACGATCGTCGCGATCAACCTCACGCTCGTGTGGATCAACGTGCGGATCAACTCGTGGAGCGCGTCGTTCTACAACGCGCTGCAATCGAAGGATGTGCGCGACTTCCCGAGCCTGCTGATGACGTTCGCCGTGCTCGCGTTCGCGTTCATCATCCTCGCGGTGTACAGCCTGTATCTGCGGCAGATGCTCGGCTTCCGCTGGCGGCAGTGGCTCACGACGCGCTTCCTGAACGAATGGCTCGGCGATCGCAACTTCTACCGGATCGAGCGCGACCGGCTCGCCGACAACCCCGACCAGCGGATCGCGGACGACTTGCAGTCGCTCGCGTCGACGACGCTGTCGCTGTCGCTCGACCTGCTGTCGACGGTCGTCACGCTGATCTCGTTCGCGACGATCCTCTGGTCGATCGCCGGCGCGGCGACGATCTCGCTCGGCGGCCACGCGATCACGATCCCCGGCTACATGGTGTGGGTCGCGATGATCTACGCGATCGCGGGCTCGTACGTGATGCACCGCTTCGGCCATCCGCTCGTGTCGATAAACTACCAGCAGCAGCGCGTCGAGGCGGACTTCCGCTTCAGCCTGATCCGCATCCGCGAGAACGCCGAGCAGATCGCGTTCTACAACGGCGAGCCCGTCGAGACCTCGCACGAGCAGAACCTGTTCCAGCGTATCCGCGAAAACTGGTGGCGCGTGATGCGCTACACGAAGCGGCTCACGTTCGTGCTGAACTTCTATGCGCAGCTCGCGAGCCTCTTTCCGATCGCGGTCGCCGCGCCGCGCTACTTCGCGGGCGCGTTCACGTTCGGCGTGCTGATCCAGATCAGCCGCGCGTTCGGCACCGTCAGCGATTCGTTCTCGTGGTTCATCAACAGTTACGGCACGCTCGCCGAGTGGCGCGCGACCGTCAACCGTCTGCGCGAGTTCAAGCGCGTGATGGGCGCGTCGCATCTGAAGGAATCGATGTCGCCCGCGACCGAGCGCGGCGGCATCAACCTGCACTACGTCGACGCGCAGCAGATCACGACGTCGGGCCTGAAGCTCGCGCTGCCGAACGGCGCGGCGCTCGCGTCGATCGGCGACATCGCGATCGAGCCCGGCTCGCGCTGGCTCGTGCGCGGGCCGTCCGGCTCCGGCAAGAGCACGCTGATGCGCGCGCTCGCGGGCCTCTGGCCGTTCGGCGACGGCGCGATCGACGCGCCCGTCGCCGCGCGGATGATGTTCGTTCCGCAGCAGAGCTATTTGCCGATCGGCACGCTGAAGGCGGCGCTCGCGTATCCGTCGGCCGTCGACGCGTTCAGCGACGACGCATGCCGCGACGCGTTGCGCGCGTGCGGTCTCGCCGACTACGCCGAGCGGCTCGGCGAGACGGGCCACTGGACGCGCACCCTGTCGCCCGGCGAGCAGCAGCGCCTCGCGGGCGCGCGCGTGCTGCTGCACAAGCCCGACTACCTGTTCCTCGACGAGGCGACGAGCGCGCTCGACGCGGACAACGAGGCGCGCCTCTACCGGCTCTTCGACGAACGGCTGCCGAAGGCGGCGATCGTCAGCATCGCGCATCGCGAATCGGTCGCGTCGTTCCATCAGCAGACGCTCGACGTGCGCCGCGACGAAGCGCGCGTGGCCGCGTGAGCGCCGCGCACGCGCGGGTCGCGCTGATCACGGGCGCGGGCTCGGGGATCGGCGCGGCGCTCGCAGCGAGGCTCGCCGCACCCGGCGCCGCGCTGATGCTGCACGCGCGCGGCGCTGACGAAGCCGCGCGCGAGCGGCTCGCCGCCGTCGCCGACCGATGCCGCGCAGCGGGCGCCGCATGCGCGACGTTCGTCGCGGATCTCGCCTGTGCCGGCGCGGCTACGCGGCTCGTCGGCGCGACGCTCGACGCGTTCGGCGCGCTCGATCACGTTGCCGCGAATGCGGGCTACGCGGTGCGTCAGCCGCTCGCGGGCCTTGCGCCCGATGCGCTCGCCGCGTCGTTCGCGGCGATGCCGGGCGCGTTCGCGGCGCTCGTGGACGCCGCGCGGCCGGCGCTCGTTCGATCGTCTCGCGCGCGGATCGTCGCGGTCAGCTCGTTCGTCGCGCACCGCTATCGCGCCGACATGCCGTTCGCGGCGACAGCCGCCGCGAAGGCCGCGCTCGAATCGCTCGTGAAGACGGCGGCCGCCGAGCTCGCGCCGCGGCACGTGACGGTCAACGCGGTCGCCCCCGGCTACACGCGCAAGGACCGCGGGCCGAGCGAGGCGAACGCGGCCGCGTGGCGGCGCGCGAACGAGGCGACGCCGCCCGGCCGCATCGCGGAGCCGGACGATGTTGCCGCGCTGATCGCGTTTCTGCTCTCCGACGAAGCGCGCCACGTCACCGGGCAGGTGATTCACGTCGACGGCGGGCTGACGCTCGGTTGACGCCCGGCCGAACGCGCCGGCCGATTGACGAAATGGTTCGTACGGCCGCTTCGGCTTCGGCATTCCACACGCGACGCGTCCCCAACCGCGCGCCGCAACCGCATCGCGATGCGCGGCGCGCGTCCGATGCCGCGGCCGCTCCGATCACATTTTTTTCCGCCGTCGCCGCGCTCGTACAATAGCCCGCATCGCGCGCGACGAACGCGCGACGACGACGAAAGCGAGAGGAGCGGCGCGCATGCAGGCATTCCAGTGGTTTCACGAGCTGTCGGCGCGCGAGCGGCGCACGCTCTACGCGGGCTTCGGCGGCTATGCCGTCGACGCGTTCGACTTCATGATCTACTCGTTCCTGATTCCGTCGCTGATCGCCGCGTGGGGGATGTCGAAAAGCGAAGCGGGCATGATCGCGACGAGCTCGCTGATCTCGTCCGCGGTGGGCGGCTGGCTCGCCGGCATCCTCGCCGACCGCTACGGCCGCGTGCGCGTGCTGCAATGGACGATCGCGACGTTCGCGCTGTTCACGTTCCTGTCCGGCTTCACGCATTCGTTCTGGCAACTGCTCGCCACGCGCACGCTGCAAGGCTTCGGCTTCGGCGGCGAATGGTCGGTCGTCACGATCATGATGGCCGAGACGATCCGCTCGCCCGAGCATCGCGCGAAGGCGGTCGGCACCGTGCAGAGCAGTTGGTCGTTCGGCTGGGCGGCGGCCGCCGTGCTGTACTGGGCGTTCTTCGCGCTGCTGCCCGAGCCGCACGCGTGGCGCGCGTGCTTCTGGATCGGCATCGTCCCCGCGCTGTGGATTCTCTACATCCGCCGCAACGTGAGCGACCCCGACATCTACGTCGCCGCCCGCCGCGCGCGCGAGCGCGGCGTCGACCGCGCGCACTTCCTGCAGATCTTCGATCGCGCGCACCTGAAGACGACGCTCTTCGGCAGCGCGCTCTGCACCGGCATGCTCGGCGGCTACTACGCGATCACGACCTGGCTGCCGACCTATCTGAAGACGGTCCGGCATCTATCCGTATTCAACACGAGCGGCTATCTGATCGTGCTGATCGCCGGGTCGTTCTGCGGCTATCTGGTCGGCGCGCTCCTGTCCGACCGGATCGGGCGGCGCGCATCGTTCGTGCTGTTCGCGGTCGGCTCGTTCACGCTCGGCATGGCGTACACGATGCTGCCGATCACCGATGCCGCGATGCTGCTGCTCGGCTTTCCGCTCGGCATCGTCGTGCAGGGCATCTTCGCGGGCATCGGCGCATACTTGTCGGAGCTGTATCCGGGCGCGATCCGCGGCTCGGGCCAGGGCTTCTGCTACAACCTCGGCCGCGGGATCGGCTCGTTCTTTCCGATTCTCGTCGGCTCGCTGTCGCAATCGATGTCGCTCGTGAAGGCGATCGGCCTCGTCGCGGGCGGCGGCTACCTGCTCGTGATCGTCGCGGCGCTCGCGCTGCCCGAGACGAGGGGCAAGTCGCTCGTCGAGCACGCCGGCGCCGCGCATTGAGCGCGCATCGCTTCGAACCGACATGCATACGATCGTTCTCGGCGCCGGCGTGATCGGCGTCGCCACCGCGTTCCACCTGCGCGAGGCGGGCTTCGACGTCACCGTGATCGAGCGCGAGGCCGACGTCGCGCTCGCGACGAGCCGCGGCAACGCCGGCATCATCGCGCCCGGCTACGTGACGCCGTGGGCCGCGCCCGGCATGCCCGCGAAGATCCTCAAGTACCTGTTCGAGCCGGCGTCGCCGCTCGTGTTCCGGCCGACGCTCGACCCCGCGCAATGGCGCTGGATCGCGCGCTGGCTGCGCGAATGCGAGCTCGCGCGGTTCCGCGTGAACAAGCAGCGGATGCAGCGCGTCGCGTACTACAGCCGCAGTTGCCTGCACGCGTTCCGCAGCCGCCACCCGTTCGACTATGGCGCGAGCCAGGGCTATCTGCAGCTCTTTCGCAGCGCGTTCGACGTCGAGCTCGCGCAGCCCGCGCTCGCGGTGCTGCGCGACGCGGGAATCGCGCATCGCGAGGTGAGCGCCGACGAATGCGCGCGCATCGAGCCCGGCCTGCGCTGGGCGAACGTGCGGCCCGTCGGCGGGCTCCATCTGCCCGACGACGAGGCGGGCGACTGCGCGCACTTCACGCGCCAGTTGCGCGCGATCTGCGAGGCGAACGGCGTGCGGTTCCGCTTCGGCACCGATGTACGCGCGCTGCAGATCGAGCGCGCTCGCGCGTGCGGCGTGACGATCGCCCGCGCGGACGCGTCGTCCCCGCAGCCGGGGCGGCGTGCGCACGAAGAGCTGCACAAAGAGCTGCACGAAGAGCGGCTCGCGGCGGACGCGATCGTCGTCGCGCTCGGCGTCGACAGCGCGGCGCTGCTCGCGCGTGTGGGCGTACGCGTGCCGCTCTATCCGGTCAAAGGCTATTCGGCGACGCTGCCGATCGCCGACGCCGAAAAAGCGCCGCGCGCCGCCTTGATGGACGAATCGCTGAAGACCGCGATCACGCGCTTCGGGCCGACGCTGCGCGTCGCGGGCACGGCCGAGCTCGGCGACCGCCGCGCGACGCTGCGTGCGCAGGCGCTGCGCACGCTGATGAAGGTGCTCGACGACTGGTTCCCGCATGCGGCGCGCGCCGCCGACGCGCAGTTCTGGGTCGGCCGCCGGCCGATGACGCCGGACGGCGCGCCGCTGCTCGGCCCGTCCGGCATCGACGGCTTGTGGCTGAACGTCGGCCACGGCTCGACCGGTTGGGCGATGTCGATGGGATCGGGGAAGGTGGTGGCGGATCTCGTCGCCGGGCGCGAGCCGGAGATCGATCTCGACGGACTGACGCTCGCGCGGTACGGCAGCGGGCGGTAGGCGCACGGCGTGCGCGATGGGCGCGTGTCGCCGAATGGGCCGCCGATGAAGCCGCGATGCGCGGGCTCGACGATGCCGCAGCCGCGTCGTACGCAGTAAGCAATCCGCCCGCGTGGCTCGGGCGGCGCTTACTTCGGCAGCGCCGCTGCCGCGAGCACCCGATGTTCGGCGCCCATGCGCGTGAGGACGCTCTCGTAGAGCGTGAGCGTTTCGAACCGCAACGCGAGCGGCGTGCGGCGCTCGGCGCCGTTCGCGCCGTCGATCGTCACGCGATGCGCGTCGCGAGGCAACCGCGCGATCGTCACATGCGGCCTGAACGCGCGGCTGTCGGGCGGCAGGCCGAGCGCGCGCAGCGCGCCGCCCACCCGCTCGCCGAGCGCAAGCAATGGCGGCTGCGGCGCGAGCTCCGCGACGACGAGCCGCGCATGCGCGGTGCTCGGCCAGCAGACGACGCGCTCGACGTCGACGGGCGGCACCGCGCCGGCCGCCGCGAGCGCGGGGATGCGCGCGCCGAGCAGTTCGCTCTTCGCGCGCTCGATCGCGCCGAGGAACGCGATCGTCACGTGCAGTTGGTCGCGCGGCGTGCGCCGCGCGCCGGCGGCGACGGGCAGCGCGGCAAGCGCGTCGCGCGACGCCCGATCGAGCGTCAGCGCGACGAAGCAGCGCAACCGGTCGCTCGCCATCGTCATCGCGCGGAGCCGGCCGTCCCCGCGGCCCGAGCCGCGTCGACGCCCGAAGCGCGCCCCGCCGCGAGCCTGTCGCCTTGCGGCAGCGGCCCGTGCTCGCCCCACACGTCGTCCGGGAGCACCTTCGCGAGCGCGGGAATCGTCCTGCGGGTGAACACCGGATCGGCCACGCCCGCCGCGCGCTGACGCTGGTAATCGCACCACGCGGCGAGCGCGTACTTGCCGAGCATCAGAATCGCGATCAGGTTGATGAGCGCCATCAGCCCCATGCTGGTATCGGCCATCGCCCACACGAGCGGCAGTTGCCCGACGCTGCCGAACATCACCATCCCGAGCACCGCGAGCCGGAACACGAAGAGCGCGCCGCGCCGGCTCGTGACGAATCCGACGTTGCCTTCCGCATACGCGTAGTTGCCGATCACCGAAGAAAACGCGAGGAAAAAGATCGCCACCGCCATGTAGATGCCTCCCCAGTCGCCGACGTGGCTCGAAATCGCGCGCTGCGTGAGCGCCGCGCCTTCCATCGACGTGCCCGGCTCGTACTGCCCCGACAACAGGATCACGAACGCGGTCGCGCTGCAGATCACGATCGTGTCGACGAACACGCCGAGCATCTGGATCAGCCCCTGCGTGACCGGATGCCGCGTGCTCGCGGTCGCGGCCGCGTTCGGCGCGCTGCCCATCCCGGCCTCGTTCGAGAACAGGCCCCGCTTCACGCCGATCGACACCGCCTGGCTCACCGCGTAGCCGGTCAGGCCGCCCGCCGCCTGCTCGAGGCCGAACGCGCTCTTCACGATCAGCGCGATCATGTCCGGCACGAGCGCGATGTGCGTCGCGACCGCGTAGCCCGCGAGCGCGAGATAGCCGATCGCCATCACGGGCACGATCACCTGCGCGACGTGCGCGATCCGGCGAATCCCGCCGAAGATGATCGGCGCCGTCAGCGCGACGAGCGCGAGCCCGACCGCGGCGCGGCTCACGCCGAACGACGTGTTGAATGCCTCGGCGATCGCGTTCGCCTGCACCGCGTTGAACACGAAGCCGAACGCGAGGATCAGCGACAGCGAGAACAGCACGCCGAAGCCGCGCGAGCGCAACCCGATCTGGATGTAGTACGCGGGACCGCCGCGATACGTGCCGTCATGATGCGACACCTTGAAGATTTGCGCGAGCGTCGCCTCGACGAACGCGGACGACATCCCGACGAGCGCCGTCGCCCACATCCAGAAGATCGCGCCTGGGCCGCCCACCGTCATCGCGACCGCGACGCCCGCGATGTTGCCCGTGCCGACGCGACTCGCGAGCCCGGTCGCGAACGCCTGGAACGACGAGATGCTGCCAGGTTCGCCCTTGCTGCCGACGAGGCGCATGCTGAGAAACAGCGCGCGCAACTGGATCATCCTGAAGCGCAGCGTGAACCACGCGCCGGCGCCGAGCAGCAGCGCGATCAGCACGTAATTCCAGAGAATGGCGTTGATCCCGTCGATCATCGCGTGCGCAAAGCCTTCCATCCATCATCTCCTGATTTAGGGTCGAATTATGTATTGATTCCGGTCACGGCCGGCCAAGGGCCGACATGATATGACAGGTTGCACCGACTCTTACAAAATGAAATTTTTCGGGAGAAAAATGAAAGGATGCCGCCGAGGGCGACGCGTGTCGCACGATGCTCGCGATGCGCGTCGCGGCAAAGCGTCCGCGCACAAAAAAACCGGGCGCCCGCAGGACGCCCGGTTCGTCGAAACGACGTTCTGGCGAATGCCGCCCGCTCAGCGCGGCAACTCCGAGCTGCCCATCAGGTACGCGTCGACCGAGCGCGCGCACTGGCGGCCTTCGCGGATCGCCCAGACGACAAGCGACTGGCCGCGGCGCATGTCGCCCGCCGCGAACACCTTGTCGACCGACGTGTAGTACGCGCGATCGCCCTCGGTGCCCGCACGCGCGTTGCCGCGCGCGTCCTTCGCGACGCCGAACGCGTCGAGCACGGGCGCGGCCGGCTGCGTGAAGCCCATCGCGAGCAGCACGAGATCGGCCTTGATCTCGAACTCCGAATCCGGCACTTCCTGCATCTTGCCGTCGACCCACGCGACGCGCACCGCGATCAGCTTCTCGACCTTGCCGTTCCTGCCTTCGAAACGCTTCGTCGCGACCGCCCAGTCGCGCTCGCAGCCTTCCTCATGCGACGACGACGTGCGCAGCTTGATCGGCCAGTACGGCCACACGAGCGGCTTGTTCTCCGCCTCGGGCGGCTGCGGCAGCAGCTCGAACTGCGTGACGTGCTTCGCGCCGTGACGGTTCGACGTGCCGACGCAGTCCGAGCCCGTGTCGCCGCCGCCGATCACGACGACGTGCTTGCCCTTCGCGAGCAGTTGATCGGCCACCTTGTCGCCCGCGTTCACGCGGTTCTGCTGCGGCAGGAACTCCATCGCGAAATGGATGCCGGCGAGCTCGCGGCCCGGCACCGGCAAATCGCGCGGCGTCTCCGAGCCGCCCGTGATCACGACCGCGTCGAATTCGTCCTTCAGCGTCTCGGGCGAAATCGTCTCCTTCGCCATGTTGCCGATCGTCTCGGGCAGCGGATCGCGGCCGATGAACACGCTCGTGCGGAACGTCACGCCTTCCGCTTCCATCTGGCGCATCCGGCGGTCGATCAGCCACTTCTCGAGCTTGAAGTCGGGAATCCCGTAGCGCAGCAGGCCGCCGATCCGGTCGTTCTTCTCGAACACCGTCACGTCGTGGCCCGCGCGCGCGAGCTGCTGCGCGGCGGCGAGGCCCGCGGGGCCGGAGCCTACCACCGCGACCTTCTTGCCCGTCTTGTGCGCGGCGGGCTGCGGCGCGACCCAGCCTTGCGCCCACGCCTTGTCGATGATCGCGTGCTCGATCGACTTGATGCCGACCGGATCGTCGTTGATCCCGAGCGTGCACGCCGCCTCGCACGGCGCCGGGCAGATGCGGCCCGTGAACTCGGGGAAGTTGTTCGTCGAGTGCAGCACGTCGATCGCCTGCCGCCAGTCCTGGCGATACACGAGATCGTTGAAGTCCGGAATGATGTTGTTGACGGGACAGCCGTTGTTGCAGAACGGAATGCCGCAATCCATGCAGCGCGCGCCCTGGATCTTCGCGTCCTCGTCGGTCAACGCCGCGACGAATTCCTTGTAGTGCTTCACGCGCGTGAGCGGCGCTTCGTACGCCTCGTGACGGCGCTCGTACTCCAGAAAACCGGTGATCTTGCCCATGAGGTTCTCTTCTGAATCTGTTGAATCGGGTAAGGGGGACCCGCGCCCGCCGCTTCGGACGGGCGCGTTCGCTATGTCGTCGAGCCGCGTTGCGTCAGGCGGCGAGCACCTCGCCCGCTTTCTTCGCGCCGATTTCGCCGAGCGCGCGCTTGTATTCGTGCGGGAACACCTTCACGAACTGGCGGCGCGCCGCATCCCAGTTCTCGAGCAGCGACTTCGCGCGCGGCGAGCCAGTGAACTGGAAGTGGCGCTCGACGAGCCCCTTGAGCAGCGCTTCGTCCGTCGCGCCGCCATGCCAGAGCGCGGGATCGACCGTGCGCTCCTGCTCGGCCTGCTGCAGCACAGGATCGAGCGCGACCATCGACTTGTTGCACTTCGCGGAGAACGTGCCTTCCGGGTCGTACACGTACGCGAGCCCGCCCGACATGCCGGCCGCGAAGTTGCGGCCCGTCTCGCCGAGCACGACGACCGTGCCGCCCGTCATGTATTCGCAGCCGTGATCGCCCGTGCCCTCGACGACCGCCGTCGCCCCCGAGTTGCGCACGCAGAAGCGCTCGCCCGCGACGCCGCGGAAGAACGCCTCGCCTTCGAGCGCGCCGTACATCACCGTGTTGCCGCAGATGATGTTCTCCTCGGACTTGCCGCGGAAATCGTTGGTCGGGCGGATGATGATCCGGCCGCCCGACAGGCCCTTGCCGACGTAGTCGTTGCCGTCGCCGACGAGGTCGAGCGTCACGCCCTTCGCGAGGAACGCGCCGAAGCTCTGGCCCGCCGTGCCCTTCAACTGGATGTGGACCGCGTCGTCGGCCAGGCCGTCGTGGCCGTGCTTCTTCGCGATCGCACCGGAGAGCATCGCGCCGACCGTGCGGTTCACGTTGCGCACCGGCTGGATGAACGACACGTGCTCGCCGCTCTCGATCGCGGCCTTCGCCTTCTCGATCAGCACGTGGTCGAGCGCGCGCTCGAGGCCGTGCTCCTGCGATTCGACGTGACGGTGCGCGATGCCCTCGCAGCCTTCCGGCTGGTAGAACACGCGCGAGAAGTCGAGGCCCTTCGCCTTCCAGTGCGCGACGCCGCGGCGCATGTCGAGCAGATCGGCGCGGCCGACGAGATCGTCGAACTTCGCGATGCCGAGCTGCGCCATGATCTCGCGCGCTTCCTCGGCGACGAAGAAGAAGTAGTTGACGACGTGCTCGGGCTGGCCCGAGAACTTCGCGCGCAGCACCGGGTCCTGCGTCGCGACGCCGACCGGGCACGTGTTCAGATGGCACTTGCGCATCATGATGCAGCCTTCGACGACGAGCGGCGCCGTCGCGAAGCCGAATTCGTCCGCGCCGAGCAGCGCGCCGATCACGATGTCGCGGCCCGTCTTCATCTGGCCGTCGGCCTGCACGCGGATGCGCCCGCGCAGGCGGTTCAGCACGAGCGTCTGCTGCGTCTCGGCGAGGCCGAGCTCCCACGGCGTGCCCGCGTGCTTGACCGACGACAGCGGCGATGCGCCCGTGCCGCCGTCGTGGCCCGCGATCACGACGTGATCGGCCTTCGCCTTCGCGACGCCCGCCGCGACCGTGCCGACGCCCACTTCCGACACGAGCTTCACCGAGATGCTCGCGACCGGATTGACGTTCTTCAGATCGTGGATCAGTTGCGCGAGATCCTCGATCGAGTAGATGTCGTGGTGCGGCGGCGGCGAGATGAGGCCGACGCCCGGCACCGAGTAGCGCAGCTTGCCGATGTATTCGGACACCTTGTGGCCCGGCAACTGGCCGCCTTCGCCCGGCTTCGCGCCCTGCGCCATCTTGATCTGGATCTGGTCGGCCGACGCGAGATACTCGGCCGTCACGCCGAAGCGGCCCGACGCGACCTGCTTGATCTTCGAGCGCAGCGAATCGCCCTCCTTCAGCGGGATGTCGCGCACGATCTCGTCGCCGATCACCGATTTCAGCGTGTCGCCGACCTTGATCGGAATGCCGCGCAGCTCGTTGCGATAGCGGTTCTCGTCCTCGCCGCCTTCGCCCGTGTTCGACTTGCCGCCGATCCGGTTCATCGCGATCGCGAGCGTCGTGTGCGCCTCGGTGCTGATCGAGCCGAGCGACATCGCGCCCGTCGCGAAGCGCTTGACGATCTCCTTCGCCGGCTCGACTTCGTCGATCGGAATCGCCTTCATCGGATCGACCTTGAATTCGAACAGGCCACGCAGCGTCATGTGGCGCTTCGTCTGATCGTTGATCAGGTGCGCATATTCCTTGTACGTCTGGTACGAGTTGCCGCGCGTCGCGTGCTGCAGCTTCGCGATCGAATCGGGCGTCCACATGTGGTCTTCGCCACGCACGCGGAACGCATACTCGCCGCCCGCGTCGAGCATATCGGCGAGGACCGGGTTGTCGCCGAACGCGTCGCGGTGCAGGCGGATCGCTTCCTCGGCCACTTCGAACAGGCCGATGCCGCCCACCTTCGACGCCGTGCCCTTGAAGTACTTCTCGACGAGATCGGTCGCGAGGCCGAGCGCCTCGAAGATCTGCGCGCCGGTGTACGACATGTACGTGGAGATGCCCATCTTCGACATCACCTTCTGCAGCCCCTTGCCGACCGCCTTCGTGAAGTTGTAGATCGCCTTCTCCGGCGACAGGTCGCCCGACAGCCCCTGCGCCATCTTCGCGAGCGTTTCCATCGCCAGGTACGGATGCACGGCCTCCGCGCCGTAGCCGGCGAGCAGCGCGAAGTGGTGCGTCTCGCGCGCGGAGCCCGTCTCGACGACGAGGCCCGTGCTCGTGCGCAGGCCCTGCTGCACGAGGTGCGTGTGGATCGCCGACGTCGCGAGGAGCGCCGGGATCGCGACGTTCTCGGCGTCCGTCTTGCGGTCAGACACGATCAGGATGTTGTAGCCCGACTTCACCGCGTCGACGGCTTCCGCGCACAGCGAAGCGAGGCGCGCCTCGATGCCTTCCTTGTTCCAGGCGACCGGATAGCAGATGTTCAGCTCGTAGGCGCTGAACTTGCCTCCCGTGTAGCGATCGATCGAGCGGATCTTCGCGATGTCCTTGAAGTCGAGCACGGGCTGCGACACTTCGAGGCGCATCGGCGGGTTGATGTTGTTCGTGTCGAGCAGGTTCGGCTTCGGGCCGATGAACGACACGAGCGACATCACCATGTTCTCGCGGATCGGGTCGATCGGCGGGTTCGTGACCTGCGCGAACAGTTGCTTGAAGTAGTGATAGAGCGTCTTGTTCTTGTTCGACATGACGGCGAGCGGCGAATCGTTGCCCATCGAGCCGACCGCCTCCTCGCCCTGCTGCGCCATCGGCGCCATCAGGAACTTCAGGTCTTCCTGCGTATAGCCGAACGCCTGCTGGCGGTCGAGCAGCACGGCCGACGAGCGGCGCTCGGCGGCGACGTCCTCGTCCTCCGGCTCGATCTCGTCGAGCTTGATGCGCACCGCGTCGATCCAGCTCTTGTACGGCTTCGCGTTCGCGAGGTTGTCCTTCAGCTCCTTGTCGTCGATGATCCGGCCGTGCTCCATGTCGATCAGGAACATCTTGCCCGGCTGCAGACGCCACTTCTTGACGATCTTCGATTCGGGAATCGGCAGCACGCCGGCTTCCGACGCCATGATCACGAGATCGTCGTCGGTGATGACGTAGCGCGCCGGACGCAGACCGTTGCGGTCGAGCGTCGCGCCGATCTGGCGGCCGTCGGTGAACGCGATCGCGGCGGGGCCGTCCCACGGCTCCATCATCGCGGCGTGGTATTCGTAGAACGCGCGGCGGTTGTCGTCCATCAGCGTGTGCTGCTCCCACGCTTCGGGAATCATCATCATCACCGCGTGCACGAGCGGGTAGCCCGCCATCACGAGCAGTTCGAGGCAGTTGTCGAACGATGCGGTATCGGACTGGCCCGGATAGATCAGCGGCCACAGCTTCGGCAGGTCGTCGCCGAGCACGTGCGACGCGATCGCGCCGGTGCGCGCGTTCAGCCAGTTGACGTTGCCCTTGACCGTGTTGATTTCGCCGTTGTGCGCGATCATCCGGTACGGGTGCGCGAGCTCCCACGCGGGGAACGTGTTCGTCGAGAAACGCTGGTGCACGAGCGCGAGCGCCGACACGACGCGCTCGTCCTGCAGATCGCGGTAGTACACGCCGACCTGGCCCGCGAGCAGCAGGCCCTTGTAGACGACCGTGCGCGCCGACATCGACGGCACGAAGTATTCCTTGCCGTGCTTGAGCTTGAGCGCCTGGATCCGGTGGCTCGCCGTCTTGCGGATCACGTAGAGCTTGCGCTCGAGCGCATCCGTCACCATCACGTCCTTGCCGCGGCCGATGAAGATCTGGCGGATCACGGGCTCGCTCCCCTTCACCGTGGGGGAGATCGGCATCGCGTGGTCGACCGGCACGTCGCGCCAGCCGAGCACGACCTGGCCTTCCGCCTTCACCGTGCGCTCGAGCTCCTGCTCGCACGCGATCCGCGATGCGCTTTCCTTCGGCAGGAAGATCATCCCGACCCCATATTCGCCGGCGGGCGGCAGCGTCACGTCCTGCTTCGCCATCTCCTCGCGGTAGAACGCTTCCGGAATCTGGATCAGGATGCCCGCGCCGTCGCCCATCAGCGGATCGGCGCCGACCGCGCCGCGGTGATCGAGGTTCTCGAGGATCTTCAGACCCTGCTCGATGATTTCGTGGCTCTTCTTGCCCTTGATGTGAGCGACGAAGCCGACGCCGCAGGCGTCGTGCTCGTTTTGCGGGTCGTACAGACCTTGCGCGGCGGGAAGCGCGCTCTTCGGCTGCTGGTGGTCGATCATGGGGACACCGTCGGAAAGGGGGCCTCGCGGCCGTTGAAACCATTTGCTTGTTGCCCGTCGTCCCCCTTCGTGTGGATCGCGACGTGGCCGGCCGGGCAGGAGCGGGTGGGCCTGCGACTGCCGGAATTCGGAATATACGCGACGAATCAAGGGAATAGCAAATAAATCCCAATGGTCGAACCCCAATTACAAACTTGGTGCACGATCACTTCTTTTTATTGGGGTCGTATCAAAATGGAGCAAAAACAAGCGGCATCCCCGGATGCCGCTTCGCGTCCGCCGCCGGCGCGCTCACTGCTGGATGGGCGGCGTGTTCTCGCGCACCTTGCGGGGCCGCCCGCGCGGCAGCGGCGACACGCGCCGGTTCGCCGTGCGCGCCGCCCATTCGCGGTAGGTCTCGCCGCCCAGCACCCAGCCCTTCAGCGTCGCCTGCTGGAGCTGGTCGGCCTGGCGCTCGTCGAGCGGCTGCTCGCACAGCTCCTTGTACGCGCGCTGCCGCTCGAACGGCGTGTTGCCGAGCGCCCAGTAGAGCGGGTGGTCGGTGATCAGGCTGTCGACGGTGAGGCCGACGTGGTGCCGATAGCTCGACCAGCGGTACGCGTCCGCGCTCGTCACGAGCTGCGCGCGCACGGGGCTCATCTCGACGACGCGGCTCGCGAGCAGGAAATAGCGCTCGCCCTCGATGACGGTCGCGCGATAACGCCCTTCCCACAGCGTGCCGCGCCGCGAGTAGCGCCGGTTGAAATGCGCGACGTAGCGCCGGCCGACGGCCTGCATCGCCTTCGGCAGGCTCGCCTCGTCGCTCGGCGTCACGAGGAGCTGGACCTGGCGCGGCAGCAGCACGTATGCATGCACCGCCAGATGATGATCGCGCGCCGCCGCCTTCAGGCAGTCGATGAATAGTTCGTAATCCTGGTCGTCGACGAACGCCGGTTGCTGATCGAGGCCGCGTAAAATCACGTGCTGCGGCTGATCGGGAACGTAAAGTCGTGCTAGCCGTGCCATGCTGAATGTCCGTTTGATCGCGTTAGGAAATACCCGAAGGCCCGTACAAGTGCATCCGCGCCAAAGCCCGCCGCGGCGCGGGAATACGCACGGTCGTGCGAATTCTAGGGAAAACGTTCTAGCTTACAACTCTGTCCTGTTTGAAACGCCGTAGTCATAATGAGCACGCCTTTAATCGGAGGAGACTAAGGATGAAACAAAAAATGGCCATTACGGGGGCCGCTGCGCTCGCTTT
Source organism: Burkholderia humptydooensis (assembly GCF_001513745.1). Taxonomy (NCBI): domain Bacteria; kingdom Pseudomonadati; phylum Pseudomonadota; class Betaproteobacteria; order Burkholderiales; family Burkholderiaceae; genus Burkholderia; species Burkholderia humptydooensis. Next base: position 381,003 of record NZ_CP013380.1, on the reverse strand, counting down.
CGCGGCAGCCGCAACGGCAGCGCACGCGCAATCCGCAGGCAGCTTCTACGTGACGAACGGCTGGTTCCATCTCGCCCCACAGGACAGCAGCGATCCGCTCAAGGTCATGAACGTGGGCGGCACGCCGGTCAATCATGAGGTGCCCAACACGGGCGCGGGCATCGACAATGCGGACACCATCGGCTTCGCCGCCGGCTACTTCCTGACGGATCACATCGCCACTGAATTGGTCGCCGGGATCCCGCCAAGGTTCAATCTGAACGGCAAAGGCTCGCTCGAACAGTTCGGCGTGCTCGGTCATGCTTACCAATGGAGCCCGGCGCTCCTCCTCAAGTACTACTTCAATGACGCGAAGGCGAAATTCCGGCCCTACGTCGGCATCGGCGCCTCGTACATCTGGTTCACCGGCGCGAAGATCACGAACACCGCATTCGAGCGCGGCGCGCTCGGCGGCCCGACGAGCGTGACGACCAGCAATCAGTGGGCGCCCGTCATCAACGCGGGCTTCACCTACAACTTCACCGATCACTGGTTCGGCGGGCTGTCGGTGTCGTACATCCCCGTCAGCCTGACGGCCACGCTGACGACGCAGCGCCCAACGCTGATCGGCACGCTCACGCAGACTTCGCAAGCGAAGATCACGCTGAATCCGATCGTGACCTACCTGAACATCGGCTACCGTTTCTAAGCGTAGTCGAATATTTGGGGAATGGTTAATTCCGCTGCAATTTGTAGCGGAATTTTCTTGAGGTTACGAGGTGGCTGTCGCCTCCTGCTCCGGCGGGCTCTCGCCGGAGCGATTTCGTTCGCGCGCGGCGCGCAAAACGCCGGTTTCATCCTTCCCGATCGGCGAAGTCCGCGCCGATCAGGTCGATCCGGTCCGTGCAAATGAGGTCCACGCCCCAATCCGCGAGCTCGCGCGCCCGTGCGGGTTCGTTTACCGTGTACGCAAGAATGCGCAGCCCCGACGCTTTCACGTCGCGCACGAGCGCCTCGTTGAATTGCGCGTGATGCGCGTGCAGCGACACACAGCCGAGCCGCTGCGTCTCCTCCAGCCAGTCCGCCGGAATTTCCTCGTACAGCACCCCGCGCGGCAGCGCCGGCGCGGCCTCGCGCGCCGCGCCGAGCGCCACCGCCGAAAACGACGACAACAGCGGCGGCACGGCGGCGTCGCGCCAAAGCTCGGCCGCCTGAGCCGCGACGGCGCGGCCCGTTTCCTCGTCGCGCTCCGGGCACGGCTTGATCTCGACGTTCGCCGCGAGGCCGAGCGCGAGGCAGCGCGCCGCCGCCTGCGCGAGCGTCGGCATCCGCTCGCCCGAGAAGCGCGCGTCGTACCACGCGCCGGCGTCGAGCGCGGCGAGCGCCGCGTAGCGCATGTCGCACGCGGCGCCCGCGCCGTTCGACGTGCGCTCGACCGTGTCGTCGTGCAGCAGGAACGCGACGCCGTCCGCCGACAGCTTCGCGTCGAATTCGACCATCTTGTGCCCGTAGCGCGCGCCCGCATCGAGCGCGGCGAGCGTGTTCTCGGGGGCCAGCGCGCCGCCGCCGCGGTGCGCGACCACGCGCGGATAAGGCCAGGTTCGCAGGATCGTCATCGCAATCTCGTCGGAAACGGTGAGCCGGGGGCTCGGGGATTCGAATCAGCCGGCGCGCTTGCCCGTCGCCGGATCGAAGAAATGCAGATGCTGCGCGGGCAGCGCGACGGGCAGCGTCTCGCCGCGCGACGGGCGCATCGCGTGCGGCAACCGCACCGCGACGTCGCGCGCGCCCCAGCGGCCGTGCGCGAGATTGTCCGCACCGAGCAGCTCGCACGAATCGACGGCGAGCGTCGCGAGCGCCGCGCCGGGCTGCGGCGTCATGTGCTCGGGCCGCACGCCGAGGACCCATTCGCGCCCGGGCGCGATCTCGCGGCCCGCGCCCGCCGCGCCCGCGACCGGCAGCCGGGGGCCGTCGGCGACGTCAAACGTCGCGCCGTCTTCCGACAGCCGCCCGTGCAGCAGGTTCATCGCCGGCGAGCCGATGAAACTCGCGACGAACGTCGTCGCCGGTTTCTCGTACACGTCGACGGGCGCGCCGATCTGCTCCGCATAGCCGCGATTCATCACGATCACGCGCTGCGCGAGCGTCATCGCCTCGATCTGGTCGTGCGTCACGTAGACGCTCGTCGTCGCGAGGCGCGCGTGCAGCCGCTGGATTTCGAGACGCATCTGCACGCGCAGCTTCGCGTCGAGATTCGACAGCGGCTCGTCGAACAGGAACACCGACGGCTCGCGGACGATCGCGCGCCCCATCGCGACGCGCTGCCGCTGGCCGCCCGACAGCTCGCGCGGGCGCCGCGCGAAGAGCGGCCCGAGCTCGAGGATCTGCGCGGCCGCCTGCACGCGCGCGTCGATCAGCGCGCGTTCGACGCCGCGGATCTTGAGCCCGTAGCCCATGTTCTGCGCGACCGTCATGTGCGGATACAGCGCGTAGTTCTGGAACACCATCGCAATGTCGCGATCCTTCGGCTCGAGCGCGTTGACGACCCGCCCGCCGATCGCGATCTCGCCTTCCGTCACCGTCTCGAGGCCGGCGATCATCCGCAGCAGCGTCGATTTCCCGCAGCCCGACGGCCCGACGAGCACGACGAACTCGCCGTCGGCGATGTCGACGTCGATCCCGTGCAGCACGTACTGCGCGCCGTCGTAACTTTTCCTGACGCCCTTCAAGCTCAGCGCGGCCATGCTTGGACTTCCTCCAGGTTGCGTTTCATTTTTCCGAATCGACGAGACCGCGCACGAACCAGCGCTGCATCGCGAGCACGACGACGAGCGGCGGCAGCATCGCGACGAGCGTCGCCGCCATCACGAGATGCCACTCGGTCGCAGCGTCGCCGCTCGCGATCATCGACTTGATGCCGACCACGGCCGTCGTCAGCGACGCGTCGGTCGTGATCAGGATCGGCCAAAGATACTGGTTCCAGCCGTAGATGAACGTGATCACGAAAAGCGCGGCGATGCTCGTCTTCGACAGCGGCAGCACGACGTCCCAGAAGAAGCGCAGCGGCCCCGCGCCGTCGATGCGCGCGGCGTCGACGAGTTCGTCGGGCAGCGTCATGAAGAACTGCCGGAACAGGAAGGTCGCCGTCGCCGACGCGATGAGGGGCAGCGTGAGGCCCGCGTAGCTGTTCGTCAGATGCAGCGTCGACACCACCTGCACGGTCGGGAAGATCCGCACCTCGACGGGCAGCATCAGCGTGACGAAGATCAGCCAGAACGCCGTATTGCGCAACGGAAAGCGGAAATAGACGATCGCGTACGCGGACAGGATCGACACCGCGATCTTGCCCGCCGCGATCACGAGCGCCATCACGATGCTGTTGACGAGCAGCGTGCCGAACGGCGTCGTCATCCCGCCGCTGCCGCGCCGCCAGATCGCGGCGACGTTCTCGACGAGATGCGTGCTCGGCACGAGCGACAGCGGCACCGTGAACACTTCGCGCGCGTTCATCGTCGCCGCGCAGAACCCGACGTACACCGGGAACACGATGACCGCGATGCCCGCGATCAGCACCGCGTGGCAGAACAGGTCGAAACCCTTGCGATTCTCGATCATGCGTATTGCACCCTGCGCTCGACGAAGCGGAACTGGACGACCGTCAGCGCGACGACGATCACCATCAGCACGACCGATTGCGCGCCCGAGCTGCCGATGTCGAGCCCCTGGAAGCCTTCCGCATAGATCTTGTAGATCAGCGTCTTCGTGCTTTGCCCGGGGCCGCCCGCGGTTGCGGCGTCGATCACCGGGAACGTGTCGAAGAACGCGTAGACGAGATTGACGACGAGCAGGAAGAAGCTCGTCGGTGACAAAAGCGGCAGCGCGATGTGAAAGAAGCGTCGCACGGGGCCCGCGCCGTCGATCGCGGCCGCCTCGATCAGCGAACGCGGAATCGCCTGCAGTCCTGCGTAAAAGAACAGGAAGTTGTAGCTGACCTGCTTCCACACCGACGCGATCACGACGAGCAGCAGCGCCTCGCCGCCGTTGAGCGCGTGATTCCAGACGATGCCGAAGCGCGCGAGCGCATACGTGATCACGCCGATGCTCGGATTGAACAGGAACGCCCACAGCACCGCGGCGATCGTCGGCGCGACCGCGTACGGCCAGATGAGGAGCGTGCGGTACGCGCGAGCGCCGCGGATCACGCGGTCGGCGCACGCGGCGAGCAGCAGCGACACGGCGAGCCCGCAGACGGTCACGCTCGCGCTGAACACGAGCGTCGTCCTGAACGAATCGATGTAGAGCGGATCGGCAAACAGACGCGTGAAATTCGCGAAGCCGACGAACTCGCTCGACGTGCCGAACGCGTCCTGCATTTGCGTCGACTGCCAGAGCGCGACGCCCGCCGGCCAGAGAAAGAAGATCGCGGTGATCGCGAGCTGCGGCGCGACGAGCAGGTACGGCAACGCGCTCGCGCCGAAACGGGGATGGGGTGTCATCGGCAGGATTCCGAACGGACGGACGTCAGACGAATGTGCCGGGCGCGGCCGCCGGCGCGACCCGTTCTCGCGCGCGGTTTCGCGAGCGAACGGGCGGCGCCGGCGAGAACGCGCGCCGGCGGCGCAAGCTCAGCCGCCCGACTTCTCGAAGCGGCGCAGCAACTCGTCGCCGCGCGCGGCGGCGGAATCGAGCGCCGCCTTCGGCGTCTTCTTCTGCGCCCACACCTGCTCGAGCTCCTCGTCGACGATCGTGCGGATCTGCGGCATGTTGCCGAGCCGCAGCCCCTTCGTGTACGGCAGCGGCGGCTTGTTCATCATTTGCCTGATCGCCGTGTCCGTGCCCGGATGCTTCGCGTAGAAGCCCTGCTCGCGCGCGAGATCGTACGCGGCCGTCGTCACCGGCAGATAGCCCGTGTCCTCGTGCCACTTCGCGGCGACCGCGGGCGAGCTCAGATACGCGAGGAACTTCGCGACGCCCTTGTACGTGCCCGGGTCCTTGCCCGCGAGCACCCACAGGCTCGCGCCGCCGATGATCGCGTTCTGCGGCGCGCCCTTCACGCTCGCGTCGTAGGGCATCATCCCGGTGCCGAAGTCGAACTTCGCATACTTGTGGATCGTCGCGAGCGCGCCCGACGACGTCGTCATGATCGCGCAGTCGCCGCTGTAGAACTTCGCGGTCGCCTCGTCCTTGCGGCCGACATATGTGAACGTGCCGTCCTTCGCCATGTCCTGCAGGAACCGGATGTGCGCGATCTGCTGCGGCTTGTTGAAGTCGAGCGTCGCGTCGGCGCCGTCGAAGCCGTTGTTGCGCGTCGCGAACGGCAGGCCATGCCACGCACTGTAGTTCTCGAGCTGGATCCAGCCCTGCCAGCCCGTCGTGTAGCCGCACGCGTAACCCGCCTTCTTCAGCTTTTCCGCGTCGGCCTTCACGTCGGCCCACGTCTTCGGCGGCTGGTCCGGATCGAGGCCCGCCTTCCTGAACGCGTCCTTGTTGTAATACAGCACGGGCGTCGAGCTATTGAACGGCATCGACACGAGGCGGCCCGTCTTCGCGTCGCTGTAGTAGCTCGCGATCGTCGGCACGAACGCCTTCTCGTCGAGCGGCACGCCCGCCTGGCGGAACACGTCGGACACGGGCAGCACCGCCTTCTTCGCCTGCATCATCGTGGCCGTGCCCACTTCGTACACCTGCAGGATCGCCGGCGCGTCGCCGCTGCGGTACGCGGCGATGCCCGCCGCGAGCGCCTGGTCGTAGGTGCCCTTGAAGACCGGCACGATCTTGTAGTCGCTTTGCGACGCGTTGAACTGCGCGGCGATCTCGTTCACGCGCTCGCCGAGCGCCGCCTCCATCGCATGCCAGAACTGGATCTCGGTGGCGGCGCACGCCGCCTGCTGCGCGCCGAACCAAAGCGCGCCCCCGAACGCGAGCGAGCGAACCAGCGTCTTGTATTTCATCGACCTCTCTCCTTTTCTCCTCGGTCCGGGCAACACGCGCCGAACGCGGCAAGCCGGACAGTCTAGTTTTCGTCCATGACAAACAAGCGTTGATACTCTTTCAGCGCGAAGCGATCGGTCATGCCGGCGATGTAGTGCGCGACGAGGCGCGGCTGGTGCGCGACGTCCGCCGCCTGATAGTCGGGCGGCAGCAGGCGCGGGTCGCTCGTGAACGCGTTGAAGAGGCCGGCGACGACCCGCTGCGCCTTGCTCGCCATCCGCATCACGCGGTAGTGGCGGTACAGGTTCTTGAACAGGAAGCGCTTGAGCGCCGCCGCCTGCGCGGCGATCGGCTCGCCATGCGCAACGAGGGGCGGCGCCGCGCGCACGTCGTCGAGCGACGCCGGCGCGTGGCGCGCGAGATTGCGCGTCGTCGCGTCGATCAGATCGACGATCAGCGTGTTGATGATCCGGCGCACCGTCTCGTGCACGAGACGGCGACCTTCGAGATGCGGATACTCGGCGAGCGCGGCCTCGTAATGGCGCTGCCACAGCTCGACCTCGGCGAGCTGCTCGATCGTGATGAGGCCCGAGCGCAGGCCGTCGTCGACGTCGTGATTGTTGTATGCGATTTCGTCCGCGATGTTCGCGAGTTGCGCCTCGAGCGACGGCTGGCGGCCCTGCAGGAATCGCTCGCCGAGCTCGCCGAGCTTGCGCGCGTTCTCGCGCGAGCAGTGCTTGAGGATGCCTTCGCGCGTCTCGAAGCACAGGTTCAGCCCATTGAACGCGCCGTAATGCTCCTCGAGCTCGTCGACGACGGCAAGGCTCTGCAGGTTGTGCTCGAAGCCGCCGTAGTCGCGCATGCACGCGTTGAGCGCATCCTGCCCCGCATGGCCGAACGGCGTATGGCCGAGATCGTGCGCGAGCGAGATCGCTTCGACGAGGTCTTCGTTCAGGCGCAGGTTGCGCGCGACGGACCGGGCGATCTGCGCGACTTCGAGGCTGTGCGTGAGACGCGTGCGGAACAGGTCGCCCTCGTGGTTCACGAAGACCTGCGTCTTGTATTCGAGGCGCCTGAATGCGGTGGAATGCACGATGCGGTCGCGATCGCGCTGGAATTCGGTGCGCGCCGCGGGCGGCGGCTCGGGATGGCGCCGGCCGCGCGATTGCGATGCGTGCGCCGCGTACGGCGCGAGATGCGCTTCGAGCGCGGCGGTGGTCGGCGCGGGGGCGGGGATCGCCTGCTCGCCGCCCGCGCGCGCGGGTCGCGCGTCGCGGGTTTCACGCGGGATGCTGCCGCCGGGTATTTCGCTCACCGTGTCGTGTCCTCCACGTCAATTGCGCCGGATCGGCCCGTATCGCGCTTACCGGATGGTTGCCGCCAGTGTCGCGAAGACGGCGTCGTCCGGCGCCGGGGTCATGATCGTCTCGCCGAAGCGCTTGAGCAGTATGAACTTGATCGCGCCCGCCTCGGCCTTCTTGTCGACGCGCATCAGCTCGACGTAGCGCGCATCGCCGAGATCCGGCGCGCGCGTCGGCAGGCGCGCGGCCTCGACGACGCGGCGCAGCCGCGCGCGCGACGCTTCGTCGAGATGGCCGACGCGCACCGACAGATCGGCCGCCATCACCATTCCGCAGCCGACCGCCTCGCCGTGCAGCCACTCGCCGTAGCCGAGCCCCGCCTCGATCGCGTGCCCGAACGTATGGCCGAAATTGAGGATCGCGCGCAGGCCGCCCTCGCGCTCGTCCGCCGCGACGACGCCCGCCTTGATCTCGCACGAGCGCTTGACCGCATGCGCGAGCGCATCGGGATCGCGGCGGTTCAGCGCGCCGACGTTCGCTTCGATCCAGTCGAAGAATGCGGCGTCGGCGATCGCGCCCGTCTTGATGATCTCGGCGACGCCCGCGGCAAGCTCGCGATCGGGCAGCGTCGACAGCGCGGCGATGTCGGCGATCACCGCCTGCGGCTGATAGAACGCGCCGATCATGTTCTTGCCGAGCGGGTGGTTGATGCCCGTCTTGCCGCCGACCGACGAATCGACCTGCGACAAGAGCGTCGTCGGCACCTGGATGAACGGCACGCCGCGCATGTAGCATGCGGCCGCGAAGCCCGTCATGTCGCCGATCACGCCGCCGCCCAGCGCGACGAGCGTCGTCTTGCGATCGGCGTGCTGCTCGAGCAGGCCGTCGAAGATCAGATTGAGGGTTTCCCAGTTCTTGTACGCTTCGCCGTCGGGCAGGACGACGGTCGACACGCGCTTGCCGAGCGGCGCGAGCGCCGCGCGCAGCGTGTCGCCGTAGAGCGGATCGACGGTGGCGTTCGTGACGATCGTGACGGACGCGCCGGCGATGTACGGCGCGAAAAGCTCGGTGCGGCCGATCAGACCGGCGCCGATGTGGATCGGATAGGCGCGCTCGCCCAGGTCGACATTGACGGTAATCATGCTTGTAGTGGCTTGGCGACGATGCCCGCCATTTCGAGCTGCATCAGCACCATGTTGACGAGCCCGTTGACGGACGGCCGCCCGGTTTCGATGACGAAGTGCGCGCATTCGCGGTAGAGCGGATCGCGCGCGTCGTACAGCGCCTCGAGCTTGGCTTTCGGATCGTCGGTTTGCAACAACGGGCGGTTCTTGTCCTTGCGGGTGCGCAGCCAGAGATCGTGCGGATTCGCGCGCAGATAGACGACAAGGCCGCGTTCGTGAAGCAGCTTGCGGTTCTCGGGGCGCAGGATCGCGCCGCCGCCCGTCGCGAGCACGACGTTCTCGCGTTGCGTGAGCTCGGCGATCATCTGCGCCTCGCGGTCGCGGAAGCCGGACTCGCCCTCGAGTTCGAAGATGACCGGAATGCGCGCGCCGGTGCGCGCCTCGATCTCGTGATCCGAATCGAAGAAGGGTCTGTCGAGCCGGCGCGCGACCGCCCGGCCCACGGTGGTCTTACCCGCCCCCATGAGCCCGACGAAAATTACGTTCACGTGTGGGTCCCGCGCTTGCAACGGCTTCCTCTGCTTCAATGAGTGTGTCGCGCAGCTTACTGGCAAAGCGCCCGCCTTGTCGAGCCTGGCTCCCACGGGGTTCAGGGCCCGATCACGACGGTCGGCGTGATGTACACGACGAGCTCGCTGCGCTGCGCGCGCTGCGCACGATGCCTGAAAAGCGCGCCCAACACCGGTATTTTGCCCAAGAGCGGCACCCGAGTCACATCGTCGCGGTCGTCGCTCTCGAAAATCCCGCCGATCGACACCGTTCCACCGTTTTCGACCTCGACGCGCGTCTGCACATGCTTCGTATGGATCGCGGGGCCGGATGCGGTTTCCTCGCCGACGCTGTCCTTCGCGATGTCGAGATCGAGGATCACGCGCCCGTCGGGGGTGATCTGCGGCTCGACTTCTAGCTTCAAGGTCGCGCGCCGGAACTGGACACCCGATACGCCGTTGCCGACCTTCGCCTGATACGGCAGTTCGGCGCCCTGCTCGACGATCGCCTTGGTCCGGTCGGCCGTCACGACGCGCGGGCTCGATACGATCTGGCCCCGGCCCTGAGCCTCGAGCACGCTCAGTTCGACATCGAGCAAGCGGCTCGCACGCGCGGCAAACAGCGTGAGACCAGCCGTCGCCGCGTCGAAGCCGCCGATCGGCCTTGCGGTGAGGTCGGCCAGCGTGCCGTTGCGGCCCGCGACGATGCCCGTCGCGCGGTCGCCCGCGTCGGGCGCGCGCAGCGCGAGACGCGCGCCGAGATTGCGCGAGAATCCGCGATCGCCCTCGACGATCCGCGCTTCGATCAACACCTGCCGCGACGGCGTGTCGAGCTTGCCGATCAGATCGGCGATCTGCGCGAGACGCCCGGACAGATCGGTGACGAACAGCAGATTCGTCCGAGGATCGGCGAGCACCGAGCCGCGCTTCGACAGGATCCGCTGGCCGGCCGAGCCTGCGAGCAGGCGCTGCACGTCGGCTGCGCGCGCGTAGCGGAGCACGAAGCTGCGGCTCGCGAGCGGCTCGAGCTGAGCGGCGCGCGCGTGCGCATCGAAACGCTGGCGCTCGCGCTCGGCGAGTTCCGCGACGGGCGCGACCCATATCACGCTGCCGCGCCGCGCCATCGCGAGGCCGTGGGCGTCCAGCAGCGCATCGAACGCACTGCGCCAGGGCACATTGTTCAGACGCAACGACACCATGCCGCGCACCCGCTCGCTGACCACTATATTGAGGCCGGTGAAGCGAGCGAATGCATCGAAGACCGCTGCGAGGCTCGCCTGTTGCAGATTGAGGGAGATCGCGCGGTCGTCGCCGGATTCGGCTGCGGCCTCGGTTTTGGCACCGGCGTTGGCGTTGGCCGCCGTGACTTCAGTATCCGGCCGCGGCGCACGATGCTCGTCGCTCATGCGTTGCCCCGGCGAGAGCGGGACGGGCGGCCCCTCCAGTGCCGCATCCTCCGCTTGCAGCGGCGCCGATGCCGCTCCGCTCGACGTTCCGGCGTCGGCCGACGCCGAATCGGACGGCTCCGCCGCCCCGGCTGCCGGCAGGCGTTCGTGCGCGGCGTCGCCGGCGAATCCATCCGCCAGTGCACCGTCGCCGCCCGCATCCGGCGGCGACGCTCCGGCAACCGAGCCACGCTCGAAATCGATTCGCCACCGCGACGCAACCGCCTCGGGCAACGGCGCGCGCCCCGCCGCACCGACCGAAGCGGACGTCGACCAACCGGCGGGCGCGCCCGCGGGCAACGGCGGCAGCGACGCGACCGCCTCGCCCGATGCTGCGATCGCGCAGCCCAGCATGAATCGAACGAATCCGCGCATCATCCTGTCGCCCCGCCCACGGTCATCAGGCGACGCCCGCCGCCATGTGTCGCGAGCGTCACGCCGCCCGCCCGGATTCGGGCGATGCGCGCGCCGTCGACCATCTGCCCCGGCGCAACCGACCACGCATCGCTGCCGCGCTCGAACAGCGCGAGCCCGCTGCGCCGGTCGCGCATCACGCCAACGAGCCGCGCGGCGTCGGCCGCATCGTCGATTGCCAGCATCGGCATCGCGGAGAAGGGATCGGCGACAGGCACTTCGCGCCCGTCGGCGCGCCGCCGCCCATCGGGCTCGCCTCCGGGTAACGCCGGCCAGACGTCGAGCCGGGCGTCCAGCATGGTCGTGCCGTCGTCGCGCTTGACGCTCGATGTTGCCGGCACCACGAGCGCAGGCAACGCAGCGAGCCCGGACAGGAAGCGGCATAGCGCATCGAAGTCGCCTTCCGCGCTGAAGGCGAACGCGTAGACGGCGCCATCGTCGCGCCGCTCGCCCGCGCGTTCGCCTTCTAGCCGTTCGAGCTTGCGCACCCGCAGCCCGCTCGCGCCCGCGTGGCCGGCAAGCCGCATCGCGAAATCGGAGGGCGTCTGCCGCTCGGCCAGCGAGCGTCCAGCGCCCGCCCGCGACGCCGGCCGACTGGACGGCGCGGCAAGGAGCAGCCGCGCGCGCGCCTCGCGCGATGCGACCGCTTCGAGCGCCGTCCGGCTTCGCTCGACGCCGCCCCAGTCGGCGTCGCGGCCCGCATACACGCCGCAGACGAACACGCCGCACGCGAGCGCCGCGCGTGCCGCGGCTCGCCAGCCGGCGCCCGATGCGCGGCACGAATCGGCCCATCGTGCCCACACGCGCCAACCTGCCACTCGTTCGACCGACATGTTCACGCGCCCTCCCGCACAGCCGCCGTCGCGCGCGCCGCCACGCTCGCGACGCGGCCCCGGTCGCCGGCGGGCCAACGAATCCGCACCGTGAACGAGAGCGACCGGCCGCCACCCGCCTCTCGCCCCCACGAAGTCCGCGCGGCCTGCAAACCCGCGACCTCCATCGTCCAGCCGCGCTGCGCGGCATCGAGATCGCGCAGCCATCGCTCGGCCGATGCCGGATCGAGCGCGCTCGCTTCGAGCAACGCATCGCGCCCGTCGCAGCGGATCGACCGCAGCCGCACGCCGTCGTAGCGCAGTTGCCGCAGTGCGTCGAACAGATCGACTGTCCGCTGGCGCGGCCCGGCGCGCTCGGCGGCCAGCGCCGCGCGTTCGCGCTCGGCGTCGCGCAGCCGCGCGGCCTGCTCCGCGGCTTTCAGTTGCGGCGCCCACGCGGCGAGCCGGCGCTCCATCAGCGCACGCTGCGCATCGAAGCGCGCACGCTCGAACGTGCGCCCGATACGCCAAAGCGCGACGCCCGCGAACCCCGCGCAAGCGGCGGCCGCCAGTTCGCCGAGGACGCGCCGCCGCGCCCGGCGCGCGTCGCGCGCGCGGTACGGCAACAGATTGAAGCCGCCAAGCCAGGCGCGCAGGAGCCGCGCGTTGCGCGGCGACGCGCCGCTCGCGACGCCGGGCGTCATTCGAACACCCCGCGCAGCGCAAGCCCGAACGCGACCGCGAAACCCGGCGAATGGGCGAACCCGTCGTCGACCGCGCCGAGCGGACCGCACGCCGCGCATTCGAACGGCAATACGATGCAGCCGAGAAGATCGCCGACGTCGGCAAGCGAAATCTGCGCGCCGCCCAACCATTCCGGGTCGCCCGCGACGAACGCGCAGCGCGGCGCGCCAGCCCGCGCAAGCTCGCGCAGCGCGTCGGCAAGATCTGCGTGCTCGGGCGCCGGATAGCGAATCTGCGCGGCAACCGCATCGGCCGACACGAGCCAGCCGTGCACGCCGCTCTCGCCGATCCAGACGCCGAGATACGGCTCGCCGCCGTCGACCTCGCGCGCGGCGACATGGCGTATCGCCCGCAAGGCGGCGGGCGGCTCGCCGTCGATCGCGACGAGTTCGACGCCCGCCGCCGCAGCCGCCTCGATCCGCACGTCGAGATGCACGTGCGCCGCAGTCGCAAACGCAACCTCCGGCGAAGCGCCCGCGTCGTTCACGCACCAGTCGACTGCGAGCGCATCCCGCGCGAGCCCGGTCAGCCGCTCGGCCGCCGCTCGCACCGCGGGCTCGACGGCTGCCGCGGCGTCCGCCCGCTGCCACGCGAGCGTCGCGGTCGAGAACGCGCCTTCCGGCAGCGCCATCACGCCCGCCATCGTCCACCGCGCAAACCCCGCCGGCCGCACCTGCGGCGCGCGGCCAAGCGCCGCCGTCATCGCGGCCGCCACGGCTGCCCAGTCGGCGTCGGCCGGCTCGTCGAACGCGCCGGCCGGCAAAGGCTCCGCGTCGAGCGCCTCGAGCCGGACCGTGCCGCCCCGGATGCGCCGGCTCAGCACCGCGATCCGCACCGCGCGCCGGTTCACGTCGATCCCCGCCGCGAAGCGCCGGCCGACCGACCACCACGAACGTCCTTGCATCTCAGTCCTCCATCAGCGCGCCTCCCGTCGAGGCACGATATGGAGCCCATTTTGCGAAGCCGGCCGGCGCGCCGGGAGTCTGCCGAACGGCCAACGCGTGCGCCGCCGGGCCGCCGGCGCGCTACAGTAAGTCATCGGCGCGCCGCCCGGCCGGGACGCGCCGGTTCCCGCCCGGAACCCTTCCGGAGTCCGGCAAAACCGGGCGGCTATAATCGCGGGAGTGTTTTTCTGGTGTGTCTATGCAATCTACGAATCCTACGTCCCCGCCCGAGCCGCGCCGCCGCCCCCTGTGGCAGAAGCTCGTGCTCGGCGTAGCAGGCGTGTGCGTGGCGCTCGCAGTCTGCGCCGGGCTCGTGCTCGGCTACGCGCTCGTCGTCGCGTCGCCGAACATGCCGTCGCTCGACGCGCTGACCGACTACCGCCCGAAGGTGCCGCTGCGCATCTACACGGCCGATCACGTGCTGATCGGCGAATTCGGCGAGGAACGCCGGGACATCGTCCGCTTGCAGGACGTGCCCGATTCGCTGAAGAAAGCGGTGCTCGCGATCGAGGACGCGCGCTTCTACGAACACGGCGGCGTCGACCTGACGGGCATCATCCGCGCCGGCATCGTCGCGCTGACGAACGGCCACGCAACTCAGGGCGCGAGCACGATCACGATGCAGGTCGCGCGCAATTTCTTCCTGTCGAGCGAGAAGACGTACACGCGCAAGATCTACGAGATGCTGCTCGCGTACCGGATCGAGCGCGCGCTCACGAAAGATCAGATTCTCGAGGTCTACATGAATCAGATCTATCTGGGTCAGCGCGCTTACGGCTTCGCCGCCGCCGCGCACGCGTACTTCAACAAGGACCTGAAGGACATCACGCTCGCCGAGGCCGCGATGCTCGCGGGGCTGCCGAAAGCGCCGTCCGCGTACAACCCGGTCGCGAATCCGAAGCGCGCGAAGGTCCGGCAGCAATATATCCTGCAGCGTATGCTCGAGCTGAACTTCATCACGCGCGAGCAGTACGACGAGGCGCTCGCCGAGCCGCTCGTCGTCAAGAGCCCGAGCCGCGAATACAGCGTGCACGCGGAATACGTCGCCGAAATGGTGCGGCAAATGATGTATGCGCAGTACAAGGACGAGGCTTACACGCGCGGGCTGAACGTCGTCACGACGATCGATTCCGCGGACCAGACGCTCGCGTACCGCGCGCTGCGCAAGGGCCTGATGACGTACGACCGGCGCCACGGCTATCGCGGCCCCGAAGGTTTCATCGAACTGCCCGCGAACGAAGACGACCGCGAGCAGGCGATCGACGACGCGCTCGTCGACCATCCGGACAACGGCGAGCTGATCGCGGCCGTCGTCACCGAAGCGAGCGCGCGCCAGATCCGCGTCGTGTTCCCGAACGGCAGCGACGCGACGGTGAGCGGCGACGATCTGCGGTTCGCCGCGAGCTCGCTGTCCGCGAACGCGCAGCCGAACAAGCGGATCCGCCCCGGCGCGATCGTGCGCGTGTTCAGGAACGATGACGGCTCATGGGCGATCGGGCAACTGCCGCAAATCGAAGGCGCGTTCATTTCGATCGTCCCGCAGGACGGCGCGATCCGCTCGCTGATCGGCGGCTTCGATTTCAACAAGAACAAGTTCAACCACGTGACACAGGCGTGGCGGCAGCCGGGCTCGTCGTTCAAGCCGTTCATCTATTCGGCATCGCTCGACAAGGGGCTCGGCCCCGCGACGATCATCAACGACGGCCCGCTCTACTTCAGCGCCGCCGAAACGGGCGGCCAGCCGTGGGAGCCGAAAAACTACGGCGGCGGCTTCGAGGGCCCGATGTCGATGCGCGTCGCGCTGCAGCGCTCGCGCAACCTGGTGTCGATCCGCATCCTGAACCACATCGGCCCGAAATACGCGCAGCAATACATCACGCGCTTCGGCTTCGACGCGGACCGCCATCCGGCCTATCTGCCGATGGCGCTCGGCGCGGGCCTCGTCACGCCGCTGCAGATGGCGGGCGCGTTCTCGGTGTTCGCGAACGGCGGCTACCGGATCAATCCGTATCTGATCGCCGAAGTGACCGATCCGAGCGGCAACATCGTCGCGCGCGCGCAGCCGCTCGTCGCCGAGCAGAACGCGCCGCGCGCGATCGACGCGCGCAACGCGTATGTGATGAACAGCCTGTTGCAGAGCGTCGCGCAGCGCGGCACGGGCGCGCGCTCGAACGTGCTGAAACGCACCGATCTCGCCGGCAAGACCGGCACGACGAACGACTCGCGCGACGCGTGGTTCGGCGGCTATCAGCACACGCTCGCGGCGATCGCGTGGATCGGCTACGACAGCCCGCGCAGCCTCGGCGATCGAGAAACCGGCGGCGGCCTCGCGCTGCCCGTGTGGATCGACTACATGGGGCCCGCGCTCAAGAACGTGCAGGAATACAAGATGCCGGCGCCCGACGGCGTCACCACGCTCGGCGGCGAGTTGTACTTCGACCAGTTCACGCCGGGCCGCGGCTTCGTCTCGGCAGTCGGCGTGAACCTGCCGGCCGCGCCGCCCGCCTCCGCGAGCGCCGTGCCCGGGCACGTCGACGAGCAGGAAAAGCAGGACATCATGAATCTGTTCCGCGGCGGCAACTGAGCGTCGTTCGTGTAAAAGACAAAAGCGGCCTTCCGGCCGCTTTTGTCATAGGTTGCTCGACTCGGCCGCGCTCGCGCGCGATGCGCGCCTTCGCCGGCCGCCGAAGCGCGCATCACGCGCCGAACGCGATCGGCATGCCCGCCTGCTGCGTCGCATAGCCCGTCAGCGCCGCGAAGAACTCTTCGCCGCTGCGCGTATCGCGCCATGCGCCGTCGACGAACCGATAATGGAACCCCCCCGCCTTCGCGGCGATCCACACTTCCTTCATCGGCGGCTGCAGGTTCACGATGATCTTCGAGCCGTTCTCGAACGTGAGCGTGAGCACGCTGCCGTTGCGCTCGAGATCGATGTCGGCGTCGCCGTCGTTGGCGGCGTCGACCGAGCGCTCGACGGCCGCCAGCACAGCTTCGGCCTGGGTCAGGTAATCGGTATCGGACATGCTAAACTCTATCGATTCAATTGTTTAGGGACGGTCATGCGTATCGTTTTGCAGATGAGCGCGATTGTAGCGGCTTTGGCGCTCGCGGGCTGCGGCCAGCGCGGGCCGCTGTACATGCCGGTCGTGCCGCCGCTGCCGCCCAAGCCGACTGAACAGACGCAGCCGCCGCCGTCGGACGTGACGCCCGACGCGGAAACGGCTTCGGCGCGCGACGACGGCGCCTCGGGCGCCGCCGGCGCGCCGCTCACGCTGTCGCCCGACCTGTCGACGCAACGCACGCCGAAGGCGGCGGCTGCGTCCGGCGCTTCCTCCGCCCAATGATCGATCCTGCATGACTCAAGCTGCATTCGACTACGTCGACGGCACGCTCCACGCCGAGCGCGTGTCCGCCGCCGACCTCGCCGAGCGTTTCGGCACCCCGCTCTTCGTCTATTCGCGCGCCGCGCTCACCGCGGCCTACGAGGCCTACGCGAAGGCCTGCGCCGGCCGCCGCGCGTCGATTCACGTCGCCGTGAAGGCGAACAGCAACCTCGGCGTGCTGAACGTGTTCGCGCGCCTCGGCGCGGGCTTCGACATCGTGTCGGGCGGCGAGCTCGCACGCGTGCTCGCGGCAGGCGGCCGTGCGCAGAACGTCGTGTTCTCGGGCGTCGGCAAGAACGCCGACGAAATGCGCATCGCGCTCGAAGCAGGCGTCAAGTGCTTCAACGTCGAATCGATTCCGGAGCTCGACCGGCTGAACGCCGTCGCGGCGTCGCTCGGCAAGCGCGCGCCCGTGTCGCTGCGGGTGAATCCGGACGTCGATCCGAAAACGCACCCTTACATCTCGACGGGGCTGAAGGCGAACAAGTTCGGCATCGCGTTCGATGACGCGCGCGCGACGTACCGCGCGGCGGCCGCGCTGCCGAACCTCGAAGTCGTCGGCATCGATTGCCACATTGGCTCGCAGATCACCGAGCTGAGCCCGTACCTCGACGCGATCGACAAGCTGCTCGACCTCGTCGAGCAGATCGAGGCGGACGGCGTGAAGATCGGTCACGTCGACGTCGGCGGCGGGCTCGGCATCACGTACGACGACGAAACGCCGCCCGACATCGGCGCTTACGTGCGCGCGGTGCTCGAGCGCATCGACGCGCGCGGCCACGGCCATCGCGAAATCTGGTTCGAGCCGGGCCGCTCGCTGACGGGCAACGCCGGCATTCTGCTCACGCGCGTCGAATTCCTGAAGCAGGGCGAAGAGAAGAACTTCGCGATCGTCGACGCGGCGATGAACGACCTTGCGCGCCCCGCGATGTACCAGGCGTTTCACGCGATCGAGCCGGTGACGCCGCGCATGGACGTCGCGGCCGCCGTGTACGACGTCGTCGGCCCCGTCTGCGAGAGCGGCGACTGGCTCGGGCGCGGGCGCTCGCTCGCGATCGCGCCGGGCGATCTGCTCGCGATCCGCTCGGCGGGCGCGTACGGCTTCACGATGAGCTCGAACTACAATACGCGGCCGCGCGCGGCGGAAGTGATCGTCGACGGCGCGAACGCGCATCTGGTGCGACCGCGCGAGACGGTCGAAAGCCTGTTCGAACGCGAAGCGGTCCTGCCCGACGGCCGGTAATCGCAGGCAAACGGCGCGCTTGCGCGGCGAACCAGCAAGTCGGCAAGCCCCGATCGAGAAAGGCGATGTCCGAACGGACATCGCCTTTTTGTTTGCCCGTCGCGCAGTACGACCCGTGCGGCCGGTACGGCCCGAGTCTCGGGCATGTCGTTCGGATCGCGCGCGCCGCGCGATCGCCCGCCACACTCGCGCTACGACGCGCGCCCGCCCGCCCCCGCACCGCCCCAGCGCTGCCGCGCCCACACGAGCGCGCGCCAGCCGAGCAGCACGAGCACGATCGCGCCATACAGCTTCGGCAGCACGAGATCGTGCTTGCCCGCCTTCATCCACCAGAAATGCAGGATGGCGAACGTCGCAATCGCATAGATCGCCTTGTGCAGCGTCTGCCAGTGCCGGCCGAGCCGCCTCGCGATCGCGCGCGGCGACGTCGCGGCGAGCGGAATCAGCAGCACGAACGCGGCGAAGCCGACCGTGATGAACGGACGCTTCACGACGTCCTTCGCGATCTCCATCACGTCGAACCATTTGTCGAACCAGATGTAGGTCGTGAAGTGCAGCACCGCGTAGAAGAACGCGTAGAGCCCGAGCATGCGCCGCAGCCGCAGCAGCGCGTTGATGCCCGTCAGCCTGCGCAGCGGCGTGACGGCGAGCGTGATGCACAGGAACACGAGCGTCCAGAGTCCCGTCGAGCGCGTGACGAATTCGATCGGATTCGCGCCGAGCTGGTCCGTCATGCCGAAGAACACGATGCGCGCGAGCGGATACAGCGCCGCGACGAACACGGCGATCTTCACGGGCGCGAGCCAGCGCGGCGCGCCGCCCGCGCGGCCAGCGTTCCGTTGCGGCGCGCGGCCGCGCGCGCCGGCGCCCGCGGTCGTCCCGGCAAATGTCGAGGGTTGCATGTCGTTCTCCATTCGCCGCACTCAAAAGTATTTCTTCAGATCCATGCCGCGATACATCGACGCGACCCAATCGCCGTAGCCGTTGAACATCAGCGTCTTGCGCTTCGGCGTGAAGAAGCCGTCCTCGCCGATGCGCCGCTCGGTCGCCTGGCTCCAGCGAGGGTGATCGACGTTCGGATTGACGTTCGAATAGAAGCCGTATTCGTTCGGTGCGTAAGTGTTCCAGCTCGTCGGCGGCTGCCGGTCGACGAAGCGGATCTTCACGATCGACTTCGCGCTCTTGAAGCCGTACTTCCACGGCACGATCACCCGCACGGGCGCGCCATTCTGGTTCGGCAGCACCTGCCCGTAGACGCCCATCGTGAGCAGCGTCAGCGGATTCATCGCCTCGTCCATCCGCAGGCCCTCAGAATACGGCCAGTCGAGGATTGGCGCGGACAGCCCCGGCATTTGCGACGGGTCCGCGAGCGTGACGAACTGCACGTATTTCGCGTTGCCGGTCGGCTCGACGCGCCGGATGAGCTCCGCAAGCGGAAAGCCGATCCACGGAATCACCATCGACCAGCCCTCGACGCAGCGCAGCCGGTACACGCGCTCTTCGAGCGGCGCGAGCCTCAACAGCTCGTCGATGTCGTAGACCTTCGGATTCCTGATCTCGCCCTCGACCGACACACGCCACGGATGCGGCCGCAGCGTGCCGGCGTTGCGCGACGGATCGCCCTTGCCGGTGCCGAATTCGTAGAAGTTGTTGTAGGTCGTGATGTCCTTGAACGACGTCACCTTCTCGGGGACGACGAACTTCGGATTGGTCGGCGCAGCGAGCTTGCGCGCCTTCGCGTCCGGCGACGCGTAGGCGGCAAGCGCGAGCCGGTGCGCGCCGACGAGCCCGCCCGCCGCGGCGGCGCCCGCCGCCTGCAGGATGCGGCGGCGGTTCTCGAACACCGCTTGCGGCGTGATTTCGCTGCGCGGGATGTCGTCGCCGGCAAGCGACGCGCGCAGCGTTTTCCTGATCAACATGTCGATGCTCCGTTCTGCCAGTCTGGACGCTCACGTCCCGACAAACCTTGGACTCCGTTCCGCGCCGGCCGTTTCGGCCGCGTAGCGCCGAATGGCCCGCGCAAGAAAAAACCGCCGGGCACGCAGTGCGTCGGCGGTTATTAGTCGTTCGAACGACGCGGATCTTACAGCTTGCCGTAACTGTGCAAGCCGGACAGGAACATGTTGACGCCGAGGAACGCGAACGTCGTGACGAGAAGGCCCGTCAGCGCCCACCACGCGGCAACCGTGCCGCGCAGCCCTTTCATCAGACGCATGTGCAGCCACGCCGCGTAGTTCAGCCACACGATGAGCGCCCAGGTTTCCTTCGGGTCCCAGCTCCAGTAGCCGCCCCACGCCTCGGCCGCCCACAGCGCGCCGAGGATCGTCGCGATCGTGAAGAACGCGAAGCCGACCGCGATCGACTTGTACATCAAATCGTCGAGCACCTCGAGCGCCGGCAGGCGATCGGCGAGCACGCCGCGCTCCTTCGCCAGATACGCAACCGCGACCATCGCGGACAGCGCGAAGCTCCCGTAGCCGATGAAGTTCGCGGGCACGTGGATCTTCATCCACCAGCTCTGCAGCGCGGGCACGAGCGGCTGGATCTGCTGCGCGTCGCGCGCGATCGAATACCACATCAGGAAGCCGACCGCCGCGCTAATCACGAGCAGCACAAACGCGCCGAGCGCGCGCGTGCCGTAATGCCCTTCGTAGTACAGATAGAGGAGCGCGGTGATGAGGCTGAACAGCACGAAGACTTCGTACAGGTTCGACACCGGGATGTGGCCGACGTCCGAGCCGATCAGATACGACTCGTACCAGCGCACCATCAGCCCGGTGAAGCCCATCAGCACGGCGATCCACGTGAGCCGCTGGCCGATCGCGCCGCCCGTCTCGGAGCGCGACAGCATGCCGATCCAGTAGAAAAGGGTCGCGAGCACGAAGAGCGCGCTCATCCACAGGATCGCCGACTGGCTCGACAGGAAATACTTGAGCAGGAACGCCGAATCGGCGCGCGCGAGGTCGCCGTGATAGAGCTGCAGCGACAAGAGCGACAGCGCGGCGATCGCCGCCATCAAGAGCCGCGCGGGCTTCCAGCGCCAGCCGAGCACGACGAGCGCGGGCACGGTGCCGATCAGCACGGCCTTGTCGTAGTAGTCCATGTGCGCGTGGTACTGCGCGAGCGCGAAGCCTGCGCCCGTCACGAGCGCCAGCGCGAACAGCCAGTCGACGAGCGACAGGCGGCGCAGGAACGGCCGGTCGTCGAAACGCGGCGGCTCGGCCGCGTCGGAAGCGCGCGGCGCGCGGGATAACGAAACTTGGGTCAGATCCATGATGTTACCGAGTCGAGTCCTTGGTGCCGGCGCCATCGGACGCGCGGGAGACAGGCGGCGCGCCAAGGGCGGTCCCGGCCGCATCGCGCGTCTGCACGAATTCCTTTTCGAAGTCGAACGTCTTGCGCGCGGTGGACATCGCCATCAGCACGCTGACGCCCGCGCCCGTATCCTTGAGCCAGAACCAAAGGCGTCGCTCGCGCACGTAGAACATCGCGAAGATGCCGGCGACGAGCAGCAGGCTGCCAAGATACACCAGATTCTTGCCCGGCGCGCGCGTCAACTGGAACACCGACGCCTGCACCTGCCTGAACGAATCAAGCTGCAGATAAACGGGCGCGCCGTACAGGAAACTGTCCGACAGCGCGTTGATCGCGTTCTGCACGAAGCGCACCGTGTCCTGCGCCTGCTCGACGGGCGGCTCGCCCGCGCGCTCGCGCGCAACCTGCCAGACCTCCCACATCGAACCCTCGAGCATCCGCAGCAGCAGCGCGGCGGCCTTTTCCTTCTCGTCCTTCGGCACCGAGCGGTCGATGAACGTCGCGACCGCCTGGAAGCCGCCGATCGGATTGCCGTCCGGGCCGCGGCCGATGCTGCCGTCCGCGCCGGCGAACAGGGTCAGGACGCGCCGCGCGCTGTCCTCGAGCCGGTCGCGCAGCGCGGCGTCGCCCGTGCCGAGCGAATGCTGCGCGAAGCGGCGCGCCGCCTCGTCGCGCACGGCCGGATCTTCGAGCGCCGCACGCAGCCGCATCCATTCGCCGACGGTGTCGCGGCTGTCGGCCGGAATCCGCAGATAGCGGAACGGATCGTTCGGGCTCGCGCGCACGCCGGCGAGGAACACGCGCTCGCCGCCCATGTCGACGGGCAGCATGTAGTTGTTGAATTCGCGCGCCTGGCCGTCCTTGCCGCGCACCTTGTACTGGACCGACGGCCCGATGTTGTGCAGCTCGACGGGCTTCGACGTCTTCGCACCGGAGCCGAGCCGCTCGTCGAAGATCTCCTTGATCGAACGGTTCGCCGCGACGCCGCGCGCGTCGGTCTTGCCGTTCGCGTCGGTGATGTTCTCGACGTTGATCGCGCGGAAATCGGCGAACTCGACAGTCTCGCCGTCGGCGCCCGCCGCCGGGAGCGGCACCGAATTGCCGATCGTGCCCTTGAACGGGAAGGTCGCCGCGCTCGCGCCCGTCATCGGAAACGCGGTCATTTCCATCAGCGAGCCGCCGTCCTGGAAGCTCGACTGATAGATCGACACGCCCTTGTACGTAAACGGCTTGTTGACCTCGACGCGCGCGGGAATCCGCTTGCCGGTCTCGCGATCGACGACGACGATGTCGCTCGCGAAGAGCTTCGGCATGCCGGTCGAGTAATAGTCGACGATGAATTTCTCGAGCTGGATCGAGAACGGCAGATCCTGGATCAGCGAGCCCGTCGGCTGATTGAGGATCGCGGTCGACACGTACTGGCCCTCCGGCACCCATGCGTAGCCGCGGAACGTCGGGTTCGACGCGGACAGCCGATGCTCGGGCCCGATCTCGCTGATCGTCGCGCTCGTGTTGACGGGGCTCTTGCCGAGCGCCCACATCTGGAATTTGATCGGCAGGTTGCTGTCGAGCAGGCCGCCCACGCAGATCACGACGATCGCGACGTGCGCGGCGATGTAGCCGAACTTCGTCATCGCGCCGCGCTTCGCGGCGACGAGCGTCGCGCCGTCCGCTTCGCGCACGACGTGCCGGTACCCCGCCTTCGCGACGAACGCCGCGACGGTCCGCGTCGCGCGCGCGCGGTCGCCCGCGACCGCGAACTCGGCCTTGTGGTGGAACGCGCGCAGGCTGCCTTCGCGGACCTTGTCCTTCCAGCTCTTCGCATCGGCGAGCATCTTCGGCGCGTTGCGGATCACGCACAGCGAGATCGACACGACGAGGAAGATCAGGATCAGCATGAACCACCACGCGCTGTAGACCGTATAGAGGCTCAGCGAGCGGAAGATGTCGGCCCAGAACGGGCCGAACTGATTGACGTAGTTAGGGTACGGATCGTCCTGCGTGAGGACCGTGCCAATGATGCTCGCAATCGACAGGACGACGAGCAGCGCGATCGCAAAACGCATCGAGCTCAACAGCTCGACCGCGCGCCTGACCGCGGACTGTCCCGCTCTCGACTGCAACCCCGACGTGGTAACGCTCATTCAAACTCCAACTCACAGCAAAAAAGGGCAAGGCGGCCGTTCTTCGACGGCGCCCCACCCTTTTCTTGTTCTAGCGGCCGCCGCACGGGCGGCCGGCTCGTTCATCCGGCTCGTGAACCGGACGCGGCTCAGTGCAGGCCGGCGATGTAATCGGCAACGGCCTTGACCTCGCTGTCCGTCAGCCGCAACGCGATCTGATGCATCGCGTCGTTGCTGCGCGTGCCCTGCTGGAATGCGGTCAACTGCGCGACCGTGTAGTCGGCCCATTGCCCCGACAGCCGCGGATACTGAACCGGAATCCCCTGCCCCGTCGGCCCGTGGCAGCTCGCGCAGGCGGGCACGCCCTTCTCGGCGACGCCGCCGCGATAGATCTTCTGCCCGACCGGCACGGTGGCCGCGTTGCGCGCGGCGCCCGGCTTCGCCGACTGCGACCCGTAATAGGCGGCGACGTTGCGCGCGTCCTGATCGTTCAGTGCGCTCGCGAATCCGACCATCACGGAATTGACGCGCACCGGCCCCTTCGCGCCCGGCTGCGCCTTGAAATCGTGCAACTGCTTGACGAGATAATCGGGGTGCTGGCCGGCGAGTTTCGGGAACGAACCCGTCACGCTGTTGCCGTCGACGCCGTGGCATGCCGCGCATACCTGCGCCGCGATTGCCTTGCCCCGGTCGAGATCCGGCTTCGCCGCATCCGCCGCCTTTGCCTCCGCCATGAAACCAACGAGCCCTGCCACCGCGAACTGAAGCACCACCAAAGACTTGCTCAGTCGATTCATTCGCACACCTTGTTTCGTCTTGTGGGAGTAATGAGGTTCTGCAAAAAACGACGGCGCCCAGTCTACCGTAGAAGCGCGCTCCGAAGCCTCCACCGCCTGCGGCAAATGCGTCGTATTGTACAATACGCCGATGAAAGCCTTGATGCCCATCAGGGCTACCTCGGGGCTCCCCGCCTTCCACCGCGCGGCTTGCGCCGCCCGTCGCCGTCCTGTCCCTCCCATGGCCTTCCTGCTCCATCAAGCCCGCTTCTTCACGACCGTCAACCATCTGCGCGACCTGCCGCCGACCGTGCAGCCCGAAATCGCGTTCGCAGGCCGCTCGAATGCCGGCAAATCGACGGCGATCAACGTGCTTTGCAATCAGAAACGGCTCGCTTTCGCGTCGAAGACGCCGGGGCGCACGCAGCACATCAATTATTTCTCGGTCGGCCCGGCGGCGGAGCCCGTCGCGCACCTCGTCGACCTGCCGGGCTACGGCTACGCGGAAGTGCCCGGCGCCGCGAAGGCGCACTGGGAGCAACTGCTGTCGACGTACCTGCAGACCCGCCCGCAGCTCTGCGGGATGATCCTGATGATGGACGCCCGCCGGCCGCTCACCGAGCTCGATCGGCGGATGATCGAATGGTTCGCGCCGACCGGCAAGCCGATTCACTCGCTGCTGACGAAGTGCGACAAATTGACGCGCCAAGAGAGCATCAACGCGCTGCGCGCGACGCAAAAGAGCCTCGACGCGTTTCGGGACGCCGGCTATGCCGGCAAGCTGACCGTGCAGCTTTTCTCGGCGCTCAAGCGCACGGGCCTCGACGACGCGCACGCGCTGATCGAGAGCTGGGTGCGGCCCGCGGCCGCCGACGAAGATCGCGAGGCTGTAGCAGAATGACGATCGCGCGGCGTGCTGCGTGACGACGTAACTGCGCGATGCACGTCCCACCTGACGGATGCGGACGTCGCGATTCGGGCTGCCCATAAAAAAACCCGCCGTTCAACGGCGGGTTAAACAGCCTAATCGAAAAACGACAGGCACCCGCTCAGGGAGGAGAAGCGGGGAGCATTACGCAGTGCGCTTTGCTCGATCGCTATCATATACCATTGTCTCAAAAGTTTACCGAAGGGAACTGTAAGGTTTCGTCGGACACCAATCCCAGCCATTCCGCCATGAGCATCCATCCCCTGCACCGCCCGCGCCGCATGCGTCGCGACGATTTCTCGCGCCGCCTGATGCGCGAAAATATCCTCACCACGAACGACCTGATCTATCCCGTGTTCGTCGTCGAAGGCACGAACGTGCGCCAGCCGGTGCCGTCGATGCCGGGCGTCGAGCGCGTGTCGGTCGATCTGCTGATGGGCGTCGCCGAGCAGTGTGTCGAGCTCGGCGTGCCGGTCCTGTCGCTCTTTCCGGCGATCGAGCCGTCGCTGAAGACGCCCGACGGCCGCGAGGCGACGAATCCCGAAGGGCTGATTCCGCGCGCGGTGCGCGAGCTGAAGCAGCGCTTCCCCGAGCTCGGCGTGCTGACCGACGTCGCACTCGATCCGTACACGAGCCACGGCCAGGACGGCGTGCTCGACGAAGCCGGCTACGTGCTCAACGACGAGACGGTCGAGATCCTCGTCGAGCAGGCGCGCGCGCAGGCGGAAGCGGGCGTCGACATCGTCGCGCCGTCAGACATGATGGACGGGCGCATCGGCGCGGTGCGCGAGATGCTCGAGAGCGAAGGCCACATCTACACGCGGATCATGGCGTACTCGGCGAAGTATGCGTCCGCGTTCTACGGCCCGTTCCGCGACGCGGTCGGCTCCGCGTCGAATCTCGGCAAGGGCAACAAGATGACCTACCAGATGGATCCCTCGAACAGCGATGAGGCGTTGCGCGAAGTGCGCCTCGACATCGACGAGGGCGCGGACATGGTGATGGTGAAGCCCGGCATGCCGTATCTCGACATCGTGCGCCGCGTGAAGGACGAATTCCGCTTCCCGACCTACGTCTATCAGGTCAGCGGTGAATACGCGATGCTGAAGGCCGCCGCGCAGAACGGCTGGCTCGATCACGACAAGGTCGTGCTCGAATCGCTGCTCGCGTTCAAGCGCGCGGGCGCGGATGGCATTCTCACGTACTTCGCGCTCGATGCGGCGCGATTGCTGCGCGCGCAGAAGTAATCACGCCGGCATACGTTCCGCGAGCATCGCGGGGCGCGCCGCACGTTCGCGCGCGGCATCGGCGGCGTCCGCGTCGCGCCGTCACGGCGCCGACAACGCGGCCGGCAACGACATCCGATCGAGACTGCGCAGGAAGCGATCGGCCGACTGATAGCCGACGACGCGCCCGCGCTCCTGCCCGTTCGAGTCGAACATGATGATGCCCGGCGGCCCAAACAGGCCGAAACGCTTCAGGAGCGCCTGCTCGTCGGGCGTGTTCGCGGTCACGTCCGCGCGCACGAGGCGCATCTGCGAAAACCGCGCGCCGACGCGCGCGTCGGTGAACGTCAGATGCTCCATCTCCTTGCAGCTCACGCACCAGTCCGCATAGAAGTCGAGCAGCACCGGCCGGGTCGACGTCTTCACGATCTCGTCGAGCTCGGCTATCGAGCGCACCGGCGCGAACGCCGGCCCTTCATACGCAGCCGCGCCGGCGTTGGCGACGCCGTTGCTCAGCGCCGCACGCGCCGCGAGCACGGCAAGCGGGCGCAGCGGATCGGTCGAGCCCGCCGCGAGACCGACGAGAAGCGTCGCCGCCCAGATCGCGAGCGCGGCGCCGAGCCCGCGCCCGAGCCGGCGCCAGATCGACGACGAGCCCGAATGCGGCGTGAAGAGCCCGAGCGCGGCGGCGGCGATCAGCAGCCACAACGCGCCCAGACCGAGCTGCGACGCGGCGTTCAGCGCCGGCCAGACGATCCACAGCGCGGCGGCGAGCAACACGACGCCGAAAAATACCTTCACGCCGTCCATCCATGCGCCGGCGCGGGGCAGCAGCGTGCCTGCACCGATACCGATGACGAGAAGCGGCACGCCGAGGCCGATTCCCATCGAGAAGAGCGCGGCGCCGCCGAGGAATGCGTTGCCCGTATGTGCGATGAACGCGAGGACGGCAAAGAGCGGCGCGGTCATGCAGGCGCCGACGACGAGCGCGGACAGCGCGCCCATCGTCGCGACGGCCACGAAGCGTCCGCCCTTGCGGGGCCCGGTCGTCTGCGCGGCGCCGCTCTGCCAGCGCTGCGGCAGCGCGATGTCGATGCCGCCGATCAGCAGCAGCGCGAACACGGTGAGCAGCAGCGCGAACGCGCCGAGCACCCACGGATTCTGCAGCCACGCGCCGAGGCTCTGCCCGACGAGCGCGGCCGCGACGCCGAGCGCCGTATAAACGAGCGCCATGCCGATCACATAGGTGAGCGACAGCGCGAACGCGCGCGCGCGCGTCGCATGCGCGCCTTCGCCGACGATGATCGCCGACAGGATCGGGATCATCGGATACGAGCACGGCAACAGGCTCAGCACCATGCCGGCCACGAAATAGAGCGCGATGATCGTCAGGAATCCGTGGCCTTCGAGCAGCGAGCGCGCGTAGTCGGCGCTCGTCACGCGTTCGTACCAACTGCCGCCGTCGGCCGCGGGCGAATCGGCGCCGGCGGCCGCCGCGACGGGCGCCGCGCCCGCTGCGCCGAGCGCCGCGCCGTCGATTCGCGCGACATGCTCGGCGGGCGGATAGCAGATCCCTTCGTCCGCGCAGCCCTGCGACGTCACCGCGAGCTCGAACGGCCCCGACGCCTGCTTGATCGGCAGGTGGATCGTCAGTTCGCCGCGGTAGGTTTCGACGTTCTTCTGGAACGTCGGATCGAACTTCACGTGCCCGGCCGGCAACTGCGGCTCGCCGAGCGTGGCCGAGCCGCTTTTCACCGCAAACGCGAAGCGCTCGCGATACATGTAATAGCCGTCGGCGATCTTGAAATGGATGTCGACCTGGCCTGGCACCTCGCTCACGCTGAATTTGAACGCGACCGCGGGATCGAGGAAATCGTCCGCCGCGCGCGCCGCGAACGACGTGCCGAACAGCGCGCCGAGCATCGCGGCGACGGCGATCAGGAAGCGAAGGAACTGCGTGTGAGGCGGAATACGGTTAAACATGAAATAGACGCTGAGTTTCGGTGGCGACCCAATGGCCGTATGCGGCGGTCGCCGTCGCCTGCCACGAGACGATCTCCGGGACGTCGTACGGATGGTGCGACTGGATGTACCGCTCGAGCTCCAGCGCGCGCACCGCGCTCGTCTTGAACAACAACTGGATCTCGTCGGCCGTCTCGACCTTGCCCTGCCAATGGTAGCTCGAACGGATCGCGCCGAGCTCGGATACGCACGCGGCGAGCCGGGCCGACAGCGCGCCGTCCGCGAGCGCGCGGGCGACGGCGGCGTCGGGCACGGTCGTCAACATCATCACGATCACCATTCGCGCCTCCGCCTCGTCGTTCAAACGTCATATCGTATCGCACGTCGGGCAAGCGCGCGGTTCGCGCATCCGCGTCAATCCGACGCACGAAATCGGTCAACGAAAAACAAAAAGGGCCAAGCATCGCTTGGCCCTTCGTGCTACGCGCGGGAAGACGCTTATTCGGCTTCCTGGACGTTTTCGGTCTCTTCGACTTCCGGACGGTCGAGCAGTTCGACGAGCGCCATCGGTGCGTTGTCGCCGACGCGGAAACCGAATTTCAGGATGCGCAGGTAGCCACCCGGACGGTTCGCGAAGCGCGGGCCGAGGACGTCGAACAGCTTCGCGACGGAATCGCGATCGCGCAGGCGGTTGAACGCCAGGCGGCGGTTCGCGAGCGACGGCTTCTTGCCGAGCGTGATGAGGGGCTCGACGACCTTACGGAGTTCCTTCGCCTTCGGCAGCGTCGTCTTGATGACTTCGTGCTCGATCAGCGAGTTGGACATGTTGCGGAGCATAGCCAGACGGTGGCTGCTCGTGCGGTTCAATTTCCGCAGACCATGACGGTGACGCATTTCAGTTTCCTTGATTCAAAGTTTTGATCCAGCTCTTCTATCGCGCGAGACGAGCAGGCGCACGGGCCGGTACGGAAAAAAGCAAGATGCGGATTTTAAAGGAAAATCCGCATCTTGACCAGTTACTGCAATAACCGGGATTACTTGTCGAGGCCAGCCGGCGGCCAGTTCTCGAGCTTCATGCCCAGCGTGAGACCGCGCGAAGCGAGCACTTCCTTGATCTCGTTGAGCGACTTGCGGCCGAGGTTCGGCGTCTTCAGCAACTCGTTTTCCGTGCGCTGGATCAGGTCGCCGATGTAGTAGATGTTCTCGGCCTTCAGGCAGTTCGCCGAACGGACAGTCAGCTCGAGGTCGTCGACCGGGCGCAACAGGATCGGATCGATCTGCGGCGCGCGCGACGGCGCTTCCGCGGCCGTTTCCGTGCCTTCCAGCGCCGCGAACACGGACAACTGGTCGACGAGGATGCGTGCCGACTGGCGGATCGCTTCTTCCGGCGTGATGACGCCGCTCGTTTCGATGTTCATCACGAGCTTGTCGAGGTCGGTGCGCTGTTCGACACGCGCGCTCTCGACCGCATAGCTCACGCGGC
This sequence comes from Burkholderia humptydooensis, assembly GCF_001513745.1. Taxonomy (NCBI): domain Bacteria; kingdom Pseudomonadati; phylum Pseudomonadota; class Betaproteobacteria; order Burkholderiales; family Burkholderiaceae; genus Burkholderia; species Burkholderia humptydooensis. Next base: position 351,322 of record NZ_CP013380.1, on the reverse strand, counting down.
GAACCGGCGAAAACGATGCGTCGAGGACGATGCGGCCGATGATCTTCGCCGTTTCGTCGCCATAGCGGCGCACGTTGCCCGGCACATAGCCACGGCCCTTCTCGACCTTGATCTGCACGTCGAGCTTGCCGCCCTTCGACAGATGCGCGATCACGTGATTCGGGTTGATGACTTCGCAATCGTGGGCCAGCTCGATATCGCCGGCCGTCACGACGCCTTCGCCTTCCTTGCGCAGCGTCACCGTGACTTCGTCGCGGTTATGCAGTTTGAACACCACGCCCTTCAGGTTCAGCAGCAGGTTGACGACGTCCTCTTGCACACCATCAAGCGTCGAATATTCGTGCACGACGCCGGCGATCGTCACTTCGGTCGGCGCGTAGCCGACCATCGACGACAGCAGCACACGGCGAAGCGCATTGCCCAAGGTGTGGCCGTAACCGCGTTCGAACGGCTCCATGACCACCTTCGCGTGGTTCTCGCCCAGCGATTCCACGGCGATGATCTTGGGTTTCAACAAACTGGTTTGCATAGGTTTTCCTTTTCAATACCCTCGGCTCGTTACACCGATAAGGCTGACCGGTAACAACCTGAAAATGAACAGCCGAGGTCCTGCCTTGCGGGACGCAATAAGCAGGTTACCTCGGCCATCAATCGGATTAACGCGAATACAATTCGACGATCAGGCTTTCGTTGATGTCGCCCGCGATGTCGGCGCGCTCCGGCATTTGCTTGAACGTGCCTTCGAACTTCTTCGCATCGACCGCAACCCAGCTCGGCATGCCGCCTTGCTCAGCCAGCGACAGCGCTTCGACGATACGCGCTTGCTTCTTCGCCTTTTCACGGATCGAGACCACGTCGCCGGCCTTCACTTGCTGCGACGGAATGTTCGCGACGATGCCGTTGACGGTGATCGCCTTGTGGCTCACGAGCTGGCGCGCTTCAGCGCGGGTCGAGCCGAAGCCCATGCGGTATACGACGTTGTCGAGACGCGACTCGAGCAGTTGCAGCAGGTTTTCACCCGTGTTGCCCTTGCGGCGGTCGGCTTCGGCGAAGTAGCGGCGGAACTGACGTTCGAGCACGCCGTAAATGCGCTTGACCTTCTGCTTTTCGCGCAATTGCGTGCCGTAGTCCGACGTGCGCGCACCCGAGATGCGGCCATGCTGACCGGGCTTGCTGTCGAGCTTGCACTTGTCGGCGAGCGAGCGGCGCGCGCTCTTCAGGAACAGATCGGTGCCTTCACGGCGGGACAGCTTGGCCTTAGGGCCGATATAACGTGCCACGTTGCATTCCTCTATATCGATCACGCGGATCGAGATCCGCGCTAGTCCGCACCCTTTGGGGCGAACGGTGGGCTTAGTCAATCAAATGCGCAACAAAAAGCGCGGCCCGTCGACGCAAAGCGGCGACAGGCAAGGCGCCAACGCATCGTTAGATGCGGCGACGCTTCGGCGGACGGCAGCCGTTGTGCGGAATCGGCGTCACGTCGGAGATCGCCGTGATCTTGATGCCGAGGCCGTGCAGCGCGCGCACTGCCGACTCGCGGCCCGGGCCGGGACCCTTGATCCGCACTTCCAGATTCTTCACGCCATATTCCATCGCGACGCGGCCGGCCGACTCGGCAGCCACCTGTGCGGCGAACGGCGTCGATTTGCGCGAGCCCTTGAAGCCCTGGCCGCCCGACGTCGCCCACGCCAGCGCATTGCCTTGGCGATCGGTGATCGTGATGATCGTGTTGTTGAACGACGCATGAACGTGAACCACGCCTTCAGCGACGTTCTTCTTGACCTTTTTGCGAACGCGTTGCGCCGCGGTATTGGAAGCCTTAGCCATTACGTTTTCCTGTAACTGTCAGCTTATTTCTTCAGCGCTTGCGCTGCACGACGCGGACCCTTGCGGGTACGGGCGTTCGTACGCGTACGCTGGCCGCGCAGGGGCAGACCCTTGCGATGGCGGACGCCGCGGTAGCAGCCGAGATCCATCAGGCGCTTGATGTTCATCGTCACTTCACGGCGCAGATCGCCTTCGACGACAAACTTGCCCACTTCTTCACGCAGCTTTTCGAGGTCTGCGTCGGTCAGGTCCTTGACCTTCTTCGAAAACGCCACACCGGATGCCACGCAGATGCTGCGCGCGCGCGTGCGGCCGATACCGAAAATCGCCGTCAGGCCGATTTCGGTATGCTGGTGATTCGGGATGTTAACCCCTGCGATACGAGCCATTGTTTTTCCTCAAACAAAAAGCGCAAACAAACGCGCAGTCAGCCTTGGCGCTGCTTGTGACGCGGATCCGAGCTGCAGATCACGCGAACCACGCCTTTGCGCTTGATGATCTTGCAATTGCGGCAAATGCGCTTAACCGATGCCATCACTTTCATGATATTACCCTTTTTCCAAATCACTTCGCCCGGAACACGATCCGCGCACGAGACAGATCGTAAGGCGTCAATTCAACCGTCACCTTGTCGCCGGGAAGGATACGGATGTAGTGCATCCGCATCTTTCCGGAGATATGTCCCAATACGACATGGCCGTTTTCCAGCTTCACCCGGAAGGTCGCATTCGGAAGGTTTTCGATCACCTCACCCTGCATCTGGATTACATCGTCTTTGGCCATAAGTCCTTTTTAACGCATTGGGATGTTGCCGCCCTTGAAATTGGCTTTCTTGAGCAGCGACTCATACTGTTGCGACATAACGTACGACTGCACCTGCGCCATGAAGTCCATCGTGACGACGACAATGATCAGCAGCGACGTTCCACCAAAATAAAACGGCACGTTCCAGCGCAGCACCAGGAACTCCGGCAGCAGACACACGAAGACGATGTAGACCGCACCGGCCAGCGTGAGACGCGTGAGGATCCGGTCGATGTATCGCGCGGTCTGGTCGCCCGGACGGATGCCCGGCACGAACGCGCCGCTCTTCTTCAGGTTGTCTGCGGTTTCCCTGCTGTTGAACACCAGCGCGGTGTAGAAGAAGCAGAAAAACACGATTGCCAGCGTGTACAGCAGCACATAGACCGGCTGGCCCGGCTTCAGCGCTTCCGCGACGTTGTGCAGCGTGTCGGACAGCCATCCCTTGCGCTCGCCCGAGCTGAACCAGCTCAGGATCGTCGCCGGGAACAGGATGATCGACGATGCGAAGATCGGCGGAATCACGCCCGACATGTTCAGCTTCAGCGGCAGGTGGGACGACTGCCCGCCATAGATCTTGTTGCCGACCTGGCGCTTCGCGTAGTTCACGAGGATCTTGCGCTGACCGCGTTCGATGAACACGACCAGGTAAGTCACCGCGGCAATCAGAACGACGATGATGATCGCCGAAATGATGCTCATCGAACCCGTGCGCACCAGTTCGAACAGCCCACCGACGGCATTCGGGAACCCTGCTGCGATCCCGCCGAAGATGATGATCGAAATGCCGTTGCCGAGACCGCGCTCGGTGATCTGCTCGCCGAGCCACATCAGGAACATCGTGCCCGTCACCAGCGTGACGACCGTCGTCAGACGGAACACCGCGCCCGGATCGGTCACGAGCCCCGGCTGGTTCTCCAGCGCGGCCGCGATGCCGAAAGCCTGGAACGTCGCGAGCACCACGGTGAAATACCGCGTGTACTGCGTGATCTTCCGCTGTCCGGCCTGCCCTTCCTTCTTCAGCGCCTCGAGCTGCGGCGACACGATCGCCATCAGTTGCATGATGATCGACGCCGAGATGTACGGCATGATCCCCAGCGCGAAGATCGTGAAGCGCGACAGCGCGCCACCCGAGAACATGTTGAACATGCCCAGGATGCCGCCCGCCTGGCTCTGGAACAGCTTCGCCAGTTGATCCGGGTCGATGCCCGGCACCGGGATGTGCGCGCCGATGCGATAGACGATCAGCGCCAGCAGCAAGAACATTGCACGCCGGCGCAGATCGCCGAACTTCGCCGTGCTTCGACCGGGTTTTGCGAGACTCGGGCTGTTAGCCAAGTATCTTCTCCGATGCAAATGCTAGTGACGGCACGCGTTGCGTGTCACTCGGCAAACGAACCGCCGGCCGCTTCGATCGCGGCGCGCGCACCCTTCGTCGCACCGAGACCCTTGACGACGATCTTGCGCTTGATCTCGCCCGTCGCGATGATCTTCGCGCTCTTCGTCAGTTCGCCGACGAGGCCGGCTTGCTTCAGAGCGAGCAGATCGACTTCGTCGACCGGCAGCTTCTCGATGTCGCCAAGGCGCACTTCACCGACGAATTCCTTCGTCAGCGACGTGAAGCCGCGCTTCGGCAGACGACGCTGCAGCGGCATCTGACCGCCTTCGAAGCCGACCTTGTGGAAGCCGCCCGAACGCGATTTCTGACCCTTGTGACCACGGCCGGCCGTCTTACCGAGGCCGGAACCGATGCCGCGGCCAACGCGACGCTTCGCATGCTTCGCGCCTTCCGCCGGCTTCAGGTTATTCAATTCCATATCAACTCCTTGATCCGTAGTCGGCCGCTTAACCGATGACCTTGACAAGGTACGAGACCTTGTTGATCATCCCGCGCACCGCCGGCGTATCCTGCAGCTCGCTGACCGAGTTGAGACGGCGCAGACCCAGACCGCGCACGGTGGCGCGGTGCGATTCGCGGGTCCCAATCAGGCTCTTCACGAGCTGAACCTTGACAGTTTTTTCAGACATGGTGACCACCTGGGCTTAGCCCAAAATTTCTTCGACGGACTTGCCGCGCTTCGCCGCGATGTCAGCCGGGGTCGACTGCTTGCGCAGGCCGTCCAGCGTCGCACGAACGAGGTTGTACGGGTTCGTCGAGCCGTGGCTCTTCGCGACGACGTTCTGCACGCCCATCACGTCGAACACCGCGCGCATCGGGCCGCCGGCGATCACGCCGGTACCGTCCTTCGCCGGAGCGAGGAGGACCGTCGATGCGCCGTGCTTGCCGTGCACTTCGTGCTGCAGCGTACCGTTCTTCAGCGGCACCTTGAACATGTTGCGGCGGGCCTGCTCCATCGCCTTCTGAACAGCGACGGGCACTTCCTTCGCCTTGCCCTTGCCCATGCCGACGCGGCCATCGCCATCGCCGACCACGGTCAGCGCGGCGAAGCCGAGAATCCGGCCACCCTTCACGACCTTGGTCACGCGATTGACCGAAATCATTTTTTCGCGAAGGCCGTCGTCGCGCTCGTCAGCCTGAACTTTCGCTTGCATCTTTGCCATGACGATTCCTTCCTTAGAACTTGAGCCCAGCTTCGCGAGCTGCCTCGGCCAGCGCCTTCACGCGGCCGTGGTAGCGGAAGCCCGAGCGGTCGAAGGCGACGGATTCGATGCCGGCGGCCTTGGCCTTCTCGGCGATACGCTTGCCGATCAGCGTGGCGGCGGCGACGTTGCCGCCCTTGCCCGACTTGTCGGCGAGCTGCGCACGAACTTCGGCTTCGAGCGTCGACGCGCTGGCCAGCACCTTGGTGCCGCAGGGCGAGAACACCTGTGCGTAGATGTGCGTGTTCGTGCGATGCACGGCGAGACGCGCGACCTGCAACTCGGCGATCTTGATACGCGTCTGGCGAGCGCGGCGCAGGCGAGATTGAGTCTTATCCATGATTGCGCACCCTTACTTCTTCTTCGTTTCTTTGAGGATCACAACCTCGTCGGCATAGCGCACGCCCTTGCCCTTGTAAGGCTCGGGCGGACGGTAGCCGCGGACTTCCGCAGCCACTTGGCCGACTTTCTGCTTGTCGATCCCCTTGATCACGATTTCGGTTTGCGTCGGGGTTTCAGCCTTGATGCCTTCCGGCATCTGGTGCACCACCGGGTGCGAGAAACCCAGCGACAGGTTCAGCTTGTCGCCTTGCGCCTGCGCACGATAACCGACGCCCACCAGCGTCAGCTTGCGCTCGAAACCCTTGGTCACGCCGTGCACGGCATTCGCGATGATCGCGCGCATCGTGCCCGACAGTGCATTTGCTTCGCGGCTGTCGTCGACCGGCGACAGATTCAGCGTGCCGTCGTTGTTCGCCACGTTCACGAGCGGATTGACCGCTTGCGTGATGGTGCCCAGCGGGCCCTTGACGATGATCGCACCGTCGGCCAGCTTGACTTCCGCGCCTTGCAGCGCGATCGGGCTCTTACCTACTCGAGACATGTTCCTCTCTCCTTTCGGTTAAGCGACGTAGCAGATGACTTCGCCGCCGACGCCCGTAGCGCGCGCCTTGCGGTCGGTCATCACGCCCTTCGGCGTCGACACGATAGCCACACCGAGGCCATTCATGACCTGCGGAATCTCGTTGCGGCCGCGGTACACGCGCAGGCCCGGCTTCGACACGCGCTCGAGGCGCTCGATGACCGGACGGCCTGCGTAGTACTTCAGCGCGATGTTCAGTTCGGCCTTCGCGCCATCCGCCTTCACGGCGAAATCGTCGATATAGCCTTCGTCCTTCAGGACCTGCGCGATCGCAACCTTGACCTTCGACGAGGGCATCGACACCGAAACCTTCTCGACCATCTGCGCGTTGCGGATGCGAGTCAGCATATCGGCGATAGGATCACTCATGCTCATTTATGTTTCTCCTATTACCAGCTCGCCTTGGTCAGGCCAGGAATCTCGCCACGGAATGCGATTTCACGAATCTTGTTGCGCGCGAGGCCGAACTTGCGGAACGTGCCGCGCGGACGGCCCGTGATCGCGCAGCGGTTACGCTTGCGGGTCGGGTTCGCGTTGCGGGGCAGTTGTTGCAGTTCCAGGCGAGCGGCGTAACGCTCTTCGTCGGACTTGCTCGCGTCGTCGATGATCGCCTTCAGTTCAGCACGCTTCGGAGCGTACTTTTGCGCAAGGCGAGCGCGCTTCTTTTCACGTTCGATCAGTGCCAGTTTAGCCACGGTAACCTCAGTTTCTGAACGGGAACTTGAAGCTGGCGAGCAGAGCCTTCGCTTCGTCGTCGGTCTTCGCAGTCGTCGTGATGCTGATGTTCAGCCCACGCAGCGCGTCGATCTTGTCGTAATCGATTTCGGGGAAAATGATCTGCTCTTTCACACCGATGTTGTAGTTGCCGCGACCGTCGAAAGCACGACCCGACACGCCGCGGAAGTCGCGCACGCGGGGCAGGGCAACCGTCACGAAACGATCGAGGAATTCGTACATCGCACGGCCGCGCAGCGTGACCATCGCGCCGATCGGATAGCCCTGGCGAATCTTGAAGCCCGCGATTGCCTTGCGAGCCTTCGTCACGACGGGCTTCTGGCCCGCGATCTTCGTCAGATCACCGACGGCGTTCTCGATGACCTTCTTGTCGGCGACCGCTTCGCCAAGACCCATGTTCAGGGTGATCTTGGTGATGCGCGGCACTTCCATGACCGACTTGTAGCCGAACTTCTCGATCAGGCCGGGAACAACCTTCTCTTTGTAAAACTCTTGAAAACGTGCCATTTTTCTACTCCGCAGCGTCAGGCGCCCAGCACGGCACCGGTCGTCTTCAGGAAGCGAACCTTCTTGCCATCCTCGACCTTGATGCCAACACGCGAAGCCTTGCCGTTCGCGTCGACCAGTGCGACGTTCGAAATATGCAGCGGCATCGTCTTCGCTTCCACGCCGCCCGTCGTACCCTTCATCGGGTTCGGCTTCACATGCTTCTTGACGAGGTTGATGCCCTCGACCGTCACATGCTCGGCGCCCACGGCCAGCACGACACCGCGCTTGCCCTTGTCCTTGCCGGTGATGACGATCACTTCGTCACCCTTGCGAATCTTGTTCATCGCGACTCCTTACAGCACTTCCGGCGCCAGCGACACGATCTTCATGAATCGTTCGCTACGCAGCTCACGCGTGACCGGCCCGAAGATACGGGTGCCGATCGGCTCGAGCTTGTTATTCAAAAGCACAGCGGCGTTGCCGTCGAACTTGATCAGCGAGCCGTCTTGACGACGAACGCCCTTGGCGGTGCGGACCACCACGGCGTTGTAGATTTCGCCTTTCTTCACGCGCCCGCGCGGCGTTGCCTCTTTGACGCTCACCTTGATGATGTCGCCAATGCTGGCATAACGACGCTTCGAGCCGCCGAGCACCTTGATGCACATGACTTCACGCGCACCCGTGTTGTCGGCCACTTCAAGCCGAGATTCGGTCTGGATCATGGTTTGTCTTTCCCAACTTAATCCGGATACGCCACCATGGCGCATACGGTCAGTCTTGGTCCCGTCAGCCAATCGGCTGCTTGGGTTGGAACAGCAGCGACGGCTAACGAAACCCGCCATCGCAAATCGGTGAATCCTTCGGAGCAGGCCTGACGCCCGTCCGCTTCCCCCACCAGTTACTTCGCCCGCGACGGGGCTCCCATAAAGAGGGAAGACCGGGATTATAACAAATAATCCCGGTCACGCAAGCAAAAACTTTGCGATTTCAAGTACTTCACCTGCTGAAGCACTTTTTACTGCCGGTCCCGCTTAGATCACGCGGGCTGCCTCGACGAGACGCGACACCGCCCAGGCCTTCGTCTTCGAAACAGGACGGGTTTCCTGAATTTCGACGAGATCGCCTTCGTTGTAGGTGTTCGCTTCATCGTGCGCGTGGTACTTCTTCGAACGCACGACATACTTGCCGTAGATCGGGTGCTTGACGCGGTGCTCGACCAGCACGGTGACGGTCTTGTCCATCTTGTTGCTGACGACCTTACCGACGAGCGTCCGCTTCAGCGAGGTTTTCACGCTATCGTTCATTTCTGGTTCGCCTTCTGAGTCAGGACGGTCCGCACACGCGCGATATCGCGACGAACCTTCTTCAACTGGCTCGTGTTCGTGAGCTGCTGGGTCGCGAGTTGCATGCGCAGGCCGAATTGCGCCTTCAACAGGTCCGACAGCTCCTTGTTGAGCGCGGCCTGATCTTTCTGGAGAAGTTCGGAAGCCTTCATGTTTTCTCCTTAGGCGCCGAGCTGACGCACGATGAACGTCGTCTTCAGCGGCAGCTTCGCTGCGGCCAGACGGAACGCCTCACGCGCCAGTTCTTCGGTTACGCCATCCATTTCATACAGCATCTTGCCCGGCTGAATCTCGGCGACGTAGTACTCAGGGTTACCCTTACCGTTACCCATCCGCACTTCGGCCGGCTTCTGCGAAATCGGCTTGTCCGGGAAGATGCGGATCCAGATGCGGCCGCCGCGCTTGATGTGACGCGTCATTGCACGACGCGCCGCCTCGATCTGACGCGCGGTCAGACGGCCGCGACCGACAGCCTTCAGGCCGAACTCACCGAACGACACGGCGTTGCCGCGCGTGGCGATACCGGTGTTACGCCCCTTCTGCTCTTTGCGATACTTCCTGCGTTTCGGTTGCAGCATCGTTATTCTCCAGTCTTGCCGTCTTCCGGCTTGCCGGCGCCACGGCGCGGACCGCCACGGCGAGCGCCCGGAGCGCCGCCTTCGCCGTCACGGCGCGGACGACGGTCGCCCGGACGCGCATTGCGGCGCGGACGCTTGTCTTCGGTCACTTCCTCGACCACCGGCGCATCGTTGCGGCCGAGCGTGTCGCCCTTGTACACCCACACCTTGACGCCAATGACACCGTACGTCGTCTTCGCTTCCGAAGTCGCGTAATCGATGTCGGCGCGCAGCGTGTGCAGCGGCACGCGGCCTTCGCGGTACCACTCGGTACGCGCGATTTCGATGCCGTTCAGACGGCCTGCGCTCATGATCTTGATGCCCTGGGCACCCAGACGCATCGCGTTCTGCATCGCGCGCTTCATCGCGCGGCGGAACATGATCCGGCGCTCAAGCTGCTGCGTGATCGAATCGGCGATCAGTTGCGCATCGGTTTCCGGCTTGCGGATCTCTTCGATGTTGACGTGAACCGGCACGCCCATGCGGCGTTGCAGTTCCGTCTTCAGCAGTTCGATATCCTCGCCCTTCTTGCCGATGACGACGCCCGGACGCGAGCTGAAAATCGTGATGCGCGCGTTCTTCGCCGGACGCTCGATGACGACGCGGCCGACCGAAGCGTTCTTCAGCTTCTTCTTCAGATACTCACGAACACCGATGTCTTCCTGCAGCATCGCCGCGAAATTGTTGTTGTTCGCGTACCAGCGCGAAGCCCAATTACGGCTGACAGCCAGGCGGAAGCCAGTCGGATGAATTTTCTGTCCCATCGTATGGCTCCTTAATTCCCGACCGTCACAGTGATGTGACAGGATTGCTTCTCGATGCGGTTGCCGCGGCCTTTCGCGCGCGCGGTGAAACGCTTGAGCGACGCGGCCTTGTCGACGTAGATGCTCTTGATCTTGAGCTCGTCGATATCGGCGCCTTCGTTGTGCTCCGCATTCGCGATCGCCGACAGCACGACCTTCTTCACGATGCCAGCCGCCTTCTTCGGCGAGAACGTCAGAACGTTCAGCGCCTTGTCGACCGGCAAACCGCGGATCTGGTCAGCCACAAGGCGCGTCTTCTGCGCCGAGATGCGGGCACCGCGATGAATTGCTTTCACTTCCATCTTGATAGCCCCTTATTTCTTGGCCTTCTTGTCGGCCGCGTGACCCTTGAACGTACGGGTCAGTGCGAACTCGCCAAGCTTGTGGCCGACCATGTTTTCCGAGATGTACACCGGAACGTGTTGACGGCCGTTGTGCACAGCGATCGTCAGACCGATGAAATCCGGGAGGATCGTCGAGCGACGCGACCAGGTCTTGATCGGCTTCTTGTCGCGCGAAGCTGCAGCCGCCTCAACTTTCTTCAGCAAATGGGCGTCGCAGAACGGACCTTTTTTAACAGAACGTGCCATTGCCTACTCCTTAACGCTTGTGACGGCGCTGGACGATCATCGTCGTCGTGCGCTTGTTGCGACGCGTACGGAAGCCCTTCGTCGGCGTGCCCCACGGGCTCACCGGGTCGCGGCCCGCAGCAGTACGGCCCTCACCACCACCGTGCGGGTGGTCGATCGGGTTCATTGCGACGCCACGCACCGTCGGGCGGATGCCGCGCCAGCGGTTCGCACCGGCCTTGCCGATCTGGCGCAGGCTGTGCTCTTCGTTACCGACTTCGCCGATCGTCGCGCGGCACTCGATATGCACGCGGCGGATTTCGCCCGAACGCAGACGAACCTGCGCGTAGACGCCTTCGCGCGCCAGCAGCATTGCCGACGTACCGGCCGAACGCGCCATTTGCGCGCCCTTGCCCGGCAGCATTTCGATGCAATGGATCGTCGTGCCGACCGGAATGTTGCGGATCGGCAGCGTGTTGCCTGCGCGGATCGGCGCTTCCGAGCCCGACATGAGCTGCTGGCCCACCGTCACGCCCTTCGGCGCGATGATGTAGCGGCGCTCGCCGTCTGCGTACAGCACCAGCGCGATGTTCGCGCTGCGGTTCGGGTCGTACTCGAGACGCTCGACCTTCGCCGGAATGCCGTCCTTCGTGCGACGGAAATCGATCACGCGGTAGTGCTGCTTGTGACCGCCACCCTGGTGACGCGTCGTGATGCGACCGTTGTTGTTGCGACCGGCCTTGGAGCTCTGCGTGTCGAGCAGCGCGGCGTGCGGCTTGCCCTTGTGCAGGTCCTTGTTGACGATCTTGACCATCGCGCGGCGACCCGGCGACGTCGGCTTGACTTTGACGATTGCCATGATTACTTGGCCTCCGCTTCAAAGTTGATTTCCTGGCCGGGCTTCAGGCAGACATATGCCTTCTTCACGTCCTTGCGGCGGCCCATCGAACGGCCGAAACGCTTCTGCTTGCCCTTCTGGACCAGCACGTTGACGGAATCAACTTCAACCTTGAACAGCAGCTCGACAGCCGCCTTCACTTCCTGCTTCGTGGCATCCGGCGCGACTTCGAACACGACTTGCTCGTTCTTGTCGGCAACCAGCGTCGCCTTTTCGGAGATCACCGGTGCGAGCAGGACCTGCATCAAACGATGATCGTTCTTGCGAATCTCGCTCATGACAGCAACTCCTCGATCTGGGCGACCGCAGCCTTCGTGACCAGCACTTTCTTGAAGTAGATCAGCGACAGCGGGTCAGCGTAGCGCGGCTCGACAACCGCCACGTGGGGCAGGTTGCGCGACGCGAGGTACAGGTTTTCGTCGACCGTGTCGGTGATGACGAGCACGGATTCGAGACCCATGGCCTTGAACTTGTCGGCCAGCAGCTTGGTCTTCGGCGCTTCGAGAACGATGTCCTCGACGACCGACAGACGGCCTTCGCGGGCCAACTGCGAGAAGATCGAGCAGAGACCTGCGCGATGCATCTTCTTGTTGACCTTGTGCGAGAAGTTTTCGTCCGGCGAGTTCGGGAAAATCCGACCACCGCCACGCCACAACGGGCTCGACGACATACCGGCACGAGCGCGGCCCGTACCCTTCTGGCGCCACGGCTTCTTCGTCGTGTGCTTGACTTGCTCGCGATCCTTCTGAGCGCGGTTGCCCTGGCGAGCGTTCGCCTGGTAAGCAACGACGACCTGGTGGATCAGCGCTTCGTTGTAGTCACGGCCGAACACGACGTCCGACGCATTGACCACCGCACCTTCCTGACCATTCGAATTCAGGAGCTTGAGTTCCATTATTTCGCCCCCTTCACGGCACGCGTCTTCACGGCCGGCGTCACGAAAACCTTGCCGCCCTTCGCACCCGGAACTGCGCCCTTGACGAGCAGCAGCTTGCGGTCGGCGTCGATGCGAGCGATTTCGAGATTCTGAACCGTCACCGTCTCGTCACCCATGTGACCCGTCATGCGCTTGCCCGGAAACACGCGACCCGGATCCTGCGCCATACCGATCGAGCCCGGCACGTTGTGCGAGCGCGAGTTACCGTGCGACGCACGGCCGGAACCGAAGTTGTAGCGCTTGATCGTGCCCGCGTAGCCCTTACCGATCGACACGCCTTGCACGTCGACCTTCTGGCCCACTTCGAACAGATCCGGACCGATCACGGCGCCGTTCGACAACTCGGCGGCCTTGTCGGCTGCGATGCGGAATTCCTTGAGGATTTCACCGGCCTGGACACCGGCTTTGGCGAGATGACCTGCCAGCGGCTTCGTCACGCGCGATGCGCGGCGGGAGCCGAATGCAACCTGCACGGCCGTGTAGCCGTCGGTTTCAACAGTCTTGATCTGCGTCACGCGGTTGTCCGACACGTCGAGCACGGTGACGGGGATCGAATCCCCTTCCGCCGTGAAGATACGGGTCATGCCAACCTTGCGACCTACGAGTCCAAGGCTCATCGTTTTCTCCATTCCCGACTGCGATTGGTCGGGGCTAATTTACAAAACGCCGCAACCTGAAGAGACTCAGGCCGACGGCTTTTTACGCAAATACGCGAAAAGCCCAACATTATAGCTAGGCCCCTCGTTTTCTGCAAGCAATCAAAGACTTAGCGCCACCCGGCAAGCCGGACGGCGCTGGAAGCCTTACTGCAGCTTGATTTCCACGTCGACGCCGGCCGGCAGGTCGAGCTTCATCAGCGCGTCGACCGTCTTGTCGGTCGGATCGACGATGTCCATCAGGCGCTGGTGGGTGCGGATTTCGAGCTGGTCGCGCGACGTCTTGTTGACGTGCGGCGAACGCAGGATGTCAAAACGCTGGATGCGCGTCGGCAGCGGCACCGGGCCACGGACGATTGCGCCAGTCCGCTTCGCGGTATCGACGATTTCGGCAGCCGATTGATCGATCAGACGATAGTCGAAAGCCTTCAGGCGAATGCGGATTTTCTGTTGCTGCATGACAATTCCTTGAAAAGAGCGAGGCGGTGTTGCGCCGCCAGATCAGATAAAGAACGTGGAACCGGGCGCCTGCGGAGAGCAAGGCGCCCGGTCCCGATCGATACTTCTACTGCCAAATGATGGATTCTACACGAATCCGGAGACCATCGATATTACTCGATGATCTTGGCGACGACGCCTGCGCCGACGGTACGGCCGCCTTCACGGATGGCGAAGCGCAGACCTTCTTCCATCGCGATCGGCGCAATCAGCTTCACCGTGATCGACACGTTGTCGCCCGGCATCACCATTTCCTTGTCCTTCGGCAGCTCGATCGAGCCCGTCACGTCCGTCGTGCGGAAGTAGAATTGCGGACGGTAGTTGTTAAAGAACGGCGTGTGACGGCCGCCTTCGTCCTTGCTCAGCACGTACACTTCAGCCGTGAAGTGCGTGTGCGGCGTGATCGAACCCGGCTTCGCCAGCACCTGGCCGCGCTCCACGTCTTCGCGCTTCGTGCCGCGCAGCAGGATACCGACGTTGTCGCCCGCCTGACCCTGGTCCAGCAGCTTGCGGAACATTTCCACGCCCGTGCAGGTCGTCTTCGCCGTCGGCTTGATGCCGACGATTTCGATTTCCTCACCGACCTTGATCACGCCACGCTCGACGCGCCCCGTCACCACCGTGCCGCGACCCGAGATCGAGAACACGTCTTCCACCGGCATCAGGAACGCACCGTCGACCGCGCGCTCCGGCGTCGGGATGTACGTGTCCAGCGCGTCCGCCAGGTTCATGATCGCCACTTCGCCCAGCTCGCCCTTGTCGCCTTCCAGCGCCAGCTTCGCCGAACCCTTGATGATCGGCGTGTCGTCGCCCGGGAAGTCGTACTTCGACAGCAGTTCGCGCACTTCCATTTCGACCAGCTCGAGCAGCTCCGCGTCGTCCACCATGTCGCACTTGTTCAGGAACACGATGATGTACGGCACACCGACCTGACGCGCCAGCAGGATGTGCTCACGCGTTTGCGGCATCGGGCCGTCCGCGGCCGAGCACACCAGGATCGCGCCGTCCATCTGCGCGGCGCCCGTGATCATGTTCTTCACGTAGTCGGCGTGGCCCGGGCAGTCGACGTGCGCGTAGTGGCGGTTCGCCGTTTCGTACTCGATGTGCGCCGTGTTGATCGTGATGCCGCGCGCCTTTTCTTCCGGCGCCGCGTCGATTTCGTCGTACTTCTTCGCCTCGCCGCCGAACTTCGCCGACAACACCGTCGCGATCGCTGCCGTCAGCGTCGTCTTGCCGTGGTCAACGTGACCAATCGTACCAACGTTCACGTGCGGCTTGGTCCGCTCAAACTTCTCTTTTGCCATGATTCTCTTCTTTCAAAAAATAATCAGTTGGTAGATGCAGCTTACTTCGACTTCGCGCTGATGATCGCGTCGGCAACGTTCTTCGGAGCTTCGGCGTAGTGCTTGAACTCCATCGTGTACGTTGCACGGCCTTGCGTCAGCGAACGCAGCGACGTCGAATAGCCGAACATTTCCGACAGCGGCACTTCCGCGCGAACGATCTTGCCACCGCCGACCATGTCTTCCATGCCCTGAACGATGCCGCGACGGCCCGACAGGTCGCCCATCACGTTGCCCATGTAGTCTTCCGGCGTTTCGACTTCGACCGCCATCATCGGCTCGAGCACCACCGGATTCGCACGGCGCATCGCTTCCTTGAACGCCATCGAACCGGCCATGCGGAACGCGTTTTCGTTCGAGTCGACGTCGTGGTACGAACCGAACGTCAGGTGAACCTTCACGTCGACGACCGGGAAGCCCGCCAGCACGCCCGCCTTCAGCGTGTCCTGGATGCCCTTGTCGACAGCCGGGATGTATTCGCGCGGAATCACGCCGCCCTTGATCTCGTCGAAGAACTCGTAGCCCTTGCCCTGCTCGTTCGGCTCGAGCGTGATGACCGCATGGCCGTACTGGCCGCGACCACCCGACTGCTTGACGAACTTGCCGTCGACGTCCTTCGCCGTCGAGCGGATCGTTTCGCGGTACGCGACCTGCGGCTTGCCGACGGTCGCTTCGACGCCGAATTCACGCTTCATCCGGTCGACCAGAATTTCGAGATGGAGCTCGCCCATGCCCGAAATGATCGTCTGGCCCGACTCTTCGTCGGTCTGCACGCGGAACGACGGATCTTCCTGCGCGAGACGGTTCAGCGCGAGGCCCATCTTTTCCTGGTCGGCCTTCGTCTTCGGCTCGACGGCCTGCGAGATCACCGGCTCCGGGAACACCATGCGTTCGAGCACGATCGGATGCGCCGGATCGCACAGCGTGTCGCCCGTGGTCGCTTCCTTCAGGCCAACCGCCGCAGCGATGTCGCCCGCGCGAACTTCCTTGATTTCCTCACGCTGGTTCGCATGCATCTGCAGAATACGGCCGAGGCGCTCTTTCTTGCCCTTGGTCGAGTTCAGCAGCGTGTCGCCCGAATTCACGACGCCCGAATACACGCGGAAGAAGATCAACTGGCCGACGAACGGGTCGGTCATGATCTTGAACGCGAGCGACGAGAACTTTTCTTCGTCGGAAGCACGGCGCTCGGCCGCTTCGCCGCTTTCGAGCTCGCCCTTGACGGGCGGGATATCGACCGGCGACGGCAGGAAGTCGATCACGGCGTCGAGCATGCGCTGCACGCCCTTGTTCTTGAACGCGGTACCGCACAGCATCGGCTGGATTTCGCACGCGATCGTACGGTCGCGCAGCGCCTTGACGATGTCGGCTTCCGGCAGATCGCCTTCTTCCAGGTACTTGTTCATCAGGTCTTCGCTGGCTTCCGCCGCCGCTTCGACCATCTTTTCACGCCATTCCTGGCAGGTGTCGGCGAGCTCGGCCGGGATGTCGACGTAGTCGAACTTCGTGCCTTGCGACGCTTCGTCCCAAATGATCGCCTTCATCTTCAGCAGGTCGACGACGCCCTTGAAGTTCTCTTCCGCGCCGATCGGCACCACGACCGGAACAGGATTCGCCTTCAGACGCAGCTTGAGCTGGTCGTAGACCTTGAAGAAGTTCGCGCCGGTACGGTCCATCTTGTTGACGAACGCGAGACGCGGCACCTTGTACTTGTTCGCCTGACGCCACACCGTTTCCGACTGCGGCTGCACGCCGCCCACCGCGCAGTACACCATGCACGCGCCGTCGAGCACGCGCATCGAGCGCTCGACTTCGATCGTGAAGTCGACGTGGCCCGGGGTGTCGATGATGTTGATGCGGTGTTCTGGGTAGTTGTTGCCCATGCCCTTCCAGAACGCCGTGGTAGCAGCGGACGTGATCGTGATGCCACGCTCCTGTTCCTGCTCCATCCAGTCCATCGTCGCTGCGCCGTCGTGAACTTCACCGATCTTGTGGTTCACGCCGGTGTAAAACAGAATGCGCTCGGTCGTCGTCGTCTTGCCGGCGTCGATGTGAGCGCTAATACCGATGTTGCGGTAGCGCTCGATAGGAGTCTTACGAGCCACTTTGATCCTCTATTGGTTGGCACGATGCGACCCTTGTCGCAGCGCGCCTCAACACAAACGGGCGAGGCGCTCGAAAAAGCGCACCCGCCCGGAATTTTTCCGCTAAAGCCCAGCCTGGCGCTTAGAAACGGAAGTGCGAGAACGCACGGTTGGCTTCCGCCATCCGGTGAACTTCGTCGCGCTTCTTCATCGCGCCGCCGCGGCCTTCAGCCGCTTCGGAGAGTTCACCAGCAAGGCGAAGCGCCATCGACTTCTCGCTACGCTTCTTCGCAGCCTCGCGCAACCAGCGCATCGCCAATGCCATACGACGCGACGGGCGCACTTCGACCGGAACCTGATAGTTCGCACCACCAACGCGACGGCTCTTCACTTCGACCACCGGCTTCACGTTGTTGAGCGCGACCGTGAACACTTCCAGCGGGTCCTTGCCACCCTTGGTCTGGATTTGTTCGAATGCGCCATAAACGATGCGCTCAGCCACCGACTTCTTGCCGGACAGCATCAGCATGTTCATGAACTTGGCTACATCCACGTTGCCGTACTTCGGATCCGGCAACACTTCCCGCTTGGGGACTTCGCGACGACGCGGCATGATTCTTCCTTTACCTGTTCAGTTGGAGCTCGAAAGCCCCGCGGCCACCAACTAACCCGATCACATCTGCTCGACTAACCAGCTTGGCCGGGTGACCACTTACTCGACAGCACCGGCAATCCGGCACCACCGCCTTAACCGCCCGGAGGCGATCTCCATTCAGAGGCAGCTTACTTCGCAGCCTTCGCACGCTTCGCGCCGTACTTCGAGCGAGCCTGCTTACGGTCCTTGACGCCCTGCGTATCCAGCGAGCCGCGAACCATGTGGTAACGCACACCCGGCAAGTCCTTCACACGGCCGCCGCGGATCAGCACAACCGAGTGCTCCTGCAGGTTGTGGCCTTCACCACCGATGTACGAAATCACTTCGAAGCCGTTCGTCAGACGAACCTTGGCAACCTTACGGAGTGCCGAGTTCGGCTTCTTCGGCGTCGTCGTGTACACACGGGTGCACACGCCGCGACGCTGGGGGCAGTCCTGCAAGGCCGGGCTCTTGCTCTTCGTCGTTTCCGACGCACGGCCTTTGCGAACCAGTTGATTGATGGTTGGCATTGTTTATTCCTGAAATTGACCAAAATCGACACGCCGAACTCGGGCAAAGCGAAATCCGGCGTGCGTGACGCTCCGGAACGCGTGCGCGACGCCCGAGCTTGCGCCCAGGAACCAACCCACCAAGAACCGGAACCCGGCATGATATTCCGAAAATCCCAAGCGAGTCAACAGCTTGCGTGATTTTTGGTGCCAGAATCTGAAGGCGAGCGGCCCGGTCAGGCCGCTTCGACGACCTCGAGAATCTCGTCGCCGAAGCGATCGAGCTTGCGCGCGCCGATTCCGGGGATATGGCGCAGATCGTCGATCGATTCCGG
Source organism: Burkholderia humptydooensis (assembly GCF_001513745.1). Classification (NCBI taxonomy): domain Bacteria; kingdom Pseudomonadati; phylum Pseudomonadota; class Betaproteobacteria; order Burkholderiales; family Burkholderiaceae; genus Burkholderia; species Burkholderia humptydooensis. The sequence continues at coordinate 332,718 of NZ_CP013380.1, read as the reverse complement.
CGCGTTGCGCGCGATCTCCGCGAGCGTCGCGTCGTGGAAGATCACGTATGCGGGCACGCCGTCGCTCTTCGCCGTTTCCGCGCGCCACGCGCGCAGGCGCTCCCAGCACGCGCGCTCGCGCGCGCTCATGCCGGTCGTCGGATCGACGCGCGCGCCACTACGGCCGGACGACTGTCGAGTGCGCGCCGGCTTCACGTAGCGGCGCAGCGTGACCTTCTCCTCGCCCTTGAGCACCGGCTTGCTCGCTTCCGTCAGCACGAGCGCGCCGAAGCCGCCGTGGTCGACGGCCAGATAGCCGAACGCGACGAGTTGCCGGAAGATCGCGCGCCACTCGGCTTCGGACAATTCGGCGCCGATGCCGAACGTGCTGAGACTATCGTGGCCGCGCTGCTGGACCTTCTCGGTACGCGCGCCGCGCAGCACTTCGATCAGATGGCTCGCGCCGAAATTGAAGCCGCTCGCGCGCTGCGCGCGGAATACGCACGACAGCGCCATCTGCGCCTCGCGCGTCGCGTCCCATGTCGCCGGCGGCTCGAGGCAGGTGTCGCAATTGCCGCACGGGCCGCTCGTCTCGCCGAAATACGCGAGGAGGCGCACCCGGCGGCACGACGCCGTCTCGCACAGCCCGAGCAGCGCGTCGAGCTTCGACGTCTGAACGCGCTTGTGCGTGTCGTCGGCCTCCGATTCGTCGATCATCTTGCGCTGCTGCACGACGTCGCCGAGCCCGTACGCCATCCATGCGTTCGCCGGCAGGCCGTCGCGGCCCGCGCGCCCGGTCTCCTGGTAGTAGCCTTCGACGCTCTTCGGCAGATCCAGGTGCGCGACGAAGCGCACGTCCGGCTTGTCGATGCCCATGCCGAACGCGATCGTCGCGCACATCACGACCCCTTCTTCGCGCTGGAACATCTCCTGGTGCTTCTGCCGGATCTCGAACTCCATTCCCGCGTGATACGGCAGCGCGCGAACCCCTTGCGCCTTCAGCCATTCGGCCGTCTCCTCGACCTTGCGGCGCGACAGGCAGTAGACGACGCCCGCGTCGGTCGTGCCGTCCGCATTCGTGTGCTCCGCGCGAATGAAGTCGAGCAATTGCGAGCGCGCGTTGTCCTTTTCGACGATCCGGTAGCGGATGTTCGGCCGATCGAAGCTCGACACGAAAATTCGCGCGTCGTCGAGCGCGAGACGATGGACGATCTCGTCGCGCGTGATCGCGTCGGCGGTCGCGGTCAGCGCGATCCGCGGCACGTCCGGGAAGCGCTCGTGCAGCACCGACAACTGGATGTACTCGGGCCGGAAATCGTGCCCCCACTGCGACACGCAGTGCGCCTCGTCGATCGCGAAGAGGCCGATGCGCGCGCGCTCGAGCAGATCGAGGAAGCGCGGCGTCATCAGCCGCTCGGGCGCGACGTAGAGCAGATCGATGTCGCCGTCGCGCAACGCGCGTTCGGTCGCGGCCGCCTCGGCGCCCGACAGCGTCGAGTTCAAATACGCGGCGCGCACGCCGACTTCGGACAGCGCGGCGACCTGATCCTGCATCAGCGCGATGAGCGGCGACACGACGATGCCCGCGCCGCGGCCCGCCTCGCTGCGCACGAGCGCCGGGATCTGGTAGCAGAGCGACTTGCCGCCGCCCGTGGGCATCAGCACGAGACAATCGCCGCCCGCCGCAACGTGCTCGACGATCTCGCCCTGTTGACCTCGGAAGGCGGGATAGCCGAAGACTTCGTTGAGAATTTCGAGCGCGCGGGACATGGATCTGGAGATGGATGGACTGCGAAAAGAGCCGGTGAGCGGAATTTTACCAACGTCGCCGCCGCGACAGGTGGACGAAGGTCGCACGTTGTCCGTTCGGCCGGCTCGCGGCCGCGCGGTGCGCACAAAAAAAGCCGCCCGGTCGAAACCGGGCGGCGTCATCGACTGGCAGGCAAAGCGGCTCGCGCCGCTTCGCTTACTCCGCCGGGTGCTGCGGCTCTTCGGCGGGCGTGCCCGGCGTGCCGAACTCGAACGCTTCTTCCGCTGCGATCTGGTCGAAGCGCTCGCGATCGGATTGCTCCTTCGCCTTGCGCGCCTTGTGGAACGCGAGACCCGTACCGGCCGGGATCAGACGGCCGACGATCACGTTTTCCTTCAGGCCGCGCAGGTCGTCGCGCTTGCCCATGATCGCCGCCTCGGTCAGCACGCGGGTCGTTTCCTGGAACGATGCCGCGGAGATGAACGAATCGGTCGACAGCGACGCCTTCGTGATACCCAGCAGGATGTTCTCGTACGTCGCCGGGCGCTTGTCTTCCGCGATCATGCGGTCGTTCTCGTCCAGCATGTCCGAACGCTCGACCTGCTCGCCCGGAATGAAGCGCGTGTCGCCGTTGTCGACGATCTGCACGCGGCGCAGCATCTGACGCACGATCACTTCGATGTGCTTGTCGTTGATCTTCACGCCCTGCAGACGGTACACGTCCTGCACTTCGTCGACGATATAGCGCGACAGCGCCTCGATCCCCTGCAGACGCAGGATGTCGTGCGGATCGGCCGGGCCGTCCACGATCATTTCGCCCTTGTTGACAACCTGGGCATCGTGGACCAGCACCTGCTTTTCCTTCGCGATCAGGAACTCGTGCTGATTGCCCTCGAGATCCGTGATGACGAGACGCTGCTTGCCCTTCGTGTCCTTGCCGAACGACGTCGTGCCGGTGACTTCCGCGAGAATGCCCGCATCCTTCGGCGAACGCGCCTCGAACAGTTCCGCCACCCGCGGCAGACCGCCGGTAATGTCACGCGTCTTCTGCGCTTCGGTCGGGATACGTGCGAGCACTTCACCCACCTGCACCTGCTGGCCGTCCTTCACGGTGATCAGCGCGCCGACCTGGAAGCCGATCTGCACCGCGTGCTCCGTGCCGGGGATCTTCACTTCCTCGCCGTTCGCATCGAGCAGCTTCACCTGCGGACGAACGCTCTTCGACGCCTGCGAGCCGCGCCGCTTCACGTCGATCACGACGAGCGTCGACAGGCCGGTCACGTCGTCGATCTGCTTGGCGACCGTCACGCCTTCCTCGACGTTCTCGAACTTCACCGTACCGCCGTACTCGGTGATGATCGGGCGCGTCAGCGGGTCCCACGTGGCGAGTTGCGTGCCTGCCTTGATGCTTGCGCCGTCGAGCTGCAGCAGCGTCGCGCCGTACGGCACCTTGTGACGCTCGCGCTCGCGGCCGATGTCGTCGGTGATCATCGCTTCACCCGAACGGGAAATGACGATCTGCTCACCCTTCGCGTTGGTCACGTAGCGCATCGTGGACGTGAAGCGCACGATACCGTTGCTCTTCGCTTCGACCGACGAAGCCACCGCCGCACGCGACGCCGCACCACCGATGTGGAACGTACGCATCGTCAACTGCGTGCCCGGTTCGCCGATCGACTGCGCCGCGATCACGCCGACTGCTTCGCCGACGTTCACGAGCGAGCCGCGGCCGAGGTCGCGGCCGTAGCACGATGCGCACAGGCCATAACGCGTTTCGCAGGTCAGCGGCGTGCGCACGCGCACTTCGTCGATGCCGAGGCGTTCGATTTCCTCGACCGCCGTTTCGTCGAGCAGCGTGCCCGATTCGTACAGCGTTTCCTGCGTTTCCGGATTCACGACGTCCGCAACCGCGACGCGGCCGAGGATACGATCGCGCAGCGCTTCGACGACTTCACCGCCTTCGACCAGCGCCTTCATCGCGACGCCGTTGCTCGTGCCGCAATCGTCCTCGACCACCACCAGATCCTGCGTGACGTCGACGAGACGACGCGTCAGATAACCCGAGTTCGCGGTCTTCAGTGCCGTATCAGCCAGACCCTTACGCGCGCCGTGGGTCGAGATGAAGTACTGCAACACGTTCAGGCCTTCGCGGAAGTTCGCGGTAATCGGCGTCTCGATAATCGAGCCGTCCGGCTTCGCCATCAGGCCGCGCATACCGGCCAACTGGCGAATCTGCACCGCCGAGCCCCGGGCGCCCGAGTCGGCCATCATGTAGATCGAGTTGAACGATTCCTGGCGCGTCTCGTTGCCGTCGCGATCGATCACCGGCTCCGTCGACAGTTGCTCCATCATCGCCTTGCCGACCGCTTCCGACGTCGCCGACCAGATGTCGACCACGTTGTTGTAGCGTTCCTGCGCGGTGACGAGACCCGACATGTACTGGCGGTCGTACTCCTTCACCTTCTTCGCGGCGTCGCCGACGATCTGTTCCTTCTGCGTCGGCACGAGCATGTCGTCGACGCAGATCGAGATGCCGGCGCGCGTCGCGAGACGGAAGCCCGACTGCATCAACTGGTCGGCGAACACGACGGTCGCGCGCAGGCCGCACTTGCGGAACGCGGTGTTGATCAGGCGCGAGATTTCCTTCTTCTTCAGCGGCTTGTTCAGCACCGAGAACGGCAGGCCCGGCGGCAGGATTTCCGACAGGATCGAGCGGCCGACGGTCGTCGCGTACAGCGAGATCTTCGGCACGAATTCCGGCGCGCCTTCGGACGTGTCCTCGTTGCGGACCATTTCGGTGATCCGCACGTTCACGCGCGATGCGAGCTCGACTTCCTTGTTCTCGTACGCGCGGATCACTTCCGACACGCCGGTGAACGTGAGGCCTTCGCCCTTGCCGTTGATCGCTTCGCGGGTCGCGTAGTACAGGCCCAGCACGATATCCTGCGACGGCACGATCGACGGATCGCCGTTCGCCGGGAACAGCACGTTGTTCGACGCGAGCATCAGCGTGCGCGCTTCCATCTGCGCTTCGAGCGACAGCGGCACGTGAACGGCCATCTGGTCACCGTCGAAGTCGGCGTTGAACGCCGCGCAGACGAGCGGGTGCAACTGGATCGCCTTGCCTTCGATCAGCACGGGCTCGAACGCCTGGATGCCGAGACGGTGCAGCGTCGGCGCGCGGTTCAGCATCACCGGGTGCTCGCGGATCACCTCTTCGAGGATGTCCCACACCACCGGCGTCTGGTTCTCGACCTCCTTCTTCGCCGCCTTGATGGTCGTAGCTACCCCCATCACTTCCAGCTTGTTGAAGATGAACGGCTTGAACAGTTCGAGCGCCATCAGCTTCGGCAGACCGCACTGGTGCAGCTTCAGCGTCGGGCCGACCACGATCACCGAACGGCCCGAATAGTCGACGCGCTTGCCGAGCAGGTTCTGACGGAAACGGCCGCCCTTGCCCTTGATCATGTCGGCGAGCGACTTCAGCGGACGCTTGTTCGCGCCCGTCATTGCCTTGCCGCGGCGGCCGTTGTCGAGCAGCGAGTCGACGGCTTCCTGCAGCATCCGCTTTTCGTTGCGGACGATGATTTCCGGCGCCTTCAGCTCGAGCAGACGCTTCAGCCGATTGTTCCGGTTGATCACGCGGCGGTACAGGTCGTTCAGATCCGACGTCGCGAAACGGCCGCCGTCGAGCGGCACGAGCGGACGCAGCTCCGGCGGCAGCACCGGCAGCACTTCGAGGATCATCCAGTCGGGCTTGATGCCCGAGCGCTGGAACGCCTCGAGCACCTTCAGGCGCTTCGCGTACTTCTTGATTTTCGCTTCCGAGCCGGTGTTCTTCAGCTCGGTGCGCAGCGTCTCGACCTGCTCGTCGATGTTGATCGAACGCAGCAGCTCGCGCACGCCTTCCGCGCCCATCTCGGCACGGAATTCGTCGCCGTATTCCTCGACCTTGTTGTAGTAATCCTCTTCGGTCATGATCTGACGCGCCTTCAGCGGCGTCATGCCCGGATCGATCACCACGTAAGCTTCGAAGTACAGCACGCGCTCGATGTCGCGCAGCGTCATGTCGAGCACCATGCCCAAACGCGACGGCAGCGACTTCAGGAACCAGATGTGCGCGACCGGCGACGCGAGCTCGATGTGGCCCATCCGCTCACGACGCACCTTCGCGAGCGTCACTTCGACGCCGCACTTCTCGCAGATCACGCCGCGATGCTTCAGGCGCTTGTACTTGCCGCACAGGCACTCGTAGTCCTTGGTCGGGCCGAAGATCTTCGCGCAGAACAGACCGTCGCGCTCGGGCTTGAACGTGCGGTAGTTGATCGTCTCCGGCTTCTTCACTTCGCCGAACGACCACGAACGGATCTTGTCCGGCGAGGCCAGACCGATCTTGATCGCGTCAAAAATTTCTTCTTGTTGGACTTGCTTGAATAGATCGAGCAAAGCTTTCATCGCTTCTCTCCAGTAGTCCTTTTAGTTCCGGTCCAGGTCGATGTCGATACCGAGCGACCGGATTTCCTTCACCAACACGTTGAACGACTCGGGCATGCCGGCATCGATGACATGGTCGCCCTTGACCAGGTTTTCATAAACCTTGGTCCGGCCGGTCACGTCGTCCGACTTCACCGTCAGCATTTCCTGCAGCACGTACGAAGCGCCATACGCTTCGAGCGCCCACACTTCCATTTCACCGAAACGCTGGCCGCCGAACTGCGCCTTGCCGCCGAGCGGCTGCTGCGTGACGAGCGAGTACGGGCCCGTCGAGCGCGCGTGCATCTTGTCGTCGACGAGGTGGTGCAGCTTCAGGTAGTGCATGTAGCCGAGCGTCACGCGGCGCTCGAACGGCTCGCCCGTGCGGCCGTCGTACAGGCGCACCTGATTCTTCGACGGGTTCATGTCGAGCTGTTCGGCGATGTCGTCCGGGAACGCGAGGTCGAGCATCTTCGACATTTCTTCCTCGGTCGCACCATCGAACACCGGCGTCGCGAACGGCACGCCTTCGCGCAGGTTCTTCGCGAGCTCGAGGATCTCGTCGTCGGTGAAGCTTTCCAGATCTTCCGCGCGGCCCGACTCGTTGTAGATCTTCGTCAGGAACACGCGCAGCTCCTCGATCTTCGCCTGACGTTGCAGCATTTCGCCAATACGCCAGCCGAGGCCCTTCGCGGCCCAGCCGAGATGCACTTCCAGAACCTGACCCACGTTCATCCGCGACGGCACGCCGAGCGGGTTCAGCACGACGTCGGCCGGACGGCCGTCGGCCATGTACGGCATGTCTTCGACCGGAACGATCTTCGACACGACGCCCTTGTTACCGTGACGGCCGGCCATCTTGTCGCCGGGCTGCAGACGGCGCTTCACCGCGAGGTACACCTTGACCATCTTCAGCACGCCCGGCGGCAGTTCGTCGCCTTGCGTGAGCTTCTTGCGCTTCTCTTCGAACGCGAGGTCGAACTGGTGGCGCTTCTCTTCGATCGAGTTCTTGATCGCTTCGAGCTGGGCGGCCGCTTCGTCGTCCGCCAGGCGGATGTCGAACCAGTGATAGTGGTCGAGGTCTTCCAGGTAGGCCTGGTCGATCTTCGTGCCCTTAGCGAGCTTCTTCGGACCGCCGTTAGCGACCTTGCCCACGAGCATGCGCGCGAGACGCTGGAACGCGTCGCCTTCGACGATGCGGAGCTGGTCGTTCAGGTCGAGACGGTAGCGCTTCAGTTCGTCGTCGATGATCTGTTGCGCGCGCTTGTCGCGCTGGATGCCTTCACGCGTGAAGACCTGGACGTCGATCACCGTGCCGCTCATGCCCGACGGCACGCGCAGCGACGTGTCCTTCACGTCCGACGCCTTCTCGCCGAAGATCGCGCGCAGCAGCTTCTCTTCCGGCGTGAGCTGGGTTTCGCCCTTCGGCGTGACCTTGCCGACCAGCACGTCGCCCGCTTCGACTTCCGCGCCGATGTACACGATGCCCGATTCGTCGAGACGGCCGAGCTGGACTTCCGCGAGGTTCGAGATGTCGCGCGTGATTTCTTCCGGCCCGAGCTTCGTGTCGCGAGCGACCACGTTCAGCTCTTCGATGTGGATCGACGTGTAGCGATCGTCCGCGACGACACGCTCCGAGATCAGGATCGAATCCTCGAAGTTGTAGCCGTTCCACGGCATGAACGCGATCAGCATGTTCTGGCCGAGCGCGAGCTCGCCCAGGTCCGTCGACGCGCCGTCGGCCAGCACGTCGCCGCGCGAGACCTTGTCGCCCATCTTCACGATCGGACGCTGGTTGATGTTCGTGTTCTGGTTCGAACGCGTGTACTTGATCAGGTTGTAGATGTCGACGCCGACTTCGCCCGCGGCCGCTTCGTCATCGTTCACGCGAATGACGATACGGCCCGCGTCGACATAGTCGACGACGCCGCCGCGCAGCGCCTGCACCGTCGTGCCCGAGTCGACCGCCACGGTGCGCTCGATGCCGGTGCCGACGACGGGCTTCTCCGGACGCAGACACGGCACGGCCTGACGCTGCATGTTCGAGCCCATCAGCGCACGGTTCGCGTCGTCGTGCTCGAGGAACGGGATCAGCGAGGCCGCAACCGACACGATCTGCGACGGCGCAACGTCCATGTACTGGATGCGGTCCGGCGTGACCATCATCGTTTCGCCGGCTTCACGCGACGACACCAGTTCGTCGACGAGCGTGCCGTCTTCACCGATCGCGGCGTTCGCCTGCGCGATCATGTAGCGGCCTTCCTCGATCGCCGACAGATAATCGATCTGGTCGGTCACCTTGCTGTCGGCGACCTTGCGGTACGGCGTCTCGAGGAAGCCGTATTCGTTCAGGTGCGCATACAGTGCGAGCGAGTTGATGAGACCGATGTTCGGACCTTCCGGCGTTTCGATCGGGCACACGCGGCCGTAGTGGGTCGGGTGCACGTCGCGGACTTCGAAGCCCGCGCGCTCGCGCGTGAGACCGCCCGGGCCCAGTGCGGAAACACGGCGCTTGTGCGTGATTTCCGACAGTGGGTTGGTCTGGTCCATGAACTGCGACAACTGCGACGAACCGAAGAACTCGCGAATCGCCGACGAAATCGGCTTCGAGTTGATCAGGTCGTGCGGCATCAGGTTTTCGCTTTCGGCCTGGCCGAGGCGCTCCTTCACCGCGCGCTCGACGCGCACGAGGCCCGCGCGGAACTGGTTTTCCGCCAGTTCGCCGACGCAGCGCACGCGCCGGTTGCCGAGGTGGTCGATGTCGTCCACTTCGCCCTTGCCGTTGCGCAGCTCGACGAGGATCTTGATCGTCGCGAGGATGTCGTCGTCCTGCAGCGTCATCGGGCCGGTGATTTCGTCACGGCCGACGCGGCGGTTGAACTTCATGCGGCCGACCTTCGACAGGTCGTACGCGTCTTCACTGTAGAACAGGCGGTTGAAGAGCGCCTCGACGGCTTCTTCCGTCGGCGGCTCGCCCGGGCGCATCATCCGGTAGATCGCGATGCGCGCGGCCGTCCTGTCGACGGTTTCGTCGACACGCAGCGTCGACGAAATGTACGGCCCCTGGTCCAGATCGTTCGTATAGAGCGTCTGGATTTCCTTGATCTTCGCCTCGCGCAGCTTCTCGAGCACGCCTTCCGTGATCTCGTCGTTCGCGTTCGCGATCACTTCGCCCGTGTCGCCGTCGACGACGTTCTTCGCCAGCACGCGGCCGAGCAGATAGTCTTCGGGCACCGAGATGTACTTGGTCTTCGCGGTTTCGAGATCGCGAATGTGCTTCGCGTTGATCCGCTTGTCCTTCTGGACGATGACCTTGCCTTCGCGATCGGTGATGTCGAAGCGGGCCACTTCACCGCGCAGGCGCTCGGGCACGAACTCCATCTGCGCGCCTTCGTCCATCAGCGTGAAGTTGTCGAAGACGAAGAAGTTCGCGAGGATCAGCTCCGGCGTGAGGCCGATCGCCTTCAGCAGGATCGTGACCGGCATCTTGCGACGACGGTCGACGCGGAAGTACAGCACGTCCTTCGGATCGAATTCGAAGTCGAGCCACGAACCGCGGTACGGAATGATCCGCGCGGAGAACAGCAGCTTGCCCGAGCTGTGCGTCTTGCCCTTGTCGTGCTCGAAGAACACGCCGGGCGAACGGTGCAACTGCGACACGATCACGCGCTCGGTGCCGTTGATGACGAACGAACCGGTCGGCGTCATGAGCGGAATTTCGCCCATGTACACTTCCTGTTCCTTCACTTCCTTGACGACGGGCTTGTTCGGCGACTCCTTGTCGAGGAGCACGAGGCGCACCTTCGCGCGCAATGCCGAGCAATAGGTCAGGCCGCGCTGCTGGCATTCCTTGATGTTGAATGCCGGCGACGACAACGCATAGCTCACAAACTCGAGACGAGCGAAGCCGTTATGCGAGACGATGGGAAACACCGATGTGAAGGCGGCCTGCAACCCCTCGGACTTGCGTTGCGCGGGCAGCACATCGGCTTGCAGAAATGTGCTGAATGATTCAAGCTGGGTGGCCAGCAGGAAAGGCACTTGGTGAACGATGGAGCGCTTCGCGAAACTCTTGCGAATACGCTTCTTCTCGGTGAAGGAATATTGCATACGATCTCCGAATCACGACGGGCGCTATCGAGGCGGGATACCTGGACGTGTCAAACCCGAGTGTTCACCGACTGAGACCCGATGGCCGTCCGACGGCACGAGCCGAGAAGCTTGGTGGTTGGCCGCTACCAACCGCTGGCTGACGGCAGCGGATGCCTGTGTTGCCCGCTGCCCGACCAAACTTGCCTTCTGCAGTCGCTTCAGAAGACAAAGAGAATCGCCGATCGTCGGTGGATGGGCGGTTTTCTTTGGCTTCTGTGGGCGCTCGTCCGACCTCTTCAAAGAGTGTCAAAACACTGCCTCCACAAAGCACAAAAAGGCCGGCGGTGAAAAACCGCCAGCCTTCGCACAGCGCGCGTGAACTTACTTGAGTTCGACCTTCGCGCCCGCGTCTTCCAGCTTCTTCTTGGCTTCTTCTGCAGAAGCCTTGTCGACGCCTTCCTTGACGGGCTTCGGTGCGCCGTCGACGAGGTCCTTCGCTTCCTTCAGGCCCAGGCCCGTGATTTCGCGAACGGCCTTGATGACCGAAACCTTGTTGCTGCCCGCTTCAGCCAGAACGACCGTGAACTCGGTCTTCTCTTCAGCAGCAGCAGCGGCGCCGCCGGCTGCCGGGCCCGCGACTGCAACAGCAGCAGCCGACACGCCAAACTTCTCTTCGAACGCCTTGACCAGCTCGTTCAGTTCCAGAACGGTCATCCCTTCGACTGCTGCCAGGATGTCTTCTTTTGCGATTGCCATTTGAAATACTCCTAAATTGAATTCGGATACAGCCAGCGATCAGTGACGCTGATGTGCGTTCGCTTAAGCAGCTTCCGCCTGCTTCTTCTCGGCGAGCGCAGCCAGTGCGCGCGCGAAGCCCGAAACAGGCGCCTGCATGACGAACAGCAGCTTCGAGAGCAGTTCTTCGCGGCTCGGGATGCTGGCGAGCGCTTGCACGCCAGCCTTGTCCATCACCTTGCCATCGAACGAACCAGCCTTGATGACCAACTTGTCATTGCTCTTGCTGAAGTCGTTGACGACCTTTGCAGCAGCAATGGCATCTTCCGAGATGCCGTAGATCAGGGGGCCAGTCATCTGCTCTGCCAGCGGAGCAAACGGCGTACCTTCGACGGCGCGGCGCGCCAGCGTGTTCTTCAGAACGCGCAGGTAAACCTTCTGCTCACGCGCTTTCGCGCGCAGCGTGGTCAGATCGCCAACCGCAATTCCACGATACTCAGCGAGCACAACGGTCTGGGCCTTCGCGACTTGCGCGGCGACCTCAGCAACGACGGCTTGCTTGTCTTCTCTATTAAGCGGCACGGTTAGCCTCCAGAAACGATGCGCTTCGCATGACGCGTCACGCACCTCGTTCAACAACGGCGTCCGACTCGTTAGGAGTATTTCCGCTGAAAACCGTCGATTGCTCGCCGATCTCCCGCTTCACCACTGCAAAACTTTTTCGGGTTCGCCATCTGCGTTGGCTTGCATTAAGGGATCGCCCGACTGCTGCTTTCCCACCAACGGTCTTTGATAACCGGCCATTCGACGATGCTTCTTCGAACGACCGCCCAAAGCCCTTTTGGGCCGCTTCTCATCGAAGCGGCCCGGATACTTCGCTTACTGCGCAGCCAGCGAGCCGTGGTCGACGCGAACGCCGACGCCCATCGTGCTCGACAGCGCGATCTTGCGCAGGTACACGCCCTTGCTCGTTGCCGGCTTCGCCTTCTGCAGCGCTTCGATCAGCGCGGACAGGTTCGTGCGCAGCGCGGTCGGCTCGAACGATGCACGGCCGATCGTCGCGTGGATGATACCGGCCTTGTCGACGCGGAACTGCACTTGACCCGCCTTCGCGTTCTTCACCGCGGTCGCGACATCCGGCGTGACCGTGCCGACCTTCGGGTTCGGCATCAGGCCGCGCGGGCCGAGGATCTGACCGAGCGTACCGACGATACGCATCGTGTCCGGCGAAGCGATCACGATGTCGAAGTCCATTTGACCGGCCTTGATCTGCTCGGCGAGATCTTCCATGCCGACCACTTCGGCGCCTGCGGCGCGCGCTTGCTCGGCCTTCTCGCCTTGCGCGAACACGGCGACACGAACCGACTTGCCGGTACCGGCCGGCAGCACGACCGAACCGCGAACGACCTGGTCCGACTTCTTCGCATCGATGCCGAGTTGAACTGCGACGTCGATCGACTCGTCGAACTTCGCGCTCGCGCATTCCTTCACGAGAGCGAGTGCGTCGTCGATCGGATACAGCTTCTGACGATCGACCTTAGCGGCAAATGCCTGACGGCGCTTCGAGATCTTGGCCATTTACACGCCCTCCACAGTGATGCCCATCGAGCGTGCGCTACCAGCGATGGTGCGAACGGCCGCGTCGAGATCAGCCGCCGTAAGATCCGGCATCTTGGTCTTCGCGATTTCTTCCGCTTGTGCGCGGGTGATCTTGCCGACCTTGTCGGTGTGGGGCTTGCTCGAGCCCTTGTCGACCTTCGCGGCCTTCTTGATCAGAACCGTCGCGGGCGGCGTCTTCATCACGAACGTGAAGCTCTTGTCCGCGTATGCCGTGATGACGACCGGCACCGGAAGGCCCGGCTCCATGCCTTGAGTCTGTGCGTTGAACGCCTTGCAGAACTCCATGATGTTCAGGCCGCGCTGGCCCAGCGCCGGACCGACGGGGGGCGACGGGTTGGCTTTACCTGCAGGAATCTGCAGCTTGATAAAGCCGACAATCTTCTTTGCCATTTGAAACCTCGTTGGAACGCATGAAAGCGTTCGGTGAGTGATAACGCGGGTTCGTCCTGAGACTACTGGCGCTCCTCAACGGCCAATTAACGCGGGCCGTAAGCGCGAAGGTGGGCAGCTCCCGGAGCTGCCCACCTGAACTTGCTCAAACCTTTTCGACCTGGCCGAATTCCAATTCGACCGGCGTCGCGCGACCAAAGATGGTGACCGACACGCGAACTCTCGATTTTTCGTAGTTCACTTCCTCGACCGTGCCGTTGAAGTCCGTGAACGGGCCTTCCTTCACGCGCACCATCTCGCCGACTTCGAACAGGGTCTTCGGGCGCGGCTTCTCCACGCCTTCCTGCATCTGCGACATGATCTTTTCGACTTCCCGCGGGGAAATCGGGCTCGGGCGATTGCGCGCCCCGCCGACGAAACCGGTGACCTTCGCGGTGTTTTTCACGAGGTGCCACGTTTCGTCCGTCATTTCCATTTCGACCAGCACATAGCCGGGAAAGAAACGACGCTCGGTCACTGCCTTGTGACCGCCCTTGACTTCAACCACTTCCTCGGTCGGAACCAGGATCTGGCCGAACTTGTCCTGCATGCCGGCACGCTCGATGCGCTCCTGAAGCGCACGTTGCACGCTCTTCTCCATACCGGAGTAGGCGTGCACGACGTACCAACGCTTTCCGCTCGGGGATGCCGGAGTATCGCTCATATCATTTCCAACCCAGAATCACCGAGAAAATCGCCCATTCGATGGATTTATCGCTTATCCAGAGAAAGAGCGCCATGACCAGCACAAAACCGAAGACGACGAGCGTGGTTTGCGTGGCTTCCTTGCGCGTGGGCCAAACGACTTTGCGCACCTCGCGATACGAATCCTTCGCAAAAGCAATGAAGCCCTTGCCAGGAAGCGACACCAGCGCAACGCCCACACCGGCGATCACCCCCACTGCCAAAGCAGCGCCGCGGATATACCACTCCTTGCCACCGAGCAAGAAGAAGCCCGCAAATCCGGCCAAGACCAACAATACACCCAGGGCCAGCATCAGCTTATCGCCGGAGGTATTAACAGTTTCGACGGAAGGATTCGCCATAACACTCTAAAACAAACGCCACGCAGAAGAACGTGGCTTATGTGGCAGGGGCAGAGGGAATCGAACCCCCAACCTTCGGTTTTGGAGACCGACGCTCTGCCAGTTGAGCTATACCCCTAGACCATGTTGGGATCGGCTAACGCCGATCCCCAAACTGTCGATCATCGAGTAACTGGCTTACTCGATGATCTTGGCGACGACGCCGGCGCCGACGGTACGGCCGCCTTCACGGATGGCGAAGCGCAGACCTTCTTCCATCGCGATCGGCGCAATCAGCTTCACCGTGATCGACACGTTGTCGCCCGGCATCACCATTTCCTTGTCCTTCGGCAGCTCGATCGAGCCCGTCACGTCCGTCGTGCGGAAGTAGAACTGCGGACGGTAGTTGTTAAAGAACGGCGTGTGACGGCCGCCTTCGTCCTTGCTCAGCACGTACACTTCAGCCGTGAAGTGCGTGTGCGGCGTGATCGAACCCGGCTTCGCCAGCACCTGGCCGCGCTCCACGTCTTCGCGCTTCGTGCCGCGCAGCAGGATACCGACGTTGTCGCCCGCCTGACCCTGGTCCAGCAGCTTGCGGAACATTTCCACGCCCGTGCAGGTCGTCTTCGCCGTCGGCTTGATGCCGACGATTTCGATTTCCTCACCGACCTTGATCACGCCACGCTCGACGCGCCCCGTCACCACCGTGCCGCGACCCGAGATCGAGAACACGTCTTCCACCGGCATCAGGAACGCACCGTCGACCGCGCGCTCCGGCGTCGGGATGTACGTGTCCAGCGCGTCCGCCAGGTTCATGATCGCCACTTCGCCCAGCTCGCCCTTGTCGCCTTCCAGCGCCAGCTTCGCCGAACCCTTGATGATCGGCGTGTCGTCGCCCGGGAAGTCGTACTTCGACAGCAGTTCGCGCACTTCCATTTCGACCAGCTCGAGCAGCTCCGCGTCGTCCACCATGTCGCACTTGTTCAGGAACACGATGATGTACGGCACACCGACCTGACGCGCCAGCAGGATGTGCTCACGCGTTTGCGGCATCGGGCCGTCCGCGGCCGAGCACACCAGGATCGCGCCGTCCATCTGCGCGGCGCCCGTGATCATGTTCTTCACGTAGTCGGCGTGGCCCGGGCAGTCGACGTGCGCGTAGTGGCGGTTCGCCGTTTCGTACTCGATGTGCGCCGTGTTGATCGTGATGCCGCGCGCCTTTTCTTCCGGCGCCGCGTCGATTTCGTCGTACTTCTTCGCCTCGCCGCCGAACTTCGCCGACAGCACCGTCGCGATCGCTGCCGTCAGCGTCGTCTTGCCGTGGTCAACGTGACCAATCGTACCAACGTTCACGTGCGGCTTGGTCCGCTCAAACTTTTCCTTGGCCATTTTCAACTCCCGAAAGGAATTTCACATGTTGCGCCGCGCGCAAACAGACACTGACTACCTGCTGGTGCCCATGGGCAGGATCGAACTGCCGACCTCTCCCTTACCAAGGGAGTGCTCTACCACTGAGCCACATGGGCGCTTTATGCCTCAACTGCCTGGACTGGAGCGGGTGAAGGGAATCGAACCCTCGTCGTAAGCTTGGAAGGCTTCTGCTCTACCATTGAGCTACACCCGCAAGGGCCAGCAACAATTCCCTGTACCGCTCCGTGCTATGTCTTGGTGGAGGAGGTTGGATTCGAACCAACGTAGGCGTAAGCCAACAGATTTACAGTCTGCCCCCTTTAGCCACTCGGGCACCCCTCCGTAGAGAACTGACAATTATGGGGGTACATCGAATTCGTGTCAAGCGCTTCGTTGAAATTATTTTGCGTCTTCTTCGACCGCGCTGACGTCGTCCGATCTGCGCCGCCGCTTTTCAGTTGTCATCTCCTCGGCAACAGGGCCAAGCTTGTGCGCTACTGAATCGAACGGGGCGTCTGGTACCGCCTTTCCTTTCGTCGCTTCCGTCTGCCCGGTGAAAACGCGCCGGAAAATGGAAGTCCTGAATCATACGGTGTTGGAGGAACGCCGCCAAGTGCCAAACGGCGGCCGTGCGCGAAAAAAGAAGTCACCGGGGATGCGAAGCTCGAATCAAAGATCCGGCCCCGAATGCGAATCGTCGCTAGCAGGGTTGATCAGGGATGTCAGCACACAGTTTCATGGCGCAGATGAGCGACGTTCAACGCGCAATAGCTCTGCGACGCTCGAGCCTGGGTCGCGCAGCGGGTTGCCAGGCGATGTCCTCGGTCACGTCGAGGTTGCCGGAGGCAATTCGGAGACGGCGCGGCATCTTCATTTGTTGTCGCTCGCGCGAGCTGGTGATTCGATTGTCTTCGTGCGATCGTGCCCGTCAGCCTTCGGTAAATCGATCACGGAAGCATTCCGAATGCTTGGCTTGACGGAAATTTGAGACGCCCTTTTCTTTCCGCGGCAACGATCGTGTGCCGTGAGTACGCGTTCAGTTCAAGATCAGATCGGCATTGTTCGCCGGCATTCCGCCAAAGACAGGAGAGCGGAGATAGGTTGTCAGATTACCAAGAGCACTCAGCCTTGATGGGCCATTCATTTTCCGCAGCTTTAGCCGCGGGCGAGGCCGCTCACAACTCGTTCAACTCGAAAACGCAGTTCTTGTGAATGGAAGCGTTCGATTACGGAGACTCGCGCCAGTGACATGTCATGCCAGAGCATACTGGTGAACTGAATCCCGACGAGTAAAAGGCGAAACCCCCGCCTGTGAGGGGCGGGGGTTTCAAGAGGAGGAGCCTGACGATTACCTACTTTCACACGGGGATCCGCACTATCATCGGCGTGGAGTCGTTTCACGGTCCTGTTCGGGATGGGAAGGGGTGGGACCGACTCGCTATGGTCATCAGGCAAAGAGGGTTGTTGCGCTGCTTGGCAGCGCAACCAATCTTGGAAGAAGCAGTAATTTTGGGTTGTGAGGTTGTATCTCACACATACGCGGTACTTCAACCGCTGTACGTCGAGTGCCTTGCACTCGACGCTCGATATCCGTAAGCGCTGAAGCGCTAACGGCTATCGAGACAGACTTGTTATAGGATCAAGCCTTACGGGCAATTAGTATCGGTTAGCTGAACGCATTACTGCGCTTACACACCCGACCTATCAACGTCCTGGTCTCGAACGACCCTTCAAGGGGATCAAGTCCCCGGGGAAGTCTCATCTTAAGGCGAGTTTCCCGCTTAGATGCTTTCAGCGGTTATCTCTTCCGAACATAGCTACCCGGCGATGCGACTGGCGTCACAACCGGTACACCAGAGGTTCGTCCACTCCGGTCCTCTCGTACTAGGAGCAGCCCCCTTCAAACTTCCAACGCCCACGGCAGATAGGGACCAAACTGTCTCACGACGTTTTAAACCCAGCTCACGTACCTCTTTAAATGGCGAACAGCCATACCCTTGGGACCGGCTACAGCCCCAGGATGAGATGAGCCGACATCGAGGTGCCAAACACCGCCGTCGATATGAACTCTTGGGCGGTATCAGCCTGTTATCCCCAGAGTACCTTTTATCCGTTGAGCGATGGCCCTTCCATACAGAACCACCGGATCACTATGACCTGCTTTCGCACCTGCTCGACTTGTCGGTCTCGCAGTTAAGCACGCTTATGCCATTGCACTATCAGCACGATTTCCGACCGTACCTAGCGTACCTTCGTACTCCTCCGTTACGCTTTGGGAGGAGACCGCCCCAGTCAAACTGCCTACCATGCACTGTCCCCGACCCGGATCACGGGCCAAGGTTAGAACCTCAAACAAACCAGGGTGGTATTTCAAGGACGGCTCCACCGAAACTAGCGTTCCGGTTTCATAGCCTCCCACCTATCCTACACAGATCGGTTCAAAGTCCAATGCAAAGCTACAGTAAAGGTTCATGGGGTCTTTCCGTCTAGCCGCGGGTAGATTGCATCATCACAAACACTTCAACTTCGCTGAGTCTCGGGAGGAGACAGTGTGGCCATCGTTACGCCATTCGTGCAGGTCGGAACTTACCCGACAAGGAATTTCGCTACCTTAGGACCGTTATAGTTACGGCCGCCGTTTACCGGGACTTCAATCAAGAGCTTGCACCCCATCATTTAATCTTCCGGCACCGGGCAGGCGTCACACCCTATACGTCCACTTTCGTGTTTGCAGAGTGCTGTGTTTTTATTAAACAGTCGCAGCCACCAGTTTATTGCAACCCCTTCACCCTCGAGGCGCAGGCCTCTCAAGCTACCAGGGCGTACCTTATCCCGAAGTTACGGTACCAATTTGCCGAGTTCCTTCTCCCGAGTTCTCTCAAGCGCCTTAGAATACTCATCTCGCCCACCTGTGTCGGTTTGCGGTACGGTCATCGTTAGACTGAAGCTTAGAGGCTTTTCTTGGAACCACTTCCAATTGCTTCGCTCCCGAAGGAGCTCGCGCCACACCCTTGAATCCTGCGCCCGGATTTGCCTAAGCGCCTTCTCCAATGCAGCGACCGGGACTTCCAACACCCGGACAACCTTCCGCGATCCGTCCCCCCATCGCATCCAACGACGGTGCAGGAATATTGACCTGCTTCCCATCAGCTACGCATTTCTGCCTCGCCTTAGGGGCCGACTCACCCTACGCCGATGAACGTTGCGTAGGAAACCTTGGGCTTACGGCGAGGGGGCCTTTCACCCCCTTTATCGCTACTCATGTCAGCATTCGCACTTCCGATACCTCCAGCACACCTTACAGTGCACCTTCGCAGGCTTACGGAACGCTCTCCTACCATGCGTGCAAGCACGCATCCGCAGCTTCGGTATATGGCTTAGCCCCGTTACATCTTCCGCGCAGGACGACTCGATCAGTGAGCTATTACGCTTTCTTTAAAGGGTGGCTGCTTCTAAGCCAACCTCCTGACTGTTTTAGCCTTCCCACTTCGTTTCCCACTTAGCCATATTTGGGGACCTTAGCTGGCGGTCTGGGTTGTTTCCCTCTTGACACCGGACGTTAGCACCCGATGTCTGTCTCCCGTGATTGCACTCTTCGGTATTCGGAGTTTGCTATGGCGGGGTAATCTGCAATAGACCCCCCAACCATGACAGTGCTCTACCCCCGAAGGTGAGACACGAGGCACTACCTAAATAGTTTTCGGAGAGAACCAGCTATTTCCAGGTTTGTTTAGCCTTTCACCCCTATCCACAGCTCATCCCCTAACTTTTCAACGTTAGTGGGTTCGGACCTCCAGTACGTGTTACCGCACCTTCATCCTGGCCATGGATAGATCACCTGGTTTCGGGTCTACGCCCAGCAACTGAACGCCCTATTCGGACTCGCTTTCGCTACGCCTGCCCTATTCGGTTAAGCTTGCTACTGAACGTAAGTCGCTGACCCATTATACAAAAGGTACGCCGTCACCCCCGAAGAGGCTCCGACTGTTTGTATGCATGCGGTTTCAGGATCTATTTCACTCCCCTCCCGGGGTTCTTTTCGCCTTTCCCTCACGGTACTGGTTCACTATCGGTCGATCACGAGTATTTAGCCTTGGAGGATGGTCCCCCCATCTTCAGACAGGATTTCACGTGTCCCGCCCTACTTGTCGTACACCTAGTTCTTTCATACTGTTTTCGCCTACAGGGCTATCACCTGCTATGGCCGCACTTTCCAGAGCGTTCGGCTAACAATACAAATAAAGAGTACAGGCTCTTCCCATTTCGCTCGCCACTACTTTGGGAATCTCGGTTGATTTCTTTTCCTGCGGTTACTTAGATGTTTCAGTTCACCGCGTTCGCCTCACATGACCTATGTATTCAGTCATGGATACTCCAAAAGGAGTGGGTTTCCCCATTCGGACATCTACGGATCAAAGCTCGTTTGCCAGCTCCCCGTAGCTTTTCGCAGGCTACCGCGTCCTTCATCGCCTGTGATCGCCAAGGCATCCACCACATGCACTTGTTCGCTTGACCCTATAACGAGTCTGTCTCTCGATCATCGTTAGCGCTTTAGCGCTTACGAGGATCCGATACAAAGTACGTTACAGGTTGAGTTCTCGCGTTGTGCCGTATTCCAAGTATGAGTTCAACCTTGCGGTTCGAATCATCTTGAGATACATCGATACAATCACAACCCGGATAACTTCCACGTCCATCTCAAAGACGCTTCCGCTATCCAAATTACTTGCTTCTTCCAGATTGTTAAAGAACGACAGCCGATACAGTTGCCTGCATCACTCTGACTGGCTCAATCGCCAAGGACAAAGATTCGACTCAAGTCGAACGCTTGTCATTGAAGATTGTGGTGGAGGCAGACGGGATCGAACCGACGACCCCCTGCTTGCAAAGCAGGTGCTCTCCCAGCTGAGCTATGCCCCCGTACAGAGACACTCAGGTTCCCTTCTCGCCAGACAATTGGTGGGTCTGGTTGGATTCGAACCAACGACCCCCGCCTTATCAAGACGGTGCTCTAACCGACTGAGCTACAGACCCCTGAGTCTGTCCTGATTCACAGCCGATAAGCGTGAGCGCTCAACTTCGCGGATTTAAGCTCGAGAAAGGAGGTGATCCAGCCGCACCTTCCGATACGGCTACCTTGTTACGACTTCACCCCAGTCATGAATCCTACCGTGGTGACCGTCCTCCTTGCGGTTAGACTAGCCACTTCTGGTAAAACCCACTCCCATGGTGTGACGGGCGGTGTGTACAAGACCCGGGAACGTATTCACCGCGGCATGCTGATCCGCGATTACTAGCGATTCCAGCTTCATGCACTCGAGTTGCAGAGTGCAATCCGGACTACGATCGGTTTTCTGGGATTGGCTCCCCCTCGCGGGTTGGCGACCCTCTGTTCCGACCATTGTATGACGTGTGAAGCCCTACCCATAAGGGCCATGAGGACTTGACGTCATCCCCACCTTCCTCCGGTTTGTCACCGGCAGTCTCCTTAGAGTGCTCTTGCGTAGCAACTAAGGACAAGGGTTGCGCTCGTTGCGGGACTTAACCCAACATCTCACGACACGAGCTGACGACAGCCATGCAGCACCTGTGCGCCGGTTCTCTTTCGAGCACTCCCGCCTCTCAGCAGGATTCCGACCATGTCAAGGGTAGGTAAGGTTTTTCGCGTTGCATCGAATTAATCCACATCATCCACCGCTTGTGCGGGTCCCCGTCAATTCCTTTGAGTTTTAATCTTGCGACCGTACTCCCCAGGCGGTCAACTTCACGCGTTAGCTACGTTACTAAGGAAATGAATCCCCAACAACTAGTTGACATCGTTTAGGGCGTGGACTACCAGGGTATCTAATCCTGTTTGCTCCCCACGCTTTCGTGCATGAGCGTCAGTATTGGCCCAGGGGGCTGCCTTCGCCATCGGTATTCCTCCACATCTCTACGCATTTCACTGCTACACGTGGAATTCTACCCCCCTCTGCCATACTCTAGCCCGCCAGTCACCAATGCAGTTCCCAGGTTGAGCCCGGGGATTTCACATCGGTCTTAGCGAACCGCCTGCGCACGCTTTACGCCCAGTAATTCCGATTAACGCTCGCACCCTACGTATTACCGCGGCTGCTGGCACGTAGTTAGCCGGTGCTTATTCTTCCGGTACCGTCATCCCCCCGCCATATTAGGGCAGAGGATTTCTTTCCGGACAAAAGTGCTTTACAACCCGAAGGCCTTCTTCACACACGCGGCATTGCTGGATCAGGCTTGCGCCCATTGTCCAAAATTCCCCACTGCTGCCTCCCGTAGGAGTCTGGGCCGTGTCTCAGTCCCAGTGTGGCTGGTCGTCCTCTCAGACCAGCTACTGATCGTCGCCTTGGTAGGCCTTTACCCCACCAACTAGCTAATCAGCCATCGGCCAACCCTATAGCGCGAGGCCCGAAGGTCCCCCGCTTTCATCCTCAGATCGTATGCGGTATTAATCCGGCTTTCGCCGGGCTATCCCCCACTACAGGACATGTTCCGATGTATTACTCACCCGTTCGCCACTCGCCGCCAGACCGAAGTCCGCGCTGCCGTTCGACTTGCATGTGTAAGGCATGCCGCCAGCGTTCAATCTGAGCCAGGATCAAACTCTTCAGTTCAATGCCTGTTACTGTTTTCGGTTGTTTCCAACCGGTCGCTCACTCAAAGCTGACAGGTCGTGAATTGCTTCACAAACCTGGCTTACTTTTGTGTGAGACTCTTGATACTTTTGCTCGCGATCCGAAGATCGTCCGCCACATCAAGCGCCCACACTTATCGGCTGTTCATTGTTAAAGAGCATATCTGCGAGAAGATTTCACCACTTTCCACCGCCTTCTCAGCAGCGCTGCGTTGTCAGCAGCAGAGAAATGAGATTATGATCACTTATTCGCAGCGCGTCAACATCTTTTTTACCGCCGCGCCATCGAAACTTCATCATCGCCGCCTCGCGCTCCCGTTCGTCCTCGCGGTCGACCGTACTGCCTGAGCTCAAGACTTCCCACTTCCCCCTTCGCGCCGCGTTCGCCGCAGCGCGAAAGAGGCGTGATTCTAAGCACATCCCCTCCCCCGCGCAAGCCCTTTTTGAGGGTCCCGTTTAAATTTCTTGCGTGGCCGCCGCATGCCACGTCCACGCTGCGCGTTCAGCGGCGCCCGGCCGCAGCCACCAACCGGTCCAGCGGCACCGCGTCGGCCATCGCCGCATACCCTCCGTCGCTCGGATGGATGTCGTCTCCGCTGTTATAGCGGCGCAGCAATTCCGACGGCTTCGCCGGATCGCGCAGCGCAGCGTCAAAGTCCACGACGCCGTCGAACGCGCCCGAGGTTCGAATCCACTCGTTGACCTCGCGGCGGATCGCTTCGCGCGCCGGAGGCAACGACGCCGGCGTCAGCGTCGCGCCGAACACCGCGATGCCGCGCGCATGCGCAGCCGCAATCACGCGGCGGTAGCCTGCGATCAACGATTGCGCGTCGACCTGCGTATGCGGCGCGTCACAATCGAGCCCCGAACGTGCGGGCATCGCCGCGAAATTGATGTCGTTGATGCCGATCAGCAGCACCGCGGCCTTCACGCCGGCGCGCGTCAGCACGTCGCGCTCGAAGCGGCGCTCGAGCGCGACGCCGTAACAGCGCGAATCGCTCAGCAGCCGGTTCCCGCTGATGCCGAGATTCACCACGCCAATGTCGCGCGCGCCCGCGCGTTCGAGCCGGGCCGCCAGCGCGTCCGGCCAGCGGCGATTGCGGTTCAGACTCGAGCGCAAGCCGTCGGTGATCGAATCGCCGACGGCCGCGATCGTCGCCGCGCCCGATCGCGGCGCCTCCACCGCCAACTCGGCGATCCACGCGGATTGCGTGAAGCGCGTCCGGAATGCGTCGGGTGCGGCGTCACTCGTGTGGTTACCCGGCGTCGACACGTAATTGACCTGATTCGACACGCGGTGCCAGACGGTCATCGTCTGGTGACTTCCCACATATAGGCTGAGCGTGTACGGCTCGCCAGCCGTTACGTCGTATGCAACGGGATCGCTTTCCCGCTCCTGCCCGGGCGGCACTTCCATCTCGCGACGGCCGCCGAAAGTCACCGTCGTCGAGCTGCCCGCCGCGACCGCCGCACCGCCCGTCGTCCGGCCGATGCTCATCTCGTCGATCACGAGCGGCGTCTTGCCGTACGCGTTGCTTACACGGACGCGGATCGCCCCGCCCGCGAGCGTCGGATAGACGATCTGGCGGATCGTACGGCCCGCGACGTCCGGCGCGCGGTACAACGGCGGCGGCGCAGCGAGATCCGGGATCGGCTGCAGCGCCGTCGCCCAGGACGCGACCCAGCGCGTCGGTTGCGCGGCACTCGCCGTCGGCGATGCAGCCAGCGCGAAACAGCACGAAAGAGCGGAGAGCCAACGTCGGAATGTCATTCGATACTCCTCACGGCAAAGCTTCGGATTTTGCCTGAACTCGGTTTGTACGCTCCGTTCGGTCGCGGGAACGCGGTTGTCGACGCTTGTCGGAGCGGCTCTCTGCTTTCGGTTCGCCACTCCTACTTCTTGGTGATCGCCAATTTCCAATCGTCGGTCGTCGACAGTAAGTCTATCTATCTGTCTGGCGCATCCGGAATCCGGAGATGGGAGCCAGCCATCCGCCCCAAAGCACGCACGGCTCGCTCATGCGCGGCACAACCGTCGCGTCCGCGGCAAATCGTCGTCGCACCAACTGCGAATCTCGCCCGTCCGCTAAAATGATCTATTAACCGACCGGTCGGTTGGTTTATACTGCGTGAACATTCCACCTGGACGAGAACATCGCCATGTACACGCAATCCCTCGACATCCCCGGCAACGTCGCGCCGCTCGATGCCGCCGCCGATTCGCCCGAACAGGCCGGATTCGATGCCGTCATCGCCGCCGACGGCAAGATCGAACCGCAGGACTGGATGCCCGACGCGTACCGCAAGACGCTCGTGCGGCAGATTTCGCAGCACGCGCACTCGGAAGTCGTCGGCATGCTGCCGGAAGGCAACTGGATCACGCGCGCGCCCAGCCTCAAGCGCAAGGCGATCCTGCTCGCGAAGGTCCAGGACGAAGCCGGTCATGGCCTCTACCTCTATAGCGCCGTGGAAACGCTCGGCGTGTCGCGCGACGCGCTGATCGACGCGCTTCACGCCGGCAAGGCCAAGTACTCGAGCATCTTCAATTACCCGACCCTCACGTGGGCGGACGTCGGCGTGATCGGCTGGCTCGTCGACGGCGCCGCGATCATGAACCAGATTCCCCTCTGCCGCTGCACGTATGGCCCGTATGCGCGCGCGATGATCCGCGTCTGCAAGGAGGAATCGTTCCATCAACGGCAAGGCTTCGACGCGCTGCTCGCGATGATGAAGGGCACCGGCGCGCAGCGCGCGATGGTGCAGGACGCAGTGAACCGCTGGTGGTGGCCCGTGCTGATGATGTTCGGCCCGCCCGACGCCGATTCCGTCCATAGCAACCAGTCGGCCAAATGGGGGATCAAGCGGATCTCGAACGACGATCTTCGACAGAAGTTCGTCGACGCGATAGTCGAGCAGGCGAAGGTGCTCGGCGTCACGCTGCCCGATCCGGACCTCAAGTGGAACGACACGCGCGGCCATTTCGACTACGGCGCGCTCGATTGGGACGAATTCCGGCGCGTCGTCAACGGCGACGGCCCGTGCAACAAGGAGCGCCTCGCCACCCGCGTGAAGGCGCACGAGAACGGCGCGTGGGTTCGCGAAGCCGCGCTCGCGCACGAGGAAAAGCGCCGCCGCCGCGCGCAGCAACAAGCGGCATGACCGGCATGGCGCGCGAAAAGCGCGGCCGCCGCGGTCCGTATTCAGGAGATTCAGGAGAAAGCGATGAACAAGGAATGGCCAATCTGGGAAGTCTTCGTGCGCAGCAAGCAGGGGCTCGACCACAAGCACTGCGGAAGCCTGCACGCGGCCGACGCGTCGATGGCGCTGCGCATGGCGCGCGATGTCTACACGCGCCGCCAGGAAGGCGTGAGCATCTGGGTCGTGCCGTCGGCGGCGATCACCGCGTCCGATCCGAACGAGAAGGCCGAGATGTTCGAGCCGGCGGGCGACAAGATCTATCGCCATCCGACGTTCTACACGCTGCCCGACGAAGTCAACCACATGTGAGCGGCACGCCATGACGACGACCCCACAACATCTCGCGTACGTGCTGCGCCTCGCCGACAACGCGCTGATCCTCGGTCAGCGCAACGCCGAATGGTGCGGGCACGGCCCGGTGCTCGAGGAAGACATCGCGCTCACGAACATGAGCCTCGACCTGATCGGCCAGGCGCGCCTGCTGTATTCGCACGCGGCCGAGCTCGAGCGGCAGCTCACCGGCGCCGCGCGGACCGAGGACGACTACGCGTACTTCCGCACCGAGCGAGAATTCGCGAACTACACGTTCGTCGAGCTGCCGCACTACGGCCCGCTCTGCGGCACCGCGCACACCGAGCCCGACTATGCGGTGACCGTCGTGCGCAATTTCCTCTATGCGACGCTGATGCTGCACGCGTGGACCGCGCTCGAGACGTCGGGCGACGCACAGCTCGCAGCGATCGCGGCGAAATCGGTGAAGGAAACGCGCTATCACGAGCACCACGCGCGCGAATGGCTGATCCGCTTCGGCGACGGCACCGACGAATCGCATCGCCGCGCGCAGGCCGCACTCGACTATCTGATGCCGTACACGAGCGAATTCTTCGCGACAGATGCGATCGACGACGCGGCGGCTGCGGCCGGCATCGGCCCGGCGAGCGCGTCGCTCGAGCCGGCGTGGCGCGCCGATATCGAGGCGGCGCTCGCCGAGGCGACGCTCGCGCTGCCCAAGGCCGGCCAGTACGTGCCGACCGGCAAGCGCGGCGAGCACTCGGAGCACATGGGCTATCTGCTCGCCGAGCTGCAGAGCGTCGCGCGCCAGCACCCCGGCGCGAGCTGGTAAGCCCGGGCATGACGAACGACGGAGCCAGACGATGTCCGCCCTCCCCGCACCCGCCCTCGGCCAGCCGGCCGCCGCCGGCAACCGTCCGGGCCAGCGCCCCGGCGCCGGCCGCGCCGCCGCGCCCGGCGACGATCGGCTCGTCGAACGAGCGTGGAACGCGCTCGAAGCGGTGCCCGATCCGGAGATCCCGGTTGTGTCGATCCGCGAGCTCGGCATCCTGCGCGACGTGCGGCGCGCCGCCGACGGTGCCCTCGAAGTCGTGATCACGCCGACTTACTCCGGCTGCCCGGCGATGCAGCAGATCGCCGAAGACATCGACGCCGCGCTCCGGCAGGCGGGTATCGCGCCGCACCGGATCGTGACCGTGCTCGCGCCCGCGTGGACGACCGACTGGATCACCGCCGACGCCCGCGAGAAGCTCCGCGCGTACGGCATCGCGCCGCCCGCCGGCTCATGCGGCGGGGCGGGCGGCGCAGACGCCGCGGCGCCGCGCGTCGTCCGCTTCGCGCCGAAGCCGCCCGCCGCGCCCGTCTGCCCGCGCTGCGGCTCCGCGCACACCGAGCGGCTCGCGCAGTTCGCGTCGACCGCATGCAAGGCGCTCTATCGCTGCATCGACTGCCGCGAACCCTTCGACTACTTCAAACCTTATTGATATGGCGACTCCGCAATTCCATCCGCTGCGCATTCGCGACGTGCGGCCCGAGACCGCCGACGCCGTCACGGTGTCGTTCGAGGTGCCGCCCGAGCTGCGCGACGCGTACCGCTTCACGCAAGGCCAGTTCGTCACGCTGAAGGCGCATGTCGACGGCGAGGAAACCCGCCGCTCGTATTCGATCTGCGTCGGCACGACCGACTACGACCGTAACGGCGAGTTGCGCATCGGCATCAAGCGCGTGCGCGGCGGCCGCTTCTCGAACTTCGCGTTCGATACGCTCAAGCCCGGCCACACGATCGACGTGATGACGCCGGACGGCCGCTTTTTCACGCACCTGAATGCCGAGCACGGCAAGCAGTACGTCGCGTTCGCGGGCGGCTCGGGGATCACGCCCGTGCTTGCGATCGTCAAGACGACGCTCGAGCTCGAGCCGCGCAGCACGTTCACGCTGATCTACGGCAACCGCAGCGTCGATTCGATCATGTTCGCCGAGGATCTCGAGGACCTGAAGAACCGCTTCATGCAGCGGTTCGTCCTCTACCACGTGCTGTCCGACGACGTGCAGGACGTCGAGCTGTTCAACGGCGTGCTCGATCAGGCGAAATGCGTGGCATTCCTCGATTCGCTCGTGCCCGCCGCGACCATCGACGAGGCATTCATCTGCGGCCCGGCGCCGATGATGGACGCCGCCGAAGCCGCGCTCGCCGAGGCCGGCGTGCCGCGCGAGCGGGTGCACGTCGAGCGCTTCGGCACGCCGCTGCCGCAGGCGGGCGCGCCCGCCGTCGAGATCACCGACGACACGCCCGCCGCCGACCTCGAAATCGTGCTCGACGGCAAGAAGCGCAAGCTGCGCCTGCCCTACGAAGGCGTGAGCCTCCTCGACGTCGGGCTGCACGCGGGCCTCGCGTTGCCATACGCGTGCAAGGGCGGCGTCTGCTGCACGTGCCGCGCGAAGGTGCTCGAAGGCGAAGTGCGGATGGAGAAGAACTACACGCTGGAGCCGCAGGAGATCGCCGACGGATTCGTGCTCACCTGCCAGTGCCATCCGGTCAGCGACCGGATCGTTGTCAGCTACGACGAACGGTAAGCGGCGTCTTGCCGCGCGGTTACGCGCCGCCCGCCATCTCGCTTACACTAGGGGCCGCCTGCAGGCCGGACGCGCGCCGGCTTCCCGGCGGCTTTTCTCATGTTGACGACAGGCCAATGAGCACCATCCACGTGACCATGGGCGGCTCCGCCGCCGCTTCTCTTCGCATCGCGCTCGCCGACGCGGGCCGCGACGAAAGCGTCGTCGGGCTGTTCGACGATCTGTCGGTCGGCCCGCTGCGCGGCGCGGACGACACGCCGGACGTGCGCGCCGCGTTCTGGGAGCGCGCGATCGGCGATGTGCAGCAGGACTGGATCGCCGGGCTCGGCGACGACTTCGCGAAGCTCGAGACGCTCGCGGCCGGCACGGGCCAGGTCGTCGTCTGGCACGCGCACAGCGTCGCCGATCAGTTGATGCTGCGGCGCGTCGCCTACCACCTGCGCAATGCGCCGCAGCGCCTCAACGAGGTGCGGCTGTCGAGCGCGGACATCGACGATCCGCAGTCGTGGGTGCGGTTGCGCGCCGACCAGGCGACGGCCACCGGCATCTTTTCGCCCGCCCGGTTGCTCGCGAAACTGCCGGAGGCGGCGCCGATCTCGGTGCTGCGGATCAGCCGGCTCGCGCTCGAATGGCAGGAAGCGAAGCAGACGAACGCCGAGCTGCGCTACTGGATCTGCAACACGTTCAAGAGCGGCCATTACGCGGACATCGACGCGCTCGTGCTCGAGCACGCGCCCGACGAATGGGGCCCCGCCGCGCGCACGGTCGGCGCCGTGATGGCGTTCGCCGACCACGGGCACCTGTTCGTCGGCGACGTGATCGCGTTCTGGCGCTGCCGCGAGCTCGCGGCGGCCGGCCGCATCGAGCTGCAAGGCGACGCCCGATCGATCGACGACCTGAGAACGGCGACGCTGCGCACGACGCCCGCCGTCGCCCTCCCCCGCTAAACCCGCCCCCGCTTCACGCACCGAACACGCACCGAATCACATGGCCCGCACCCGCGCCCCCGACCACGAATCCCAGCGCGAGCAGATCCTCGATCTCGCCGCCGCCAAGTTTGCGCAGACGAGCTACCCGAGCACGTCGATGACCGACCTCGCGAACGCGAGCGGCACGTCGAAGGCGCGCCTCTATCACTATTACGAGGGCAAGGAAGCGATCCTCTTCGACCTGCTCGACCGCTACACGAAGCGGCTGATGCTGATCATCGCCGAGGTCGAGGGCGCGAGCCAGCGGCGCGGGCTCACCGAGCGCGAGGCGTTCGCTGAGCTCGTGCGCGCGTTCCTTGCCGAATACGAGACGTCGCACAGCCGCCATGTCGCGCTGCTGAACGACGTGAAGTACCTCGAGGACACGCAGCGCCAGATCATCCTCGACCGCCAGCGCGACATCGTCGCCGCGTTCTCGCGCCAGCTTGCGCGCGCGTATCCGGAACGGATCTCGAAGGACAACCAGACGCCCGTGACGATGATGGTGTTCGGGATGATCAACTGGACGTTCACGTGGCTGAAGCCGGGCGGCCGCCTCGGCTATCGCGATTTCGCCGAGCAGGTGATCGGCATGATCGAGCACGGGCTCGGTAGCTGAATCGTCTGATTTATTGCAGAGCAGCAAGCGTTGCGCCGGCGTAACAGTGCGACGCTTTGCTCACACCCTTGTCAAAAATCATTTAAATACCAATAAGATCAAATACTTACGATCAGCAATCGGCAAGTTTAGAGCTTGACCTCGACTCAAATATCCGGGTTTTCCCCAATCTCCGCACGGCCGTTCGGTTAAAATTGCGCTGCAATGCACAAACCAATGTGCGGTCTTTTTGAGGAACCTACGATGAACAAGCCAGACCTTCGCCCTGCCGAGTCGGTCGGCATCGCCGGTCCCGCGCCAGTTCTCGTTCGGGAACTGGCTTCCGGCGACCGCCAGCAACTGCTCACCCATTTTCTCGCGCTCGACGAGGACGATCGGCTGCTGCGCTTCGGCCAGGCGGTGCCCGATCACGTAATCGAGAACTACGTGCGCACGATCGACTTCGGCCGCGACACCGTGTTCGGCGTGTTCGATCACGCGCTCGAGCTGATCGGCGTCGGCCATCTCGCATACTTGCCCGCGGAAGGCGACAAACGCACCGCCGAATTCGGCGTGTCGGTGCTCGAACGCGCGCGCGGCCAGGGCGTCGGCTCGAAGCTGTTCGAGCGCGCCGCGATCCGCAGCCGCAACACGCACGTGACGACGCTCTACATGCACTGCCTGTCGCGCAACGCGACGATGATGCACATCGCGAAGAAATCGGGAATGCGCATCGAGTACGCGTACGGCGAAGCCGATGCGTATCTGTCGCTGCCGCCCGCCGATCACTCGACGATCATCGCCGAGATGATGCAGGAGCAGGCGGCCGTGTTCGACTACGCGCTCAAGCGCCAGGCGCGCCGCGCGACGCAGATCTTCGAATCGCTGCTGCCCGCGGGCCTCACCGCGTAAGCGCTTCGCTACGCACGAACGAGAACGGGCGGCCCACGACGGGACGCCCGTTCTTTTTTGGCCATTCGGCCGATGCCGGCCGCTCGGCCGGCGCGCCACATCCGCATTCAGCGGATCGGCAGCGCGGTCGTCTCCTTGAAGCGTTCGAGCGAGAAGCTCGTCTTCACGTCGATCACCGACGGATGGTGCAGCAACTGCTCCTGCATGAAGCGCGAGAAATGCGCCATGTCCTCGACCTGCACGCGCAGCAGATAATCCATGTCGCCCGTCATCGCGTGGCACGCGACGACTTCCGGCCACGCCTGCACCGCCGCGCGGAACAGCTCGGCATGCGTCGCGCCGGCGCGCGCGGACGTCTCGTCGCCGCGCGCGGACGCAACGCCGCCGCGCTTCTCCAGCCGCACGCTCACGTACGCGAGCAGATCGAGCCCGAGCTTCTGCGGATCGAGAAGCGCGACGTAGCCGGTGATCACGCCCATCTCCTCGAGCCGGCGGATCCGCCGAAGACAGGGGCTCGGCGACAGATTCACCCGCTCGGCGATGTCCTGGTTCGACAAACGCCCATTCTCCTGAAGAATCGAAAGAATGCGCCGGTCAATCGCATCCAATTCCACGCGCGCCATTTCCTGTCTCCCTGCTTGTTCGTGTGGACGAGAAATTGCGCAAGCGTAGCGTTGCACGACCAAGTTCGCAAGTTTCCACCCGGCCCGCCCCGCTACACTTTGCCGCAGACATTCATCAAGACGCATGCCCCGCCGGGGGCCAGGAGACGCCATGCAAATCCCCACCTGGGACAATCCCGTCGGCACCGACGGCTTCGAATTCATCGAATACACCGCCCCCGATCCGAAAGCGCTCGGCCAACTGTTCGAGCGGATGGGCTTCACCGCGGTCGCGCGCCACCGCCACAAGGACGTGACGCTATACCGCCAGGGCGACATCAACTTCATCATCAACGCGGAACCGGATTCGTTCGCGCAGCGCTTCGCGCGGCTGCACGGGCCTTCGATCTGCGCGATCGCGTTCCGCGTGCAGGATGCCGCGAAGGCATACCGGCACGCGCTCGAGCTCGGCGCGTGGGGCTTCGACAACAAGACGGGGCCGATGGAGTTGAACATCCCGGCGATCAAGGGCATCGGCGATTCGCTGATCTATTTCGTCGACCGCTGGCGCGGCAAGAACGGCGCGAAGCCGGGCGCGATCGGCGACATCAGCATCTACGACGTCGACTTCGAGCCGATTCCGGGCGCCGATCCGAATCCGGTCGGCCACGGCCTCACGTACATCGACCACCTGACGCACAACGTCCACCGCGGCCGCATGCAGGAATGGGCGGAATTCTATGAGCGCCTGTTCAACTTCCGCGAAGTCCGCTACTTCGACATCGAGGGCAAGGTGACAGGCGTGAAATCGAAGGCGATGACGTCGCCGTGCGGCAAGATCCGGATTCCGATCAACGAGGAAGGCTCGGACACGGCCGGCCAGATCCAGGAATACCTCGACGCGTATCGCGGCGAAGGCATCCAGCACATCGCGCTCGGCGCGGCCGACATCTACAAGGCGGTCGACGGGCTGTGCGCGAAGGGCGTGACGCTGCTCGACACGATCGACACGTACTACGAGCTCGTCGACCGCCGCGTGCCGAACCACGGCGAGCCGCTCGACGAGCTCAGGAAGCGCAAGATCCTGATCGACGGCGCGCACGACGATCTGCTGCTGCAGATCTTCACCGAGAACCAGATCGGCCCGATCTTCTTCGAGATCATCCAGCGCAAGGGCAATCAGGGCTTCGGCGAAGGCAACTTCAAGGCGCTGTTCGAATCGATCGAGCTCGACCAGATCCGCCGCGGCGTCGTGCAGGACAAGGCGTAAGCGCGCCGCGCGCGGCGCGCGGGGGCCTCACTTGGCCCGACGGACGGCGCGATGAGCGGTCCCGCAAAAGAAACGGGCGGGAATCTTCGGGATTCCCGCCCTTTCGCATTGGCGTTGCCGACCGTCACGCGACGGACCGGCGATCACCCGCCGCGGCTTACTTTTGCATCGCGCCGCGCCCGTTCGTCGCGACGCTCGCGAACGCCGGCGCATCCACGCCGGTCGTCGCCGCAAGCTGCAGCATCCGGGTGCTCGCCGTCGCCAGCACGCCCGCACCTTCCGAGCGCGCCGGGCCGCTCATCGCGAAAAACGCGGCCGACACCATCAGGAAATTCTGGATATTTCGAGTCTTCATTGCATTGCACCTCCATTGCAACCGTCCGGCGCGCGATGCGCGGCGCGGGCACGAACCCGCGCCGTCCGCGCAATCGGACAGGGCCCTAGAGACTAACGGCAAACGCGTCGCGGGGCGCGCCGTTTTACATGCTTTTACAGCCTGTAACGCATTGATTCCTCACGTTTTCGGGTCGCACACCGGCTTTTTTTGACACGCAGCGGCGGGTTTTTCCCAGTGCTACCATCGAACGAAACCCGCCAATATTCGGGCCGACCGACGCGTCCACAAGACGCCGACGCGCCGATAGTTTTGGCGATCCCTAACCGGGTGAGGAGACACTGCATGAACGCCCCGCTAGACGCAGGCCAGCGCGCATCGCTCGAAGCCGCGCTGCAATCCGTCACGCTAGACGACAAATACACGCTCGAGCGCGGCCGCGCGTACATGAGCGGCATCCAGGCGCTCGTGCGCCTGCCGATGCTCCAGCAGGAACGCGACCGCGCGGCGGGCCTCAATACCGCCGGCTTCATTTCCGGCTACCGCGGCTCGCCGCTCGGCGGGCTCGACCTGTCGCTGTGGAAGGCGAAGCAGCATCTCGCCGCGCACCGGATCGTGTTCCAGCCCGGCCTCAATGAAGACCTCGCGGCGACGGCCGTCTGGGGCACCCAGCAAGTCAATCTGTATCCGGGCGCGAAGCATGACGGCGTGTTCGCGATGTGGTACGGCAAGGGCCCGGGCGTCGACCGCACGGGCGACGTGTTCAAGCACGCGAACTCGGCCGGCTCCGCGCCGCACGGCGGCGTGCTCGTGCTCGCGGGCGACGACCATGCGGCGAAATCGTCGACGCTCGCGCACCAGTCGGAGCACGTCTTCAAGGCGTGCGGGCTGCCCGTGCTGTTTCCGTCGAACGTGCAGGAATATCTCGACTTCGGGCTGCACGGCTGGGCGATGAGCCGCTATTCGGGCCTCTGGGTCGCGCTCAAGTGCGTGACGGACGTCGTCGAATCGTCGGCTTCCGTCGACATCGATCCGCATCGCACGCAGATCATGCTGCCGACCGATTTCGTGATGCCCGACGGCGGCCTGAACATCCGCTGGCCCGATCCGCCGCTCGTGCAGGAAGCGCGCCTCCTCGATTACAAGTGGTACGCGGCGCTCGCGTACGTGCGCGCGAACAAGCTCGACCGCATCGAGATCGATTCGCCGCACGCGCGCTTCGGCATCGTCACGGGCGGCAAGGCGTATCTCGACGTGCGCCAGGCGCTCGTCGACCTCGGCCTCGACGACGAAACCTGCGCGCGGATCGGCATTCGCCTCTACAAGGTCGGCTGCGTGTGGCCGCTCGAAGCGCAAGGCGCGCAGGCGTTCGCGCGCGGGCTCGACGAGATCCTCGTCGTCGAGGAAAAGCGCCAGATTCTCGAATACGCGATCAAGGAAGAACTGTACAACTGGCCGGACGGCCAGCGCCCGCGCGTGTTCGGCAAGTTCGACGAAAAGGACGGCGCGGGCGGCGAATGGTCGGTGCCGATGGGCAACTGGCTGCTGCCCGCGCATTACGAGCTGTCGCCCGCGATCATCGCGAAGGCGATCGCGACGCGCCTCGACAAGTTCGAGCTGCCGTCCGACGTGCGCGCGCGGATCGCCGCGCGCATCGCGGTGATCGAAGCGAAGGAGACCGCGCTCGCGAAGCCGCACGTGAGCACCGAGCGCAAGCCGTGGTTCTGCTCGGGCTGCCCGCACAACACATCGACGACCGTGCCCGAAGGCTCGCGCGCGATCGCGGGCATCGGCTGCCACTACATGACGGTCTGGATGGACCGCAACACGAGCACGTTCAGCCAGATGGGCGGCGAAGGCGTGGCGTGGATCGGCCAGGCGCCGTTCACCGACGAGAAGCACGTGTTCGCGAACCTCGGCGACGGCACCTACTTCCACTCGGGCCTCCTCGCGATTCGCGCGGCGATCGCGTCGAAGGCGAACATCACCTACAAGATCCTCTATAACGATGCGGTCGCGATGACGGGCGGCCAGCCGGTCGACGGCGTGCTGACGGTGCCGCAGATCACGCACCAGCTCGCGGCGGAAGGCGCGAGGAAGATCGTGATCGTCACCGACGAGCCGCAGAAATACGATGGCCGCACGTCGCTGCTCGCGCCGGGCGTGACGATCCACCATCGCGACCAGCTCGACGACGTCCAGCGCACGCTGCGCGAGATCGAGGGCACGACGATCCTGATCTACGACCAGACCTGCGCGACCGAGAAGCGCCGCCGCCGCAAGCGCGGCGCGTATCCGGACCCGGCGAAGCGCGTCGTGATCAACGAAGCGGTGTGCGAAGGCTGCGGCGACTGCTCGGTGCAGTCGAACTGCCTGTCGGTCGAGCCGCTCGAGACCGAGTTCGGCACGAAGCGGCAGATCAACCAGTCGACTTGCAACAAGGACTTTTCGTGCCTGAAGGGCTTCTGCCCGAGCTTCGTGACCGTCGAAGGCGGGAAGCTGCGCAAGCCGAAGGCGGTGTCGGTCGACGCGAGCGCGCTGCCGCCGGTTCCCGAGCCTGCGCTGCCCGCGATCGGCCGCGCGTACGGCGTGCTCGTCACGGGCGTCGGCGGCACGGGCGTCGTGACGATCGGCGCGCTGCTCGGGATGGCCGCGCACCTCGAAGGCAAGGGCGTGACGGTGCTCGACGTGACGGGCCTCGCGCAAAAGGGCGGCGCCGTGATGAGCCACGTGCAGATCTCGCACGCGCCCGCCGACATCCACGCGACCCGCATCGCGATGGGCGAAGCCGATCTCGTGATCGGCTGCGACGCGATCGTCACGGCGGGCGACGAATGCACGTCGCGGATGCGCCACGGCGCGACGCGCGTCGTCGTCAACAGCGCGAAGACGCCGACCGCCGAGTTCATCAAGAATCCGAAGTGGACGTTCCCCGGCGCGAGCGCCGAGCTCGACATCCGCGCTGCGGCGGGCGACGCGGTCGATCTCGTCGACGCGAACCACTTCGCGGTCGCGCTGCTCGGCGACGCGATCTACACGAACCCGTTCGTGCTCGGCTACGCGTGGCAGCGCGGCTGGCTGCCGCTCGCGTACGCGTCGCTCGTGCGCGCGATCGAGCTGAACGGCGTGCAGGTCGAGCAGAACCGCGCGGCATTCGAATGGGGCCGCCGCGCCGCGTTCGATCCGGCGAGCGTGCGCGCCGCCGCGGCAGGCGATGCGCAAGCCGGCGCAACGGTGATTTCGCTGCGTAGCACGAACCACGCGATCGACGCGCTGGTCGCGACGCGCGTCGAGCATCTGAGCGCGTACCAGAACGCCGCTTACGCGGCGCGCTTCTCGGCCGTCGTGGGCAAGGTGCGCGAGGCCGAGCGCGCGCTCGGCGCGGACACCGCGCAGGAACCGCTCACCGACGCGGTCGCGCGCAATCTGTACAAGCTGATGGCTTACAAGGACGAGTACGAGGTCGCGCGGCTGCATGCCGATCCGGCGTTCGTCGCGAAGCTCGCCGAACAGTTCGAAGGCGACTGGAAGCTCAGGTTCCATCTCGCGCCGCCCCTTTTCGCGAAGAAGGACGCGCACGGCCGCCTCGTGAAGAAGCCGTACGGGCCGTGGATGATGCCGGCGTTCCGCGTGCTCGCGAAGCTGAAGTTCCTGCGCGGCACCGCGTTCGACGCGTTCGGCCGCACCGAGGAGCGGTGCACCGAGCGCGCGCTGATCGGCGAATACGAGACGCTCGTGCAGGAGCTGATCGGCAGCCGCCTCACGCGCGACACGCTGCCGCTCGCGGTCGAGCTCGCGAGCCTGCCGGACGGCATTCGCGGCTACGGGCACGTGAAGGAGCACAACCTGCGCGCGGTGCGCGCGAAGTGGGCGCAATTGCTCGCGCAGTGGCGCTCGCCGGAGGGCGGGCAAACGCGCAACGTCGCGTGACGGATCGCGCGCGGGGCCGTCCGCCGAGAAAAAGAAACAAGGCGGCCGCCCGACTGAACCGCCCGCAAGTTGAGCCCCCACTTTGGGATACGGTTCGGCCGAGCGGCCGCCTTTTACCGCGCGCCACCGCGCGCCGCCGGCTGGAACGGCCCGCGGCGCGCGCTTTCGCGCGTTACTTCACCTGAACGTTCGCCGCGGCGACGGCCGTCATGTTGATGATCCGGCGCACGGTCGCGGCCGGCGTCAGGATGTGCACGGGCTTCGCCGCGCCCAGCAGGAACGGGCCCACGGTCACGCCTTCGCCGCCGACCATCTTCAGCAGGTTGTACGCGATGTTCGCCGCCTCGACGTTCGGCATGATCAAGAGGTTCGCCTCGCCCGTGAGCGTCGTGCCCGGGAACGCGGCCTTGCGGACCACTTCGGACAGCGCCGCGTCGCCGTGCATTTCGCCGTCGACTTCAAGGTCGGGCGCGCGCTCGACGATCAGCTTGCGCGCTTCCGCCATCCGGCGCGACGACGCCGACGGCGCGCTGCCGAAGTTCGAGTTCGACAGCAGCGCCGCCTTCGGCGTGATGCCGAAGCGCTCGATCTCGGCCGCGGCCTGGATCGTCATGTCGGCGAGCTGCTCGGCGCTCGGCTCTTCGTTCACGTAGGTGTCGCACATGAACAGGTTGCGGCCCGGCAGCATCAGCAGGTTCATCGCGGCGAAGTGCTCGGCGCCCTTCGCGCGGCCCAGCACCTGCTCGATGAACTTCAGGTGGCTGTGATACGTGTCGATCATCCCGCAGATCATGCCGTCCGCGTCGCCGAGGTGCACGAGCATCGCGCCAATCAGCGTGTTGAACTTGCGCAGCGCGGCCTTCGCGACCTCCGGCGTCACGCCGTCGCGCGCGCCGATCTCGTGATACGCCTGCCAGCACTGCTGGTAGCGCGGATCGTCTTCCGGATTGACCACTTCGAAGTCGACGCCTCCGACGAGCTTCGAACCGATCTTCTTCAACCGCATTTCGA
This sequence comes from Burkholderia humptydooensis, assembly GCF_001513745.1. Classification (NCBI taxonomy): domain Bacteria; kingdom Pseudomonadati; phylum Pseudomonadota; class Betaproteobacteria; order Burkholderiales; family Burkholderiaceae; genus Burkholderia; species Burkholderia humptydooensis. Next base: position 294,868 of record NZ_CP013380.1, on the reverse strand, counting down.
CGACCGACGGCCGGCCGACGATGATCGGCTTCGCGATCTTCTCCTGCAGCACGAATTGCGCGGCGCGCAGCACACGCTCGTCCTCGCCCTCGGCGAACACGATGCGCGCGGTCTTCGTCTTCGCGGTCGCGAACACGGGGCGCATCACCATGCCGGTGCGATAGACGGTCGTGCCGAGTTGCTCGCGGTACGCGTCCATGTCGGCGATCGGGCGGGTGGCCACGCCCGAATCCATCGCGGCCTGCGCGACGGCGGGCGCGATCTTGATGATGAGGCGCGGATCGAACGGCTTCGGAATCAGGTATTCCGGGCCGAATTCGAGCGAATGGCCTTCATACGCCTTCGCGACTTCCTCGCTCTGGTCGGTTTCCTGCGCGAGCCCGGCGATCGCGCGCACGCACGCGAGCTTCATCTCCTCGGTGATCGTCGTCGCGCCGACGTCGAGCGCGCCGCGGAAGATGAACGGGAAGCACAGGACGTTGTTGACCTGGTTCGGATAATCGGAGCGGCCCGTCGCGACGATCGCGTCCGGACGCACCGCCTTCGCGTCTTCCGGGCGGATTTCCGGCTCCGGGTTCGCGAGCGCGAGGATGAGCGGCCGGTCCGCCATCGTCTTCACCATGTCCGGCTTCAGCACGCCCGCGCTCGAGCAGCCGAGGAACACGTCCGCATCGCGAATCGCGTCGGCGAGCGTGCGCGCGTCGGTCGCCGCCGCGTAGCGCTGCTTCGACGGATCGAGATTGCCGCGCCCTTCGTAGATCACGCCCTTCGAATCGGCGACGAGCACGTTCGATTTGGACAGGCCGAGCTTCACGAGCAGGTCGAGACACGCGATCGCCGCCGCGCCCGCGCCCGAGCAGACGAGCTTCACGCCCGACAGATCCTTGCCGACCACCTTCAGGCCGTTCAGGATCGCCGCCGACGCGATGATCGCGGTGCCGTGCTGGTCGTCGTGGAAGACGGGAATCTTCATCCGCTCGCGCAGCTTCTGCTCGATGTAGAAGCACTCGGGCGCCTTAATGTCCTCGAGGTTGATGCCGCCGAGCGTCGGCTCGAGCATCGCGATCGCCTCGACGAGCTTGTCCGGATCGGACTCGGCGAGCTCGATGTCGAACACGTCGATGCCCGCGAATTTCTTGAACAGGCACCCCTTGCCTTCCATCACGGGCTTCGCGGCGAGCGGGCCGATGTTGCCGAGGCCGAGCACCGCGGTGCCGTTCGTCACGACGCCGACCAGGTTGCCGCGCGACGTGTACTTCTGCGCGTCGAGCGGATCGGCGTAGATTGCATCGCACGCGGCCGCGACGCCGGGCGAATACGCGAGCGACAGATCGAACTGGTTCGACAGCGGCTTCGTGGGCGTGACCGAAATCTTGCCGGGTTTCGGATTCTGGTGATAAGCGAGAGCGCTTTGCTTCAGTTGTTCATCCATGATTGACCTGCGAGAGACATGCGTAATTTTGAAGACTCAGTACCGAGCACCGGAAGCCGCGGATGCGGAAATCGAGGGGATGGTCGACTGCGGCGTCCGTCGCGCGCCGGATTGGCGCGGCTTCGAACCTTGGCGGGTGGCAAGCGGGGAGTACAAAGCACCGAGCGAATCTTAGAGGGTCGCTTAGTGTACACCCCGCGCAGGCGCGCCAGTTGCTGCGGCGCGGCAGCCCGCCGTTGCGGCGTACTGCCTTTCATCGCCGCAAGCCGGCGGAAAATCCGCGCGCGCGCCACGCTCACCCGGCCGCGCGAGGCGGCCGTCCGGGCGCGGAAAATCTGCCGCCGCCGCGCCGCCGGGCGTCTCGAAAAACCCGCAAATCGGGTAAAATAGCGGGCTACGCGCGCAGCGAAGCGGCTCGACGCCGGCGGTCATCGCCCATGTCGGCCCGCCCCCGGCCCTCACGGCGGGAATCACGCGAGCTGCGCCACCGGGCCCGCGCCCGCCCCTCGCTCATCACCAAGGAACGCCCTCATGACAGGCTTCGATCGTCAGACGATCTCCGACACGACCGCCAAAATGCTGCTCGAAGTGCAAGCGGTGCACTTCAACGCCGACAAGCCCTTCATCTTCACGTCCGGATGGGCGAGCCCCGTCTACATCGACTGCCGCAAGCTGATCTCGTTTCCGCGCGTGCGCCGCGGCCTGATGGAAATGGCCGAGGCGACGATCCTGCGCGACGTCGGCTTCGAGCAGATCGATGCGGTCGCGGGCGGCGAAACCGCCGGCATCCCGTTCGCCGCGTGGATCGCCGACCGGATGATGCTGCCGATGCAGTACGTGCGCAAAAAGCCGAAGGGCTTCGGCCGCAACGCGCAGATCGAGGGCTATCTGCAAGAAGGCTCGCGCGTGCTGCTCGTCGAGGACCTGACGACCGACAGCCGCAGCAAGATCAACTTCGTCAATGCGCTGCGCACCGCGGGCGCGAAGGTGAACCACTGCTTCGTGCTGTTCCACTACGACATCTTCAAGGAAAGCGTGTCGGTGCTGAAGGACATCGACGTCGACCTGCACGCGCTCGCGACCTGGTGGGACGTGCTGCGCGTCGCGAAGGCGTCGGGCTACTTCGAGACGAAGACGCTCGACGAAGTCGAGAAATTCCTGCACTCGCCGGCCGAGTGGTCGGCCGCGCACGGCGGCGCGACGGGCGCGCAGGAGTAACGCGCCCCGCATCGCCCACGCTCGCTCGGCCGCGCCCGCCCGGCCGACGCAACGAACCGCCCGCCGTCGTCGACCGCGGGCGGTTTTTTTTCGCACGCGCAGGCGGCGGTGGCGGGGCCGCGCGCGCCGGCCGGCCGTCGGGGCGCTGCCGCGGCCCTGTCGCCGGTCCTATGCGCCGGTCCGTCGCGAAGTTGACGCGACCGCATCCGCCATGCGTCCCCTAATGCTAGACTTCCCTTCATATTCGGGTTCGAGCATCACATCTCGACCACGATCGGCGCCGGGTCGCCCCGGCACAACTGACGGGAGAAGGGCCATATGCGTGTGGGTCGCCGAGTCGTGCCGCGAGGTTCGTCCCGTCGTCTGCTCTCGCTCGCCCTCGCCTGCGTTTGCGCTCTCGCGCCGACCGGCGGCTCGCACGCGCTCGCCGAAGACGCATTCACGCTGACGAGCGACGATCTGCGCCCCGGCGGCCGGGTCGGCGTGCCGCACGTGTTCAATCAAGGCGACTGCAAGGGCGGCAACCGCTCGCCGCAGCTCGCGTGGCGCAACCCGCCGCCCGGCACGAAGGGCTTCGCCGTCACGATGTTCGATCCCGACGCGCCCGGCCGCGGCTGGTGGCATTGGGCGGTCGCCGGGATTCCGGCGAGCGTCTCGAGCCTGCCCGCCGACGCGAGCGCATCCGGCTTCCTGCGCAAGCTCGGCGCGGCCGAGGCGCGCAACGACTTCGGCGTCGACGGCTACGGCGGCCCGTGCCCACCGCCCGGCAAGCCGCACCGCTACGTGATCACCGTCTACGCGCTGAAGGCAACCGACCTGCGCGTCGCGACGGGCCGCCCCGCGCAGATGTTCGACCACGAGATCGGCACCGAGTCGATCGGCTCCGCGCAGCTCGTCGTCACATACGGCCGCTAGTCTGCGGCGAGGCGCGGCGCGGCGCTGCGAACAGTCATCGTCCGCCGCGCTGCCCGCCCCAGCGCGCGCGGCTTCGTCGTCTCGTCGTCGTCTCATCTTGGAGAAACAGACATGTCGAATCTCGTCATCGTTTATCACAGCGGCTACGGCCACACGAAAAAGCTCGCCGAATCGGTGCTCGCTGGCGCGCGGGAAGCCGGCGCGAACGCGCGACTCGTCGCCGTCGGCGATCTCGACGACGCCGGCTGGGCCGCGCTCGACGCGGCCGACGCGATCGTCTTCGGCGCGCCGACCTACATGGGCGGCCCGTCGGCCGACTTCAAGAAGTTCGCCGACGCGACGTCGAAGGCATGGTTCGGCCAGGCATGGAAGGACAAGATCGCGGCGGGCTTCACGAACTCCGCATCGATGAACGGCGACAAGTTCTCGACGATTCAATATTTCGTCACGCTCGCGATGCAGCATGGGATGGTGTGGGTCGGCACGGGCCTGCTGCCCGCGAACACGAAGGCGGCGACTCGCAACGACATCAACTACGCGGGCGGCTTCACGGGCCTGCTCGCGCAATCGCCATCCGACGCGTCGCCGGACGAGGCGCCCTCGGATGGCGATCTCGACACCGCGAAGGCGTTCGGCGCGCGCGTCGCGGCGGCGACTGCCCGCTGGCTCGCCGGCAACGGCAAGTGAAATCGCCGCACGATCCAGCCCTTTGCCGGATCGTGCGGCGACACGGGCTTTTTTCGGCCGAACCGGTTACGGCGTCGCGCATCACGTCTTAAAATGATCGTTTTTCCGCGGCCGCGCGCCGCGCCGCCCCGATCCAGCGAGAGCGAGATGAGCACGAAAGTTTTTGTCGACGGCCAGGAAGGCACGACCGGTCTGAAGATCTTCGAATATCTGTCCGCGCGCAGCGACATCGAGATCCTGCGCATCGACGAAGCGAAGCGCAAGGACATCGACGAGCGCCGCCGCCTCATCAACGCATCGGACGTCACGTTCCTGTGCCTGCCCGACGTCGCGTCGCGCGAATCGGCGACGCTCGTCGAGAACCCGAACACGACGCTGATCGACGCGAGCACCGCGTTCCGCACGAGCGCCGACTGGGCGTACGGCCTCCCCGAACTGAACCGCGCGCAGCGCGAGCGCATCCGCGCCGCGAAGCGCATCGCGGTGCCGGGCTGCCACGCGTCGGCGTTCGTGCTCGCGATGCGTCCGCTCGTCGACGCGGGCGTCATCGCGCCGGACTTCGCCGCGCACAGCTACTCGATCACGGGCTATAGCGGCGGCGGCAAGAAGATGATCGCCGATTACGAAGCGGGCGGCGCGAAGCTCGCGAGCCCGCGTCCTTACGCGCTCGGCCTCGCGCACAAGCATCTGCCGGAGATGGCCGCGCACACGGGCCTCGCGAGCACGCCGATCTTCACGCCGATCGTCGGGCCGTTCTACAAGGGCCTTGCCGTCACCACGTACTTCACGCCGAGCCAGCTCGCGAAGCGCGTGACGCCGCACGACGTGCAGCGCGTGCTCGCCGAGCATTACGCGGGCGAGGCGTTCGTGCGCGTCGCGCCGTACGACGCGGCCGAGAATCTCGACGACGGTTTCTTCGACGTGCAGGCGAACAACGGCACGAACCGCGTCGACCTGTTCGTGTTCGGCACCGCGGAGCGCTTCGTCACCGTCGCACGGCTCGACAACCTCGGCAAGGGCGCGTCGGGCGCCGCGATCCAGTGCATGAACCTCAACATCGGCGCGCCCGAAAACACGGGGCTCGCGCGCTGAACGACGCAGGGCTTGCAGTGCGAGAGAAGCCGGCCCGGGTGGCCGGCTTTTTCATTGCATAGAATGGAAAACGAAAATTATTTAAATATTGTCACGGCGCTAACAGATATTTACAAACTTTCATTTCCATCCAAAAATAAATCCCGGAATTTCCAAAAGCATCGTGATTATCCCGAATAGGGATTTACCCGATGCGCGTGCTTTAAACGAATGATCCAGTGCACGATCCCGCGCACAAAACCCTGTAAAAACAAGAGCCTCCCCGTCCGCCCGGACAAATTTCAAACGCACGTCTCGTTTTAATTCACCGCCTCCAGCCACTCATTTCGGGAGCCCGAATACAGTCAATTGTTTAAATCGCCCGGGTTAGACGGTTCCGTCAATTGACAGCGGAAAACGACGCGGCCAAATTAGCCCAACACAATTAAACACATTGGAGACAGAGGCATGTCGGACGCCTTTTCGAAAGGGGTGGCAATGGCCATAGCCCTCGCCCCTTTGCTTGCCGCTTGTAGTGGAGGGGGCGGCGGCACCCCGGCTCCCATCGACGCGCCGCAATGCTCGGGCTCGAGCTGCGGCGTTCAGGGTCCGCCCAGCTCGAGCGCGGGCAACACGTCGCTCTGTCCCGCGAACGCGGACATCGGCAGCAGCACGTATCTCGGCGGCGCCGGCGGCGGCGAGGTCGTGAGCGTGAACATCAATGCGGCCACGATGACGTACACGCTCAAGTGGCTCGAGTCTCCGATTCCGCTCGCCACCGGCACGGTCACGCCGACCCGCGCCGGCACGACGATCACGGGCAGCGTCGCGCATCCGCCCGCGGGCACGCTGCCGACTGCCGAGCAGACGCGCTGCGCGTTCGTGCTGATGCCGGGCAGCGGCACGGCGCCCGCGACGAACTCGACGTACTCGACCGCGGCTGACTTCAACCAGGCGAACCCGCCGATGATCCTGATCGGCTTCGGCGTCGCGGGCGGCGGCATTCCGGGCGCGACGATCCAGTACAGCGGCCTCACGATCATCCCGGGCGTGCTGCAGAACATCGGCCAGGTGCCGCAGCGCCATTTCGACTTCTATCCGTTCCTCGGCTTCGCGAGCACGACGACCGATCTGTCGAAGCTGCCGGGCACGTACAACGCGCTCCTCTACCACACGGTGCCGTCGAGCAACTACGCGGCGAAGGCGACCAACTCGAACGAGACGTTCGATGCGAACGGCGCGTGCACGTCGACGAGCGCGTCGGGCTGCATGACGACCGGCAATCCGTGGACGGCGAGCGGCAACGGCTACTTCAACAGCACGCAGGCGCCGCAGATCCTGCCGCAGACGCAGTTGCCGCTCATTGGCGCGACCGGCAAGTCGGCTGTCGCGCACATGGTGCTCGGCCAGTTGAACGGCGCGACCGTGCCCGTCGTCGTGCGCACGGGCAACGTGAACCTCGGCACGCCGCCGCTGCATCTCGACGCGCAAGTCGACGACGAATCGGGCATCGCGGTGCTCGGGCTCGCGAAAGCGATCGCGTCGGGCGGCATCGACGGCGGCTACGCGGGCGCGGACTCGAACTTCAAGTACACGGCGACGGTGATCAAGGGCACGACGGCCACGTTCGTGAACCCGGGCACGCAGCAGGCGGAAACGGGCTTCACGCTCGACTACGGCCAATCGACGCCGGGCCTGCTCGGCGTCACGACGGCCGACACGTCGGCGCGGGGCTTCGTGATCGCGAGCGGCGGGCTCTATGCGGCGCTGATCCAGGGCACCGTCAACGGCAGGATCACGCAGAGCTCGGCGATCGCCGGCCAGACGCCGTCCGCGCCGTATTTCGGCGTCGGCGCGCAGGTCAGCAAGTAACGAGACCCGCACGCGCGGCCGGCGCGCATTGCGCCGGCCGCGCCGCAGCGGGCGAGATCGAGAGCGGCCGACAGGGAGCCGGCCGCCGGATAAAGACAATTGTGGAGTTTGGAGGAGCAACATGAAGCAGCAGAACCTGATCCTGGCGATGGCCTGCGCCGCGCCCTTTATCTCGGCGTGCAGCGGCGGCGGTGGCGGCGGCGAATCGCAGCCGCTCGTCGAGGCGGCGCTCTGCCCGTCGTCGGTCGACTACAACACGGTCTACACGGGCGGCGGCGGCGACGGCGAGCTCGTCAAGCTGCAGATCGACACGACGAAGATGACCTGGCAAATCACCTTCGTCGAATCGCCGGTTCCGAAGACGACGGGCACCGCCGCGCCGACGCGCGCCGGCACGACGCAAAGCGGCACGCTCACGCAGGAAACGCTGCTGCCGACGCAAAAGCTCAACAACTGCGCATTTCGCCTGAACGGCGCGAGCCTCGATCCGAATCGGCCGGCGCGCATCTTCCTCGGCATGGGCATCGTCGGCGGCACGATTCCGGGCGCGGAAATCCAGTATGGCGGCCTGCTCGGCCAGGGCGCGATTCCCGACACGAAGTTCCCGTACTACCCGTTCATCGCGTTCTCGTCGCTCGAGACGAACATCGCGAATCTCGCCGGCACGTATAGCCAGCTCGGCTACGGCCAGGTCCCGTCGCAAAATTTCGCGCCAACGACGATCGACGCGAAGGTGACGATCAACCCCGACGGCACGTGGAGCCGCTGCGACACGACGGGCATCTACGCGGGCGCCTGCCGGCAGCCGGGCACGAACCTCGCGCAGTCGGCGGACGGCACGGGCGCGTTCGAGACCGATCACTACCAGGGCCAGGTGAAGCCGACGCTCGCGACGATTCCGCAGGCAAAGGGCTTCGTCATCGTCGGCAAGCTGCGCAACCAGCTCGTGCCGGTCATGATCCGCACCGGCGTCGCGAACCCGAACCCGACGCCCGACGCGAACGGCGTGCCGGGGCTCACCGCCGACGACGAATCGGGCATCTCGATCCTCGCGCCGCAGACGGCGATTGCGGTCGGCTCGCAAAACGGCGAGTACATCGGCGTCGACAGCCAGTTCGACTACCGGACGACCGCGCTCGTCAACGCGCAGGCGACGCTCCTCGATCCGTTCCAGGCGTCGCAGGCGTCGCTCGCGACGGCGCTGAACCTCGACTACGCGCAAGCGGTGCCGGGCACGGTCACGTCGACGCACGTCGGCGCGAGCAGCACGACGCCGACCGGCAAGTTCATCTTCACGGGCGGGGTATTCGGCTTCCTCGACATGTCCAACTCATCGTCGCCGTACTTCACGGTCGGCGCGTTCGTGCAGTAACCGACGCTCGGGAGGCCTCATGAAAAAAGCACTCTGCGCGGCGCTCGGCGTCGCGGCGCTGACGCCGCTCGCCGCGCACGCGCAAAGCGCGGGCAGCAACGTCGTCACGCTCGGCTGGTTTCACGTGATGCCGCAGCAAAGCAGCACGCCGCTCACGACGAACGTCGCGCCGACGCCGATCAACACGCCGCTGCGGCTGCCGCCGACGTTCACGTCGGCGGGCACCGGCCTGTCGACGAGCGGCGCGGACACGGTCGGCCTGACCGTCAGCCACTTCCTGACCGATCACATCGCGGTCACGTCGGTGGCGGGCGTGCCGCCCGTCTTCAAGGTGTCCGGCCACGGCACGATCACGCCGCCCGGCCCGGCCGGCGCGCTCGGCACGCAGAACATCGGGCTCGGCCCGGTCAATCCGATCGTCAAGAGCGTGCGGCAGTGGAGCCCCGCCGTCGTGTTCCAGTACTACTTCGCGCAGGCGAGCGCGAAGTTCCGGCCGTTCGTCGGCGTCGGCGTGTCGTACAACTGGTTCAGCGATCTGCAACTGAACACGAACTTCATCAAGCAGACGCAGGACAACCTCGGCGCGATCCTCGCCGCGGGCGCGGGCAAGCCGGGGGTCACGCAGGTGTCGGCGAAGGCGTCGTCGTCGTGGCAGCCGGTATTCAATGCGGGCCTCACGTACAACATCACCGATCACTGGGGGCTCGTCGCGTCGGTCACGTACATCCCGCTGAAGACGACGTCGACAGTGACGATCAAGGCGGCCGACGGCACGACGCTCGCCGAGTCGAAATCGGACCTGAAGGCCGATCCGATCATCAGCTACGTGGCGGTGTCGTACAAGTTCTGACGACGAAGGGCCGCCCGCGCGGCTTGGCTCCGGGTTCGCGCGGGCAAAAAAAAAGCCCGCCTGAAGAGGCGGGCTGAATCCATATCAGAGGAGACATGGAGGAGACGGTTCGGACTATACCGGTTTGTTTGACGCAATGCAACATTTCCTTCGAGAAAATACGGATTTTCCCTCGAATGCTGGTTCTAATTCGCCGGCATTTCTGCTTCGCCGCCTAATCGCCGGCTTCTTTCCGCCTCCAGCACGGCAACGAGCCGCTCGCGCAGCAGCTCGACCGGCCGCATCAGCCGGCCCGGCAGCACGCCGTGCACGAGCCACACGTTGATCCCCGGCTCGACATCCGCCGTGTCGACGATCCGCAGCGCGCCGCGGTGCGGACTGCGCGCGAGCGCCGCCGCCGACGCGATGCCGAGCCCCGCGCCGCGCGCGACGAGCGAGAGCTGCAAATCCGAGCCGAACGCTTCGACCGCGACGTCGAACGGCAGCCCGGCTGCGCTGAACGCGCGGCTCAGCGCCGAGCGCATCCCGCAGCCATCCTGGCTCAGCACCCACGGGTAGCGCGCGAGCGCGTCGAGCGGCAGCGGCCCCGGCGGCAGCGCGAAGTCGCGCGCGGCGACGAGCACCGTCGGCTGCACGCCGAGCAGCGTCGACACGAGCGTTTCCGGCATCGGAAAGCTCGCCGGCATCATCACCGCGGCGGCGTCGAGCGCCGCACGCTCGACGTTTTGCAGCAGCGCCGGCGACCAGCCGGCCGTGATCCGCAGCGTGAGCCGCGGAAACGCGTCGCGCAGCCGGTCGATCGGCCCTTCGAGCGCGAGCTCCGACAGAAACGGCGGCACGCCGATCCGCAGTTCGCCCGCCGGCTCGCTGCCGGGCGAGGCAACGGCGAGCAGCTCGTCGACCGAGCGCAGCACGTTGCGCGCGAGCGCATAGACTTCGCGGCCCGCCGCGGTCGGCTTGAGCGGCTTGCTCTGCCGATCGAGGAGCGGCACGCCGAGCGTCGTCTCGAGGTTCTGCACGCGCCGCGTGAGGCCGGGCTGCGTCAGATGGAGCCTGGTCGCGGCGGCCACCATCGAGCCGCTGTCGACGACCGCCACGAAGGCTTGAAGATCACGCGTATTCAAAACAAACTCGCATAATTATATTAAACATATTTCAATTGTCGCATAACCGGCGCGTCTCTACGATGAGGGCTCGTTCATTTCCGAGACCCTTCCGATGAACCGCCCCGCCGATCTTCGCGCCGGCCCGGCCGCCGGGCGACCGCGCGCCGCCCCTGTCCCCGCGCCCACGCTCACGCTCACGCCCGCGCTCACCGTGTTCTTCTCGGCGACGGTCGGCGTGATCGTGCTCAATCTGTTCGCCGCGCAGCCGCTGACGGGGCCGATCGCGGCCGAGCTGCGGCTGCCCGCGGGCCTGACCGGGCTCGTTGCGATGCTGCCGCAGCTCGGCTACGCGGCAGGCCTCGTGCTGCTCGTGCCGCTCATCGACCTGCTCGAAAACCGCCGGCTCATCGTGACGACGCTCGCCGTCTGCGCGGCGACGCTCGCGCTACCCGCCGTCACGCGCTCCGGCGCCGTGTATCTGGCCGCGGTGTTCGTCGCCGGCGCGGCGTCGAGCGTGATCCAGATGCTCGTGCCGTTGGCGGCGTCGATGGCGCCCGACGAAAATCGCGGCCGCGCGGTCGGCAACGTGATGAGCGGCCTGATGCTCGGCATCCTGCTGTCGCGGCCGCTCGCGAGCCTGATCGCCGGCGCGGCGGGCTGGCGCGCGTTCTATGGCGCGGCCGCCGCCGCCGACATCGCGATCGCCGCGGTGCTCGCCGCGAGGCTGCCGCGGCGCGCCCCATCGCTGCCGACCCGCTATGCGGCGCTGCTTCGGTCGCTCTGGACGCTCGCGGCGACCGAGCGCGTACTGCAGCGGCGCGCGCTGTCCGCGGCGCTGTCGATGGGCGCGTTCAGCGCGTTCTGGACCGCGATCGGTCTGCGCCTCGCCGCTGCGCCCTTCGATCTCGGCTTGCACGGAATCGCGATGTTCGCGTTCGCCGGCGCGACGGGCGCGATCGTCACGCCGTTCGCCGGCTTGGCCGGCGACCGCGGCCGGGAGCGCGGCGCATTGCGCGGCGCGCACGTGGCGATGCTCGCCGCGTTGGCTGCGCTCGGCGTCGCGGGCGCGGGCTGGGCCGGGTTCGACGCGGCCGCGCATCCGGCGCTCGCGCTCGCGCTGCTCGTCACCGGCGCGGCGGCGCTCGATGCGGGCGTCGTCGCCGATCAGACGCTCGGCCGCCGCGCGATCAACCTGCTGAATCCCGCCGCGCGCGGGCGGCTCAACGGGCTCTTTGTCGGGCTGTTCTTCGTCGGCGGCTCGCTCGGCGCCGTGCTCGCCGGCGCGGCGTGGGCATGGGCGGGCTGGGGCGCGGTGTGCGCGGTGGGCCTCGCGTTTGCGGGCGCCGCGTTCGCGCTGGACTGGATCGGCTCGCGCGAACAGGCGACGCGCTGAAACGAAGAAGCCCCGCGCCGTAGCCGACGCGGGGCGTTTCGTTCTTTCATGCGGCGCGCGACCGGCGCGCGGCGCTTCGCCGGCCCGCGCCCGCTCAGTGCCGCACAAGCGCCATCATCGCGCCGAAGCCGACGAACAGGCCGCCCGTCAGCCGGTTGAACGCCTTCGCGACATTCGCGCTGCGCAGCGTCACGCCGATCCGCGTGCCGAACGAGGCATAGACGATATACCAGCTCACCTCGATCACCGCGAACGTCGCGACAAGGATGCCGAACTGCGGCAGCGTCGGCGTGGACGCGTCGATGAACTGCGGCAGCAGCGCGGCGGCGAACAGGATCGCCTTCGGATTGCTGCCCGCGACGAGAAAACCGTTGCGAAAGAGCGCCCAGCGCGACACCGAGGCGACTGCGTCCGCACGGCCCGCGTGCGGCGCGACGTCGGCCGCGCCCGCCGCGGATTGCCCGTCGACGCGCGCGCGCCACGCCTTCACGCCGAGGTAGATCAGATACGCGGCGCCCGCGAAGCGCAGCGCGTCGAACATCGCGGGCCACGCCTCGAGAAATACGCCGAGGCCCGCGGCGGATACCGACAGCATCGCGACGAGCGCCGTCATGCAGCCCGCCATCGTCGCCGTCGAACGCCGCAGCCCGTGACGCGCACCGTGCGTCATCACGAGCAGCATGTTCGGACCGGGAATCGCCGACACGACGAACACCGTCGCGACGAACAGCCACCACGTATGCAGATTCATTGCCGCCCCGCTTTCGAAAATGAAATGGAAATGTCAATTATGCCGGGGAACGCGGGCCGCTGTCAGCCGCGGGGCAGCCGCGCGACGCATGCCGCATCACGCGCGCATCATCGCCCCGCGCGGCGCGCCGCGACCTGGCCGAGCACCGCGAAATCCTTGTCGCCGTGGCCGTGCGCGACCGCTTCGATCAGGCTGTCGCGCACGACGCTCGCGACGGGCAGCGGCACCGACAGCGCGTCGCCCGCCTCGAGCGCGAGCCGCACGTCCTTCAGGCCGAGCCGCGCCTTGAAAAGCGCCGGCTCGTAGCGCGACTCGGCGATCATCGCGCCGTAGCCTTGATAAACGGGGCCGGGAAACACGCTGTTGGTGATCACGTCGAGATAGTCGTTCATCGCGACGCCGTGCGCGGCGAGGAGCGCCCCCGCCTCGCCCATTGTCTCGATGGCCGACGCGATCGTGAAGTTCGCCGCGATCTTCACCGCGTTCGCGTGCTGCGGCAGCGAGCCGAGCCGCCACGTCTTCTGGCCAATCGCGTCGAACGCGGGCTGCATCCGGTCGATCGCCTCCGCGGGCCCGGCCGCGATGATCGTGAGGCGCGCGGCTGCCGCGACGTGCGGGCGCCCCATCACGGGCGCCGCGACGTAGTGGATCGCCCGCTGCGCGTGCGCGTGCGCGAGCTGCTCGGCGAGCGCGACCGAAATCGTCGCCATGTTCACGTGAATGAGGCCGCGCAGCGCGTGCTCGAGGAGCGCCGCGTCGAACACCTCGCGCGCGGCTGCGTCGTCGGCGAGCATCGAGAACACCGCGTCGCCCGCGAACGCTTCGGCGACCGTCGCGACGTGCTGCGCGCCCAGCGCGACGAGCGGCGCGACACGTTCGGCCGAGCGGTTCCACACCCGAACGCGATGCCCCGCCTTCAGCAGATTCGCCGCGATCGCGCTGCCCATCTCGCCCGCGCCGATAAATCCGATGTCCATGTCGTGCTCCTTGTATTCGTCTTATTCGTCGAAAGCACGAGTAGAGCACAGGCGCGCGACATTTGCCGTTTCGCGGCAGCCATCGCGCGCGACGTGCGACAAGCGTGCGGCGGTGCGATACTGGGCCGATGGTCACCGTGACTTTCCGCTTCTACGAGGAGCTGAACGATTTCCTCGCGCGGCCGCTGCGCCGCCGCGAGTTCGAGCGCGCGTGCATGCGCGGCGCGAGCGTCAAGCACGCAATCGAGGCGCTCGGCGTTCCGCACACCGAAGTCGAGCTGATTCTCGTCAACGGCGAATCGGCGCCGTTCAGCCGCGCGCTCGAAGATGGCGACCGCGTCGCCGTCTACCCGACCTTCGAAGCGATCGACATCCGCCCGCTGCTGCGCGTGCGCGCCGCGCCGCTGCGCGTCACGCGCTTCATCGCCGACGCGCATCTCGGCGGGCTCGCGCAATTGCTGCGGCTGGCGGGCTTCGACACGCTGTACGACAACCACTACCCGGACGACCTGATCGAGGCGATCGCCGCGCGCGAAGCGCGGATCGTCCTCACGCGCGACCGCGAGCTGCTCAAGCGCCGCACGATCACGCACGGCTGCTACGTGCGCGCGCTGAAGCCGCAGGCGCAACTGCGCGAGCTGTTCGACCGGCTCGATCTCGCCGGCGCCGCGCAACCGTTCCGGCTGTGCCTGTCGTGCAACGCGCCGCTGCGGCGCATCGATCCCGCCGAGGCCGAAGGCCGCGCGCCGCAAGGCGTGCTGCAGCGTCACACGCGCTTCGTCACCTGCGACGTCTGCCGTCGCGTGTTCTGGGAGGGCTCGCACTGGCGGCGCATGCGCGCGCTGATCGACCACGTGTCGCCGCCGAAGCCGCCGCACGCGTGACGCGTGCATCGGGCGCGGATCACGCGCGCAAAAAACGAACCCCGCGTTCGCGAGAACGCGGGGTTCGTCGTCACGAGCCGACGGCGACGCATGCGCCGCCGCCGACAGGCGCTTACTGCTGCGCGCCCTTGCCGTTCGTGCCGGCTGCCGACGCGGCTTCCGCCTTCGCCTTGGTCTTCGCCGAGCCGTGCTTCATCAGCTCGTGCTTCGCCTTGCTCTTGCCTTGCTTCGCAGCCGAAGCTGCCGCCGGTGCCGACGCTGCCGGTGCCGACGCTTGCGCGAACACGGAAGCCGAAGCGAATGCGATAGCGGCGGTTGCCACCGAAGCGATGATCTTCTTCATTGTTTTTCCTTGAATATCCAAACGGAAATATCCGGTTAATGACGATGCGTTGGAGCGCATCCGACGCCGGTGTTGTTCGAGATTCACGGCTCGCGCCTTACGTGACGTAAGGCTTTTGTCGGCATGAATGCTCGTGCGCCGGCTCTATAACGCAGCGCGTGCGCGCCGCGTTGACACGCCGTGCGCGTCTTTCGAGGTGATTCGAATATCGGCTCGAAAGATCAAATAGATAGCATGATCGGCAAATGATCTTTCAGATCTCGGTCAAATGCCGCCCATTGTTTTTTTGCGTGCGATTCGATGAGCGAGCGTGAATCGTGCAATTCGCACGGTCGACGTCGACAGAAACCGCGTGCCTTCATGCATGATACGGTGACGCACGACGCGATCACATTCGCCCGGCATTCGATTCGCTCGCGATACGCGCGACCTCGAATGGGCCGCGGCGAACGCTCGCAAGCGGTACGACGAGCCCGATCGAAAACAATTTTTAACACAAACGACGCGCATGCCTTGTTAGGCTCGCGACACGATCGGATTTTTCCTCTATCGTTTCGGCGCGCCGCCGTTCGCGCGACGTCGCGCATCGGACCGACGCGAAACGCATGGAATCCGGATGCGTTTTTGCCGAACGACTCACCTTGGATCGCCCATGAAATCGACTCAGATTCTCGCTAGCTGCGCGCTCGCCGGCACCGTGGCTGCGCTCGCCGGCTGCGCAGGCTCGCCCGCGAACGGCCCGCAGGCCGAATCGCCCAGCGGCCGGATCATCTACGTCGCATCGCCGCGCAGCCCGCGCGATGTTGAAAGCTGCCTGACGAGCCGCGTACCGCAGGCGCGCGTCGCGCAACGCAACCCGACGACGGTCCTGATTGGCCCGTACTCGGCCGATTCGGACTGGACCGTCACGCTTGCGCCCACCGCATCGTCCGGCACGAACATCGGCGTCTATCGCCCGCGCAGCGGCGACGGAGATCCGGAGGAGTCGGAACTGCGCTTCCACATCGCGCGCTGCGCGGTCTGATGCGCATCGCGCATCGCGCATCGAACGTCACGCAACGCGCATCGCCGCAAGCGAGCGGCGCGCGATCGATGCCTTCACTGCGTCGCGGCTGCGCGCCGCGCACTTCGCCACGTCGCGCAGGCCACGAGCAGCAGCAGCACGCCGATCAGCGCGAACGGCGCCTGCGGGCGCCAGTCGTACAGTGCGGTGCCGGCGAGCGGCGCCACGATCATGCTGAGCCCCTGCGCAGCCGACATCGTGCCCGCACACGCGCCCTGCTCGCGCGCATCGACCGCCGCGCTCGCGAGCGCGCCCCAGCGCAGCCATTGCAGCGGCGCGATGCGCAGCAGCCGCGCAACCGCCGACTGCATCACGATCAGGCCGAGCCCCGCGCAGCCAAGCGCATAGCCGACGACGACCGCCGCGTGCCGCGCGTCGACGTGCAACCAATCGATCACGTAAAACCCGAGCGCACTGTTCGCGATCGCGATGACGCTGTACAGCGCAAATGCGCTGAGCCACGGCCGCCGGATCCGCGCGTCGGTCATCTTGAGCCGCGGCGGCGCACCGCGCACCACATGAGGCTCCTGTTCGTTCGATGAATGGATGCGCAACGCGCGCGCGGACGCGTCAACGCCGCGCAACGTGAGCGGCGAGACGCGCGTGCGCGGCGACGAGCGCCGCCTCGGTCGCGTCCCAGCCGAGACAGAGATCGGTGATCGAGCAGCCGTAGCGCAGCGCGCCGGCCCCGTCGTCGAGCGACTGCTGCCCTTCTTCGAGAAAACTCTCGAGCATCACGCCGCGAATCGAGCGATTGCCGGCGCAGATCTGGTCTACGACGTCGTCGAGCACCGCGACCTGCCGCGCATGCTGCTTGTCGCAGTTCGCATGCGAGCAATCGACGACGACGTTCGTCGTCAGCCGGTTCGCGCGCAGCGCGTGCTCGGCCGCCGCGACGCTCGCGGCATCGTAGTTCGGGCCGTCGCGGCCGCCTCGCAGCACGAGGTGCGCGTATGGATTGCCGTCGGTATGCAGCACGACCGGATAGCCTTCGTCGTGCAAGCCGACCGTTCTTGAATCCGACCGGCATCGGCAGCCCCGACGCCATCTCGCGATGCACCTGCGATTCGGTCGTGCGCGCGCCGATCGCCGCCCAGCTCACGAGATCGCCGAGGTAGTGCGGCGTGACGAGATCGAGCGCCTCGATCGCGGCCGGCAGCCCGAGCGCGTTCACTTCGCACAGCAGCCGGCGTGCGGTCGCGAGCCCTTCGTCGATCCGATGGCTGCCGTCGAGGCGCGGATCGTTGATGAGCCCCTTCCAGCCGACCGTCGTGCGCGGTTTTTCGAAATACACGCGCATCACGACGCAGAACACGTCCCGCACCGCATCCGCGAGGCGCGCGAGATGCAGCGCGTAGTCGAGCGCTGCCTGCGGATCGTGGATCGAGCACGGTCCGACGATCGCGAGCCAGCGCGGATCGCGCTGCTCGAGAATCGCCTGCACTTGCCGTCGGCCAGCGTCGACGGTCGTCTGGATGGCAGCCGAGAGCGGATAGCGGCGGCGCAGCGCGGCGGGCGTCGGCAGCCGCATGCCGACCCGCTGCCGCGCGACGCTCGCGCGCGCCCCGGCCACGCCGCCGTTCGGGTACAGGGTGATGTTTTGTTCGTCGGCACGATCGGCTTCGTCGGACTCGTCGGGCCGCACATCGCGAGACTTCTCGTCGGCGACGATCACCGCTACTACCTGCCGGGCGGCATGCTCGCGGGCGCAATCATGCTGTCGGGCGCGTCGATCCTCAGCAAAACGCTCATCAGCGGCCTCGTGCTGCCGATCGGCATCATCACCGCGCTCGTCGGCGTGCCGCTTTTCATGACGCTGATCAGTCGGCGCAGACGCGATGGCTGTTCGAGCAGTTACGCCTGCACCGGCTCGCGATGAAGCCGCTCGACAGCCTGTCGGGCAGCCAGCGCCAGATGGTCGGCCTCGCGCAGGTACTGGTGCGGAACACGCCGCTCCTGCTGCTCGACGAGCCGACGAGCGCGCTCGACCTGCGCTGGCAATTGCTCGCGCTGGAAGCGATGCGCGACGCGGCAAGCCGCCGCGCGGCGATCATCGTCGTCGCGATGCACGATCTGAATCTCGCATCGCGCTTCTGCGACCGGATGGTGCTGCTCGGGCCGGACGGCGTGCTGGCGGACGGCTTGCCGTCCGAAGTGCTCGAACCGACGCGCGTATGCGGTCGATGCGCGGGTCGAACGCACTTCGGAGGGGGAGCACCTCATACTCGTCGAGCGGGCGGTTCCTGGCGTCGATTACGAGACGACGGGCCGGTAAGCGCGGCCGCGTTGTCCGGGCTTTTCATCGGCATGCGCGCGGCGGAGATGCGCGCATGCACGCTTCGCTCTCTTCGGCGTCTTTTCCTTGTGCATATCGATTCGCATCGCCGCTGCGGATCGCGCTGCTTGGCGACGGAAGCAATCTACATTCAGCCGCGCAACGTCACGTTTTCCGCCAGCCCGTTTCTGTGCGCCTCCGTGAACGTTCGATGGCTGCGAGCTCGCTCGAATCCGAATCGACGCGACGACGCATCGGCACGCCTTTCTCCATCCAGTCGATTCGAACCGAACACAGTTCTCATCAACCCTGCCAATGCGGCTTTGTTCGATTCGACTCGTCGACTGCTTTCGGCGTCGACACAAGCGCCGTCGGCCGTTTTGTCTCCAATTCTTTTAATTGATGGATGTATACGTAGTAGAAGTTAACAAAAGCGGCTCTTTCCTGTGGACAACCCGGGTTTTCCCTGACGGATCAGAGCGGCATCAATTCCATAACTGTATCGGCTGTGCGTGAATATCCGCCGCGAGCAAAGGACAACTTCGATGCGTCCGGAAGCGAGGCCGGTTTTATCAAGATTTGGTCCACAGGCTGGGCGACGAGTTATCCCAAGGATTTCCAGGGCTGGGCGTGGATAACTCTTGTTCTTCGCACGCAGGCCCAATGTTTTCCTGTGTTTGCATTCGCTTTTACAGCCGCTTCAAGTCGACGCGCACGAACCCGGCATTCAGTCGAACGAGCCCGAAAAGCGGAGCCGAATCAGCGCTCCCAGCGCTTGCCGAACGACACCGTCGCTTCGCACATGCAGCCGATCAACACGCCGACTATCCCGATGAACGTGACCGTCGTCCCGAGCGACGAGAGCGCCGACGCATCGGGCGCGCGAATCTCGACGCCGAACGCCGCGAGCAACCCGAACAGCATCGCGCCGGCGCACGCGATCGCATAACCGCGCATCAGCTTCGGATAGCGCGCGTGGCGCGGCCCGAATGCGCGAAAGAGCGCATAGCCGAAACAGAACCAGTAGACGGCCGCAGGCAACCCGGTAGACGCAACCCAACCGCTGTCGATCGTCATGATCGGACTCCGTGAATGTCGTCGTTCGGATGGCGCGTGCGATCGGGGTATCGTGCACGACGCTGCGCGCTCGCACGCCCATAGTTTCTTTTACTAAAATTAAGACAAATACAGGAACATCCACTCGCGAACAGCCACTAGCATAGCGCCAAATACCAGACTCCGACCGAGGGGCATCTGTTCATGCATGCTGGAGACAACGCTCGATGCATCCACCGATTCGCCGCGCGAACCGATACGCGCGCACCACGCCCGCCATCGCCGCCGAGCGCCGACCGCGCCGCGCGACGTCATGCACCGCTTCACCGCGTGTTGTTCGCCCTATCTTCCACTTGAGTCACGCCGGCTCGCGCAAGCGGGACGTCCGCACCGCGCGCGCCTGAAGCGCTGCCCGCGCGCCTTCGCGCAGCCGATTCACATCCTGCTCGCCGTCCTCGAGACGACGCGAGGCATGCGCACGGCGCCGACGCATGCGTTGCCGATTTCACAAACTCAAAGGAGACATCCCGATGCAGAAAGGAAGTACGGAAACCGACCTACACCGAGGGCTCGGACAACGACAGATGCGCCTGATCGCGCTCGGCGCCGCGATCGGCGTCGGCCTTTTCCTCGGCTCGGCCAATGCGATCAAGATGGCGGGGCCCGGGATCATCCTGTCGTACATCATCGGCGGCGCCGTGATCTTCGTGATCATGCGCGCGCTCGGCGAGATGGCCGTGCACGAGCCGGTCGCCGGCTCGTTCAGCCGCTACGCGCGCAACTACCTCGGGCCGCTCGCTGGCTACCTGACGGGCTGGAACTACTGGTTCCTCTGGCTCGTCACCTGCATCGCCGAAATCACGGCGGTCGGCATCTACATGGGCATCTGGTTCCCGGACGTGCCGCGCTGGATCTGGGCGCTCGCCGCGCTGGCCGCGATGGGCTCGGTGAACCTGCTCACCGTGAAGGCATACGGCGAGTTCGAATTCTGGTTTGCGCTGATCAAGGTGGTGACGATCGTCGTGATGATCGCGGCCGGCATCGCGATGATCGCCTTCGGCATCGGCAATCACGGCGTGCCGATCGGCATCTTGAACCTCTGGGCGCACGGCGGCTTCTTCCCGAACGGTGCGCAGGGCGTGCTGATGTCGATGCAGATGGTGATGTTCGCGTACCTCGGCGTCGAGATGATCGGGCTGACGGCGGGTGAAGCGGAGAATCCGCAGAAGACGATTCCGGGCGCGATCAATTCGGTGTTCTGGCGCATCCTGCTCTTCTACGGCGGCGCCCTCTTCGTGATTCTGTCGATCTACCCGTGGAACGAGATCGGCACGCAAGGCAGCCCGTTCGTGATGACGTTCGAGCGGCTCGGCATCAGGACGGCCGCGGGCATCATCAACTTCGTCGTGCTGACGGCGGCGCTTTCGTCGTGCAACGGCGGCATCTTCAGCACGGGGCGCATGCTGTACAACCTCGCGAAGCAGGGCCACGCGCCGCGCACGTTCGGCGACGCGACGGCAAGCGGCGTGCCGCGCCGGGCGATTCTTGTTTCGATGGTCGCGCTGCTGGTGGGCGTGCTGCTCAACTACCTGGTGCCGGAGAAGGTGTTCGTCTGGGTGACGTCGATTTCGACGTTCGGGGCGATCTGGACGTGGGGCGTCATTCTCGTCACGCAGATGAGGTTTCGCGCGAGCCTCGCGCCGGCGGAGGAGCGCGCGCTGCGGTTCCGGATGCCGTTCTGGCCTTATGGGTCCTGGGTGGCGCTCGCGTTTCTCGTGCTCGTGGTCGGGTTGATGGCTTATTTTCCGGACACGCGGGTCGCGCTTTATGTCGGGCCGGCTTGGCTCGTGTTGCTCGTGGTGCTGTATTACGCGTTGAAGCTCGAACCGGAGGGTGGGAAGGCGGCGGGGCTGGAGCGCAGGTATGGGCGCGGTTGATTGATTCGCGAAGGAGAGCGGCGCGAAGTGGTTTGCGATGGCCGGTTGCGTGGGCTGCTGTGCGGTTCGGCGCGCTGCTCTGTTGAGTTGAGTGTTTTGAGGAGGTCTTAGCCGGCCAAACAAAAAAAGGGCTTGGCCATTCGGCCAAGCCCTTTGAATTCTTTGGTGGAGCGGAGGAGGATCGAACTCCCGACCTTCGCATTGCGAACGCGACGCTCTCCCAGCTGAGCTACCGCCCCTCACCAACAGCCGATGATAATACATCACATCATCAGCACTTGACAACAGATTTGCGCCGATTATTTCGACGGCGCGCCGGCCAGCACCCACTGAACGACCGAGCGCACGTCGGCATCGCTCATCCGCGGGTGCGCGGGCATCGGGATCGCGCCCCACACGCCCGAGCCGCCGTCCTTCACCTTCTTCGCAAGCTTCGGCACCGCCTGCTGATCGCTCTTGTATCGCTCGGCGATCTGCTGGAACGACGGCCCGACGAGCTTCCGGTCCACCGCGTGGCAGCCCATGCACGCGTTGCTGCGCGCGACCTTCAGGCCATCGCCGACATCCGCATGCGCCGGCGCGGCCGCCATCGCGCCGCCAAGCACCACAATCGAAGCAATGGCACCGCCCATCATCCTTTTCACGTACTTCGCCACCATCACGGCGTCCCCGCCTTCGGATTGCCCGGATGCACGTTCGTCGAATTGGAGACCGGCGCGGGCGTCTGCAGCGGCGTCGCGGTGACGCTCGAATCCGGCACCGCGCCGACCGTCGCGCCTTCGGCGGCCGTCGCGGGCGCGGCGGCCGCCGACGCGCCGCTCGCGGGCGTCGCCGCCGTCAGCGCCTGGGCTTCCTGCGGCTTGATGTACTGGAACACCTTGACGACCTTCTCGACGCCCGGCACACGGCTCGCGACGTCCGCGCCGCGGCTGCCTTCGTCGGTCGTCACGAGACCCATCAGATAAACGTTGCCGCGCTCGCACACCACCTTGTAGTTGTTCGCGGAGATGCCCTTCTCGGCGATCATCGCGGTCTTCACGCGGCCTTCGAGATACGAGTCGTTCGCCCGGTCCGACAGCGAACTCGCCGGCCCGACCCCGAGCTCGTTGACGATCGCGTTCACGTTGTTGATCCCGCGGACGATCTCTTCGGCGCGCTGCTTCGCGGCGTCGCTCGGCACTTCGCCCGTCAGCAGCACGCGGCGGTTGAACACCGTCACGTTCACGTGCGAGCCGTCCGGCAGCCCGTTGTTCATCTGCGTCAGCGCCTTCACCTGGATCTCGCGATCCTCGGTCTGCGCGCCGAGCGTGCGGCGATCGGTCGCGACGAGCGCGCCGCCGCCCGCCGCCGCGCCGGCAACTGCCAGCACGCAGCCTTGCAGCGTTGCGGCCAGGCCGGCCGACAGGCCGATCACGAGCGTAGTTCTGACTAGCGTCTGTCTGACGCGGCTGTTACTCATCGACGGCTCTCCTTCGAATCAATCCTCGCCCAGCAGCATCGCGTCGATGCCGTCGCACAGGCAATGGATGGTCAGCAGATGAACTTCCTGGATGCGCACCGCCCGCTCGGACGGCACGCAGATCTGAATATCGGTGTCGGCGAGCGACGCGCCCAGGCGTCCTCCACCGTTGCCCGTCAGCGCGATGACGATCATCTCGCGCTCGCGCGCCTCCTCCACGGCGGCCAGCACGCGCGGCGATTCGCCGAGCGGATCGAGCACGAGCAGCACGTCGCCCATCTGGCCGAGCGTGCGCACTTGTTGCGCGAAGATCTGATCTCCGTCGCCCCCGGTGCCGGAGCGGCTCGCATCGGTGTGGAGCGCGAGCCCGGGCAGGCCGGGACGCTCGCGCTCGAATCCGCCAATCAGCGCGGCGGCCAGCCGCTCGCTCGCGGCGGCCGACGGGCCGTCGCCGCATGCGACGATCTTGTTGCCGTTCGCGAGCGCCATGAACATCGCGTCGACGGCCGCCGCGATCGGCAGGGACAGCGCGTCAAGCGCTTCGCGAACGAGCGCGGCGCTGTCGCGGATATGTTGCTGAATACGTTCGACTGACATCGATTCCTAATCGGGTACTGCGCGCGTGGTCTGCGTCGCGCGGCATCGTGAGTGCGGCGAGTTTACCGCACTCCGCCCCCGCCGCCCGAGCGTCGCCGCATCTCCTTACATCTCGACACAAGCTAAGCGGGTTCGTCGGCGCGAAACGCGTCGCGCAGCCACTCGAGCCGGCCGCCCTCGAACGCGACGACGTCGAAGCGGCACGCGCTCGCGCCGCCCGTGCGCGCCCAGAACGCATGCGCCGCGTGCAGGAGCCGCATGCGCTTGCGCGCGCCGATGCTCGCCGCCGCACCGCCATAGCGGCCGCTCGTGCGCGCGCGCACTTCGACGAACACGAGCGTGCCGTCGCGCTCGCGCATCACGAGGTCGATTTCACCGCCGCGCACGGTCACGTTGCGCGCGACGAGCGCGAGCCCAGCGCGCTCGAGGAAGCGCTGCGCGCGCGTCTCAAACGCGGCGCCGACGACGCGCCCGGACCCGGCCGCCTTCGAAAAGTTGTTGCGCGGCGCGGCTTCGGCATCGCCCGCCTCCTGCCGCGACGCGCGCGCGTGGCACAATGCGGGGCTTCTTCCGTTTGCGCCGCGTGCGGGCGCCTTTCGTGTCATGACTTCCCTCCTCGATCTCGCGCAGGCGCAGCACTATCCGACGGGCGCCCTCTACGTCGTCGCGACGCCGATCGGCAACGCCGCCGACATCACGCTGCGCGCGCTGCACGTGCTCGCGCTCGCCGACCGCATCGCCGCCGAGGACACCCGCAACACGGGCCAACTGCTCGCGCGCTACGGAATCTCGAAGCCGCTCGTCGCCGTGCACGAGCACAACGAGCGCGCGGCCGCCGCGAAGCTGATCGATCACCTGCGCGCAGGCGAGCGGATCGCGTATGTGTCGGACGCCGGCACGCCCGGCATTTCCGACCCCGGCGCGAAACTCGTCGACGCCGTGCGCGCCGCCGGCTTCGGCGTGATCCCGCTGCCGGGCGCGAACGCGGCCGCCGCTGCGCTCAGCGTGGCGGGCGCCTGGGCGGGCGCATTCACGTTCGCGGGCTTTCTGCCGCCGAAGCCGAAGCAGCGCGACGCGGCGCTCCAGCCGCTGAAGACGCATCCATACGCACTTGTGTTCTACGAAGCGCCGCACCGGATCGTCGAGACGGTCGAGGCGCTCGCGGCGACGCTCGGCGGCGACCGCCGGCTGCTGATCGCGCGCGAGCTCACCAAGCTACACGAGGAGCTGTTCGAGGGCACGCTGGCCGAAGGGCCAACGTGGCTGCGCGCGGACGCGAACCGGCAGCGCGGCGAGTTCGTGCTCGTCGTCGAGGGCGCGCCGCAGGATGAGCGCGACGATGATGAACGCGGGCACGACGCGCTGCTCAAGCTGCTGCTCGACGAAGTGCCGGTCAAGAGTGCGGCGAAGCTCGCGGCGGCGCTGACAGGCGCGTCGCGCAACGCGCTCTATGCGCGCGCGCTCGCGCTGAAGAAAGAAGAAGAGGAGTAAGGATTCGCCGCACAAGCGAAAGGAGCCGCATGAAGCGGCCCCTTTCGCATGCGTTCGATCGTCTCGTCCGGGCGGCCGATGCGCCGCCCTTGCCGCGATTACTTCGTGAGGTTCGACGCGAGCGTCTCGTCGCGCGCGACGCGCGCCTCTTCGGGCGACAGCCCCTGGATCTTCACGCGCGCGGTGCCCGCGTGGACGAGGCCGATCACCTTCGCCGCCGCATATGACAGATCGAGGATCCGGCCGCGCGAGAACGGTCCGCGATCGTTGATCTTCACGACGACAGACTTGCCGTTCGCCTGGTTCGTCACGCGCACGTACGACGCGAGCGGCAGCGTGCGGTGCGCGGCCGTGAGCTCGTTCATGTTGAAGCGTTCGCCGTTCGCGGTGCGGCGGCCGTGAAAGCCCTTGCCGTACCACGATGCGCGCCCCGTCTGGCGGAAATCCGAAACGTCCGCGGCGTCGATCGGCTTCGCGTCCGCAAGCGACGGGCGCGATGCGTCCTGCGAGCCGGCGGCGGGCATCGAAGCGAGCGCCGTGTCGAAGTTCAGCGGCGCGCCCGCCGATTCCTTATTGTTGTTGGCCGCGCCTGACGCGGCCGTGCGCAGCGCGTCCTTCGCCGCGGCGCCTTTCGCCTGTTCGGACGTCGGTGCGTTCGGCGGCACCGCGCAGCCCGTCAGCGCGAAAAATACAGCTAGAGTCCCGAGGTGTCTCGGTAATCGAAATCTCATCGACGTGTCGCCTGCTTGTACGGATCGCGTCGCCACGAATGCGATCCGGACGGACATGCATGCCCCAGTCGCGCTCGCGCGCGGGCGGCTTGCATCTGGCGCGGCTCACGTTCTGCCGCAACCGGTCCTGATTAGCTTTCACGTCTGGCGCAACCTGTCCCCGGCAGCCTGACCAGACCCCACATGCCGCCAATCGAACATGGCTTCCACGTTCGTGCGCGTCGTGAACTCAAACGCGCAGGAACGGCGGCATAGGCCTCATCCGGCGTCGCGGCAGCAGGGCCGCAGCGGGCGCGTTGCGCCCGGCCGGACAAGACGTGAGCACCGACGAATCGGCACTGGATGCACCGCCGGACAACCGGCGGCTCTTGCATTGACGGCGTCACGGAAACCGGAAGAAAACAGGTTCCGAACGCCCACTGACGGCGTGGTCTTCCACGCACACTGGGCCGCATTATACATAAACGAAAACAGTCGCCTCAAAAACGACCGCTTCCGATGATTGATTCTCTCTATGATCGAAACAATCGACATTGAACCGGCGCGCGCGGCGGGCGATCCGTCGGGCCAGTACAATCGGGGCTTTTAGCCGCCGCTCGCGCCATGAAAGTCACGCTCATTCCGGTCACGCCGTTCCAGCAGAACTGCTCGCTGCTCGTTTGCGAGAAGACAGGGCGCGCCGCCGTCGTCGATCCCGGAGGCGATCTCGAACTGATCGAGCAGGAAGTCGCCCGGCAGAGCGTGCAGGTCGAGAAGGTGCTGCTCACGCACGGTCACGTCGACCATTGCGCGGGCGCGAAGCGGCTCGCCGCGCATTACGGCGTGCCGATCGAGGGGCCGCACGAGGACGAGCGCTTCTGGATCGAGAAGCTGCCGATGCAAAGCGAACGCTTCGGCTTTCCGGCCGCCGAAGCGTTCGAGCCGGACCGCTGGCTCGACGATGGCGATACCGTGACGTTCGGCGAAGAGACGCTCGAGGTCTATCATTGCCCAGGGCACGCGCCGGGCCACGTCGTGTTCTTCAGCCGCGCGCATCGGCTCGCGATCGTCGGCGACGTGCTGTTCGCCGGCTCGATCGGCCGCACCGACTTCCCGCGCGGCAACCACGCGGACCTGATCCGCTCGATCCGCGAAAAACTCTGGCCGCTCGGCGACGACGTCACGTTCGTACCCGGCCACGGCCCCGTGTCGACGTTCGGCAACGAGCGCCGCACGAATCCGTTCGTCGCAGACGGAGTGGCGGGATGAGCGCCGCGCCGACTATGCCGATCCGCGAAATCTACGTGAGCACCGACGTCGAGGCGGACGGCCCGATCCCGGGCCCGCATTCGATGCTGAGCTTCGCATCCGCCGCGTTCACCGAGGACAAGCAGTTGATCGCGACCTTCTCCGCGAATCTCGAGCTGCTGCCGGGCGCGGCGGCTCACCCGGTGCAGGATGCCTGGTGGAGGACGCAGCCCGAAGCGTGGGCCGCATGCCGGCGCGATTTGCAGGCGCCGGAGGCGGCGCTCGCCGCGTACGTCGAATGGGTCGAGGCGCTGCCCGGCAAGCCGGTGTTCGTCGCGATGCCGGCGGGCTTCGATTTCACGTTCATGTTCTGGTACATGATGCGCTTCACCGGGCGCTGCCCGTTCTCGTGGTCGGCACTCGACATCAAGACGCTCGCGTTCGCGATCACCGGCCTGCCGTACCGGAAGGCGATCAAGCCGCGCTTCCCGAAGCACTGGTTCGACGACCATCCGCACACGCACATCGCGCTCGACGACGCGATCGAGCAAGGCGCGCTCTTCTGCAACATGCTCGCCGACCTGCGCGCGCTGCAGACGGCGAAGGCGTCGGCGCCGCCCGTCGAAGAAGCTGACGAATCAGCACAAAATGCCGCCGACGGCCCGAGAAATTAGCGAATATCGCTCGTTTCAACGGCCTCGGATTGCCTTTCTTTTCACCCGCCTCTACCATTGCCAAATGATGTAGCCGCTTTGGAGGCGCAGGTGACCCTCGATACCTTTTCGCAAAAAATCCTTCGCCTGTTGCAGCTCGACGCGCGCCGCTCCGTGCAGGAGATCTCCGATCAGGTCGGCCTCTCCAGCACGCCGTGCTGGCGCCGCATCAAGGATATGGAGCAGTCCGGCGTGATCCAGCGCTACACCGCCCTCCTCGATCGCGAGAAGCTCGGGCTCCATATCTGCGCGCTCGCGCACGTTCACCTGACCCGCCACAACGAAGGCGGCGTCGAGCAGTTCGAGCGGGAGATCGCGACCTGCCCCGAGGTGACCGAGTGCTACAGCACGACGGGCGAGGCCGATTACATCCTCAAGATCGTCGCCCCGGACATCAAGGCTTACGACATCTTCCTGCACGAGCGGATCTTCAAGATTCCTGCCGTTTCGCAGGTGCGCACGAGCGTCGTGCTGCGCGAGATCAAGTTCGATACGCAGTTGCCGCTCTGACGCGGGCCCAGTCGGGTTCGAGCAGGTTCAGACGGCTTCGGCGCCGCTCGCGCCGCGTCGCGCTCGACCCGATCAGAACGGCCGGCCGACCGCCGCCGCGTCGCTCGACACGAGCGCGCGCGAAATGCTGAGGCGTCGCGCGCCGAACAGCCGCTTCAATGCTTCGATGTCCAAACGAGCGGCCGGATCGTGGTCGCCTTCCCGATCCCCGCTTGCGCCCGGCGCAAGCGTGATGTCGATTTCGAGCCCCGTGCTCAGGTAGTGCAGGTTGATCGTGCTCGCCTTCAGCCCCGCCTTCTCGAGCGCCGTCTCGATCTGCCCTTCGATCCGATCGCGCGGCGGCAGGTCGAGCACCGCGCGGCGCGCAACGTCGTGCTCGGGGTCGACGTGGATCAGCGCGTCGAGCACGCGCCGGTCGGTGAGCGCGCGCGCGCGCACGGCCTCCGCGATGTAGTGCCCCTCGGAGACGGACATCATCGGATCGACGAGGATATGCGCATCGACGAGCGCCGAATCGCCCATCTTGCGCGTGCGCAAATCGTGCACGTCGCGCACGCCGGGCGTCGATACGATGAGCGCGCGGATTTCGGCCGACGCGTTCTCGTCGAGCGCGCGATCCGACAGATCCTGCAGCGCGCCCCAGCCGAACGTCCAGCCCATCCGCGCGACCATGAAGCCGACGATCGCCGCGGCAATCGGGTCGAGAAGACGCACGCCGGCAAGACTGCCGACGATGCCGATCGCGACGACGAGCGACGACGCGGCGTCCGAACGCGCATGCCATGCATTCGCGACGAGCATCGCCGAGCGCACGCGCTGCGCCTCGCGCAGCATGTAGCGGAACAGCCCCTCCTTCGACAGCAGCACGACCACCGCGACCGCGAGCGCGCTCGCGTGGACGGGCGGGATGTTTTCGAGATGCACGAGCCGGTCGCCCGCGCGCCACAACATCCCGACGCCGACCGCGATCAGGATTGCGCCGAGAAAGAATGAAGCAACCGTTTCATAACGGCTGTGGCCGTAATTGTGGTCGGCGTCCGGTTTTGCGCCGCTATGCCGGTTGGCGAGCAGCACCACAAAATCGGAAACCAGATCCGACAAAGAGTGGACGCCATCGGCAATCAAAGCCTGGGAATGCGCAATAACACCGACGACCACCTGCAGCGTCGCCAGAATCACGTTGAGGACGATGCTGACGAATGTACTCTTGCGGGCGACGACCTGTTTTTCCGACGCCAGGTCGTCATTTGAAAACGTAGACATGAAATATCGAATGCGGCAAAGGACACCGCAATTCTATCAAGCCGGACTTGAAAGCGCGCGACGCGGGCTCAAAAAAACAAGCAAAATCAACCGCTTATGGAAACGCAACGCATTTTCATTTAGCATCAACATGACACTTTTATGACAAATGCCGGGCGCGGCGCCCGGCATTCAAAACACAAAAGGCCACGTTCTCCTCGAAAGGGCGTGGCCTTTTGTGTTTGGCGGGCAGGTTGCGCTCAGATTGCGAATTGCTCGCGATTCTTGCCGGCGATCCAGCGAGGAGGCTTCCCGCGGCCTGACCAGGTCGCGCCGGATTCCGGGTCGCGGTATTTCGCCGCGACACCGGCGCGGGGACGACCCGCCTTTCCAGCTTTGCCACGACCGAGACCGAGTTCTGCGAGCGTGAAACCGTAATCGGCGATCTTTTGCTTGACGTCGCCCAATACCTCCGCGTATTCGCGCGACTTGGCTTCTTCGATCTGCTTCTCTAGCTTCTCTCGCTGAGCGAGAAGGTCCTTGTAAGAAGACATAAATTCCCTTTTATCTGACCAAATGGCGCCGATCTTGAGCCGGCTTGCCATCTTAACTAACGATGCCTCGGATAATTGGATCAAAGGTTAGCACAAAAAAGAATTCAGTGAATACCGCATCGCAGAAAATAAATGTTGTACTTTGTGATTTGATTGTTCAAATTGACCAGCATCCGCTTCATTTGCAATTATCGCCAGTCTTACAAGTGGATTGGCAAAATTCAGGACATATTTTAAGCTCGCAAACTGCGCAATTGATCCGAACAATCGAAATTGGAAGTTTTCATGAAACGAAAGGTTCCGTTGATTGAAAGCATGGACGCCGTCTTATCTCGTTTAATACGCTCACAATGTGCGGAATCGCTCATAATCGGCGCAACCGCTTTACGTGAGCGAAACGGCGGCGGCCTCGCGCAGCGCCGCGGACAACGCTTCGGCATCCATTTTCGGCGCGTCGAACGGCGTGCGGCGCCTGCGCCCGTTCAAGCGCCAGTCCGCGCCGTAACGGTCGACGCCGAGCAGTTCGAGCCCCGCGCGCCGCTCCGGCGACGCGTCGTACTCGTCCCATAGCGCGCGCTCGTCGTCACAGCCGACGGGCGCGAGCGCGTCCAGCTCGGTTGCGTCGAGCCATCCCATCCGCCCGAATCCGCCGATATAGCGCAGCCGCTCGCACGCGAGCGCCCAGAACGTGAAGTCGCCGAGCGCGAGATAGCGCTCGCCGTCCGGGTGATAGCGCAGATAGCGCGCGGTCACGTGCGGATCGGCGCCAGCCGGCTCGAAGCGGCCGACGAGCGTGGCGCGCTCCGCCTCGAGCACGCTGTCCGCCGCGCCCGCCGCGTCGCCCAGACCGTCGACGACGAGAAACCCGGCGCGCGGATCGGCCGCGAGATTGCGCGTATGCTCGGCGAGCCCGCTCACGAGCACGACCGGCCGGTGCCGCGCGTCGACCGCGTACGGCACCACGGTCGGATACGGATAGCCTTCGGGCGCGCGCGTGTGCGTCGCGAGCGTGCCGAGCGCATTGCGGTGAAGCAAATGAAGCGGTAAGGCGGCGGAAATGTTCACGTGCGCAATCCTTGCTTGCAAGAGCGAAACGTTGGTCGCGCCGGCGCAACCGTCCGCGCCGGGCGCACGTCAAGCATGCGCCCGGCGGCATCTCATGCGCAACCCGGCAGCGCAAGCGAGATGCTCCGCGCTCCGCTAGAATCGGCGCTGTTTTCGTTAAGTGTCGCGTAAGCTTTGCAAGCTGTTCGCAACCGCTCTCCCTTCCTTCGCCCAGCTTCCCCGTGCCCGACCAGTCACCCGATCTCGCTTCGCCCGCCTCCGGCCATCGCCGGCTTCCCGCCTCCACCCGTCAGCGCGCGAGAGCGGCAACGATGGCGCTCTTCTTCGTCGCAGGCATGATGTATGCCTCGTGGGGCGTGCACGTGCCGACGGTGCGCGACAAGTTCGCGCTGTCGCCCGCGCTGCTGTCGTTCGCACTCCTCGCGGTCGCGATCGGCTCAATCGTCGCGATGACGACCAACGCGCGCTGGATCGCGCGCGTCGGATCGCGCACCGCGTGCCTCGCGGGCGGCC
Organism: Burkholderia humptydooensis; assembly: GCF_001513745.1. Lineage (NCBI taxonomy): Bacteria > Pseudomonadati > Pseudomonadota > Betaproteobacteria > Burkholderiales > Burkholderiaceae > Burkholderia > Burkholderia humptydooensis. Next base: position 263,564 of record NZ_CP013380.1, on the reverse strand, counting down.
TCGCGATGTCCGCGTGCGGCGCGCTGATCCTCGTCGTGCCGACCTACCCGCTGCTGCTCGCGGTGCTCGCGCTGTTCGGCTTCTCGATGGCGACGCTCGACGTCGCGATGAACGCCGAGGCGAGCGCCGTCGAATCGGCATTCGGCAAGCCGATCATGTCAATGCTGCACGGGATGTTCAGCGTCGGGGGGATGGCGGGCGCGGCGGCGGGCGGCGCGCTGCTGTCGGCCGGCATGGCGAGCGCCGTGCATCTCGCGCTCGCCGCGCTCGTGAGCGCGCTTGTGCTCGGGCTCGCGTGCCCGGCCGTGCTGCCGCACGCGCCGCACGCGGCCGCCGCGCACGGCGGCCCGCGCGCGAACCGCTGGCGCTCGCCTGCGCTGTGGGCGCTCGGTGCGATCGCACTCGTCGCGTTGATCGCCGAAGGCGCGATGTACGACTGGGCGACTGTTTACATGCGCGACGTCGTCCTGGCGTCGCCGGCATTCTCGAGCGCCGCCTATGCGGCGTTCTCGGGCGGCATGGCCGCCGCGCGCTTTGCGGGCGATGCGGTCCGCGCACGTTTCGGCGCGCCGCAGCTCGTCTGCGCGAGCGCGACGCTCGCGTGCGTCGGCATGATCGGCGCGCTCGCGCTGCCGTATCCTGTCGTCGCGCTCATCGGCTTCACGCTGATGGGCCTCGGCCTCGCCAACATGATGCCCGTGCTGTTCGCCGCCGCCGCGCGGGTCGAAGGCATCCATGCGGCCGAAGGGCTCGCGCACGTCGCGGGGCTCGCGTACTTCGGGATGCTGTTCGGGCCGGTTGCGATCGGCGCGGTCACGCAGGCGGCCAACCTGTCGGTCGGGCTGTCGATTGTTGCGCTGTGCGCGGCGCTCGTCGCAATCGTCGCGCCGAAGGCGTTGAGCCGGCTGAAGATCTGACCCGGCAATCGGCGAGCCCGCGAGGCGACGCCCCGGCGCAGCGGCGGAACGGCGTTCAATCGGCCATCGGCCGCCGCGCGCATCGCGCGCTTTCCGCATCGAAAAAAAAACGAGGCGCGCATGCCTTCGGGCATGCGCGCCTCGCCCCCTCCGTCGGCCGCTCAGGCGGTTACATCTTCACTTCGTCCAGGAACGACTTCTTGCCGTTCTTGTAGTCGTACAGCGAAATCACGCCGTGTTGCAGGTCGCCCTTCGAATCGAAGGTCGTCGTGCCGATCACGCCGGTGTAGTTCGTCTTCGGCATCGCCGCGACGATCTTCGCCGGGTCCGTCGAGTTCGCGCGCTTCATCGCGTCGGCGATGATGTATACCGCGTCATACGTGAACGGCGCGTAGATCTGGATCGGCTGGCCGAAGCGCTTCTCGTACTTCGCCCTGAACGCCGCGCCGCCCGGCATTTTTTCCAGCGACGCGCCCGCTTCCGAGCACACGACGTTGTCAGTCGCATCGCCCGCGAGGTCCGCGAGCTTTTCCGTGCAGACGCCGTCGCCCGCGAAGATCTTCGCGCGCAGGCCGAGCTGCTTCGCCTGCTTCGCGAACGGGCCGCCCGTCGCGTCCATGCCGCCGTACATCACGGCATCCGGATTTTCACCCTTGATCTTCGTCAGGATCGCGCGGAAATCGACCGCCTTGTCGTTCGTCGCGTCATGCGACACCACCTTCAGGCCGAGCGCCTTCGCCTTCTTCTCGAACTCGTTCGCAAGACCCTGCCCGTAGGCCGTCGAATCGTCGACGACGGCGACGCTCTTGATTCCCTTCGAGCGCGCGTAGTTCGCGAGCGCCGGGCCCTGCTGCGCATCGGTCGCGACGACGCGGTAGGTCGTCTTGAAGCCTTGCTGCGTGTACGCCGGATTCGTCGCCGACGGCGAGATCTGCACGATGCCCGCATCGCTGTAGATCTTCGAGGCCGGGATCGACGTCCCCGAGTTCAGGTGGCCGACGACCGCGACGACCTTGTCGTCGACGAGCTTCTGCGCGACTTGCGTTGCGGTGCGCGGGTCGGCCGCGTCGTCCTGTGCGTCGAGCTGGAGCGTCACCTTCTGGCCGCCGATCATGAGACCCTTTGCGTTGATCTCCTCGACCGCGAGGCGCGCACCATTTTCGTTGTCCTTACCAAGGTGGGCGATCCCGCCCGTCAACGGTGCGACATGGCCGATCTTGACGACCTGGTCGGCGGCAGCGTTCGTGGCGGCTGCAGCCAACAGCATAGCCGCCGCGCTGATCGGCAGCAGCTTTTGCATCTTGATATTCATGTAAGTCTCCAGTTTCAATCCCAAGAAAACACTTTCACCGACGCCCCGCACCGATCCCCGTGCTCGACAAAAATCACTGGGCATTCGCCGGCTGCATTGCTTTATCCACCTGCACCAATTAAGCGCGCGATGCACCGCATGCGGGGCGGCCTTCACGTGCTTGCGCGCAAGTGTAGGTGATCAAATTTATCAGTAGGATATTTTTAGAGAACTGGGATGACTACCGATGTCGCCTTTTTTCAAGGCCGGGATCGCCGGCCGCAAACCCGCTCCACATAAGGGTTTGCGCCTATTCGGATGAAGAATGAATGCGGAAAATGAAAGGCATGCTTAATGATTGGGAAAGCGATTTTAATCATGTTTTTAATCAATGCTTTCCGGCTGAAATAATTCGGCAAGCAGAACGTATCGGCAATGCGGCCGGCGTGCTTTTTTGTCGCGCCGGCCAATTCGTCAGGCTACCGAAATACCCTGGCGAGAAAGGGTCGCGTGCCATTCGGCGTCGAGCGCGTCGATCAATTGAGCGGCCGTTTGCGCTCCATCGCGGTGCTTGCCGAGCGGCGCCCCCTGGCCGGACCACAACGACAAATACTCGGCGTCGCCCGCACGCGCGGCGGCTTGCCGCAACTCCTGCGTCAACGCGTTTTGCACCGGATAGGGCGCGACCGAATCGAGTCGCTCGGTCAGTTGCGCCATCAGCGCATTGCGGATGCCGCGCGCATGACGGCCCGTGATCGCGCGCGTGACGGACGTCGACGTATCGTCGCTCGCGAGCAGACGCGCTTTCCAGCACGCCGGAATCGCGCTTTCCGCGCACGTGAGGAACGCGGTGCCGAGCTGCGCCGCCTGCGCGCCGAGCGCAAGCGCGGCGGCGATCCCGCGCCCGTCCATGATGCCGCCCGCCGCGAGCACCGGCAGCTCCGTCGCGTCGACGAGCTGCGGCACGAGCGCCATCGTGCCGACGAGCGCGTCTTCGGCCGAGCCGACGAACGTGCCGCGATGGCCGCCCGCTTCGGCGCCTTGCGCGCAGATCGCGTCGGCGCCCGCCGCCCGCCACGCGAGCCCTTCGGCGACATGCGTCGCGGTGCCGATCACATACGTGCCCACGGCCTGCAGCCGCGCGACATCGTCTTTATCGAGCACGCCGAACGTGAAGCTCGCGGCCGGCACGCGCGCATCGACTAGCGCGTCGAGCTGCGCGCGGAAGTCGGGCGCGTAGCGCGCCGGCGGCGCGCCGGGCGGCAGCCCGAACTGCGCGCGCAGCGGATCGATCGCGCCGAGCGCACGGCGCACGACCGCGTCGTCCGGATGCGCGTCGGGCAGCACGAACAGATTCACGGCGAACGGGCGGCGCGTCGCTGCGCGCACCGCGGCGATCTCGGCGGCCAGCTTGTCCGGCGCGAACGACGCGCCGCCCAGACTGCCGAGCGCGCCGGCGTTGGAAGCGGCCGCGACGAGCGCGGGCGTCGTCGCGCCGACCATCGGCGCCTGCACGAGCGGCAGGCGCAAATCGAAACGGGCGGCGAACGGAGTCGTAGCGATACGGGAAGTCATGGCGAATCCTCGAATGGATGGGAGGCCGGGATGCGAAGGCGGTCATGCAAAAAGACGGGCGGAATCGAATACTCGACGAACCGACTCTACGCGCACGCGCGATGCGTGAAAAATGAATAATCCAGATCGGTCCGTTCGCGCGGCGAGAAGGCTCATGGGGGCGTGGGGGGCCCGCCGATTCGGCCGCCGCGCGCGCCGCGCGAGCCGTTTCGCCGCGCTGCAACGACGCGGGTTTGATGGCACACTGGGCGCCGCTTCCCCATTCACCGTCAGGACCTTCACCGGTCTTGCTTTGCCAGGAGATCAGCATGGCTTCGCAATGGATCGACATCCCCGCCGGCAACGACACGTTCGGCGGCTACCTCGCGCTGCCCAAGCGCGGCAAGGGCCCGGCCATCGTCATCATCCAGGAGATCTTCGGCGTGAACGGCCACATCCGTTCGATCGCCGATCAGTACGCGGCCGACGGCTACGTCGCCCTCGCGCCCGACGTGTTCTGGCGCACGCAGCCGCGCGTCGAGCTCGGCTACGAAGGCGCCGACCGCGACAAGGGCATCGAGCTGCTGCAGAAGACGGACGTCGCGCAGGCGGTCGCAGACATCGGCGCGGCCGCGGCGGCGCTGCGCGCGCGCCCCGAGGTCGAGGGCAAGCTGGCCGCGATCGGTTATTGCTTCGGCGGGCGTCTCGCGTATCTCGCGGCGGCGCAGCGGCACGTCGACGTCGCAGTCGCGTATTACGGCGGCGGCATTCAGAATCACGTCGACGTCGCGGCGAAGGTCACGCAGCCGATCCTGTTCCACTACGCGGGCCACGACCAGTCGATTCCGCCCGACGCGGTCGACACGGTGAAGGCCGCGTTCGCCGGCCGCGCGAACGCCGAATTCCACCTGTATCCGGACGCGCAGCACGGCTTCAACTGCCCGGACCGCGCATCGTACGGCCAGCGCGCAGCGGCGCTCGCGCACGGCCGCACGCTGACTTTCCTCGCCGAACACCTGTAAGCTGCCGGCAATCGCCGCGCCCGCGCATCGCGCGGGCGCGCGCCGTGTCACCGCTCTCGCATTTCGAAGCGTTCGCCGCTCGTCACCACGGGGGATGACTGTGCAGTCCGACTATCTGTGCCACGACGCGATCGGGCTCGCGCAGCTCGTCGCGCAGCGCGAAGTCAGCGCGCGCGAGCTGCTCGACGCCGCGATCGGCCGCGCGCAAGCGCTCAATCCGGCGCTCAACGCGATCGTGCTGAACGACTACGCGGCCGCGCGCGATCGCGCGACGAGCGGCGCGCTCAACGGCCCGCTCGCCGGCGTGCCGTATCTCGTCAAGGATCTCGGCTCCGCGGTGGGCGGGCTGCCGCTGTCGCTCGGCAGCCGCCACTATCGTCACTACGTGCCGGCCGAAGATTCGCCGCTCATCGCGCGAACGAGGGCGGCCGGGCTCAACATCTTCGGCAAGACCAACACGTCCGAGCTCGGGCAGATGCCGTACACAGAATCGGCGCTGTTCGGCGTGTGCCGCAACCCGTGGAATCTCGATCACACGCCGGGCGGCTCGAGCGGCGGCGCGGCGGCGGCCGTCGCCGCGGGCATCGTGCCGCTCGCGCATGCGTCCGACGGCGGCGGCTCGATCCGGATTCCCGCGTCGTGCTGCGGCCTGTTCGGCTTCAAGCCGTCGCGCGATCCGGCGCTTGCGCCGTGGCCCGTGCCGGGCGAGATCGTCGTCGAGCACGCGGTCTCGCGCAGCGTGCGCGACAGCGCGCTCCTCCTCGACATCACCACCGGGCGGATTGCGCCGGGCGCACTCGACGGTGCGGGCGCGCCCGGCACGTATCTCGGCGCGCTCGACGCGCCGCCGCCCGCGCTGAAGATCGGCTACGTGACGGACCCGATGCTCGCGCCGGCGCTGTCGGCCGACGTGCGCGACGCGCTCGATCACACCGCGTCGCTTGCCGCGTCGCTCGGGCACAACGTCGAGCCGGTAGCGTTCAACCTCGACTTCGCGCAGATCGGCGAGGTATTCCTGACGATCTGGGCGGCGATCGCCGACGAGCTCGTGCTCGGCGCGGAGCGCATCACTGGGCGCAAGCCGGCGCGCGCCGAATTCGAGCCGGCGACGTGGGCGATGGCGCAGGTCGGCCGCCGGCTCGCGCGCGAGCGGCTGCCGCACATGCTCGAGCTGCAGCGGCAGATCACCGCGCGCGTCGCGGGCCTCGTGTCGCGCTATGACGTGATCCTGTGCGCGACGCTCGCCGCGCCGCCGATCAAGATCGGCGCAATGCAGCCGACGCCGTTCGAGACGCGGCAGATGGCGCTGCTCGGCGTGCTGCCGATGAAGCCGCTCCTCAAGCGCATGCTCGCGGAAGCGTCGCAGCAGGCGTTCGCGTGGGCGGGCTGCACGGAGCTCTTCAACCTGACCGGGCAGCCGGCGATGTCAGTGCCGCTGCACTGGACCGCGCGCGGGCTGCCGGTCGGCGTTCAGTTCGTCGCGCGGCACGGCGACGATGCGCGCCTGTTCACGCTCGCGCGTCAGCTCGAGCTCGCGCAGCCGTGGTTCGACAAGCGGCCGCCGCTCGCGCACGCGCAGGCGTGAGCGGCGGGCGATGAGCGACGAATGCGGCGCGCAGCCGCACGGGCCGCGCCGGCCGGCGTCAGAGCCCCAGCCGCTCGCAGACGATCTTCGTCGCCGCCGCGCCGTTGAGCGTGTAGAAGTGCAGACCGGGCACGCCCGCGTCGACGAGCCGCCGGCAAAGCCCCGTGACGACGTCCGCGCCGAACGCGCGGATCGAGTCCTTGTCGTCGCCGAAGCTTTCGAGCCGGCGCGCGATCCAGCGCGGCACTTCCGCGCCGCACATCTCGGAGAAGCGCATCAACTGCGAGAAGTTCGTGATCGGCATGATGCCCGGCACGACCGGCACGTCGACGCCGAGCTTCGCCGCGTCTTCGACGAAGCGGAAATACGCGTCCGCATTGTAGAAGTACTGCGTGATCGCGGCGTTCGCGCCCGCCTTCACCTTGCGCGCGAAGTTCTCTAGATCGGCCTTCGGCGAGCGCGCCTGCGGGTGATACTCGGGATACGCGGCCACTTCGATCCGGAACCAGTCGCCGTGCTCGGCGCGGATGAAGCTGACGAGCTCGGACGCATAGCGCAGCTCGCCCACCTCGCCCATGCCGGACGGCAGATCGCCGCGCAGCGCGACGATGTGGCGGATGCCGTGCGAGCGGTACTGGTCGAGAATCGCGCGCAGGCTGTCCTTCGACGAGCCGATGCACGACAGATGCGGCGCGGCCTCGAGCCCCGCTTTCTGCATGTCGAGCACGGTGTCGAGCGTGCCTTGCTGTGTCGAGCCGCCCGCGCCGAACGTGACGGACACGAATTTCGGCTTGAGCGGCGCGAGCTGCGCGCGCGTCGCGCGCAGCTTGTCGACGCCTTCCGCCGTCTTCGGCGGAAAGAATTCAAAGGAAAGTTCGATCGGGTTCATGATTCAGGTGTCACCCCGTCAGCCGATATTGCGCTGACCGAAGATCAGGGCGGACAGCAGCCACGACACGATGCTGTACAGGATCGAACCGAAGAACGCGGACCAGAATCCCGACACTTCGAAGCCCTTCAGCAGCGACGCCGCGAGCCAGAAGCACAGCGCGTTCACGACGAGGATGAAGAGGCCGAGTGTGACGATCGTCACGGGCAGCGTGAGCAGGATCAGGACCGGCCGGATCACCGCATTGATGAGACCCAGCACGACCGCGACGACGAGCGCCGTGCCGAAGCTCTTGATGTGGATCGACGGCACGAGGTACGTGATGATCAAGAGCGCGAGCGCGTTGATGATCCAGGTCAGGATGACGGTCATGGATTGCTCCTTCTGCGGTTGACGATCCGGCCGGGCGCGGCCGCCCCGGAAGATGAGAACGCGCGACGCGTCGGGCGGCGCACTTCGCCCGCCGACGCGCCGCGCGCGGCGGACGTCAGGCGAGCGGCCGCCCGGCGCCCGCGCGCCGGGTACGGATCAAGATATCAGTAACGATAGTGATCCGGCTTGAACGGGCCCGCCTTCGACACGCCGATGTACGCCGCCTGATCGTCCGACAGCTCGGAGAGCTGCGCGCCGATGCGCGCGAGGTGCAGGCGCGCGACCTTTTCGTCGAGGTGCTTCGGCAGCACGTACACCTTGTTGCCGTACTCGCCGCCGCGCGTGAACAGCTCGATCTGCGCGAGGGTCTGGTTCGTGAACGAGTTCGACATCACGAACGACGGGTGGCCCGTCGCGCAGCCGAGGTTCACGAGGCGGCCTTCAGCCAGCAGGATCACGCGCTTGCCGTCCGGGAAGATGATGTGGTCGACCTGCGGCTTGATGTTCTCCCACTGGTACTGGCGGGTCGACGCGACGTCGATTTCCGAATCGAAGTGGCCGATGTTGCAGACGATCGCGTTGTGGCGCATCGCCTTCATGTGATCATGATTGATCACGTGGTAGTTGCCGGTGGCCGTCACGAAGAGGTCGGCCTTGTCGGCCGCGTATTCCATCGTCACGACGCGGTAGCCTTCCATCGCCGCCTGCAGCGCGCAGATCGGATCGATTTCCGTCACCCACACCGTAGCGCCAAGGCCGCGCAGCGACTGCGCGCAGCCCTTGCCCACGTCGCCGTAGCCCGCGACCACCGCGATCTTGCCCGCGATCATCACGTCGGTCGCGCGCTTGATGCCGTCGACGAGCGACTCGCGGCAGCCGTACAGGTTGTCGAACTTCGACTTCGTCACCGAATCGTTCACGTTGAACGCCGGGAACGGCAGGCGGCCGTCCTTTTCCATCTGGTACAGGCGGTGCACGCCCGTCGTCGTCTCCTCGGTCACGCCCTTGATGTGCGCGAGGCGCTTCGAGTACCAGTTGCCGTCGGCCTCGAGGTGGCGCTCGATCGACTTGAAGAGCGCGACTTCTTCCTCGTTGGTCGGCGTCGCGATCACCGAGCGGTCCTTCTCGGCCTTCGAGCCGAGGATGAGGAGCAGCGTCGCATCGCCGCCGTCGTCGAGGATCATGTTCGCGAACTCGCCGTTCGGCCATTCGAAGATGCGGTGCGAGAACTCCCAGTATTCGTCGAGCGATTCGCCCTTGAACGCGAAGACGGGCGTGCCGGCTTCGACGATCGCGGCGGCCGCGTGATCCTGCGTCGAGAAGATGTTGCACGACGCCCAGCGGACGTCCGCGCCGAGCGCCTTCAGCGTCTCGATCAGCACGCCCGTCTGGATCGTCATGTGCAGCGAGCCGGCGATGCGTGCGCCTTTCAGCGGCTGCTGCGCCTTGTATTCGTCGCGGATCTGCACGAGGCCGGGCATCTCGGTCTCGGCGATGTTCAGTTCCTTGCGGCCCCAGCCGGCCAACGCGATATCGGCGACGACGTAATCTTGTGCGGATTGGGAATCGATGACAGCGGCGTTCATCACGCCCTCCTTTCTAAAAAAAGTTCTAGAAAATTGTGACGTGAGCGCCGTTCAAGTAAGCGGCCGACATCGGCGGGAACGATCGCCGCTAAGCGACGATGCTGCGCCGACACACCGCTCGGTTGACCATTTCCGAGCCTGGCGGGCGGGGCCCGTCGCAACGCTCCTCGGAAACGAGGTGGGATTGTAGCAAATCGAGACGAAATTTTCCTGTCGGGCGGGGCCGGCCGCTCCCGTGCGGCATTTTGCCCGCTTCGCCGGCGCGCGCGGTTCAGCCGCGCCTCGCGCGCGAGGCCGCCGCGCGGCCGCTCAGCTCTCCGTGCCGACCCACGCCTGCTCGCGCAGCTTCGCGCGCAGCCGCGCGACCGCCTGGCTGTGCAGTTGGCACACGCGCGACTCGCTCACCTCGAGCACCGCGCCGATCTCGCGCAGGTTCAGCCCGCGCTCGTAGTACAGCGACATCAAGAGCTTCTCGCGCTCCGGCAGGTGCTCGATCGCATCGACGAGCGCGTCGCGCAGATGCTCGTCGAGCAGCGCCGACAGCGGATCGCTGTGATCGGCGCGGTAGCGGTCGAGAAACGGCTCGTCGTCGGCCGAGCGGTCGAAGTCCTCGTAGTAGACGAGCTGGCTGCCGTGCAGGTCCTGCAGCATCGACTGGTACTCGTCGAGCGGCATCTGCAGGTGCGCGGCGATCTCCGTCTCGTTCGCCGAGCGGCCGAGCCGCTGCTCGACCTGATGCACCGCGTGCTCGACCTCGCGCGAGGTCTTGCGCAGGCTGCGCGGCAGCCAGTCGTTGCTGCGCAGCTCGTCGAGCATCGCGCCGCGGATGCGCTGCGTCGCATAGGTCTCGAACTGCGCGCCCTGGTCTTCCTTGTAGCGGCTCGCCGCGTCGAGCAGGCCGATCATGCCGGCCTGGATCAGGTCGTCGAGGTCCACGCTCGCCGGCATCTTCGCGACGAGCTGCAGGCCGAGGCGACGCACGAGCGGCGCATATTGCGTCAGCACTTCGTCCTGGGAAATCTTGCCTTGAGCGTTATACATCATGCCCTCTCTTCGTCGTGGCGTTCAGGCGGCATGAGCCGCGCCTCGTTCAAACGCCGAACTTCCCGTCCGGACCCGGCCGATGCCCGGACTCGGGCGCATCGGCCAATACAGCAGATCGGCGGCGATCTGCCGGTAATCGCGCGCCGCCGCCGCCGACGGGAACGCGTCCACCACCGTGTGCGCGAGCCCTCGCGCGCGCTCGATCAGCGCATCGGCGGCGACGCAACCGGCGTTCGACAGCGACACGCACAGATACCGGCTCGCGACGCCCGCGAGGTTCTCGTAGGCGGCTCTCGCGTCGGCCGCGCTCTGCACGTGATTGATCAGCACGCGAAACTGCGCGAGCGCGTGCGCGTAGTGCAGCCGCTTCATGCACGCGTACGCCTCGGTGATCGCCGACGCCGACACGCGCGTGACGATGAGCACGTCGTGCGCGTCGCGCGCGAGCGCGGAGAACGCGCCGCTCGCGTCGAGCTGCGCGTCGACCAGCACGATGTCCGCCGCGCCGTCGCCGAGCGTCTCGAGCTGCGCATCGCTGTAGCCGACGCGCGCGAGCCGCGACGCCTCGCACACCGCGAAGCCGAGCTCGTGCCGCACCGGCTCGCCGTCGCGCAGCCACGAGCCGCACAGCGTCGCCGTGATCGAGCGGACGTTCGCGCGCTCGTCGACGACGAGCACGTCCTTGCCGAGCGCGGCGAGCGCCGCGGCGAGATTGGCGACCGTCGACGTGCAGCCGACGCCCGACGGTCCGCCCGTCACCGCGACGACGCGCGACGCGCGTCCGGCGAGCAGGCGCCGCAATCCTTCTGCCTGGTCGGCGATGCGCTTATCCAAAGCGGACCTCGTGCAGTTCGTTGCCGGTGCGCGGGCTCAACGCGGACAGCATCGCTGGCAGGTCGTCGTCGTGCGGCACGAACGGCGAATCCTCGCGCGGCGCGCAGAACGCGCTCTTGAGCAGGAATTTCTTCGTCGCGACGTACAGGTTCTCGGGCACCTTCTGGCCGGTCGACACGTAGTGGACCGGCAGCTTGTAGCGGATCACCGTGTCGAGCACGCCGCCCAGGTTGCTCGCCTCGTCGAGCTTCGTCAGGATGCAGCCCGCGAGATCGGGCAGGGCCGCTTCAGACTGGCCGGCCGCGCTGCGATACGCCTGCACGACTTCGTTGAGCGTGTCGCCGTGGCTCGTCGCGTTCAGCAGCAGCAGGCGCTGCACCGGCGTGTCCGCGCCGTGCAGCATCGCGATCTGGTCGGACACCGTGCGGTCGCGCTGGCTCATGCCGATCGTGTCGATCAGCACCATGTGCTTGTTGCGCAGCTCGGCGAGCGCGAGCTGCAGATCGCCGCCGTCCTTCACCGCGTGCACCGGCACGCCGAGGATCTTGCCGAAGATGCGCAGTTGCTCGTGGCCGCCGATCCGGTAGCTGTCCGTCGTGAGCAGCGCGACCTTGCTCGCGCCGAAGCGCATCACGCAGCGCGCCGCGAGCTTCGCGGTCGTCGTCGTCTTGCCGACGCCCGTCGGGCCCATCAGCGCGAACACGCCGCCGCGCTCCATCAGCGCATCCTCGCTGTCGAGCACGGGCAGGTTCGCCGCGAGCACCGACTGCGCCCAGTCGGCCGCCGCGTCGAGCGTGTCGTAGCCCGCGCCTTCCGGCAGGTTGTCGACGATCATCCGCACGAGCTGCGCGGAGAAGCCCGCCGCGAACAGGTATTTCGTCAGCGCGCCGTGCACCGGGTTGCGGCGCTGGCGCTCGTTCCACATCAGGCCCGCGAACTGCTCTTCCATCAGCTCGCGCAGCGAGCCGAGCTCCTGCATCACCGTATCGTTGACGATGCGCTCGATGCGCGCCTTCACCGCGTCCGCGACGGCGGTTGCCGCATCATCGGGCAGGCGCAGCGCCGGCTTCGCCGCCGAAGGTTCGTCGGGCGGCAGCCGGCGCGCGGCATGGCGCACAATGTCGAGCGCCCATTCGGGCGCTTCGTCGGCTACCGCGCGCTCGCGCGGCGCGTGCGTTGCGTGCGTTGCGCGCGCCGCAGCGCGCGGCCGCGCAACGAGCTCGTCGTGCTGCTTCGTCAGCCGCTTCGCGTGCTCGACGAGCCACGGCGCGGGCTCGGACGGCGCGGCGGGCTGGGCGGGCATGGAGACGGCGGGCTGCGCGTCGCCGTCGGCCGATGCGTCGACGCTCGCGCCGAACACCGACGAGAACACGTCGGGCATGCCGCCCGCCGCGTACGGATTCGCGGCCGCGCGCAACGTCGGCGCCGAGGCCGACGCGCCGGACGCGGCGGCGCTCGGCACGACGACCGATGCGGCGGGCGACGCGAACGACGGCCCCGAAGGCGCATGCGGCTGGGCCGCGCCGTGCGCGGCAGCCTCGGCCGCGCGGCGCGTCGAGATGTCGGCGAGCTCGGCGGCGGGCAGCGCGACGATCTCGACGCGCCCGTCTTCGAGCGTCCGGTTGGACAGTACCGCCGCGTCGGCACCCATCGCTTCGCGCACGAGGCGCAGCGCGTCGCGGCTCGTCGGACCAATGAATTTGCGAATGTTCAAGCGGTACCCCCAATGACGTTAACGACCTTGATCGTGCGCGTGTCCGGCACTTCGGCGTAGGACAGCACTTTCAATTGCGGCAGGCTGCGGCGCAGGAAGCGCGCGAGCATCGCGCGCAGCGCGTGCTGGACGAGCAGCACGGGCGGCAGCCCCATGTTCTGTTGGCGCAACATCGCGTCTTGCGTGCCGACGAGCAGCGTGTGCGCGAGCCCCGGCTCGAGGCCCGGATTCGCACCCGTGGCGAGCGCCTGCGACAGCACGCGCTCGAGATTCGCGTCGAGCCCCATCACCTGCATCTCGCCCGCGCCCGGATACCACTGCTGCGTGATCGCGCGGCCGAGCGAAAGACGCACGGCGGCCGTGAGGTCGTACGGATCGGTGATGCGGCCCGCCTGCTCGGACACGGCTTCGATGATCGTGCGCATGTCGCGGATCGGCACGCCTTCGTCGAGCAGGCTTTGCAGCACCTTCTGCAGCGTCGTGAGCGAGATCGTCTTCGGCACCAGATCCTCGACGAGCGACGGCGCGTCCTTGCCGGTGCGCTCGATGAGCGCCTGCACTTCCTGGCGGCCGAGCAGCTCGGCCGCGTGCTGGACGACGAGATGATTCAGATGCGTCGCGACGACGGTGCTCGCGTCGACGACCGTGTAGCCGTACACCTGCGCCTGCTCGCGCAGCGCCGTGTCGATCCACACGGCGGGCAGCCCGAACGCCGGGTCCTGCGTCGGCGCGCCCGGCAGCGCGGCCGTAACCTGGCCCGGGTTGATCGCGAGCCACTGGCCCGGATACGCTTCGCCCGTGCCGACCGCGACGCCCTTGAGCGCGATCCGGTACGCGTTCGGGCGCAGCTCGAGGTTGTCGCGGATATGGATGACGGGCGGCAAAAAGCCGATTTCCTGCGCGAATTTCTTGCGGATGCTCTTGATCCGCTTGAGCAGCTCGCCGTCGGCGTTCCTGTCGACGAGCGGAATCAGCCGGTAGCCGACTTCGAGGCCGAGCGGATCGATGAGCGTCACGTCTTCCCACGTCGCCTCGTGGCTGTCGGCCGGCAGCGCCGCGGGCGGCGCGATCTCGGCGACCATGCCCGCCGCCTTCTTCGCGGCCTCGCGCCGGGTCATCGTGCGCGACAGCCAGATCGCGCCGCCGCCGAGCAGCAGGAACGCGAAGTGCGGCATGTTCGGGATGAGGCCCATCAGCACGATGATCGAGCCCGTGATCATCAGCACGCGCGGGTTCGTGAAAAGCTGCGTCGTGAGCTGCGTGCCGATGTCCTCGTCGGTCGCGACGCGCGACACGATCACGCCGGCCGCGGTCGAGATCACGAGCGACGGGATCTGCGCGACGAGGCCGTCGCCGATCGTGAGCAGCGTGTAGTTCTTGCCCGCCGCGGCGAAGCTCATGTCGTGCTGGAGAATCCCGACGATGAGGCCGCCGATCACGTTGATCGCCATGATGATGAGGCCCGCGATCGCGTCGCCGCGCACGAACTTCGACGCGCCGTCCATCGACCCGTAGAACTCCGCCTCCTGCGCGACCGCCCGGCGGCGCTTCTTCGCCTGCTCTTCGTTGATGAGGCCGGCGTTCAGGTCGGCGTCGATCGCCATCTGCTTGCCGGGCATCGCGTCGAGCGTGAAGCGCGCGGACACTTCGGCGATCCGGCCCGCGCCCTTCGTGATCACCATGAAGTTGATGATCATCAGGATCACGAACACGACGATGCCGACCGCGAAGTTGCCGCCGACGAGGAAGTGGCCGAACGCCTCGATCACCTGGCCGGCCGCGTCGGGGCCCGTGTGGCCTTCGAGCAGCACGATGCGCGTCGACGCGACGTTCAGCGACAGGCGCAGGAGCGTCGAGAACAGCAGCACGCTCGGGAACGCTGCGAAGTCGAGCGGCTTCATCGTGTACATGCTGACGAGCAGCACCATCACCGACAGCGCGATGTTGAACGTGAAGAACAGATCGAGCAGCAGCGGCGGCAGCGGCAGGATCATCATCCCGAGAATCATGCAGATGAGGATCGGGCCCGCGAGCGCGCGCAGGTTCGTGCCCGCGAAAAGCTGCGCGCGCTTGCCGAGGAGGCCGGCCGGCACGTTCATGCGGCACCTCCGGCGGCGCGGCCGCCGAGCGCGTCCTCGGCCTCTTCGCGCTCGTCTTGCGGCGCGACGTGCGCGCCCTTGTCGAGTTCCGCCGGCACGTCGAGATCGACGGGCGTCTCGGGCGCGATCCCGCCTTCGGCGTGAAAGCGCTTCAACTGATACACCCACGCGAGCACTTCGGCGACGGCCGAATACAGCGTGCCGGGAATCTCGCGCTCGAGATCGACGTTGTGATAGAGCGCACGCGCGAGCGGCGGCGCTTCGAGGAGCGGCACGCGGTGCTCGGCCGCGAGCTCGCGGATCCGCGCGGCGACGAGGTTCACGCCCTTCGCGACCACCTTCGGCGCGCGCATCTCGCCGTCCGTGTACTTGAGCGCGACCGCGAAGCGCGTCGGGTTCGTGACGACGACGTCGGCCGTCGGCACGTTCGCCATCATCCGGCGGCGCGCCATCGCGCGCTGCTGCTGGCGAATCCGGCCCTTCACGTGCGGATCGCCTTCGTTCTCGCGGTGTTCGCGCTTCACTTCTTCCTTCGTCATGCGCAGCTTCTTGTTGTACTGCCAGAGTTGGTACGGCACGTCGAGGCCCGCGACGACGAGCATCCCCGCCACCGTCATCCCGCAGCACACGGCGACGAGATGCAGCGCGCCGGCGAGCGCCGCATCGAGCGGCTGGGTCGCGAGGCCGAGCAATTCGTCCTTGCTGCGCCAGATCGCGATGCCGCCGATCCCGCCGACGACGAGCGTCTTCGCAATCGACATCCCGAGCTGGATCGGACCTTGAATCGAGAAAATGCGGCCGAGGCCCGTGACCGGGTTCAGGCGATCGAACTTCAGCTCGAACGTCTTCGTCGACACGAGCCAGCCGCCGAGCGCCATCGGCGCGGCGAGCGCCGCGACGCCGGTGAGCGCGAGCACGGGCGCGAGCGCGTAGAGCCCTTCGAGGCTCAGCGTGCCCGCGTGCGACAGCATCCGGTTCGTGTCGAACGCGGCTGCGCGATCGAACGAGAACGCGGCGCGCATCATCGTGCGCAGGTGCTCGCCGATCGGGCCCGACAGCATCCACGCGCCATAGAAGCCTGCCGACAGCAGCGCGAACGAAGCCAGCTCGCGCGAGCGCGCGACCTGCCCCTCCTCGCGCGCCTTCTCGCGGCGCTTGGGCGTGGCGGCTTCTGTCCGGTCGAGATCGCTGTCCTCAGCCACGCGGGCCTCCAGATGGCGCGGCGGGATGCCGCTTTCCAGTGACACCGATTATTCCCGCGGCGGTCAACGGGCGATCGGTCGAGGAAAGCGGGAAAACCGGGGTATTTCTTCGAATCGGTTGCGGGGGCGAACGGCGGGTGTAAGGGGGTCTTGGGGGCGCGATCGGGGAGCGATCGGGGAGCGGGAGCGGAGGCCGGAAGCGCGAAGCGGACAGCGGCCTGCTCGCCTAGGCTCCCGCCGCCTGACGCGTCGCGCGCGGCCCCGCGGCTTTCGTCGTCTCGATGCAAAAAGGGGCGCGATTTTTCTCGCGCCCCTTTTGCCGTCAGTCGCCGCGCGCGGGCCCCAGGAACGGGACACCCGCGCGCGCCGCGTCACAACGCGACATACGGCGGCGGACCGCCGCTGCCCGTCATGTCCATCCCGAAGTACAGCGTCTTGCCGAAGAAGTGCGGCAAGCCGAAGTCGAGCATCCGCGTGTTGCCGAACGGGCCGCCCAGGTTCGGCACCGCCGATCCGTACGACGAAAACAGCGAGCTCGCATTGCCGATCGAGATCGACGGCGAAGCCTGCGCGCCGTTCAGGCCCACGACGGTGGCCGTCGTCGTTTGCATGCTCGACGGGCAGTAGAACGACGAATTGTTGCCGCACACGGGCAGCGAGACCGCCGTGCTGCCGCCCGTATCGAAGAAGTACGCATTCGAGCCGGTGTCGAAGAACGCCTGCGTGATCGCGCGGCCGAGCAGCGTGCCCGTCAGATCGCCCGCGGTCGTCGACGTGAGCTTCGTCACGCCCGCCGGCAGCGCGTTGTTCGACTGCGTGTTGATTCCGAACGTCAGCGTGCCCGTCGCGCTGCCGCCCGACGGCGGGTTCATTGCGACGATCACGCCGTTGTTGTCGCCCGCAAAGCTCGGCACCGGATTGGCGACCTGCTTCGCGAGCGGCACCGTCGTGACCTGGCAGCTCGTGTTGCCGTTCGGGCACGCGTAGTAGTTGCTGTAGAGCGTCGATGTCGTGCAATTCGAGCCGCAGTCGTACGGCGCGGGTCCGATCCCGAGAATGCCGTTCGCGCCGAGGTCGGCCGCGGTGTTCGACGGCGAGTTGCCGTTCGAGCACGACGTCGGCACGCCGGACGAGCCGAGGTCGCCGATGATCTGGACCGGCAGCGAGCTCGCCTGCTCGCCTGCGATCTTCACGTCGGCGGTGCGCACGGTGCCCCACGTGTAGCTCGTCACGAACTTGCCGCACTCGACGAGCGCGCCGCCGCTCACGCTCGACACGGGCAGGCTGCCGAGCACGCCCGACGCGGCGGTGTTGACGATCCGCAGCCCGTACGACGCGGTGTCGACGAGCACGTTGCCGATCGTCTGGCACGTCGACGTGCCGGGCGCGCAGATCGTCACGCTGACGGTCGGCATATTGATGATGGTCGCGACGCCCGTGCTGACGGTGATCGCCGCCTGGTTCGACGCGAGCGGCGTGCCGCCGGAACCGCCGTTCGAGCCGCCGCCCGCGGACGTGTTGCCGCCGCCGGAGCCGGTGTTCGCCGACGCGTTCGAGCCGCCGTCGCCGCCGCCGCACGCGGCGACGAGCGCGACCGTGGCTGCGGCGAGGCTCAGCGCGCCGAGCCAGCGAGTCAGAGTGTGTTGGAAGCGCAAGATCTGTCCCCTCCCGGCGCGATCACTGGATGTCGTTGATGGAGAAGCCGGCAGGCAGCGCCTGCGGCAGCCATGCCTGACCGGAATACGAGCCCATGTGGCCGCCCGTGTGGATGACGAGCCCGCTCGTGTCGATCGCGGCGGGCGCGCGCGGCCCGTGCGCGACGCGCGACGCCTTCACGCCTGCCTCGTACTGCGAAAAATAGGTGCCGAGCAGGTCGGACAGGTTCGGCGCGACCGGGCCCTGCCACGACAGCGCGAACACGGTGCCCGCCGTCGACACGTATTCGCGCACGACCGTGCCCGAGCCGAGCGTCGTTTCGCGCACCGTGTAGCCGGCGGCGGCTGTCGATGCGCCGCCCGCCGCGCGGATGCTGCGCTGCATCGAATGCACCGTCGCGGCGGTGTCCGCGGCGGGCGGGGTCATCGGCGCGCCGCCGAGGCCTGCGTGGGCGGGCGCGGCAAGCCACGCGCACATGAAGCCGGCCGCCGTCGCGGCGATCCGGCAGAATCGACTCGATCTCACTCCATTCCTCCTCGAATTCAGGCTCTGTATTCGGGCAGCGTAGGTCCGACGGACACACGCCGCTCATTATCGACAATCGAAAGTGAAAAGAAAGCCCTCGAGAGCCTGCAGATCAGGAGCGTAGTATGCCTGCAGCTTATGTCAAAAACCTATCGGCATTAATCTCGATAATTTTTAATTATTGCAAAACAATTTGACTCAAAATCCCAGACTCGCCAACAGATCGTCGACTTGCGCCTGATCCTGCACAACGTCTGCCTTTCCTTCCGGATTGATCTGCGGCCCATTGAGCAGCGATTCCGGCGTCATCGCGCCGCCCGCCTGCTCGGCGGCGAGCGCGGCGGCCGTCGCGGCGAACTGCTCGCGGCGCTCGGGCGCGATGTTCTCCACCAGCACGTTCAACAGTTGCTGCTCGATCAGGTAGACCATGTCCATGATCTTCTTGATCACCTGGCCCGTCAGATCCTGGAAGTCCTGCGCGAGCATGATCTCGAGCAGTTGCGCGTTGGTCGCGCCCGTCGCGTCCGGCAGCGCGCGCAGGAACTCGCGCGTGTCGTCCATCAGGCCGCGCACTTCCGCGCGCTCGATCGGCGTTTCATACCACTTCGCCCAGCGCGCGTCGAGCGCCGCGGCGTCCTGCTGCAGGCGCTCCTGCACGGGCTTCGCGATCTCGATCGCGGTCAGCACGCGCTCGGCCGCCTGCTCGGTCATCGCGACGACGTAGCGCAGCCGATCGCGAGCATCCGGCACGACTTCCGCTGCCTTCTCGACGTGCTTGTCGAGCCCCAGCTCGCGCATCGAGTCGCGCAGCGTGCGCGTCAACTGGCCGATGCGCGCGAGAATACGGTCGCTCGCCAGATCGGCGGCGTCGGCAAGGCGTTCGTCGGCGCTCGCGCCGGCAACCGCCACATCAATCGGCTCGTTCACGTCAGCTCCCCGCTTTCGCCATCTTTTCCAGAATCTTGTTGAGCTTCTCGTCGAGGGTCGCCGCCGTGAACGGCTTCACGACGTAGCCGCTCGCGCCCGCCTGCGCGGCCGCGATGATGTTCTCCTTCTTCGATTCGGCCGTCACCATCAGCACCGGCAGATGCGTGAGCGACGCGTCCGCGCGGATCTCCTTCAACATCGCGAGACCGTCGAGGTTCGGCATGTTCCAGTCGGAGATCACGAAGTCGTAGCCGCCGCCGCGCAGCCTCGCGAGGCCCGCCAGACCGTCCTCCGCCTCGTCGACGTTCGAATAGCCCAGCTCTTTCAGCAAGTTGCGGACGATCCGGCGCATCGTCGGAAAATCGTCCACCACCAGAATCTTCATGCTCTTGTCCATCGTCTGTTCCTTTCCTGATTCATGTCCTGTAACGGTGGCGCCTGGGGCCTGTCCACGCTGATGGCGTGGCCGGCGTTACACGCGCTGCACGCGATCGCCCATCGACGCGAGGCGCGCCATGATACGGCGACTCATGTCGGAAAGGGGCGCGACGTCGTCGACGCCGCCCATCGCGATCGCCTCGCGCGGCATGCCGAACACGACGCAGCTCACCTCGTCCTGCGCGAATGTATACGCGCCCGCCTTTTTCATTTCAAGCAGCCCGGCCGCGCCGTCGCGGCCCATCCCCGTCAGGATCACGCCGAGCGCGTTCTTGCCCGCGTGCTGCGCGGCCGAGCGGAACAGCACGTCGACCGACGGGCGATGCCGGTTGACGGGCGGATCGTCCGACAGGTGCGCGATGTAGTTCGCGCCGCTTCTCGCGAGCAGCAGGTGCGCGTGGCCGGGCGCGATGTACGCGTGGCCCGGCAGCACGCGCTCGCCGTGCTCCGCTTCCTTCACCGAGATCCGGCACAGCCCGTTCAGGCGCTGCGCGAACGAGCGCGTGAAACCGGGCGGCATGTGCTGCGCGATCAGCACGGCGGGCGCGTCGGGCGGCAGCGGCGTCAGCACTTCGCGGATCGCCTCGGTGCCGCCCGTCGACGCGCCGACGATGATCAGCTTCTCGGTACTGACGAGCGGGTTGTTGATGAGCGGCGCGACGGCGCCCGCGTGGCCGTGCGCGGCCGCGGCGGCAGCCGGATGCGGCTGCGGATTCTGCCGCACGCGCGCACGCGATGCCGCGCGCACCTTGTCGGCCAGCTTTTCCGCGTAGTCGAGCATCCCGTCGCGAATCCCCACGCGCGGCTTCGTCACGAAGTCGACCGCGCCCAGCTCGAGCGCGCGCAGCGTGATCTCCGAGCCGCGCTCGGTCAGCGACGACACCATCACGACCGGCATCGGCCGCAGGCGCATCAGCTTTTCGAGAAAGTCGAGGCCGTCCATCCGCGGCATTTCGACGTCGAGCGTCAGCACGTCCGGGTTGTGCTGCTTGATCAGCTCTCGCGCCACGAGCGGATCGGGCGCCGTCGCGCACACCTCCATGTCGGGCTGGCTGTTGATGATTTCGGTCATCAGGCTGCGGATCAGCGCCGAATCGTCGACGCACAGCACTTTGATTTTCTTCTGCACAGCGTTCAAGCCTCCTGCTTTCTTGTGGCGGGCTGCGTGGCCCGCGTACCGAACAATTCGATGCGAGGCTTCGCCTGAGCCTTCGGCGCGGGCGTGCCGAACAGCTCGACGCGCGGCCGCGCGCGGGCGGCGCGCTCGCCGCGCGGGCCGGCCGCCTCGCGCGCGAGCGCGGCTTCCCGCTCCGCGACGTCGGGCGCCTGCACGCGCAGCTTCTTGACCATCGCCTGCCCCGTGTGCGGCATGAACGCGACCTTGCGCGGATGCACGCCCTGCAGATCCTCCGCGGTGATGCGGATGCGCTCGAGCGCCAGATAGCGGCGCGCGAAATCGGCGTTGCGATCGCCGATGTTGATCGTCGTCATCCCGGCGAGCACGGCCGCGCCGCCG
Source organism: Burkholderia humptydooensis (assembly GCF_001513745.1). Lineage (NCBI taxonomy): Bacteria > Pseudomonadati > Pseudomonadota > Betaproteobacteria > Burkholderiales > Burkholderiaceae > Burkholderia > Burkholderia humptydooensis. Next base: position 242,393 of record NZ_CP013380.1, on the reverse strand, counting down.
AACACCTTCGCTTCGAAGCGCTCGCGGCGGCCGCCCGCCTTGATCAGCTCGTTGATCAGCACTTCCATCGCATACGCGCCGTAGCGCATCGATTCGGACGCGGCGGCGGACGGGTCCGCGCCGTCGTCCGGCAGCATGAAGTGGTTCATCCCGCCGATCCGCGCGATCGGATCGTGCAGGCACGCGGCGACGCACGAGCCGAGCACGGTGACGAGAACCATGTCCTCGTGCGTCGTGTAGAACTCGTTCGGCAGCAGCTTCACGCCGCGGCGGTGAAAGTGCGCGTCGAAATAGAGATTGGTCGCGATCGGCAGCCCGCTCATCGGAGTTCCGCCTCCGCCGCCGCGACGCGCGCGCGCACGCGCGGCGCGGCCGGCTGCCCGTCGCGCGTCAGCTCGTAGACCGTCTGCCCGCGCAGGCGAAACGCCTGCGTCACATACGTGAAGTTCTCCGAATGGCCGGCGAACAGCAGGCCGCCCGGCTTCATCAGCGGCTCGAAGCGCGCGAGCACCTGCGATTGCGTCGGCTTGTCGAAGTAGATCATCACGTTGCGGCAGAAGATCGCGTCGAACGGCTTCGTGAGGCCGTAGTCGGCGTCGGTCAGGTTCAACTGCCCGAAGCGGATCATCGCGCGCAGCTCGGGGCGCACCTTCACGCGGCCCGCCTGCGCGCCCGTGCCTTTCAGAAAGAAGCGCTTGAGCCGCTCGGGCGACAGGTGCTTGACCTGCTCGAACGCGTAGACCCCCGCTTCGGCCTTCGCGAGCACCTGCGTGTCGAGATCGGTCGCGAGCACGCTCGCCGAGCGCGCGGCCGATTCGCCGAGCGCCTCGACGAGCGTCATCGCGATCGAATACGGCTCTTCGCCCGTCGACGCCGCCGAGCACCACACCGACACCGGCTGCTCGCGGCGCTTGACGAATTCGGCGAGGATCGGAAAGTGATGCGATTCGCGGAAGAACGCGGTCAGGTTCGTCGTCAGCGAGTTCGTGAACGCTTCCCATTCGGACGGGTCGTTTTCACGTTCGAGCAGCTCGAGGTAATCGCAAAAGCGGTCGAGCCCACGCGCGCGCAGCCGCCGCGCGAGGCGGCTGTACGCCATGTCGCGCTTGTGCTCGGACAGCGAGATGCCCGCGCGCCGATGGATCAGCGCGCGGATCTTCGCGAAATCGGCGGACGTGAATTCGAAGTCCCGCGCAGCGTCGCCCGACCGCTCTTGCGGTTCGAGTGCGTCGAGACGAGTGGCGGCGCGTGCGGGCGTCATGGCTCAGAAGGTTTCCCAGTCGTCGTCGGAAACGGCAGACACGGCCGCGGGCTTCGGCTCGCCCGACAGCACCGGGCGCTTGAGCGCGAAGGACGACGCGGGGGCGGGGGCGGCTTGCGGCGCGGCGGCGCCGGCCGCGTTCGTTGCCGGGCGCGCGGCGGCGCCGGGCTTCGCGAGCTTCGGCGCATAGGCGGACGACGCCGGCGATGCAGCGGAAGTCTTCGCGGAATGCGGCGCGGCGGCCGGCGCGACGGCCGCCGACACCCGCGACGATCCGGACACGCCGGCAGTTGCGGTCGCGCTCGCGGCACGCTGCCCGCTCGACGCGCTCGCGCGGGCATTCACGTTCGAACGCACGCTCGAAGCCGCCGACGACGAAGCAGCCGACGAATCCGCCAACGAATCCGGCGCCGCCGACGACGCGATCCCGCCTTCGACGCGCCACGCCGACACGATCTGCTTCATCTGCCGCGTCTGATCCTCGAGCGACGCGGCCGCGGCGGCGGCTTCCTCGACGAGCGCCGCGTTCTGCTGCGTGACGGCGTCCATCTGGCTGACCGCGCGGTTCACCTGGACGATGCCTGTCGACTGCTCTTCGGACGCCGCGCTGATCTCGCCCATGATGTCGGTCACGCGGCGCACCGCCTGGACGATCTCGGCCATCGTCGTGCCCGCGCGCTCGACGAGCGCGGAGCCGCTTTGCACCTTGTGCGCGGAATCGCCGATCAACTGCTTGATTTCCTTCGCGGCCGTCGCGCTCCTCTGCGCGAGCGAGCGCACCTCGCCCGCGACGACCGCGAAGCCGCGGCCCTGCTCGCCCGCGCGCGCGGCCTCGACGGCCGCGTTCAGCGCGAGGATGTTGGTCTGGAACGCGATCCCTTCGATCGTGCCGATGATGTCGGCCACCTTCGTCGAGCTCGTCGCGATGTCCTGCATCGTCGTGACGACCTGGCCGACGACCTCGCCGCCCTGCGTCGCGATGTCGGACGCGTTGACCGCGAGCTGGCTCGCCTGCCGCGCGTTCTCCGCGTTCTGGCGCACGGTGCCCGTCAGTTGCTCCATGCTCGACGCGGTTTCCTGCAGTGACGCCGCCTGCGATTCGGTGCGCGCGGACAGGTCCGCGTTGCCGCTCGAGATCTCGCGCGCGCCGACGTCGACCGCCTGCGCACCGCGATGCAGGGCCTTCACCATGTCGGCGACGGCCGCCTGCATCCGGCCGATGCCCTGGAACAGCCGGCCGATTTCGTTGTTGCCGGCGGCCTGCGCCGCCGGCGTGAGGTCGCCCGCCGCGATCCGCTCGAACTGCGCGATCGCGACGTTCAGCGGCTGCACGATGAGCCCGCGCAGCGCGAAGCGGATGCCGATCACCATCATGAACGCGGCGACGATGCCCGCCGCGATCAGCGCGATCATCAGCGAGATGCGCGCCTGCGTCGCGTCGAAGCGCGATTCCGCGCGCGTCGAATACGCGGCGACCACCGCGGCCGCCGCCTTGTCGTACGCGACGAACATCGGGCTGATCTTCGTGTCGGCGATCGCGTGATACGCGGCGAGGTCGCCCGCGCCCGCGGCGGCGAATTCCGGCTCGACGCCTTCCTTCGCGAGCGTCGCGTAGCGCGCGGCGAGCTCGTCGGTCAGCACCGGGTCGACGCCCTCCTTCGACGCGGCCGCATACGCCTGCCAGTTCTGCGTCGACTTCGCGTACAGCTCCTGCGCGCGCGCGAGCACCTTCTTCGCCTCGTCGGCGTTGCCGGCCTCGGACAGCGTCTTGAAGCGGTCGAGCGCGACGCGCGCGCGCAGCAGGTACGACGACGCGTCGTCGAGCGTGTGGATCGTCGGCAGATCGCCGTGCGCGATCGCGTCGAGCGAGCGGCTCGCGTGATTGAGCGCATACAGCCCGAGCCCGCCGACCAGCGCGGCGACGAGCACCAGCATGCATCCGACGGCCGTGAGCGTCGTGCGGATCGACCAGTTGTGCAGCATCGTCAGCTCCCCGTAATTCCGTTGCCTGCGTCGAGCCCGCTTATGCGCCGAGCGTCTCGATCAGCGCCATCTCCTTGCTCGTCATCAGCTTCTCGATGTCCATCAGGATCAGCATCCGGCCATCGACCGTGCCGAGCCCCGTCAGGTACTCGGTCGTCAGCACGCCGCCGAATTCCGGCGCGGGCATGATCTGCTCGGTCGACAGCGTGAGCACGTCGGACACGCCGTCGACCACCATCCCGACGACGCGATGCGCGACGTTCAGAATGATCACGACGGTCTGATGGTCGTAGTCGACACGGCCGAGGTGGAACTTGATCCGCATGTCGACGATCGGCACGATGATGCCGCGCAGGTTGATCACGCCCTTGATGAACTCGGGCGCGTTCGCGATCCGCGTGACGCTGTCGTAGCCGCGGATTTCCTGCACTTTCAGGATATCGATGCCGTATTCCTCGTCGCCGAGCGTGAAGACGAGGAATTCCTGGCCCGCCGCGTCGCCCTGCTCGGCGTCGCGGCGGCTGGCCGCGTTCGGCGCGGCCGGATGATTCGTTTGGACTTCGGACACGTTAGCCCCCAGGTCGATGGATCACGTAAATTAGGACACCGCGAGCGCGGCGCTCGCGTGCGAGCCGTGCGTCGTGCGGGTCTCGCGATTGAGCGCCGCGACGTCGACGATCAGCGCGACGCTGCCGTCGCCGAGAATCGTCGCGGCCGAAATGCCGTACACCTTGCGGTAGTTCGTCTCGAGGTTCTTGACGACCACCTGCTGCTGGCCGACCAGCTCGTCGATCAGCATCGCGAAGCGGCGGCCTTCCGTCTGCATGATCGTGACGATGCCCTGCGTCGGATCGGTGCGCGCGTCGTCGACCGAGAACACCTCGTGCAGCGCGACGAGCGGCAGGTATTCGCCGCGCACGCGCACGACGCGCTCGCCGTTGCCGATCGTGTAGATGTCGTCGGCCGCCGGCTGCAGCGACTCCATCACGAAGTTCAGCGGCAGGATGAAGATCTCGCTGCCCACCTTCACCGACATCCCGTCGAGAATCGCGAGCGTGAGCGGCAGCACGATCCGCGTCGTCGTGCCGCGACCGGCCTGCGACGAAATTTCGACGTGCCCGCCCATCGACTGGATGTTGCGCTTGACGACGTCCATCCCGACGCCGCGGCCCGACACGTCGGTCACGACTTCGGCGGTCGAGAAGCCCGGCGCGAAGATCAGGTTCCACACTTCTTCGTCGCTGATGTTCTCGGAGATCTGCATCCCCTGCTTGGCCGCCTTCGCGAGGATCTTGTCGCGGCTCAGGCCCGCGCCGTCGTCGCTGACCTCGATCACGATGTTGCCGCCGTGGTGCGCGGCCGACAGCACGAGCTGGCCGACCGCGTCCTTGCCTGCCGCGCGGCGCGCCTCGACGGTCTCGATCCCGTGATCGAGGCTGTTGCGCACGAGGTGCGTCAGCGGATCGATGATCCGTTCGATGAGACTCTTGTCGAGCTCGGTCGCCTGGCCGAACGTGACGAGCTCGACCTGCTTGCCGAGCTTGCCCGCGAGATCGCGCACGAGCCGCGGGAAGCGGCTGAACACGTAATCCATCGGCATCATCCGGATCGACATCACCGCTTCCTGCAGATCGCGCGCGTTGCGCTCGAGCTGCGCCATCCCGTTGTACAGGCGGTCGTGCAGCGCCGGATCGAACGCGCTCGTCGTCTCGGCGAGCATCGCCTGCGTGATCACGAGCTCGCCGACGAGGTTGATCAACTGGTCGACCTTCTCCACGCCGACGCGAATCGAGCTGCCCTCCGCGCTCGCGGCGGCGGCCGGTCGCGGCTTGCGGTCGTCGTGATGCTGCGCGGCGGCGGATGCCGCGGCCGGCGCCGGCGTGGCGGGCGCGGCGGCAGGTGCGCTCGGTGCGGCGACTGGCGCGGCCGGCCGCGCTTCGGCGACGAGCGCCGCTGCCGGCCGGGCCGCCGCCGGTTCCGGCGCGGCTTCAACGGCCGCGGCTTCATGGGCGGTTTCGTGGGCGGCTTCCTCCCGCTGCTGCGCCACCGGCGTCGCGGCGTCCGCCGCCTGCGCGTCGCCCGCGCCCGGCGCAGCGCCGCGGCCGATCGCGATCTGGCTTTCGTCGATCACGAAGCAGCACACGGCGACGATGTCGTCCGACGACACGTCGGTCTCGAGCCACAGCGTGAGCGCGTCGCCCGTCTTCGTGCGGCCGACGATCCGCCCGAGATTGCCGAGCTCCTCGGTCAGCAGTTCCTGGTCCTTGTCGCCGACGCCCGTCAGCGTGATCTTCAGATGCGGGCCATCGCCGCCGCCCGTGGCGCCAGGCGCGCCGGGCGCCGGGTGCGCGGCCTCGACCGCCTGCTCGACGACGTGCTCGGGCGCGCCGCACACGCCCATCGTCGACGCGGCCGGCTCAGCCGTGACGACGGGCGCGGCCGATTGAGCGGCGGCCGGCGCCGCGGCGGGCGCCGCCTGCGCGCCGCTCGCCGACGCCTTCAGCCGCTCGAGCTTCGCGCAGATCGCGGCCGCGGCGGCCGCATCGGGCTCGGCGCTCGCGCGGTAGTCGGCGAGCTGGTCGGACAGCACGTCCTTCGTCTCGAGGAACGCGTCGACCATCTCCTTCGTCAGGGTGAGCTCATGATTGCGCGCGCGATCGAGCAGCGATTCGAGGATGTGCGTCGTTTCCGTGAGCGCGGTGAAGCCGAACGTCGCGGCGCCGCCCTTGATCGAATGCGCGGCGCGGAAGATAGCCGCCAGATCCTCGGGATCGGGCGACGCGACGTCCAGGTTCAGCAGCAGTTGCTCCATCTGCGCGAGCAACTCGTCGGCTTCGTCGAAGAACGTCTGATAGAACTGTGTGATATCGAGAGTCATGCCGGTTCACCGCATAAAAACGTCGTGTTCGTCACGAAAGGCTCGACGACGCCGAAAGCGCCGCGACGAGCTCGATCAGCGCGTCCGGGTCGAGCGGCTTTTCGATCCAGCCGGTCGCGCCCGCCGCGCGCGCCGCATCCTTGAACGCGTCGCCGTTCTCGGTCGTCAGGACGAGAATCGGCGTCGCTTCGTAGGCCGACTGCGAGCGCAGCGCCGCGATCAGCTCGAGGCCATTCTTCTTCGGCATGTAGTGATCGGTCAGCACCAGGTCGAAAGGCGTGGCCATCGCGACATCGAGCCCGACTTCGCCGTCCGAGGCGACGGTCACGTCGTAGCCCGCTTCGCCGAGCGTCGCGCTGAGCAGCGTGCGCATCGTGGCGGAGTCGTCGATGGCGAGAATGGTTCGGATCATGTCGTGTCTCGAATGCGTGTCTCGAATGCGTCAGGGTTTCCTCGCGGCGGGGGCCGACGCGCCCGGCAACGCGGGCGCGTCGGCCGCGCCGGGCGGCGTGATCTGCTGCGCGAGCCGCGCCGAGCCGGCCGCGTCGGACGACAGCGTCGTCGTCGTCGCGTCGTCGCGCATCAGCGCGAGCTCGGACTTGCGGTTCAGCACGATGATGCTGATCCGGCGGTTCTCCGGATCGAGCGGGTCCGCCTTGTTCAGGTTCTGCGTCGACGCGAGGCCGAGCACGCGCAGCACCTTCGCCTCGTCCATGCCGCCCGCGATCAGCTCGCGGCGCGACGCGTTCGCGCGGTCGGCGGACAGCTCCCAGTTGCTGTAGCCCTTCTCGCCGCCCGCATACGGCACGGCGTCAGTGTGGCCCTGGACGATGATGCGGTTCGGCACGTCGTTGAGCGTCTTGCCGATCTCGCGCAGGATGTCGCGCATGTACGGCTCGACGGCGTTGCTCGACATCGCGAACATCGGCCGCTTCTGCGTATCGACGATCTCGATGCGCAGCCCCATCAGCGTCGAATCGATGCGGATCTGCTGCTTGAACTGGCGCAGCGTCGGATTTGCCTCGATGGCCGCCATCAGCTTCACCTGCAGGTCGTGCAGCCGAACCTGCTCGCGGCGCTCGAGCGAGCCCTGCGCCTGCGCGAGCGCGTCGTCTTCGCTCTTCTTCGCGACGCGGTCGGCGAGATGCGTGGAGCCGTCGGTGAGGCGCGTCGCGCCGGCTTCGACGCTCGAGATGTCGCGGCCGCCGCCCTTGACGATGCTCGAATCGTCGGCGCTACGGTCGCCGCTGCCGAAGATCGCAGCCTTCAGCGGCGTGTTGAAGTAGTCGGCGATCCCCTTCAACTGCACGGGCGTCACCGCGGACAGCAGCCACATCAACAGAAAGAACGCCATCATCGCGGTCATGAAGTCCGCGTACGCGAGCTTCCATGCACCACCGTGGTGCCCCTTCTTCTGCTGGCTCACCCGCTTGACGATGATCGCCTGATCCTTGCCCTTGCTCATGTCGGTGCCCTCGCGCTCACTTCGCCTTCACGCGGCGCACGTGCTCTTCGAGTTCGGCGAACGACGGGCGCTCGGTCGAGAACAGCACCTTGCGGCCGAACTCGACGGCGATCGCAGGCGCATAGCCGTTCAGGCTCGCGAGAATCGTCACCTTGATGCACTGGAACATCTTGGTCGACTCGGCGACGCGCTGCTCCGCGAGGCTCGACAGCGGGCCGATCAGGCCGTACGACAGCAGGATGCCGAGGAACGTGCCGACGAGCGCCTGCGCGATCATCGCGCCCAGCACCGCGGGCGGCTTGTCGGCGGACGCCATCGTGTGGACGACGCCCATCACCGCGGCGACGATCCCGAACGCCGGCATCGCGTCGCCGACGCGCATCAGCGCGTGCGCCGGACCTTCGCCTTCGGCGTGGTGCGTCTCGATCTCCTCGTCCATCAGGCTTTCGATCTCGAACGCGTTCATGTTGCCGCCCACCATCAGGCGCAGGTAGTCGGTCAGGAATTCGACGATGTGATGGTCGGCGAGGATCTTCGGATACTGGGTGAAGATCGGGCTCTTCTCGGGTTCGTCGATGTCCGCCTCGAGCGTGAGCGTGCCTTCCTTGCGCGCCTTCGCGAGCAACACGTACAGGAGCGCCATCAGCTCCATGTAGATGTCCTTGTTGTACTTCGAGCCCTTGAGCAGCGTGGGCAGCACGCGCAGCGTCGCCTTGATCGTCTTGATGCCGTTGCCGATGATGAACGCGCCGACGCCCGCGCCGACGATCATCAGGATCTCGACCGGTTGCACGAGCGCGCCCAGGTGCCCGCCCGCCAGCGCATAGCCGCCGAACACGGACAACAAGGTCACGAGAGTTCCCACGAAAATCAGCACTGCCTGTCCCTCACGAATGAGCAGCCGGGAGGCCGCCGTTAAGTGGTTTACGGCAGTCGCAACGAAAACTTTGGGAAACCGCCCCGGAGAGGCTCGACGGTGTAAACCAGCAGACGGGACAATGACGGAGGCAGGCCGCCCGATGCACGGCCGGCGCGGCCCGGCGAAGAAGCTTACGCGGCGATTGCGGCCTGGTCGGCCCGCGCGGCGGCCTTGCGGGTCCTGCCCGCGCGCGACGGCGGCTGGCAAAGGCCGCACACGTAGCCGTGGTGTGGGTCGTGCGCGTGTGCGACAAAGTGTCCGCCGCAACGGGTGCACGGCGTCGTCTCCAGCATCCCGGAATCGAAGAAGCGCACGAGCGTCCACGCGCGCGTGAGGCTCAGCACCGCCTCGTCGTCGGACAGCCCGACGTGCTCGAGATACAGCCGGTATGCCTTGACGATCGACTGGATCGAATCGCAGCCGCCGTGCTCGCGCATGAAGCGGTAGACGTTGTAGAACAGCGACGAATGGATGTTCGGCTGCCACGTCATGAACCAGTCGGTCGAGAACGGCAGCATTCCCTTCGGCGGCGACACGCCCTTCAGTTCCTTGTAGAGCTTGATCAGGCGATCGCGCGACAGGTTCGTCTCGGCTTCGAGCAGTTGCAGCCGCGCGCCCAGCTCGATCAGCTCGATCGCCAGGGTGATCTCCTTGACTTCGACCACTACGCTCTTGGACGCCATCGTCGCTCTCCGCCATTTACCCAAACAAAACAATCAGATTTCCCGCTTCCACTTATGCAGCAATGCGCCCGGGCGCGGCGCGCGGCTTTCCGTTCAGCGGAAGCTTTCGACCGGCTGGCCGGCCATCAGGATCGCCGAATGCGCGTGAGCGACTGCGGAATTGCGGCCCTTGTCGGCGAGCGACGACAGGAGCGCGTGGTCGTCGAAGCGGAAACGGCAGAGCATCTGGTTCGATGCGGCGAGCTTGACCGTCTGGGCGAGCGTCAGGTTCACGAGCACGTCGGCGAGTTCCCCCGAAATCCCCATGCGGAACATGCCCATGACCTTGTCCTCGCGCAACAGCCGCTGGGCGAGCAGCAGGTAAGACAGGTTGACTTCGTTGATCTCGGCGAGCATTTCGCTGGTTGCGCTCATGATTCGATTCCCCCGTAAGAAATCCTTGGCCAATCGGTAATGCCAGTGAAAACGTTTGCTCGATCTACCCACCGAGAAGGGGGCAATCGGCTTGTTTATATTCTTACGGGCATTTTGGCCAATCGTCGGGGGAGCCGCTATCAGTGAAGGGGAATGCGCTTTGCCGGAATTGTCTGTAAACCGTGTAGGAATTTTTCCGACAAAGGGTGGGAATGGCCCGCAAACGCCCGTCCGGCCGAAAGTCCCGCCAATCAAGGCCGGGAAAACACCATCTTCAGGCGCGACGGCAGCGGGCCGACGGAATTCGCGCCATTGCGGCGCGCGGCTTTCGCATCCCTTTTCTGCCACATCCTAGTCATTCGGCCGGGCGTTTTCTAGGGTTTTTGCGTATTTCATCCTGTAACAAGGGTTAAGCGTTTGAAAAATCGCTCGATACCGCACGGGCGATCCCGATAATGAATCGGAACGCCCGGTCCGGCGACGTTCGCCGCGCACCGCCCCGTCTGCCTGCACGCAGGCGCTCACCGCTTACCGGAGCGAAGCTCGCACCGCCCCCCCGGCGAGTTCCGCCCTCTTCGCAACGGAGAAACGCTCATGCGCATTGCCCAAATCGCCCCGCTCTACGAAGCCGTTCCGCCCAAACTCTATGGGGGCACCGAGCGGGTCGTGTCCTACCTGACCGAGGCGCTCGTCGAAATGGGGCACGACGTCACGCTGTTCGCGAGCGGGGATTCCGTCACGTCGGCGCGCCTCGAAGCCGCATGGCCGCGCGCGCTGCGCCTCGATCCGTCGATCCGCGATGCGATGGCGCCCCATATGCGCCTGCTCGAGCAGGTCGCGCGCGCCGCGCACACGTTCGACATCCTGCATTTCCACCTCGACTATCTGCCGTTCCCGCTGCTGTCGCGCCTCGACGCGCCGTTCGTCACGACGCTGCACGGCCGCCTCGACCTGCCGGAGCTGCAGCCCGTATTCGACGCGTTCCCGAACGCGCCCGTCGTGTCGATCTCGGATTCGCAGCGCACGCCACTGCCGCAGGCCGGCTGGGCGGGCACCGTCTATCACGGGCTGCCCGACACGTTGCTCACGCCGCAGGCCGGCCGCCAGCCCGAGTATCTCGCGTTCCTCGGCCGCATCTGCCCGGAAAAGCGCGTCGACACCGCGATCCGGATCGCCGCGCAAAGCGGCCTGCCGCTCAAGATTGCCGCGAAAGTCGACAAGGTCGACGAGGATTATTTCAAGGCCGAGATCGAACCGCTCCTCGATTCCGCGCACGTCGAGTTCATCGGCGAGATCAACGAAGCGCAGAAGCCCGCGTTCCTGTCGGGCGCGAAGGCGCTGCTGTTCCCGATCGACTGGCCCGAGCCGTTCGGCCTCGTGATGATCGAGGCGATGGCGTGCGGCACGCCCGTCGTCGCGTTCAACCGCGGCTCCGTGCCGGAAGTCATCGACGACGGCCTCACGGGCTTCATCGTCGAGGACGTGCAGGGCGCCGTGGGCGCGCTGCACCGGATCGACGAATTGTCACGCGATGCAATCCGCGCGCAATTCGAGCAACGTTTCAGCTCGCATGCAATGGCGCGGCGCTATATCGACATCTATGAAACGCTGCGCGACGCATCCAAGCAGCCGCAATGGCGACGCGTAGCGGCGGGTTAACCCTTTGGCCGGCGTCATTGCAGAAATGACGCGTCCATTACGTTTTGCATAGCAGAAAGCCGCATCGGGAAATGCGGCTTTCTTTTTGCCAGGCGCCGGATAATCAGCCGATCAAAAAGCGCTCGCGGTTTTTGCCGACGATCCAATGCGGGGGCTTCCCGCGGCCGCTCCACGTGCTGCCCGACTTCGGATCGCGGTACTTGGGGGGCAGCGGCCCCTTCTTCGGCGGACGGCCGCGCCGTGCCCGCTCGGCAAATCCCAAGTCCTGTGCCGTGAGCCCGTACTCGGCGATCTTGCCTTGCAGTTCGGCGACCACGGCCGCGATCTCCTGGCGACGCACTTCTTCGGCCTGGGCCTGCAGCTCCACGATCTGCGCCTTGATTTTCGCGTACTGAGACATTTCAACTCCCTATATCATGATCCGCCTGGCAATTCCCAGCCTAGACACAAAGGTTCTATTGCGCAATCAGAATTGCTACGAAATCTGCGGAAACCATTTCGTCTGATAAATTTTAAAATTCAATTACAATACGTCCTGCAATGCGGCCTTATTCTAATAAAAACGCCGATCGATCAATCTCAATTTGACAATCGTTGACCCTTCGGAGACCATAGAATTTCCTATAATCCAGTCGGCATTCGTGGATGCGTCCCTGCTTTTCACGGCGCAATCCGTTTTCGATTTTCACGACCAGGAACTACTCCAATGAAATTACCTCAGCGTCTCGCAGCGGAAGTGTTCGGCACGTTCTGGCTCGTCCTCGGCGGCTGTGGCAGCGCCGTTCTGGCGGCCGCTTTTCCGGGCCTCGGCATCGGCTTTGCCGGAGTCGCATTGGCATTCGGCCTGACCGTTCTGACGATGGCGTTCGCGATCGGCCACGTTTCCGGGTGTCACCTGAATCCGGCCGTGAGCGTCGGCCTGACGGTGGCGGGACGTTTCCCGGCCCGCGATCTCGTGCCGTACATCGTCGCGCAGGTCGTCGGCGCCACGCTCGGCGCGTTCGTGCTGTATCTGATCGCGACCGGCAAGCCGGGCTTCGACGTCGTCGGCAGCGGCTTCGCGACGAACGGCTATGACGCGCGCTCGCCCGGCCATTACTCGCTCGCGGCCGCGTTCATCTGCGAAGTCGTGCTGACGGGCTTCTTCCTGTTCGTGATCCTCGGCTCGACCGACAAGCGCGCGCCGGCCGGCTTCGCGCCGATCGCGATCGGCCTGTGCCTCACGCTGATCCACCTGATCTCGATCCCGGTGACGAACACGTCGGTGAACCCGGCGCGCTCGACGGGCCCGGCGCTCTTCGTCGGCGGCGAGGCGATCGGCCAACTGTGGCTGTTCTGGGTGGCGCCCATCATCGGCGCGGCGATCGCGGGCGTCGTGTATCCGCTCGTCGCGGGGCGCGACGAAAGCTGATGACGGCGCGGCCGGACTCGCGCCGGCCGCCGGCGACGGGACAAAAGCGAAAACGGGCGCCGCGGCGCCCGTTTTCGTTGCGGATGCGGCTGGCCGCGCGTGCCGGCGAGATCGGCGCGGCGCTCAGTGCGTGGTGGAATCCTCGAGCGCGAACAGCGCGCGCAGATGACGCGCGACGCCCGCTTCGAAGTTGTTGCCGATTCGCGGCACCTTCGGCAGGCGCACGACGAGATCGGGATTCGCATTGTTCATCATGAACGGATGCCCGGCCGTCTCGAGCAGATCGATATCGTTCATGTTGTCGCCGAACGCGACGCAGTGCGCGGGATCGACGCCGAGCCGCTCGAGCACGACGCGCAGCGCACGCCCCTTCGATACGTTCGCGGTCATCACCTCGAGGCAGTCAGGCAGCGAATACGTGACGTACAGCGCACCGCCGAACTGGCGCGCGAGGTTGTCCGACACGATGGCCAGATCCTCGGGCTCGCCGATGTACAGCACCTTCGCGATGTCCGCGCCGTCGTGCGACAGCATGTCGATGACGTCGTAGCGAAATCCGGAATCCTGATGGAATGCGAGCAGATGCGGCGCGTCTCGGTCGATCAGCCAGCCGTCGTTCGTGAACAGATTGACGATCACGCGGCCGTGCGTGCCGACGAGTTCGGGCCGCACCAGTTGCCGCACCGCGTCGGCGGGCACGTCCTGCGCGTGGATCCGCGTGTCGTCCGGCGCGTGCACGCGCGCGCCGTTCGATGTGATCAGGTAAGGGCGAATGCCTAGTACGTCCCGAATGCCGGCGACGTCCGCGTAGTGGCGCCCGGTTGCGATCACGAAGGGCACGCCGCCTTCCGCGAGCCGCCGCACGGTATCGATCGTATAAGGATCGAGCTGGTGGTCGCTGTTGAGCAGGGTTCCGTCGAGATCGGTGGCGATGACTTTATACATGGCGGACGTCGGAGGATGCGGGTGACACGGGAGGAAGCGGACATTTTATCGTCGGACGAAGAATGCCGCTCGCGGCGGGCCGTTCTCTCCCGCAGCCCGCCCCGATCGCGTTCAGCGCGGCGCCGCGAGCCCGAGCCGCGCCGCTTCCCGTTCGGCGAGCCGCAGCGCGCCGTGCGCGGAATCGGCTTGCGGCGCGACGAGCCGCGCGCGGTGCGGTTCGGGCACCGCACTCGCAAGCGCCTCCGCCAGCCCGCCGCACAACGCGACGGGTAGCGCCGCCGCCGGATCGAGCGCGTCGATCATCCTCGCGATCTCGATGCCCGCCTGCTCGATCCAGCGCGCGGCCGCCGGGTGGTCGCGATGGGCGAGCACGATCGGCGCGAGCCCCGCATATGCGGTTTGATTCGCTTCGCACGACCAGACGACGAGCGCATCGCGGCCGGACGCGCCCGTGTGCGCGACGAGCGCCCGGGCGAGCGCGTCGAGCGGCGCACGGCCGTCGAGCGCCTGCTGCGCGTACGACAGCGCGCGCAAGCCGAGCCACGCGCCGCTCGCCTCGTCGCCGGAAGGAAAGCCGTATCCGCCCGCAATCCGGCATGCGCCCGACGCATCGAGCGCGGCCGCGATGCTGCCCGTGCCGAGCGCGACGATCACGCCCGGCCCGCCGCCGTGCGCGCCGACGACGGTCGTATACGCATCGCTTTCCACCACGAATGCGGCAAGCGGCGCGCTCGCACGGAATGCGTTCAGCCACTCGCGATGATTCACGCCGGCAAGCCCGCAGCCGAGCACGCAATGCCGCCAGTCGAACGCGACGCCAGCGCGCGCGCAAGCGTCCGCGCTGGCAGCCTCGATCGAGCGCCACGCGGCCTCTATGCCGAGCGCGAGCCCGGAAGGCCCGGCGCTGCCCTGCGCAAGCTCGCGCCCGCGCGCATCGGCGAGCACCGCGCGCGTGCCGGTGCCGCCGCCGTCGATGCCGATCAGAAAAATGTCGTTGCCCATCGCGTGCTTCAGTTCAGTTGATTCGACGAAATGCCGTTGATGCAAGAAGCTTAACCGCAACGGCTCGCCGCGCCCATCGGCCGAACGGCCAGGCTTGCGCGCCCCCGTCGATCCGTTATGCTGACGCGACCAGATCGACGGGACATGCGAAATGCCGAAGCAGGAACGCTGCAGTTGGGTAAAAACCGAAGCGGACGCTCACTATCACGATACCGAATGGGGCGTGCCGTCGCACGACGACCGGCATCTATTCGAAATGCTCGTGCTCGAAGGCGCGCAAGCGGGCCTGTCTTGGTCGACGATCTTGAACAAGCGCGCCGGCTACCGCGCGGCGTTTGCCGACTTCGACGTCGACAAGGTCGCCCGCTTCACGCCGAAGCGGATCGACGAACTGGTGCTCGATGCGAGCATCGTGCGCAACCGCGCGAAGATCGAGGCGGCCGTCGCCAACGCGCGCGCGGTCCAGCAGATCCGCGCGGAGCACGGCTCGCTCGCCGCGTTCCTGTGGTCGTTCGTCGATCATGCGCCGCTGCAGAACGCGTGGGCGTCGTACCGCGACGCGCCGGCGTCGACCGAGCGCTCGGACGCGCTCAGCAAGGCGCTCAAGCGCTACGGCTGCAAGTTCGTCGGCTCGACGATCTGCTATGCGCTGATGCAGGCGACGGGCATGGTCAACGATCACGAAAGAACCTGCCCGTGCCACACGCGCTGCGCGGCGCTCGGCGAGAAGGCCAGCAGAAAGAGAAAGCCGGCCGCCTGATCCGACAGCCCCGCTCCGCTGCGGCAATCGGCGTCGCCGCGGCGAGCGACCGAATTCGAATGACGTCGCGCTCGGCCAGCGCGACATGACACTGTGCGCGTCGATCGACAACCCGAGGAGCCGGCGCTATCGGGAATTCCAGTCCAGTACGCGGATTACGCGAAGCCCGGCGATCCGCGCACGATGCGCATCACCGCGAAGATCAATTTCCAACGGATCGCATGCTGGCCGCGCCAAGGCGTCAAAGGGCGGCGGCGCGACGCGTGCGAGCAACGGCGCGCATTCGCTTGTGGCGCCTCGCCCTACCCCAGGGCGCCTCACCGGCGGCCACAAAACAAAACGGCGGCGCGGCTTCTTACGAAGCGGCACCGCCGTCGAGGCGAAGCGAACGAAGCTTAGTGGAGCTTCTTCGGCAGCATCTGGCTGCGCAGGCGCTTGTGCAGGCGCTTCACCGCAGCCGCCTTCTTGCGCTTGCGCACGGCGGTCGGCTTTTCGTATGCCTGGCGCTCGCGCAGCTCGGCGATCAGGCCGTTCTTCTCGATGGCGCGGCGGAAGCGGCGAATCGCCACTTCGAACGGCTCGTTTTCTTTCAAAAGAATCGTCGTCATGTCGTTCCTAATTTGCTTGATACGGTCAAAAACGTAGCGGCCAAGCGCCACGCACCGGCCTTCCGGGCGTTTCCACGAACGGGCGAAACGAGCGGGTAGCGGCCTCGGAGGCCGGAAAAGAGAGGCGGAATGCACCGCGAAACGCTCGGCAACCAACACCAGGCGCCGCGTTTGACTGCCAGCAGACATGCCCTACGCATGGGCGTAAACGGCAAAGGCGTGACAGAAATCTCAATTCAGCCCGCCATCATAACAGGTAAACATCGGCTCGACCACTAGTTTACCGCTTTCCGATCGAAAACCCGCGTCCGCGCCGCTGCGCGGCCCGCCGGACGGCGCCTCCAGCCGCGTACGCGAACGGGAGCATCCAACGTTTGCTCACCGAACGATCAGCGCAAATCGGCACGATCGGCACAAAAATTCGGGCCGAATCTCACTATGTCCCTCAAGTTTTTTTTGCATGCGCCGAAATCCAGCACAAGGCGGCCGGCAAAGAACGAGTGCTTCCGCCCACGCCAATAGTGGCATTGATGGGCTATACGGCTCAATTAGGAGATTTTCATGCTCGGAATCAACAGCAACATCAACTCGTTGGTCGCGCAACAGAACCTCAACGGCTCGCAAAGCGCCCTGTCCCAGGCGATCACCCGCCTGTCGTCGGGCAAGCGCATCAACAGCGCAGCGGACGACGCAGCCGGCCTCGCGATCGCCACCCGGATGCAAACGCAGATCAACGGCCTGAACCAGGGCGTGTCGAACGCGAACGACGGCGTGTCGATCCTGCAAACGGCATCGAGCGGCCTGTCTGCGCTGACCAACAGCCTTCAGCGTATCCGCCAGCTCGCGGTGCAAGCTTCGAACGGCCCGCTGAGCTCGAGCGACGCGGCAGCGTTGCAAAAGGAAGTTGCCGTTCAGATCGCTGAAGTGAACCGCGTCGCTTCGCAGACGAACTACAACGGCAAGAACATTCTCGACGGCTCGGCCGGCACGCTGAGCTTCCAGGTCGGTGCGAACGTCGGCCAGACGGTCAGCGTGGACCTGACGCAAAGCATGTCGGCCGCGAAGATCGGCGGCGGCATGGTTCAGTCGGGCCAGACGCTCGGCACGATCAAGGTCGCGGTCGATTCGTCCGGCGCGGCCTGGACGCCGGGAACCAGCACCGGCCAGGAAACGACGCAGATCAACGTCCTGTCGGACGGCAAGGGCGGCTTTACGTTCACCGATCAGAACAACCAGGCGCTGAGCGCCGGAGCCGTCACCTCGCTGTTCGGATCAACGACCGCCGGTACGGGCACTTCGTCTGCCCCGGCGTTCCAGACGCTGACGCTTGCCGCCGCCGGGACCAGTTCGCTGAGCGCGGCCGATCAGGCGGCCGCGACGGCAATGGTCGCGCAGATCAACGCCGTCAACCAGCCGCAGACGGTTTCGAATCTGGACATCAGCACGCAGACGGGCGCATACCAAGCGATGGTGTCGATCGACAACGCGCTCTCGACGGTGAACAACCTGCAAGCGACGCTCGGTGCGGCCCAGAACCGCTTCACCGCGATCGCGACGACGCAGCAAGCCGGCTCGAACAACCTGTCGCAGGCGCAATCGCAAATCCAGAACGCGGACTTCGCCCAGGAAACCGCGAACCTGTCGCGCGCGCAAGTGCTCCAGCAAGCCGGCATCTCGGTGCTCGCGCAAGCGAACTCGCTGCCGCAGCAAGTGCTGAAGCTCCTGCAATAACGTGTACCGAACGACGGGCCGCGCTGTCCGGCGGCCCGCCTTTGTGCGGCGGCGCAACACCCTCGTGGCCGCCGCACGTTTTTGTTATCTGACTCTTCCGAATTTCGCGATTTTCGCCCGCCATATCCGGCGGCGAAGGGAGCCACCCGATGTCCACGCCCGTCACCAGCACGACGCAGCAGCAAACCAATTCGGCGTTGCAGCAAGCAGCGCAGTCGATCATCAGCGGCTCGACGGGCAACTCGTCGATGGACGTCAACTCGCTCGTCACCGCGCTCGTCAACGCGAAGACGGCGGGACAAACCGCGGCGCTGTCGACGGCGGTCTCCACCGACCAGACGACGCTTTCCGCGCTCGGCACGCTGAAGGCCGCGCTCACCGCGCTGCAAGCGGGGATCGGCTCGCTCAGCGACGGCACGCTCACCCAGAAATTCACCGCCACGGCGACGGGCACCGGCCTCACCGCGACGACGGGCGCGGGCGCGGTGGCCGGCAGCTATTCGGTCGCCGTCACGCAGATCGCCACGTCGCAGACGCTGTCTTCCGGCGCATTCAATGCGACGCAGCAGCTCGGCACCGGCACGCTGACGCTGAGCGTCGGCGGCAAATCGACGTCGATCTCGATCGATTCGACGAACAACACGCTTTCCGGCATCGCCGCCGCGATCAACTCCGCGTCGAACAACCCCGGCGTGACGGCGACGATCGTCACGGGCACCGACGGCGCGCACCTCGTGCTGCGCTCGGCGACGACGGGCGCAGCCAACGTGATCAACGTCGGCGTGAGCAACCTGTCCGGCGACAACGGGCTGTCGAGCCTCGCCGTCACGTCGACGGCGAGCACGACGGGCGGCCAGTCGACGATCCAGTCGGGCGGCAGCGTCGCATGGACGCAAAGCACCTCCGCTCAGGACGCCGAATTCACGGTGGGCGGCATCGCCGCGTCGAGCGCGAGCAACGCGGTGTCGGGCGCAATCGCCGGCGTCACGCTGAACCTCACGCAAGCCGCCGTCGGCACCACGCAGACGCTCAACGTCTCCACCGACACGACCGCGCAGGCCGCCGCGATCACGAACGTCGTCAACCTGTACAACACGGTCGTCACGACGATGTCGTCGCTATCGTCGCTGTCGGGCGCGGGCACCAGCTCGCAAAGCGCGGGGCCGCTCCTTGGCGACTCCACGCTCAACATGATCCGCAACTCGCTCGCGCGCGTGGTCGGCGCGGGCGTCACGACGGGCGGCTCGGCCGTGTCGCTCGCGTCGATCGGCATCACGTTCGCCGACGGCTCGTCGTCCGCGCAAACGGACGGCACGCTGACCATCGATACGGCGAAGCTCAACGCGGCGCTGCAAAACAGCCCGTCGACCGTCGCCGCCCTCTTCAACTCGACGAACGGCGTCGGCGCGACGCTCAACAGCACGATTCAGAACTACGTGCAGACGGGCGGCGTCTTCGATACGCGCTCGAACGCGCTCAACCAGGACCTGAAGAGCCTCGCGCAGCAGCAGACGCAACTTGCATCGTACGCGTCGCAGTTGACGTCGCAATACAACGCGCAGTTCACCGCGCTCAACACGCTGATGGCGCAGATGAACAGCAACTCGAACTACCTGACGCAACTGTTCGGCGGCAGCAACAGCTCGGGCGCGATGGCGAACAACAAGTAACAACGAATCGAATGCGATGGAGAAGCCTGATATGGATCAGATGTCGTTGATCGAACACGTGCTGTCGATCACCCGCGAAATCGATCACGCGGTGCAGATGGCCGACTGGACCGAAGCCGCGCGCCTGACCGAAGAGCGCTCGCCGTATCTGATGTCGATCTCGGCCGAGCAGACGCCCGCGTCGCTCGCGCTCGTGCGCCAAATCCAGGCGATCGACACGGCGCTCCTCGCGAACGCGAAGGCGGCGCAGGCCGAGCTGCAGGTTGAATACCGCACCGCGATGGACCGGTTGGGCAAGGCGGGCGCCTATCAGGCGGCTGCGCAATTCTGAGCCTCAGGATTCCCCCACACAACAATAAATCACGCGTTTCGACGCGTGCTCGTTCTACTCCCACCCGCCGCAAGGCGGGTTTTTTTTAAGGCGTGCATACGCACGCGATTCGCCAGTCGGCAATCGCTTCCGGCTTGGAATCGCGCCGCGCAGCCCGATTGAGCCAACAGATCGCACTCGCTCAACAAAGCGAACTCGCTCATCGTGGCGATGACAAGTTCAGGCGCGCTGCCAGCATGGCAAATCAGCATTAGCCAGTTCAGTTCGCAGTTTTGCGGCCCGCTCACGCGGGCCGCGTCAAGCCGGCAGCGCGTCACCCGCTCAAACTTCGTCGGAGTGAATTTCATCGCCCGACGCCGTAGCGTCTCGCGGATGAGACCGGCACATCGGTTCAGTTAGCCGTTTGAATGAGCAGAGTCGCCTGCCCCGTGTTGTCGCCACAAGCGTCGTCACTGACATAGGCAATATATGTCGAGGTATTCCCAGGGACGTCGACGACCGTTGGCTGGGTAATGGTGGTGCCCCATCGGTTATTTCCAAACCCGCCTTGCAGCATCACGGAATTGATCAAGCAGCCGTTGGTCAGTACGCCAGCGGAGCAGCTCATATTGTTTGAGCCAATCGAAATGACATATCTTCCCGGTGCAAGCGTGAGCAGCGCTGGCGTGCCGCCAGAAACATTGCCAGTGTTCGAAAGACAATTGCGCTTCGCATCGACCACAACGGTGGCCGATGCTTCGCAGACGAAAGGAATGATGGACGCAAGCACGCCTGCGACAATTTTTTTGCGCATAAATGAGTTCTCTCATGAAATATTCAAGTATGGAATTGGCATAGCCATCGAGCGTGACTGTTCTATAGAGTTCCCAATCCGCCATTGCGGAACAGGAAGCCGAGGCCGTCATTGCGCCGATCAGCAGCTTCATTCGATTACGCATATACCCACGCAATAGCTCGTTGTCGAATCAGAAATACGCTGAACCCCCAACCCGCGCAGATGATTTAACGACCTCAATATTGAAAAATTGAGCGTGCTTATCACGACCGGCGAACGCTGTTGACGCGGAACAACGAATGACGAAAGGCAACCGCTTGACAAACCTTCCGCCGGCGTGGATCACTGACACCTTTCGCAACGCGAAGGCCCCCCATGACCGCCGCAACCTGGCTCGCCTTCGCCGGCGCGAGCATCGTCCTCCTGATGATTCCCGGCCCGACGATCCTGCTCGTGATCGGCGATTCGCTCGCGAACCGCAACCGCTCGTCGTGGAGCACCGTCGCCGGCGTCGCGGCGGGCGACACCACCGCGATGACGATCTCGCTCGCCGGCGCGGGCGCCTTGCTCGCGATGTCGGCGGCCGCGTTCACCGCGCTCAGGCTCGTCGGCGGCGGCTATCTGATCTATCTCGGGATTCGTTCGATCCTGCACGCGCGCCGCGTCGGCGCGACGGAAGTCAGCGTCGAGCGCCGCTCGGCGAAGCGGCGCTTCCTGTCCGCGTGGGCCGTCACCGCGCTGAATCCGAAGAGCATCGTGTTCTTCGTCGCGTTCGTTCCGCAGTTCATCTCGCCGCACGAGACGTTCGCGCGGCAATGCGCAGTCCTGCTGCCGACCTTCGTCTGCCTCGCGTCGATCAACGCGGCCTGCTATGCGCGCATCGCGCGTTTCGCCGCCGCACGGCTGACGGGCGCAGCCGCGCAGCGGCGCTTCGGCTACGGCGGCGGCGCCGCGCTGATCGGCGCGGGCGCGTTGACGCTCGGGATGTCGCGAAGCTGACGCTTCGCATGTGGCGTGCCGTTCGCAGCCGGATTTCCGCTGAACGTCAGCCGAGGTCGAGCGCCGCGGTCAGATCGCCCGGCGGCTGCGCGTCGCGCGCCGCGAACGCGCGCTCGCGCGCGAGCACGCCGTCGAGCGGCGCGAGCCCGTGCACGCGCGAGATGAAGCGCAGGATCGAGTTCGTGTCGTACAGCGTGTGATCGACGTAGCCCTTCTTCGCGAACGGCGAGATCACCATCGCCGGAATCCGCGAGCCCGGCCCCCAGCGGTCGCCCTTCGGCGGCGACACCGGGTCCCACCAGCCGCCGTTCTCGTCGACCGTCAGGATCACGACCGTGTGCGCCCCCTGCGGGCCGCGCATGATGTGGTCAATCACCGTCGCGATGTGCCGATCGCCCGACTCGACGTCCGCGTAGCCCGCGTGCATGTTCAGGTTGCCCTGCGGCTTGTAGAACGTGACGGTCGGCAGGCGGCCCGCGTCGATGTCGGCGATCAGGTGGTTCGTCGACGGATCGTCGCCGAGGCCCGCGTCGCGCAGGTGGCGCCGCCGCGCGTCAGTGCCCGGCGCGTAGTTCGCGAAGTAGTTGAACGGCTGATGGTGATACTGAAAGTCCGGCACCGGGCCCGTGTCGCGATGCTCGAGCGCGTACTGCCACGCGCCGCCGTACCACGCCCAGTCGACGCCCTTCTCCGACAGGCGATCGCCGATCGTCGCGTAATGCTGCGGCGGCAGCACGCGCGGGTTCGACGGGTCCGCATACGCCGGGTTGCCGTCGGCGGGCGGCCGCGCGCTGCTCGGCTGATACGGCGGCGCCATCGTGTTCACCGCGTAGCCGTCCGGCGTGAAGAGGCCGTCGTTCTCGAATTTCGGCGGGCCGTCGAGCGCCGACGCGGGCGAATCCGCCGCGAGCTTCAGCCGCGCGCCGGCCGGATCGTCGCCTTCGACAATGGATACGAGATGCTTCGCCGGGCTCGTGTGCACGTCCGGATAGAGCGGCGCCTGCGCGGAGATCAGGAAGATGTGGTTCAGCCACGAGCCGCCGAACGCGGCCATGAAGAAGTTGTCGCAGAGCGTGTACCGGCGCGCGAGATTCCAGAGCCGCAGCGTTTCGGCCGAATTGCGGTAATGCCCCATCACGAGCCCGCCCGAATCGGCCCAGGCGGCGAACTGGTCGTTGCGGCCGCCGTTGATCTGCATCTGGTTCTGATAGAAGCGGTGCCACAAATCGCGCGTGATCACGCCGTTCGGCAGCGGCTTGCCTTGCGCGTCGGGAATCACGAACGGCGCGTTCGGCAGCCCGGTGATGTCGTGCTCGCCGATCATGTAGCGCTTGCCGTCGACGACTTGCGCCTGCGGTACGAGGCCGCCCCAGATTTTCGGCAGCGTCGGCAGCGGCGTCCTGCCGTCGCGGTCGAACTGCGCGTAGCGTTCGGGCGATACCGCGCCAAGCGGCTGCTGCACGCCGGGGAAGTCGCCGAACAGGTTCGCGAAGCTGCGGTTCTCCGCATAGATCACGACGATGTTGCGCACTTCGCGGCGCAGCGCGGCGTCGAGCCGCAGATCGGCCGCCGAGCGCGGCGCGGCGGTCTCGCAGCCGGCGAGCGCGACGCTTGCGCCGAGCGCGGCGATGCCGCCGAGCACGCGGCGGCGGTCGGGGTCCTCGGGAAGGTCGGTCGACGGGGGATGCTTGTCAGTCACTTCTGCTCCTCGATCTTCTGGTTGGTCGTGCGGTCCATCAATGTCCGTCGATTGGCCGAATCGGCCTGGCCGCGCATTGTCACGAAAACGCCACAATCGCGACTATAGCGTGCCGCTTGCATGAAACCTTGCTTGATCGATGCATGAACAGAAAAACGAAACATCGATGCGCGATGTTGCGGCAAGCGCGGACCGAGCCGGCGCCGTCGCTCCAAAGAAAAACGGCCCGGGCCGGGCCGTTTTGAGTCGATCGCTCGAAACCTTCGCTCAATCGGTTCCGTACTTCGGCGAATGCGGGCCGTACAGCAGGCCGTTCGGCTGGCCGGCGGACAGCATCCGGCCGCTCGTGAGCCCCGCCACGTCGACCGCGTCGTCGCTCAGCGTGTGCGCGATCTGCTTGACGGCCGCCTGCGCGAGCGTCGCGATCAACCCGAAGCCGCTGAAATCCACGTTGGAGCCGAGTTCCTTGCCGGTCGCGCGCCCGCTGCCCTGCCACAGCAGGTCGCCCGTGCGCAGATCGACGAGCTTCGCGGACGCCGACACGACCGTCGTGCTGTCGAGCACCGTGTAGACGGAGCCGTACTGCGTGACCGTCGTGTACAGCGCCGCGTCCGCGCCGAAGATGTCGCGCAGCTTCGCGGGCGAAACGGTCTGGATGTCGGCGGCGTTCGTCAGGCCGTTCTGCTTGAACGTCTCTTCCATCACGGCGACGGGCACGACGTAGTAGCCCGCTTCGGCGACGGGCCGCGTCATCTGCGACAGCAAGCCGTACGTCGCCTTCACGTCCGACGTGTCGTTCTGCGGCGGCAGCAGCAGGATCGCGCGCGGCTGGCTCTTCTTGAACGCCGTGTAGTCGACGTGCTTCGCGGGCGCCGCGCACGCGGCGAGCAGCGCCAGCACGGACGCGGCCGACAGGAGTCTTGCGGAAATGAACTTGAACATGGCAGCCCTTATTGTTGTTGTGCTTGTACTTGCGTTTGCGCCGGCGCTTGCGGCTTCGATTGCGGCGCCGCGGCTTTCTTCTTCAACAGGAAATCCATGAACGGCGACGATTCGGGAAACGACGCCTTCTCGGCCTGGAACGCCTGCTCGGCCTGCTGCTCCTTGCCGACGCTCGCGTACAGCATGCCGAGATGCGCCTCGAAGCCGGGCGGCGGACGGTTGCCCTTCGCGCGAATCTGCTGCAGCGCCTTCTCGAGCGCGTCGATCTGGTCTTCGGGGCTCTTTTGCCCCTTGAAGTATTCGTAGACTTGCGGCTGATAGCCGTCCCATTGATAGAGCGGCTTCGGCTGATTCGCCGCGCAGCCCGCGAGCAGCACGCCCGCGGCCGGCAGCCAGACTCCCGTCTTGAAGGTCTTCTTCATTGTTGTCGTTGTCGATGGAAACGATGGATGAACGAATTCGTCCGCGCCGTGCGGGCGCGCTTACTTGCCTGACGCGAGCGCGCCCGCGTCGACCTGCTCGACGAGGTGATTGACCGCGTCCTGGATCGCGAGGTCGAGCACCTTGCCGTTGAGCGTCGAGTCATAGCCGGCCGTGCCGCCGAAGCCGATGATCTCGCGGTTCGACAGGCTGTATTCGCCCGCGCCCTGGCTCGACAGCACGACTTCCGACGTCGTCGTGTCGACGATGTTCAGGTTCACCTTCGCGTATGCGATCTGGCTCTTGCCGCGGCCGAGAATGCCGAACAGTTGCTGATCGCCGACTTCCTTGCGTCCGAACTCGGTGACGTCGCCCGTCACGACATAGTTCGCGCCCTTCACCGCCTGCGCCTTCTTCATGAACGCGGCTTCCTGCTTGATCTCGTCGAGGTTCTCGCGATCGAGCACGTTGAAGCGGCGGCTCTGCTGGAGCTGCGTGACGAGGATCGTCTTCGCCTGGCCGCCCAGGCGGTCGACGCCGTCGGTGAAGATGCCGCGCATGTAGCTCGAACGGTTGTCGAACTTGCCGACCGCGATGCCGACCGGCTTGCCCGCGAACGGCTTCTGCGCGCTCGCCGACGCGGGCACGGGCAGCGTGCGCGACGCCTCGGTCGCGCAACCGCTCAATGCGACGATGGCCGATGCCGCGAGGCACGCCAGAACTGTCTTCGAAGTTTTCAAACGATGGTCCCTCCTTGGAGATCGCTAAACATGCCGTGTCGACGGCGTCGCATCGCGCAAGCAACACGCGATGCGACGCCGTACGTCAGATGAGGAATCGAATGGGAAGCGCGAATGACGCGAATGGAGCGGATTCGCGCGCGGCGGCCGGCGGTTGCGGCCGCGCGCCGGCGCGTCCGTGCGGGCGCGCGACGCGGCGTCGCGTGCGGCCTGACGGCGCCGAGCCCGCACGCGCGACGCGAGGATTCGATGCGGCCGCAACCTTTCGCCGCCCCCCGATGCCTGAACGAAGCCAGGCGCAAACTTTTCTTATGTGCTGCCACTAAGCTCTCACAACACGCGATTATTGTCGTAGTGCGCAACGATAACGGCAACCATGCACGCGCGACAACAAAAAAGTGGTTCATCGCAGGAAACCGTGGAGGGTTTGATGGCGATTGCGTAACCTGACGCCTGACTTTAAGGAGGTCAGGAGGCAGAATTGCTCGATCGCAAGGCACTTCAAGCACTGGGTTGCTGGACCGGCTATCGGTTAGAGGGGGTGGAATGGCCGGAAGGAGAAGGCCGTACGCTGTCGCTGTATTTGAAGCCGGTCAGCAAGGTCATGTACTGCGAACAGTGCGGTGCACGCTGCCAGCAGATTCATGAGACGACGGTTCGCCGGGTGCGCGATCTGCCACTGTTCGAGTACCGGGTGGTACTGCACGTCCCCCGCCGCCGAGTCTGGTGCGAACGCTGCGGCGGTCCGCGACTGGAGAAACTGGCGTGGCTGGGCCGTTACCAGCGAGTGACGGAGCGATTTGCCAAGGCCTGCGAGAAACTGCTGCAGGCGGCCAGCGTGCAGGCGGTCGCCGCCTTCTACGATTTGGGCTGGCACACGGTCAAATCGATCGACAAGATGCGCTTGCGAGCGCGTGTGGCTGATCCTGACTGGTCGACGATCCGCTATCTGGCGATGGACGAGTTCGCGCTCCATAAAGGTCATCGCTACGCCACGGTGGTGGTCGATCCGATTGGTCGGCAAGTGCTCTGGATTGGAGCGGGACGCTCGCGCGAGACGGCCAGAGCCTTCTTCGAACAGCTTCCACCGGGTGTTGCCGAGCGCATCGAAGCAGTGGCCATCGACATGACCACGGCCTACGAGTTGGAGATCAAAGCGCAGTGTCCGCAGGCTGAGGTCGTCTACGACCTGTTCCACGTCGTGGCCAAGTACGGGCGTGAGGTGATTGATCGGGTGCGGGTCGATCAGGCTAATCAGTTGCGCCATGACCGGCCGGCCCGGAAGGTCCTGAAGTCCAGCCGCTGGTTGCTGCTGCGCAACCGCCACAACCTGAAGCCCGAGCAGTCCGTGCATCTGAAGGAACTGCTGGCCGCCAATCAGCCATTGTTGTGCGTCTACGTGCTACGTGACGAACTCAAGCGGCTCTGGTTCTACCGCAAGCCTGCCTGGGCGGAAAAGGCCTGGGAACAATGGATCGAGCAAGCCCGGCAAAGCGGAATTGCCGCGCTGCAACTGTTTGCGCAGCGCCTGCAGGGTTACTGGCACGGAATCGTGGCCCGCTGCCGACATCCGCTTAATACCAGCATCGTCGAAGGCATCAACAACACCATCAAGGTCATCAAGCGTCGGGCTTACGGGTACCGCGACGAGGAATACTTCTTTCTCAAGATCCGCGCCGCGTTCCCCGGTAATCCGCGATGAACCAAAAAAGTGCCGAATGTCGAGCGACCGCAACAGCACGCGCCTGTCGCGCATTTCGTCGATGCGATTCGATCCGTACATTTCGCGATGTCGACCGTGCAGACCCACTTGGCACGCGCAGACCGCACGAATTCGCCATTCGACGAGCGCCGCCCCCTGGGCAACGGCGACGGCCGCCTGTGCGCTCGATTTCGACAAACGGCCGAGATGGGGTGGTGCGACAATTTCCCCATCCCGCACTCGAAAGCGGCAATCCACACGATTGCCGCCGATTGCTTCGGCACGCGCATCGATTGCGCGCGTTCACCGAATTCCCTTAACCGATTCATTGCCAAGCGACCTTATCGACATGCCTTTCGTCACTATCGATGGCCAACCCCTGCACTATCAGATCAGGGGCTCCGGCGCGCCCGTGCTGTTCGGGCACAGCTACCTGTGGGATTCGTCGATGTGGGAGCCGCAACTCGAAGCGCTCTCGAAGTCGTATCGCGTGATCGCGCCGGACCTGTGGGGACATGGCCAATCCGGCCCGCTGCCCGACGGCACGAACGACCTCGACGATCTTGCGATGCAGATGTGCGCGCTCCTCGATCATCTCGGCATCGACACCTGCTCGATCGTCGGGCTGTCGGTGGGCGGCATGTGGGCGGTGCCGCTCGCGCATCGCGCGCCGCAACGGATCGACCGTCTCGTGCTGATGGACACCTACGTCGGCGTCGAGCCCGACGCGACGCGCAACAAATATTTCCAGATGCTCGCGGCCATCGACGCGCAAGGCGCGATTCCCGCGCCGCTGCTCGACGCGATCGTGCCGATCTTCTTCCGCCCCGGCATCGATCTCGCGAGCGAACTGCCTGCGGGCTTCCGGCGCGCGCTGCAGGCGTTCACGGCCGAAAGGCTGCGCGACTCGGTGATTCCGCTCGGCAAGATCACGTTTGGCCGCGAAGACGCGCGCGCGAAACTCAGCGCGCTGCCGGCTGAGCGCACGCTCGTGATGTGCGGCGCGAACGACGTCGCGCGGCCGCCCGAGGAAGCCGACGAAATCGCGGCGCTGATCGGCTGCGAAAAGGTGTTCGTGCCGAAAGCCGGGCATATTTCGAATCTCGAGAATCCGGCATTCGTCACGCAGGCGTTGATCGATTGGCTCGCGCGCGGCGGCGACTGAACCCGATGCGCTGCACCGCGGCTCGTTCGTCTCCGGGCGCATGCGACATGCCGAACCTGACGATGCCGGGCGACGCGTCGGCGCCGCTGAAAAAATGCGTCGCGCGCCGCCCCGAGGAATCGGATCACGCAACCTTGAACTTCCCGACCGCCTCGGCGAGTTCGACCGCCTGAGTCTGCAGCGCCGAAGCGGCCGCGGCCGACTGCTCGACGAGCGCCGCGTTCTGCTGAACCATCTCGTCGAACTGCGCCACCGCGCGATTCACTTCCTGGATGCCGCGCGTCTGCTCGTCGGCGGCGCTCGAGATCTCGCGCATGATCGTCGTCACGTTCGAAACCGTGCCGACGATGTCGTTCATCGTCTGCCCCGCCTGCTGGACGAGCGTCGCGCCCGTCGCGACGCTCGACACGCTCGAGTCGATCAGCGCCTTGATCTCCTTCGCCGCCTGCGCGCTGCGCTGCGCGAGCGAGCGCACCTCGCCCGCGACGACCGCGAAGCCGCGCCCCTCCTCGCCCGCGCGCGCCGCCTCGACGGCCGCGTTCAGCGCGAGGATGTTGGTCTGGAACGCGATGCCGTCGATCACGCCGATGATGTCGCTGATCTTGCCGGACGCGCCCTCGATCTCGTGCATCGTCGACACGACGTCGGACACGACCGTGCCGCCGCGCGACGCGACGCTCGCCGCATTCGTCGCGATGTCGTTGGCCTGGCGCGCGGCGCCCGCCGACTGCGTGACCGTCGACGTGATCTCCTCGATCGACGCGGCCGTCTGCTCCAGGCTCGCCGCCGCCGATTCCGTGCGCCGCGACAGATCGTGATTGCCCGACGCGATCTCGCCCGCCGCATGCCGCACCGAATCGCTCGCGTCGCGGATCACGCGCATCACGTCCTGCAGCTTGCCGACGAACGCGTTGAACGAGCGCGCGATCTGCGCCACTTCGTCGCGGCCGGCATCGGGCAGGCGCTGCGTCAGATCTCCCGTGCCCGAGCCGATCGATTCCATTGCGTCGCGAATGCGCGCGAGCCCCCGGAACGCGACGCCCGTGATCGCGCCGACGATCAGCGCGGCGGCGGCGACGAGCGCGACGAGCGTGCCGATCGACACGAGCAGCAGCGAATGCATGCCGGCCATCGCATCGGATTTGTCGAGCGCGACGACAGTCAGCCAGTCGGTGCCCGGCACGGCGCGCGCGCGCATCAGCTTCGCCGCGCCCGCGACGTGCGCGTCGATCGGCGCGGCGTTCTCGTCAGACGACGACGCGGCGAGCGCGTCGATGCTCAGGTCGTCCGCGAGATCGGTGACGGGCTTGAGAGTGAGCTTCGGATCGGCATGCGCGACGATGTGGCCGCCGCGGTCGACGAGCATCCCGAAGCTGCCGGGCGTCGGATGGATCGCCTTGACGTTCGCGATCACGCTGTCCATCGCGACGTCGCCGGACACGACGCCCTTCAGCGCGCCGTCGCGCACGATCGGCGCGGCGAACGCGACGACGAGCTTGCCCGTGCCGACGTCGACGTAAGGCGGCGTGACGACCGGCTTGCCCGCCTGCGCAGCCTGCTTGTACCACGGGCGGCCGGTCGGATCGTAGTCGGGCGGAATGCCGGTCGGGTCCGAGAATTTCGCGGTCTTGTCCGCGTAGCCGACATAGACGTTCGTGAATCCGCCGGCGGCGGCGATCTGCTTGAGCGAAGGGATCGGGTCGGGCGAGATCGCGGCGTCTTCGACCGACACGATCATCTGCGTCTTCGACGCAACCCAGTCGGCGATGCCGGTTTCGTGGCCGGTCAGCACCGCGCTGAGGTTCTGGCTGATGGACTCGCGGTTGTAGCGATTGGCGACGAAATAGTTGAGCGCCGTGTTGATGACGAGCGAGCCGATGACGATGGCAAGGCACGCGACGAGAATGCGGGACCGGATCGAGGAGAGCATGAGGAGCGGTGGGTGTGGAGCGGACCTATTGGTTTACGGCTGCGGGAACGGGCGACTTGACCCGAGGAAGGCGCGGTGCCAGGGTTTTTGCTCTAGGGTTTACGCGAAGTGCGCGAGCGTTTTTGTCTGATGCGATGCGACGCCTTTGCCGGCACCGGCCTCCGGCGGGCGGCGGGCGGCGGGCGGCGAGCGCGGCCGAAAGCGTTCGCCGGCCAACTCTCCGTTATCGCGCGGTCAACCGCGCGGCGGCGTCAGCGGAATCGACATCTCATGCCGGAACAGATTCCCCGGATCCACCGCCTGCTTCGTCGCGATCAGCCGCGCGGCCTTGTCGCCGTAGTACAGCTCGAGCCACCGCGGATCGATCTGCGCCGGATCGCGCTCGAGATACTTCATGTCGATGTCCGGGTAGTTGATGTAGCAGCCTTCGTAGCGGCCGCTCGCGTCGCGATATGGCTTGCCGCCCTGATCCGCGTGCACCGCAGAGAACAGGTCGTGCAGCCATTCGACGTGGAATGCGTCTTCGTCGGGATTCGTCCAGTAAGTCTGATACTGCGACTTCAACAGCGATTGCCGCTGACAGACCGACGTCGGATTCGCGCCTTCGTCGTTCGCGTTCACGCAGCCCCCGTACGAATCGATCTGCACGAGCGTCTGATTCAGACGCGGATCGTCCGCGGTATTCAGATATCGCCACAGCGCGTCGATCTCGGTGTCGCCGAAATTGCCGATCTGGTACGCCGACTTGTACTTGCCGCGCCGGTTCGCGCCCGAACCGTTGATCGTCTGCGTCAGATACAGCCAATCCATCTTCAGCGCGCTCCGTGTCGCGTGCGCCAGGCGCGCCCCGGCGAGCGGATGCCCGAGCGCCGGCAGATTCGGCGCGACGAACCGATCCCAGATGACAGGCATCCGGCCCGCGGCCGCATTCATCGTGTCGACGAAATCGATGAACGGCGCATCCGCCGCACCGCCGACCACGCCGTCCTTGCCCGTGTACTGGATCGCGAGCACGATCGGCCCGGTCGAGCGATGCTGCAGCTTCAGGAGCGTGAACAGCCCGCCGTTCGCGAGCGCCGGATCCGCGGCGTTCCAGTTCGCGTCGTTGCGGCTGAACCAGTCCCAGTAGGCCCGGATGAATTGGCCGAAGCTCGCCTGCGTGAAGTCCGACCAGTCGTAGGCGAGCGGCAGCCAATACGCGGTGCGCGGCGCGTCGGGCAGCGCGTTGAAATAGTAGTTCAGGATGATGCCGAAATTGCCGCCGCCTCCGCCGCGGCACGCGATGAAGAGCGCCCGGTCCATCGGGTCGGCGCTGCCGAGATGCACGTGCTTCGCGTCGAGCGCGCCGCCGCCGGAGGCGGGCGTCAGGATGTCGACGCCCGTCAGCCAGTCGACAGTCAGCCCGTGCATGCGCGACAGCAGCCCGTACCCGCCGCCGACGATATGACCGCCCGCGCCGACCGAGTAGCACGAACCGCCGGGCAGCGTCTTGCCCGTGGTCTTGTACAGGCCGACATAGCCGTCCCAGTTCTGGCTGCCCGCTGCGACGCGAACCCGATAGCGCGCCGAGCCGGCGGCATCGAACGGCGACGCGATCTGCCCGCGCGGATCGAAATCGAAACCCGACATCAGGCCGAGATCGACGATCGCGAGCGGCCGCCCGACGTCGTCCGGCAGCCGGTTCGCGACGAAGCCTTCGTAGCAGTGCCCGCCGCTGCGCACCGTGATCCGGCAGGCTTTTGCGAGCGCGTCGCGCGACGCCTCGATCACGTCGTCCGCCGTGCGGCAGACATAGATCGCCGCCGCGCCGGCCTTGGCCGTTGGCGGCCAACGCAGGTTGAAGCCCTTTTGAAGCGTCGAATAACGAGGATCGGCACCATCGACGTATACATAGGACATCGGAACCTCCGGCGAACGTGTCGCATGCTTCGAAGCCGAGCTGACGGCCGCGCAACCCGGGCGAACACGCACGATGCGAATCGCCGCGACAATCGAGGCGCGGGACGGCCACCGAACGGTCTCGAATCCGATGGCCGCGATGCTTCATTCGTGCCGCCAACCGCGGCGGATCGCGAAAACCGCAAGCCGATTCACGCGAAATTCAGGTCGATCACCTGATAGAACGCGTTGGCGGTATCGGCGACGTCCCACGTCGCGAGCAGCACGTGATAGCCGGTGCGAGCGGGCAGATTGAATTCGTGAATCGTGTCGCCTCTGGGAATCAGCTCCCGGTCTGCGTCCGGCCCCCAGTACGGCTGATACGTGTTCAGATAGACCTTCAGCGGATCGGGCTCGAAATGCGCGCGCGCGAGCCGCGCGTGGGTGTCCCATCCCGGCTTGGTGATCCAGTACGTCCAGCGCCGCGTCTTGTGCGGCATCGAATACGACCACGTGATTTGCAGCGACTGCCCCGAGCGCACCGCATGCTTCTGCCAATGTGCGACGGAATCGGGTTCGTTGAGTTGCGCACGGGCATCCGCCGTGCGCCCGCCGCTCGCGATTTCGCCGTCGTGCGGCGGCACGCCGTTGGCGACATCGTCCGGCGCGTCCGGATCTCTCAGCCCACCTTGTGTCGCGGGAAAGAATTTGCCGCCTTCCAGCTCGTTGACCTGCCCGAAGTCGAGCTTGCCTGCTTCGTAGAGATACACGGCGCGCGATTCGGGCGTGATGACGCGACCGTGCCGCGGAGAAATTGACGAGGACCTCGTTGCGCTTCTCGAATCGGTAGTGCTCATTTCGCCTCCTTTGCTGCAAACATGCCGGACATCGGCAAGACCGACGTTTGGAAGCTATTCGCGATACCAATGAAATTGATGCTAGGTTCTCCATTCGAATGACGCCAATAAATTTATCGAGAACCCCCTTTCTGTCGTTTTATATTTTTCATTAGAGAAATTGAATCAAGATCCGTGTATGGGGCGATCAATAAAGGATTCCTCCCGCCGCCGATCCGGTACTCGGAGCGTATGGTGATTACATAGATTCATGAAAAATTACAAATTTAGAAACATTGCGCCCGAAGCCGAGGGTGCGGCGCGGCGCGGCGCGCGATCAGGCGAGGGCGGCCCGTGTCCGGCGGCAAGCCAACGGAACTGGCGCGAAGGAACGCCGGCGCACGCGAGACGCTGACGAGCGCGGCGCGAGCCCGATGCCGCGTTGCACCCACGAGCAGGGTTGTCGGCAGTCAAGTCGCCGATTCGGCACGGACGCGATTCGTGTTCGGCGGAAGATGGAGATCGCGGTTGTCGCGCTACTTGAACGTGGGCCTCGCGCCTTCGCTCTGCCGAGAACAGGCGGCGACGAGCTCCTGCACGGCGTAAGTGTCCTTCACGCCCCCGAGGCTATCCAGGATGCACGTGTGATACGCGCGGTCGCGCGGCAGCAACATCGCCCAATTCCGGTAGAGCTGATCGCACGCATTGCGCATGAAGCCCGTCGCGGTCGGGTTCCGGCTTCCCCGCAACGCGTTGAGAATGCACTGGTTATACCCCTGCTCTTCGTTGAACGCGGCCGCCGAAAGCGGGCTGAGGATGGCGACGAGCAACAGACTCCTGGCGGTCAGATGCATGGTTTTCACCTTGAGGACTACGTTGGGTGTAGGCGTCGGGTTGCTTGGCGACATGGTGACGTGTCCGCGCTGCGGCGGAATTTTCGCGATCGTGAGCGTCAAGAGCGGACTCGACATGACGTTCGGCGTATGCGCCGCGTGAAGCGCGAGGCGACATTTCGGAGCTGCGCACGGCGCGGTATTTACGGCAGGCCTTGCGATCGGCTTCGACGAACGGCTCTCGCGCATCGCGCGTGTCCACCAGGAGGGCCAGAAGGCGTTCGTCGAGCCGGGCGGGCCATTCGCGCAGTATCCGGTTCGCGTCGTGCTCGGTTTCGCCGACGCCGATCGCGAACTCGTACGCGATCGACTACTACGCTATCTGCAGCGCTGAGTTCGCGCCTATACCCGCACCGACGTTGTACGGTGACCGGGGTTGCGCAAGCCATAAACGGCCCGTTAATGCCCGAATTCCAACTGGGGGCTTGTCAACAAGCAACTATCCTGGCAATTCTCTTTCACTTCAAGATTCTATCATCGGAAATAATGGGGCATGTGTGTCGTAAATTTTATGTACAAGCGACGTTACTCGGGAAATGACAACGACTATGCCAGCGTTACCAATCGGTCGAATTTCAAGCCTTTCATCTTCTACCCCGCTACTCGTGGTTGATTGATATATCCCCGCGCTCAATAGGCGATCGGTGTGGTAAAAAAATGGCCGCATACGATTACAACAACACCGGGCCAAAATGAACTCCGAACAACTCGCCTACAACGTGCTCAGCCGCATTACGCTGACTTGGGCAGCACTGACGATCGAGGCCCGACTCCTCATCGCCATTGCACTCGCTGCGATCGGTGTCGCCTTTCGATCGAGTCGCCGACGCGCGCAATTACATAGGCAAAGAGAACTCGATCCGATCAAGCGGGTGATCTACAACCCCAAGCAGTTCCGGCACCCCCGCCAGCGATAAATAGGAACCGATTTAACCCATACCGATACCCTGCTAGACTCCAGTCTTAGGAATAAGCCAATTTATTAGCAATTTCCCAAGTTCGAGAGAAGTATCTAGGAAAATGCTAAGTCGGCCAAGGGAAATGTTACGATGACTGCAGAACTGCTCGACGCCGCCCAACGGACTCAAGGGAGCCTGTCCGCATTCGCGGAGCAGCTCGGGGTCGCGCCGTCGAAGTTGTCGGAATGGCGGAAGGGCAAGTAAAAGCCCGATGCGACGCATATCGCCCAGCTTGCATAACTGACGGGGCTGCCGGTATTCGAGACGCTCGCGGCGATCGAAACGACGCTCGAAGCCGATCGGGCGTCAGTATGGATTCGTGCTTTGGGGAATCTGCGTGCGGCGGGCGTAGCGGCGACTGTGGTGCTTGGCGCTACCGCCGTGGTGAGCTTGACTTCAAAACCGGCTGACGCGGCTGAAAAAGCCGAAGAAAACAAAGACTTGGCGCGCCCGGCTGGGATCGAACCAGCAACCCCTGCCTTCGGAGGGCAGCGAGTGTGTCAATTCTTGGTAACGCTACTCGAAGCAGTCAAGCAACCGTTCAGAGCATTCAGCTTCTTCCTGTTGCCGTTAAGGAAACCATCTATCCACCAAGCTTAAAGTCAACTGCCCTCAGTACATCGATAAGCTGAACACATTCAAGCCCCCGTGCCTCACAAACGTTTGGAATTTTCGGAGCAGCATCTTTCTTTGCCATCGTCTCGTATGTCACAACAACGAGGCCATGCGCTTCCGCAAAAGCAACGACAGCCGGATCAGCGCCTGATTTTGTGGAGTTCACTTTCATAAACCCCGGGTGGTCATTGACTACTTTTTTGAACACCTCGATCACACTTCAGAGGTGGCTTCGCTCGTTCGGACAGTCTTCTGAGATTTTTAAGTGGAACGTCCGAGGCAATTATGCTGCCGATTTGATCGCAGGCAGCGTCGCGAAGTATGCCTCATCCGGCGTCTGATCCGCCAGGCTCGAATGGGGCCGTTTCCGGTTGTACAAGCTGATGTACTCGCCGATGGAGCGCCGGGCATGGCTGACCGACTCATACGCCTTCAGGTAGACCTCTTCGTACTTGATGCTCCGCCAGACCCGTTCGACGAATACGTTGTCGCGCCAGCTTCCCTTGCCGTCCATCGACAGCCGGATGCCCCGACTGAGTACCGCCTCGGTGAACGCGTTGGCCGTGAACTGACTGCCCTGGTCGGTGTTCACGATGTCCGGCCGCCCGTAGCGGGCGAACGCTTCTTCCAGCGCCTCGACAGCATGTACGGCTTCCAGCGTGATCGCCACCCGATGCGCGAGAACCTTGCGGCTCGACCAGTCCACCACCGCCGTCAGGTACACGAAGCCTCGTGCCATCGGAATGTAGGTCGTGTCGAGTGCCCACGCCTGATTCGCCCGGTCAATCTTCATGCCGCGCAGCAGGTACGGCCAGATCTTGTGCTGCGCGTTGCGACGGCTCGTGTTCGGCTTGCAGTACAACGCCTCTACGCCCATGCGCTTCATCAACGTCCGCACTCGGCGACGGCCAACCTCATGGCCTTCCCGACGCAGCAGGCGCGCCAGCATCCGCGCCCCGGCAAAGGGAAACTCCATGTGCAATTCGTCGATCCGTCGCATCAGCAACTGATCCGCTTCACTCACCGGCTGCGGTCGGTAATACACGCTCGATCTCGCCACGCCGACGAGACGGGCCTGCTGCGAAATCGGCAAAGCGTGCTTACGGTCGATCATTTCTTTGCGCTCAGCAATCCCGCCTTGTCGAGCGCGCCGCTTAAAAAATCATTTTCCAGCGTCAGTTGCCCGATCTTCGCGTGCAGCGATTTCAGATCAACCGGCGGCTCGTTCGACGGCGCACCGCCCACGCCGAACACGTCCGCCGCGCGCTCCTGCAATTGCCGTTTCCATTCCGTGATCTGGTTCGGGTGTACATCGAACTGCTGCGCCAATTCGGCCAGCGTCCGCTCGCCTTTGACCGCTGCCAGTGCCACCTTCGCTTTGAACGCCGCTGAGTGCGTCCGTCGGGTTCTCTTCGTCATCTTCCAGGTTCCTTTGCCGGCATTATCGCTGGCTCAGGCCCCGGTCGCTCCACTTATCCGACTGTCCAAATTCGCGCAGCCACATCTCTTCTATCAGGGTCTAGAAACATCTCGTTGGCTTCGCTCTCCGCCCAATCATGGAGGTCGTCCTTTTGCTTCTCCAACTCATGGAGAACATCGATAGGGGCGACGATGTCCCCCGCCTCACAAAGCTCGGTTAGTTTCTGCCAAATAGGCGCAAACAAGTCCGGCGGGTACAAACGTACCCAAGGCTCGATCAGAGCACTAGTATCAAAGCACCATCTCACGCAATAACCTCACCCCGAAGTGCATTCTTGATTTTTGGGAGGTGGTCAAGCTTGGTGTTCAGGATGCGAGAAAGCTCAGACCCCGTAATGGTGCTTGAAGCATAGGCATTAACTGCCAAACGCGTTAGATATCTGCCGTTACTAAGAAGCACCAATCGATACTGTGGCACTCGTCCACTACTATCCTCACGTAGCGCCTCATACTCCGCGACGAAGCGCGCACGCATCTCCTGGTAGTGCACCCTTGACGTCTTTCCCATGTCAAGTAAGCGCCTCAAGATGGCCTCACGACTGGCCCAGAATCTACGGCTTATTACTCGTAGCTGGTCATTTCCCCATGTAGTTGTACGGCTAGCCTGCTGAACGTCATTAAGCGCTAACAACTCGGTCCGAGGAACGAGAGCGTTACCAGCAACGTGATTGCAGTAAATTTCGACTTCTTCGTACAGCGGTTCGCGCTGACCGTCTTCAACGATATCGCAAAGGCTACTTTCAGCACGAGCCAAGTGAGTAAGCTCGTGGAGCAATGTAAATACGCGACCTAACGGACTATCAGCGCTGTTCAAGATGATGACCGGTAGAGGAAAGATTGCAAGGGAACACCCACGCATCTCCCTTATCGGTACCCTGCTCAATTGAACAACCATTACGCCAAGAGACTCGATCGCCGAACGCCAACCGTTCAATGCTTCGTAGTGGTCCGTCCATCTTGCTCGTGTCGCCATTGTGATGCCAAGCCGCTCCACCAACATCGCAGCGGCCGCCTCCGGCTGCATATCACGCGCGATTGACAGATTCCAAG
The DNA here is from genome assembly GCF_001513745.1 of Burkholderia humptydooensis. Lineage (NCBI taxonomy): Bacteria > Pseudomonadati > Pseudomonadota > Betaproteobacteria > Burkholderiales > Burkholderiaceae > Burkholderia > Burkholderia humptydooensis. The sequence continues at coordinate 204,591 of NZ_CP013380.1, read as the reverse complement.
CAGGTGGCTCGTCCTCCAACTGCGCCAAGATATCCAACGCAGCCTCACGTTTCGCTTCAGCCTCACGAATGCCATTTGCCAGCGCCGGAGTCATAAACTCGATCGCGCTAACCTCAAGCTGACGATAGTCAACTGGACGATGCGGAACCTTCGGGCGTTCGTTAAGAAAGAAGACTCCTATCGAACGCTTATAGACGTTAGCCAACGTCCTCAATTGAGAGAGTGTTGGAACACGCTCCCCGCTTTCCCATTCCGTCAAACGCTCCGTTGACTGACCAATTTTTTGCGCAGCAGCATCCACGCCCATGCGCGACTGTTCGCGCGCCCAGACGAGCAGGTCAGGATTTAGAAGTCCACTGAGATCGGGGCCGGCCATAGTGAAGAAAAGGATAGCAGATTCAGGACGACACCAGTTTCTGAACGACTGACGCGGGCTCGGATGGAACAACCATGTCCGGGGAACAACTCGGCTCAGGAAGGAGTCGCGGCTCAGGTTGCAGTTGGCGGCAAACCTTGGGAACCCTTCCCAAGTTTGCAGAACTACTAATCTTTCGGATAACGCTGCCGAGCACCGACAATGCGTACGATTTCGACCACCCCCGCCTTCTTTCTGACGCGATAGACCAACAGGTAGCTGGACGTCAGCACCATCTCGCGCGTTCCGCGCACCCGTCCCACCCGGTAAAGTTCCGGATGCTCGACCAACGCGTCGGTCAAACGCTCGATGCGGTCGTCCAGTTCAAGCGCGGCGACCGGATTATCAGCCGCGATGAAATCGAACAAGTTGCTGCGGTCTTCCCGTGCAAGCGCGCGCCATTCGACGATCAAACCTTACCCCCGGCCCGTGCCAGCCGTTTGCGCAGTGCGGCCTTCTTCACGGCCATCTCCTGTTGCACTTGTTCATGCGGAATACCGGGACGCGGATCATCGAGCGACGCTTGCACTTGCTCACGCATCCAGCGATCGTACGCCGCAGCCTCATGCGCATGACGCATCCGCTCGGCCGCATCGACGCGCGCGCGCGCCGGTTTGGCGGCCGCATCGTAACTGGTCGCGTCAACCTGAAAACGCGCGATCCCGAGGCGACGCAAAAACGCAACCAGCGTGTCGAGCTTTGGCCAGATGCGGATGTGACCGCGCCGCACCGCCAACACGCGCTCCGTCATCCCGTACTGAATCACGACGCCCCAGCCGCCAGCTTGGGCGATCACGTTGGCGCCGCGCACGCTGTTCGCCTGCACGAGCTGTTCGAGGGTGTGCTGATCAATCATATCGAGTGCGTGTGCCATGGCGGGGCCTCCCGGTTGCCAGTCATCTAGTGGTGATTCTACCAAACATCTAGTATTTGGTCGCCGCATAATAACTATCCGGCGCGATGACTAAACATAACGCCTCCTGCCGCTCCGACCAGCCAGTCACGCACAAACGTGCTGGCTACGCATCAGTCACATCTTTGTTTGCGTTGGCGGGCTGCACGTTCTCGCCTCTCGCTAGCCGCTGCACCTGCGGGCAGGTGGAACGCAAACCGTCGATGTGCTCTTGTAGGTTCGGAGAGATGCGCTGCCACATCGGATCGAGGATGAAGTCGATACCCTCGCGCCTCGCTTGCTTTGCGGCTGGCACGAAGTCCGCGTCTCCGGCCACAAGCACAATCTGATCAACCTGCTTCTTAAACGCCAACGAAGAAACGTCGACGCCGATTCGCATATCAACGCCCTTCTGGCGCACGTCGACCACAACGTCATCAGGCGTGATTTCCGCCGACTGCATCTTGCCTTTCAGCAAATCGGCGATCTTGTCCGGTTTGATCGTCCAGCGAGCATCCATCGACAGATGCCCCAAGCGGAGTGCAACTTTCCGCATCTCGCGCAAACGAGCATGCAGCTCCAACCGAAAGGACGCCTCCGGCGTTTTACCAAAATCAATCGCCCGACGGTCGATCGGGTTGTGCATCTTCTTGATAAGTGGCGGACAGTCGTAGAAGAAAATTCGGTACAGCTCGCGTCGCTCCGGATGCCGGCCACCCTGCTGATCCTGATTACCACCGTTGCGGCGGGATATTTTAGGGGACAGATGTGCGCAGGCCCATCGGTGTGCACACTCCGCCGCCCTCTCCGCATCGTACGCGTTTTGGGGTTCGATAGCGCGAAAGCGCTTAATAAAAAAGGCCCCGTCGATCAAAACCGCTGTAGGCATGCATGCCCCTTATGATTTTTTGAATTCAAAAAGCAAAAAGCCCTAGGGTTCGGCGCGTCGCTGGATGAGGTGCGACGGCTTACTGCCAAGGGCTCGATGGCGAAATGCTAACACTTACAGCTTTCAGTTGCAAGGCATAGCCGTGGCCGACTACGCGGTGTGCCCGCCTTCGGATCGCAAATCGCTTGCGAGCACGCCCCCGCAGCGCTATCTCGCTCAAGCGCATGCGTCTGAAGATTAAAACGGAGCCGAAATACTTCTGCCATCCCCATTTTTCGCCATTTGCAACAAGGCCGTACGGACTTCAACCAACCCAGACTCGAATGTGCCAAATAACGCCACCTGCGCGAGTGGCGATAAGTTGGCAAACGCGGAAACAACATCTTCAATCGCCAGCAGGCCCGCCAGCGCGCTAAGGCGCTCCACGTTTATCATTGCGGCGTCGAGCGGACTAGAGAAGGGCTTATGCATCAGCTCCCCCGCTCCTTGTGGCAATGGCTGCCAAAAGGCGCAGCGCGTCGCCGCACGCATCGAGGGCTGCTCGATCCGATGGCGCAACTGCGGCGGCACGTATCGCCGCGCGGATAATCTCAAGAGGGGATTGCGAAAGCTCAGGACGAGCGACAACTTCTTGCATGTTGCGGGCTCCTTGTGCGGGTAAGGTAACCCGGCCCCCAACGCCAAATGGGGTGGCCGGGCACAAGACAAGGTTGGCGTACCGGAGCACAAGGAACCGGCGAGCCCGAGGGCTCCCCCGTCAAGGCCCGACCATAAGCGGCACATGACGTGCAGGCGAAAAAATACCGCCTTTCGGCGGTCGCCCGCCTTGTGCATTTCCGGACGCCAATCCGGGTGTCTGCTGTTTTAGACACGGTGAAATGATAATCGCGAACCCACAGTGGATCAAGTAAATGCATGCCACGCAGGGCTCGCGCGGGTTACGACAAAGAATCAGAGAGTCTCGGCGTATCGAGGACCGCCGCTTTCGCGGCCAACAGTTCGTCGCTGGAAACATCGAGACGCCGAAGCCACGCGTTGCTGCTCGTCTTCGAGTTGAAAACCGGAGCGTCGCCGTTCACGGTTCCACGTTGAAGAATGGAGACACCATGTCGCCAAGTAAGGCGATTGCTTTTCCATAAGCAATAAATGTCGACATACAGGCGATCACTCGCCCTCCGTGCGTCGTCGTATCGCCCTCGTGGATGAACGCAAACCCCATCTTGAACCCCAACGAGAAAATCTCGCGGGGAATGTAGCACGAGGCAGAAAAGTGAAACCATCCTGCCAGTTTTGACAGGGTTTCATGTATTTTCCGCGCAAACATGGAGTGCAACGAGAGGCGCCCAGAAAGCCCGCCGAATTGTCACCGCGCTAGCAAAAACAATCATGCAACGGTTTGCAACGCTCACCTCTTCTGTTCGCCATATTGCGATACAACTGTCCGACATGCCATTTCAAAGGCTCTATTCCAGATCACTCTCCATCGTATTGTCACCTATGCTAGCGATGTCTTGCACCGGCTGCGACTGGCCCAGCAACTCATTCAGTAACTTGTCTCCAAGGGCCATTTGTTCAACCAAATCCGCCTCCGCTCTCTCCTGAGCATGTGTCACCGTGACATGAAAATGCTTGAGCGCGTCAGATACCTTCGTATACAACAACAGCTCACGCCTTTGACTTACTCGGTTCGAGAACTCTTGCCTCAGATGATCATTAATATACGACTTTGAGTCATATGTTGATCCGTAATCGCCGTCACGCGACACAATCACCAATTCTGCGTTCGCCTGAATCGAACAATCGATCATCCACTCCCAATTAATTGCATCTCCATACGACGTGTCGTTTCTCTTTCGCGGCGGGCATCCATGCATAAATCTTCTATATGCACGGTCGCGAATGTCCTTGCGCGCGTCGTTGTGCCTGTCTTCTCGTGTGAGCACGAGAGGATGATCACGGTGAAAGATTCGATGCACTACCTGGTAGATTTGGTCTTTTTCCGCGGGCCGCTCGAGTATCGAAATCAACTTGCCCTGTAAATTCTTGATGCGTTTTCTCGCGCTATCAATATCACGATTAAGCATTTCAAATTCCTTTGTGGTAGCCAACACCCCAATACTCGGCACCTTATCAGGCATTTTATTCTTAAGCTCAGACACACTCTCCAAAATAACATTTTGCCGATTCCGCTTATATTCCGACTCCAGTTGATGAGTGACGATAATTCTATTACTTAGCGTTTCGAGGCGCGGCAACAGCCCAAGATAGGCTTCGTTTCTCGCGCGATAGAAATCCAACCAAATGTTAGTATCAATGAACAGAAGCTTTTGAATACCGCCTGCCATTTTCGTCTCCCATTGCATGAATCCTCACGCGCTTTGGGAACCATTAAGCAAACGAAATCACCAATCTCTTGCCACACGCAGCAGCATACTTGCGCAGCGTCGCAAAGGAGGGTGAGTGCTTTTCACTAGACAGAGATGCCTCAAGTCGCGAAACCGCTGACGCCGTAGTTCCCATGCGCTCTGCCACTTGAGCTTGCGTCAATCCGGCCTCATGCCGAATAGCCAAAATGGCCCGCAGAGCCATGTACTCATCTTCCAGAGCATCATACGCCACTCTGACTCCCGGCTTTGCCAGCAGATGCTCCGTATCATCTACCGTGTGCTGGATCGGGTTGAAGCCTTCAGCACTAGCACGCTTCACGACTACCTTAGCCATTACGCACCTCACTTAAACGCACCCGAGCGGTTCGCAGCTCATTCTGAGGCGTCTCCTGCGTTTTCTTCACAAACGAATGCAGGACCACGACCCGCTGTCCAACATGGGTGCAGTAAAACACGCGCCCGATGCCTTCCCTGCCTTTTGGGCGCAACTCAAACAATCCGCCCCCCATTGCCCGCGAATGCGGCATGCGCAGATCAGCACCAAACTCCTGCATCAAATCTAGGAGCCGCAGATAATCCGCCAAGATCCCCGCAGGCAGTGCGAAAACGTCGCGCTTGACGCGCTCGTTATAGTAGACAATAGTCCAATTTTGCGTCATGTTAGCAAATTTGCTATATTTTTGCAATTTACCCACTGCCTCATAGCGGCGAGAGCTTCTGCACCGCCACGCGCCCGTGATCGGGCGACAAATGCGCGTAGCGCTCCGTCACCGTTATGGAGGAGTGCCCCAACAGATCCTTGACGACGTACAACGACACCCCCTCCATGACGAGCCACGAGGCGAACGTGTGTCGCAGATCATGGATGCGGAAATCCTCGATGCCGGCGCGAGCACACGCCGCGACGAACCCTTTTTGTAGGTTGCTGACTCGCCTTCCTGAGCTAGAGGCAAACACCCACTCAGACCCGGCGCAATGTCGCGCCACCCAATCACGCTGATCCCTCAGCGCCGACAACGCGCCACTGTTCAGCGGCACCAACCGACGCTTACCGTTCTTCGTGTGCTCGCACTCGAGTCGAAAATGCGAACGCTCGAAATCGACGCGGTGCCACTCGAGCGCGAGCAGCTCGTTTTTCCTGCACCCCGTGCTCAAGGCGAGCCGCACGAAGTTCCGAAGATGCGGTTGCCGTGCCGCCGCCCCGGCCGCGAGAATCAGCTCCACCGCCTCGCTTCGAGATATCCAGCGAACGCGCGACTCACCACCATCAAGGCCGAGGCTCTGCACCGGGTTCGCCAGTTCTGGATAGTCGTGCTCGGTCCGCACAAAGTTGATAGCCGCGGACAACAGCCTGAGCTCACGCTTCACCGTTGACTCACAGACGCCATCCGCGAGCCGAGCAGACACGTACCGTCGAACGTCGCCCCGCTTCAATTTCCGCAGATCGCGACCGCTGAAGTGCGGTTGTAACCGCTTCAAGGAGTATTGATCCCGCTCCTTGCTACGGTGCTTCTTCTCCAACATGTAGATTCCGATTACATCCTCAAAGACCATTCCAAACGCCTCTGCGTCATTGATCCAGCGAATATCGGTTGAACTGTTCAGCTCTTTAGTACGATGTCCGAATCAGCCTAGATTTGATGTCTTTTGCGCCTAGTTTTCGCGCGTCGATAACCAGAACACCCCGAGTTCCTGCCGCCAGAATGCTTGGCAGCGATCCAACGTCGCGCCGGCGCGCAACGCGGCTTCGAACGCAGTTTTCAGCGCCTCCGCAGGGTCGTTCGAGAGAATGTGACCGATCGGCATAACCTCCGGCACGACAATGCCGCGGCTCGTCCAGTAGCGCTTTTCGTTGAGCGCGTGCTGGGCAAAATCCTTCGCGATGTACTTCGCGAGATACGACGCGAGCTTGTGCCTCAGGCCCTTTTCCTTGAACGGGTTGCGCACGTTGATCTGCCCGTTTCCGATGCCGACGATGCTTTGCCAGATCGAGCGCAGAACGCGATAGTTCTGCCGGCCCTTCACCGCCACATGTAAATGCCACGCGCCGCGCTTCTGCCGCTCCGCGACGGCGACATACTGGAAGCTTCCCAGCGCGCCGAGACGCCGCCGCAGCTTGTCGAAATCGCGCTTGAGGCGCGCTTTGTCGAGCATGTTCTCCCGATACGTCAACGTGATCATTCGATCCGCTCCAATCGCCTTGCAACGCAACCGCACCTGCTGCTTCGCACGCTTCGCCGCGTCCATCAGGTTCGCTTCGCTGTTCTCCGACTCGCCACGCTTCGCCTTGGGCACGGCCCACATCGATTGAGCGCCCATGTACCGATCGAAACGTGTCGCCGTCACCTCGACCTGCCCGTCGCCGAAATTCCGACCACGGACAACCCACTCCCTACGAAACGGCGAGTAATCGCCTATACTTGCGTCGTGCATTGCAACTCGTCCTTGTAGTGCACTGCTTCACAAAGCCCCGATCGTTCCCGCGACCGGGGCTTTCCTTTTTCTGGACCGTCTTTCTGTCCTTGCTCGATGCGCTCGTCAGCGTGTCGTATCCGTTAAGTGTCCCTGATACAAGTTTAGGGGCCGCGCTGCGCGCGGCCCGCCCGGCGCGCTCTGCTGCGCTGGGCGAGCCGCGCGCTGCTGAACCCCAACCCTCCTCACGGAACCGCCTACGCCCGCGCCTATCGCGCCGGAAGCGCCCCGCGTGGCAGCGTCTTGCAGAAGGATGGTTTGCTGCCGCAACGCCTCCGCTCACCGACCTCGCGAGTACCCGCTACTCGGTCCGGCGAGCCGCGCTAAGCCGCGCGACGACCGCCCGGACTCCGCATTACCGCCGTCGCCCTACGTCGCTTCGACCACGGCCGGACACTCCTGACGCTAGACGCCTGATTTTTCGTTACGTCCGCGATCGAGGTAACGGTTAAACGCCGCAACGTCGTCGCGGAACGATCCCAGCATCAACTCGTCAGCCCAAAACGCCAAACGCTCAACCACATCAGCCTTTGATATCCCCGCATCAACCGCCAGCCGATCAAGCGCGAAATATGCCCGTTCGTCGAACGTAAAACTGAATCGGCGGCGATCGTAATCCTCACTCCCGCAAAGCGGCAGCCGCACCACGCGTCGAACCCAATCGACCTCATGCACGACTGACGTGCGCGATCGTTGCTCGCCGCTAGCCTTGCGCTTCGACGCCTCTAAATCGCGACGAAGCTGCGCCAATTCTTCGCGAAGCCGCTCGTTTTCCATGACCAGCTCGTCATAACCATCGGCAGCAGCCGGAATATTTTTCGTTACCGTAACGGGATTGCCTGATGCCTTGCGCCGTGCGCGGTATGCCGCCTGACGTTGCGCATTCGTCAACGCTCCACCTTCCTTTCGCGGACGACCGCGACCGCGATTTTCCGTTACAGGCGCGAGCGGTAACGGAATTATTTTCGTATCTTCAGGCTGGATCATGGCGCGTGCTCCTTATCGACATTGACCTTATTTTACGTTACGCGTAACGACAAATCAATATCCGTTACATGTAACGATAAATAAAATTCGCTGACTCGCTCAGATTCGCTGAACCTGCAACACGAGCAGCACCTCTGTCCGTTGCTTCGAGCTGGAACGACCATCGAAAAAGCTCGGCAGCCACGAATACCCACTGCGCGCCGTCGCGTCGCGATCCTGTATCAGCCCGCCGAGCACCACCAGTTCGCCATCCCTCAAGCGCGTGACCGTCTGTAGCTGGCGCGTATTTTTCGTCGGCGACGTGTCGACGCCGGTTTTCGTCGCGACGAAATCGGAAATCTCCTCACGCACCTTCAACTCGATCACATCGCGCATCACGGTCGGCTCCACGTCGAATATCAAGCCCGCATCCTGATACGTGATCGACTGAACGGGCGTGCCGCTCGACCCTTGATAGCTGACGCTCGATTGCGTCGGCACCTGTTGCCCGACATTCAGCCGCACGTGTTCGCCCGAGACGATCCGCACGTGTGGCGAGCTGACGACCTTGAATCGCGAATCGGCGTTCAGCGCGGATATCGCCGCGTCGACGCCCGGCCCCGTGAATCTCATCGCGCTTGCATCAGACGACGTGTCCCCGCTCGAAAGCCTGAGCTGTCCGCTCAACAACCGAACCGCGATGCTCCACGCCGAGTTAGCCGAATCAGTGTTAGCGACCTCATACACCCATCCGCGCACGACAACCTCACCCGGCGCGGTATCGAGATCGGGCACCAGCTTCCGAAGCATCGCGACTTCATCATGCGAGCCGACGATCACCAGCTCGTTACCGCGCGCCTGCACGCCCGCAGCCACTGGCGCGACCAGAACATCGCTCGCCGAGCTGATCGGCGCGCCCGGAACCTGAACCGGACTTGCCGCAGCGGGCGACGCAGCAGCAATCGCAGACATCGGCATCATCGATCGTGTGCCGATCACCGGCTCGACCAGGCCGCGCAGCGACTCGGCGCTTCGATAGCGCGGCCGATAGACGAACACCTCCTGATCGACTCGCGCCCGACTGTCAGCCGCCTTTCTCGCGACGTAATCGACGCCGTTCTTAGTCGTCACGCGAAAGCCGAGCGAATCGAGAAAATCGACCATGACAGCGCGCACGTCGCGGGTTTGATCGTCCAGGCGGAACGACACCAAGCGCATATCGTTGAGCACGTCGGGTCCGAGCACATAGGGCGTGCGCATCGCATCCTGATAGATCAAATCGACCACTTGCGCGACCGTCACGAATCGCAAATCAAACGCTGTGCCGCGCACGTGCTTCAACGGCGTGATGATCGGAGCGGCCGATGACGCCGGTGCCGCCACAGTCGCCAAACTCGGATCGGCCGGCAGCGTCGGTAGCGGAGGCACCGCGCCAGCAGCGACACCCGCGTACAGCACTACGCACCCAACAAGCGCCCACAATCGCATCATCTCGCCCTCTCGCCTTGTTCTGCTTTCCCCGCTCGCGCGCCCGTCCACCCGCTCACCATCTTTCCGTCCACATCACCCGTCAGCCGCACACCTTCGCCGCGAAAATCCGCACTGGACACAACACGCAACCGGCCGTCCGACGCAGCCAACACCACGTAACCCGCACTGCCGATCGCGTAACGCCCCGCAACGCGCCAATCGGGCGACTGCGCCGCAGCACCGGCCGACTGTTGCGACGACGAGGGCTGCGAAGACAGCGCTGTCGTCGCAACTGGCGCGGAAGCCCCCATTCCGGGCGTAATGCCGAAGCCGCCGCGCGCGTTATGGAAAATCTTCACCGCGAGCACGATGAACAGCACCAACGCGATCGGCACGACAAACAGCGCTTTGGGAATGACCGCCTGCTTTTTCGTATGGACTTCAGCGCTCGTGTAGAGCTTGAACACCTCACGCGGATAACGCCACTGCCGTTTCACCGCGTCTTTCAGGCTGCTCGGATTGTGGCAATGGTCCCATTCATACAGCATCGCGCGCTTGAGCCCGAACAGGTTGCGCACGTGGATATGCCGCCCGACCAGATCGCGCACCGTCTTGCTGATCCGCTGCGGATGCTGCGTGATGAGGATGAAGTCGACGCCCTTGTGACGATGCACGTGCAGTTGCTCCACGTCTGGCGTCGGCTTTTGGCTGACTGTCGTCGGCGGGTAGATGCGTTGCGCCTCATCGATCACGATCAGGTCGTGCGCCTCAGCTTTTTCATGCCACTGGCGCAACCAAGGTTCGTCAATCTCGACGTGCTCGATTGCCAGATCGCGAATGCCGTCGACCATCACGCGACGCCCCTTCGCAATCTTCGTCAGCAACCAGACCGCATGCAGCGTCTTACCGCTTCCCGGAACCCCTGTAATCAGCGTGATCATTTGCTGAACACCATCTTGGTTGTAGACGTGAGCATGTAGAACGACACGCGCGCCGAGAGCCCGCCGAGCACATACGCGATGCCATCGCCCACGCCACCGAGCGCCAGCACGTTCGCGATATCGGCGCTCAAACCGCCCACGCTCGCGCTCATCCACTGCACGACCTGATCGAACGCGAGATCGATTCCCGTGATCGTCACAAGACCGATGCCGAGCGCGACGAGCACACGCGTAACGATCGGCCCGACCAGCGACACCAGCAAGCTCGCCCAACTCATGCCATCAACCCCATGATGAAAATCAGACCGGCAAGCAGCGCGCACCCCAACAAGATCAACGGACGCAGCTTGATCGCGAACTCGCAAATCGGCTCATAGCTAAACGAAAGATCGGCCCCGAGCACCGTAACTTGGCGCGGCGGCGGACACACCCCATTCCGCAAGCCAACCGAGACAGGCGACAGTGAAACGCTCTTGGAATCGTGGCCGACCGGCACATCGTTCGCACTGCCGAGCGGCGCGCATCCGGACGCATCGGGATGCAAGGCGCACACGTCAGGCGGCGGCAGCGGTTTGCCGCCACCATCCCCCGGATTCGTGCCGGTACCGGGATTTGTGCCAGTGCCGGGATTTGTGCCAGTGCCGGGATTCGTGCCAGTGCCGGGATTCGTACCGGTACCGGGATTCGTGCCGGTACCGGGCTCCGTGCCCGTGCCGGGATTCGTGCCGGTACCGGGCTCCGTGCCCGTGCCGGGGTTCGTGCCGGTACCGGGCTCTGCGCCAGTGCCGGGGCTCGTACCCGCGCCGGGATTACCGTTCGGCATCGGAAGTCTTGTCGATCCGCCGCCTGGACTCACTGACGCGAACTCGTCCACACTCGGCACCCACTGCGGATTCCGCCGATTCCAGTCGCTCACGTCATCCGCACTGATCGGATAGGTTGGATCGTACGGCACGCCTTGATAACCGGGCTGGTTGCTCGCCTGTTGCCACAATGCGTTAGCCAGCGCCGCAACAATCGTCGGATTGATCGGCTTGGAACGATCCGAATCCGGCATTAACTTCAAAGCGTCCGTTACTGGTTGTGAGCGCCCTTGTTCACGGTAATTTGGCTCACGCTGACACTTCGGATATATGTCGCTGAGAAAAACAGTCAACCGGTTGCCATGGGCAATGACATCCGTCGGCAACTTACTCACGTCAACGTTAAAAAAACCAGTGATATCACCACGACGGCCCCCGTATCGATTGGGATCGGGCCAGCAAATGGCGCCGTCCGTGTTACTTGTACAAGCGTAGTACCAACTGGCAAAGCCAGTCGTCGGGCAAGGCGCGTTAGCGTTATCCGTCGCCTTAGCCACCTCCTTAATCGTAAGCGACGGTTTGCTCGGGAAAGCCCATCGAATCAAGCCATCCAGCGCAACCTGCACGGACGTGCCGACCACGGCACCTATCGCAGCGCACGCGGCCACACCAAGAAAACCGCTTCCTATCGAACAAGTCGCTGTCGCGAGCCCACCGGCAATCGTACCGCCCACGCTCGTGATCGTGTTGATATGCGCAATCGTCGCCTCAGCCACCGCGTCCAATGCGTCATGCCCCCGCTTCGCCTCAGTCGCAGCGATCACACCCGCCAACTGCATCGAACCACGCGATTCGGTAGCGACGGTCACGCGATCGAGCGGCGACGTTGCGTCGGTCGCCTCGACCACACGATCGAGCGGCCCCGCAGGTTTAGCGATCGTTCCCGGCTCGACCACGACATTTCCATGCGGATCAAAATGCACTCGTGCAGGCGCAGGTGCAGGCGCGGGACTCGGCGGCGCACCCGCTGATGCTGTCGCAAACGACGCAATCAGCAGCGCCACGATAAGAAGGTGAGCAAGCCTCATGACATCAAAATCAATCCGGCCGTATAGATGGTCACGACCACCACCCCGAACTCGATGCAGAACCAAAGCATGATCAACTCTCCGATGCCGAATCCACGAAGCGCCGCAATGCGCGCATACCGAACGCGATCGCCAACACCAGCAGCACTGCGCTGCCAACGGCCATACCTGCCTCAATACCGCCTGAAATCGGCGCATCGCCCGTCGCTCCATCGTTGACGAGCGTCAGATGCGCGACCTGCTGCACACCGGCCGAGCCATCCGACAACGTGCACGGCACTTGAACACCAACAGCCGCCGAAGCAGGCGCAGCGCCGCACACGACCACATCGATTCCCTGCGCTGCGTGCGCGCCCAAGGCGACGCCAACCAGCGCGACACACAGCAAGCGTTTCATTCGATCCGTTCCATGAAAAAAGCCCCCGGCGCAACGAGGCATACCGGGGGCCTGTCGTGCTCCGCGATCAGCGACCGATGAAGCCCTTGATCACGCGATAGCCGTACGTCACTGCCGCGAGCGCCAGCACCGCACCGCCGACGAGCGCGACACTCGGGCCAATGCTCTTGATCGAATCCACGACGACTGAAACGTCCATCGCCGGCATACCCGCGTCCGCCGCGAACGCGCCCACGCTCGCGACCGCCATAGCTGCTGCTGCAAACAGTTTCTTCATACTCTTTCTCTCTCAGGTTCTGGCCCGGATGTAGACGGCCGTTCTGGCGGGCCAGCTTCGAACGACCGATAGCCCATGACGGGTTATGCGGTAGCGTTCGCGGCCGGCTTCGCGGTCGGTCGGCCGAACGGAACGAGCGAGACGATGCGCGGCTCGAGCTTGCCTTCCATCGACTGTTGAAGCGCGAATTCGGCGAGGTAGTCACCGGGCGCAGAATCTTTCATCGCGTTCGGCAAGTTGATGGTTCCAACGAGGATTTGCTTGCCGTCGCTACTGTCCTGCTCTAACACGCATTGCGCCGTGTGAATTTCCCACGGTTGATTCGTGCGCTTCGAGATGCCGCTACGCGCGATCACTTGCAGAATCGTCAACTTTTGCTTTGCCATCGTCGTTCCTTGATTTAGGACTGCTATTCACGTTGAACGGAGCCGCCTGAACTCCGCATGCATGCGCGACGAACGCGCTAATCGAAAAAGGTGGACGCTAGGTCAGCCGTCCACAAAACACCGCGCTATCCGAGGGCCGAAATGGCGCGGCTTACCACAGGGGAACTACGCCCTCCTACGTCATGCGAGCGATAGCGCTAGACGGCGCACTGACTTGAACGGAAATTAACGTGAGGGACTCGGCGCGGCGACCGCGACGCGACAGCTCCGAGCGGGCCTTGCCGCGTGCACTTTCGGCATTGCGAGCCGTGATGGCGACAACGGCAACGCGGTTGTGACCGCACTGCGTGTAGGCATGGACTTGGTATTTCGGCACCACCTACCCCCGTTTGGTTGTGATATGGCCCCATCATCACGGGGTTTACCTTTCCCCATGGGCTGTTAGACTGCGCACATTACCTGATTGGTACATGTACCGTTTTGGGAATCCTACGTACCAATTTGGTACACGTCAAGAGGAATCGTATGGATATTGCGGAATTGATCGAACGCGCCAAGGATGCGACCGGGTCGCAGCTCGCCGTCGCCGAGAAAATCGGACGCCCGCACTCGCGCATAAGTGACTGGAAAGCGGGCCGACGCAAGCCCGATGCGGCCGACATCATGCTGCTTGCAGAGGTGGCAGGCGTACCCGTGTTCGAGACGCTAGCCGAAGTCGAAATGGAACTGGACGCAGAGCGTAGCTCGGTGTGGCAACGTGCTTTGGGGAATCTGCGTGCGGCGGGTGTAGCGGCGACTGTGGTGCTTGGCGCTACCGCCGTGGTGAGCTTGACTTCAAAACCGGCTGACGCGGCTGAGAAAGCCCAAGAAAACAAAGACTTGGCGCGCCCGGCTGGGATCGAACCAGCAACCCCTGCCTTCGGAGGGCAGTACTCTATCCATTGAGCTACGGGCGCTTACGGATGCGATGCGACCCTAGATGTTCGCAACGCGTAGCAAGATTGCAAGGATACCTTGTTTCCGCTGGACCGTCCACCGCGGCCCAGCATCCGCCAGGGCTTCCGCATGAAGAGGCATGTCAGGCAAGGCCGAGGATGGAGTCACGCATAGCGGTATCCCATGCGGCGAGGTTACGGATGTTCTTCAGGCTCACCTTCTTGGGCTGCCGACTCTGAGCCAGCCGGGCGAGATTGAGTGTGATCTTGCGCAGACTGGCCATGTTGCGGGCGGCCAGGGTGTCGCGGATCAGGCTGGCATCCTCGCCCCACGAGACATCGAGGACCCAGTGCAGTTGGTTTTCGATGCCCCAATGAGCACGGATGATCGGAGCCATCTCAGTTGCTTTCACCGCTTTCGAGCTGATGTAGTAACAGCGCTCGGTCGTCACTTTCTCGCCAATCTGGCGTGTGCGCTCAAGCATCACCAGCCGCTGGAGACCCGCCCAGTGCTGTCCTGTCCCGCTCAGCCACGCCACATCATCGCTGACCCGGCAAACCCGGGTCTCCAGCCGCCCGTGGCCTTTGTCATGTTCGGTGTGCTCCCAGTACGAGCTTTCGAGCTTGCCGTCCTGGGCAGCCGCAAACCACTGGCGCACGCCTTCGGCCAGTCGCGGCTGATTGTCCTTGACCGCCAGAACGTAGTCGGCCCCGGCCTCCACGATCGTGCGTGCGATCTCGTGCTGCGTGCCGATCGCGTCGATCGTTATCGTCGCGCCCTGCAAATCGAGCGCGGCCAGCAATTCCGGGATCGCCGTGATCTCATTGCTCTTATCGGCCGTGCTCACTTGCCCGAGGCTCAAGCCGTTGTTCGAGCACCATGCCGACACCAAATGCAGCGCCGCATGCGTGCCGCTACGGTTGCCGCGCACCGCCTTGCCGTCAATCGCCACATGCTGGCCAGCCAGCGCCGGACACAGTTGCCCGACCCAGTCGATGAAGCAGCGCTCAAACGCTTTCGCACTGAGCGCGCCGAATACCCGCCGGAACGTATCGGGCGACGGCACGCCGTTCTCATACGCCAGATGGCTACGCAGCCAAGCAAGCTGCGTGCGGCCCCACAGTGTCATCGTTTCCCAGTCCTCGACGCCGCATAAAACCGCGCACAGGGCGGCAAACAGGATTTCCTGCAACGGATAACGGCAGGCGCGGCAGCGCGGGTCTCGCAGTTCGGCAAACGCGTCCATGATCGTTGGCATCTCTCGTCCGGCAAAAATCGAGAGTAAACCTGAGACGCCAAATGTTTACAACAACCTTTTCCGCTCTCAGCCTTGATTCATGGGGGCCTTCATGCGGAAGCCCTGCAGCATCCGCCAGGGCTTCCGCATGAAAGCCCTTGTCATTGAAGGCCGAGAATGGAACTTCGCAGATCGGGATCCCAGGCGGCAAGGTTGCGGATGTTTTTGAGGCTGACCTTCTTGGGCTGCTGTTGTTGAGCCAGCCGGGCCAGATTGAGGGTCATTTTGCGCAAGGTCGCCATGTTGCGGGCGGCGATCTTGTCGCGGATCAGGCAGGCATCTTCGCCCCACGAGACATCGAGCACCCAGTGCAGTTGGTTCTCGATGCCCCAATGAGCCCGGATCAGTTGCATCATTTCCGCCGCCTTGGCCGGTTTCGAGCTGATGTAGTAGCGCTGCTCGGTCGTGAGCTTCTCGCCGATATGGGGTGTGCTCTCGACCATCACCAGCCGCTTGATGCCGGCCCACTCCCGGCCCAGTGCCGACACAGCCAGTCCACGTCCTCGCCGACGCGGCAGATTCGGGTTTCGAGGCGGCCGTGCGCCTTGTCATGCTCGACGTGCTCCCAGTAGGAGTGCTCCAACTGGTCCTGCCGGGCCTCGGCGAACCACCGACGCATCCCTTCGGCCAGCTTCGGCGGTTCTCCTTGACCGCCAGCACGTAGTCCGCCTTGGCCTCGACGAGGGTTCGCGCAATCTCGTGCTGAGTGCCCATTGCATCGATGCTCACCGTCGCGCCGGTCAACTCCAGCGCCTTCAGCAATTCCGGAATCGCCGTCAGCTCGCTGCTCTTATCGGCCGTGCTCACTTGCGCCAAGCTCAATCCGTTATTCGGGCACCACGCCGAGACCAGATGCAGCGCCGATGCCTCGCGGCTGCGGCTGCCTCGCACGCTCTTGCCGTCGATCGCCACGTGCTGGCCGGCAAGGCTCGGGCATAAGCCGCTGATCGAGGCAATCTCTCGGGCAAAAGTCGAGCGTAAACCTCAGCCGATTCTTGTTTACACCCCCCCTCCGGCTCCCATCCCTTTGTTTATCGAGGCCTTCATACGAAAGCCCTGCAGCATCCGCCCCGCCGCCTTCTGGCATCGCCCCGCCAAGCACCCCAAGCCCCCGACGTGCGGGTAAACACGCGCCAGCCGATCGCTCGCCGCCATGTAAACGTTCCGTCGTCTATAATCGACCGAGCTTCACCCCCAGCCATTCATTGCCGTACCGCTCACAATTCCTATTCACGGAGACGAGGCAAGCATGAGCGAAGCATCCCACGGAGCCCCCATCAAAACCCCCGGGCAACTCATCGCAGTTATCATCGCTTCATTCGTCATCCCGATCGCGATCATCGTCCTGTTCGCCACCTACGCCAATCACGCGTTCCGCACGGGCGCCGGCACCGACGGCCTGTCCGACGAAGCCATCGCGAAACGCATCGCCCCCATCGCGCAGGTCGACATCAAGGACGCGAATGCGCCGCGCGTCTACAAATCAGGCGAGGAAGTCTACAAGGCCGTCTGTGTAACCTGCCACGGCACCGGCGCGGCCGGCGCGCCGAAGTTCGGCGACACCGCCGCCTGGGCGCCGCGCATCGCCGCCGGCTACGACGAAGTCCTGCACCTCGCGCTGACCGGCAAGGGCGCAATGCCGCCGCGCGGCGGCACGAACCCCGACGACTATAGCGACTACGAAATCGCGCGCGCAGTCGTCTATATGGCAAATCAGGGCGGCGCGAAGTTCGCCGAACCGGCACAGCCCGCCGCAAACGCGGCCCCCGCCTCGGGCGCGTCCGCGCCGGGCGCATCCGATGCGACGGCCGCCAACGCGCAGGCCGCCGCCGCAATGGCCGCGATCGCCGCGTTGCCGAAATCCGGCGAAGCGCCCGCGGCCGGTGCAAACGCGGAAAACTCGGCGTCGGCCGGCAAGGCGCTGTACGAATCGACGTGCCAGGCCTGTCACGCCACCGGCGTGCTGAACGCGCCGAAGTTCGGCAACAAGGCCGACTGGGCGCCGCGCCTGAAGGATTCGATGGATACCGTCTACAACTACGCGCTGCACGGCAAGGGCGCGATGCCGCCGAAGGGCGGCTCGAGCGCGTCGGACGCCGACGTGAAGGCGGCGGTCGATTACATGGTCAACGCCGCCAAGTAACACGCGCGCCAGCACAACGAACGAAAAACCCCCGCGTTGCGCAAGCATCGCGGGGGTTCTGCTTTGTCGGAGGCCGGCAATCGGAGAGCAGTCTCGAAAGGCAGCCGCGCATCGGCCAATTCGCCCGTCGAGCTGGCTGGCCAATGGGCCGAACGCAACGCACCGAACGACATCATCCGCCATCGCACCGCGCGCCGGCCCGTGTCACTTCTGCAGCAACGCCTTCAGGCTCGCGAGCCGATCCTTCGGCGTCATCGGCGCCTCTTCCGGCGTCGGCGGCGGCGCTTCGTCGAGCCCCATCTCGGCGATGAAGCGCGACTGCTCGCAGACAATCGTCTCGCGCGCCCGCTTGCGCTTCTTGCACCAGTTCAGATGCAGGCTGCGCTGCGCGCGCGTGATCGCGACGTACATCAGCCGGCGCTCTTCCTCGATCCGCTCGTCGTCGATCGGGCCGTCGTCGCTGCCGCCGCTGTGCGGCATGATCCCTTCCTCGACGCCGACGAGAAACACGTGCGGATACTCGAGCCCCTTCGACGCGTGCACGGTCGACAGCCGCACCGCGTCCGGGTCCTCTTCCTTGCCTTCGAGCATCGACATCAGCGCGACCGTCTGGATCAGCCCGAGCAGGTTCTTGCCTGTATCGGCGAGGCCGTCCGCGTTGTGGAAGCCTTCGGCCTCGCCGTCGAGCGCCTCGCCCGGCTCCGGCTTCGTCCCCTTGCGCTTCAGCCATTCGAGGAATTCGAGCACGTTCTGCCACTTTGTCTGCGCCTGCCGTTCGTCGTACGCATCGTACAGATACGCTTCGTAGTGGATCGCGTCCATCATGTCGTCGAGGACGACGGTCGCGGGCTCCTTGTCCGCGCGATCGGTCAGCCGCTGGATGAAATCGCAGAAGATCCGCAGCGGCTCGATCTGCCGCGCGGACAGCCGCGCCTCGATCCCGCCCATGTACACCGCCTCGAACAGCGACACCTTCGCCTGCCCCGCGAACGCGCCGAGCGCCTCGAGCGTCGTGTTGCCGATCCCGCGGCGCGGCGTCGTGACCGCGCGAATGAACGCGGGATCGTCGTCGGCGTTCGCGATCAGGCGCAGGTACGCGCACAGATCCTTGATCTCGGCCTTGTCGAAGAACGACTGGCCGCCCGACAGCACGTACGGAATCCGCTCGCGCCGCAGCACCTGCTCGAAGATGCGCGCCTGGAAGTTGCCGCGATACAGGATCGCGTAATCGCGAAACTGCGTGCGCCGCTCGAACTTGTGCGCGGACAGGCGAAACACGACCGATTCGGCCTCGTGTTCCTCATCGTTGCACGGCGTGACGGTGATCGAATCGCCCATCCCGTGCTCGGACCACAGCTTCTTCTCGAACAGCTTCGGATTGTTCGCGATCACGTTGTTCGCGGCCGTCAAAATCCGCACCGTCGACCGGTAGTTCTGCTCGAGCTTGACCAGGTGCAGCTTCGGGAAATCCTTGCCGAGCTGCGCGAGATTTTCGAGCGTCGCGCCGCGCCAGCCGTAGATCGCCTGGTCGTCGTCGCCCACGGCCGTGAACGCCGCGCGCGGCCCCGCGAGCAGCTTCAGCAGCTCGTACTGGCACGCGTTGGTGTCCTGGTATTCGTCGATCAGCAGATAGCGCAGCTTGTTCTGCCAGCGGTCGCGCACCGGCTCGTTTCTCGCGAACAGCTCGGTCGGCAGGCGGATCAGGTCGTCGAAATCGACCGCCTGGTACGCGTGCAGCGTCGCGACGTAGTTCCGGTAGACGAGCGCGGCCTGGTGCTCGTCCTCGTTCGCCGCGATCGTCATCGCCTCCTCGGGCGTGACGAGGCCGTTCTTCCACAGCGAGATGATCGTCTGGATCTTGCGGATCAGGCCCTTGTCGGTCGTGCCGATCTGCTCCTGGATCATCCCGAAACAGTCGTCCGAATCCATGATCGAGAACTGCGGCTTCAGGCCGACGTGCTCGGCCTCCTGCCGCAGGATCTGCACGCCGAGCGAATGGAACGTGCACACCGTCAACTGGTTGACGGGCACCTTGCGGCCTTCCTTGCCGGGCGTCGTGAGCGTCTTGCCCTCGAGGAGCTTGCCGACGCGCTCGCGCATTTCGGCGGCGGCCTTGTTCGTGAACGTGACGGCGGCGATGTGGCGCGGCTCGAAGCCTTTTGCCTCGATCAGGTGCGCGATCTTCTGCGTGATGACGCGCGTCTTGCCGCTGCCCGCGCCGGCGAGCACGAGGCAGGGACCGTCGAGATAGCGCACCGCTTCGCTTTGAGCGGGATTCAGGCCTGCGGACATGATTGCGGATGGTGTTGCGGTTGACGGCGGCGAAGCCGGAAGGCGCCGCGAGCGAAGCGCGGCCGGCGTGCGCAAGGCCGCGCCCGGCGCGGCGAACGGCGTCGCGGGACGCGCATGTTAACACGGCGGCGGCCGGCGATTCTCTCGCAAATGTGAAACAACGGTCACGTTGGCCATTCGGACGGTGCGCGTCGGGCGTTCGCGCGACAGCGACGCCTGCCGGCGACGCGACGTTCGCCCGGACGGACGGCCGCTCCGCGTCTTCGCATCGCGAGGCGCTCTGGTAGCATGCTCCTTTTACCGGACGCCCCCGCGATGCTCGCGCTGAAGCTCACGCTGGTCCCGCTGTTTCTGCTGCTCGTGTCGATGTCGGGCAGATGGTGGGGGCCATCGATCGCGGGCTGGCTCGCCGGGCTGCCGGTCGTCGCCGGTCCGATCCTCTTTCTCGTCGCCGTCGAGCGCGGCCCAACGTTCGGCGCGCATGCGGCGCTGCTGTCGCTGTCCGCAATCGCCGCGTCCGAGGCGTTCAACTTCGCGTATGCGTGGACCTGCCGCCGGCATCGGTGGCCGCTCGCGCTCGCGGCCGGCCTCGCCGCCTGGGGCGCCGCAGCCAGCGCGCTCGCGCGACTGCCCGCGACGCCGCTCGCCGCAACGGCCGTCGCGCTCGCGGCGACATGCTTCGGTCAGTCCTGCCTGCCGCGCGGCGCGGCGGTCGTGCCGCGCGCGCCGTTGTCGCGCGCCGATCTGGCCGGCCGGCTCGCTGCGGGCGCGATGCTCGCGTTTGCCGTCACGTCGCTGTCCGGCGCGCTCGGCGCCGCATGGAGCGGCCTCCTCGCTGTGTTTCCGCTCCTCGGCAGCGTGCTGTCGGTATCGTCGCACCGCGCGCACGGGCCGGACTTCGTCGTCCACCTGCTGCGCGGGATGGTGCTCGGCCGCTTCTCGTTCGCGGCGTTCTGCCTGTGCGCCGCGCTCGCGCTGCCGCATCAGCCGGCCATTCCGGCGTTTGCCGAAGCCGCCGCGCTGGCGATCGTCGTGCAGGGCATGACGAGGCGGTTCGCGGGGCAACGCGCCCGGCCGCCCGCGCTCGCGCGGGCCGCGACGCCCGACTGAACAATCGCGCGCCGCTATCATGAATGAGCGCGCGCGCCCGACCTCGACGCCCATCCTCACGGAACGCCATATGGGATACCACTTCGCCACCGCCGCACTCGGCCCGTTGCTGCTCGCACAAGGCCGCCGCGTCAGGCGGGTGACACCGCGCCTCGCCGAAGCCGACGGGCCGCGCAGCGGCGTCGACGGCGCCGGGCCGCCGCTGCGCCTGCTCGTGCTCGGCGATTCGGCCGCTGCGGGCGTCGGTGTCCCGACCCAGTCCGACGCGCTCGTCGGGCAGCTCGTGCGCGCGCTCGCGCCGTTCCATCGCGTCGAGTGGCGGTTGCTCGCGCGCACCGGCGCGACGACGCGGGATCTGCTCGACTGGCTCGATGCCGAGCCCGACGCGCACGTCGACGCGGTCGTCACGTCGCTCGGCGTCAACGACGTGACGGACGGCGTGCCGCCCCCGCGCTGGCGCGACACGCAGGCGGCGCTCGTCGAGCGGCTGACGACGCGCTTCGGCGCCGCGCACGTGATCCTGACCGCGGTGCCGCCGATGCATCGTCTTCCGGCGCTGCCGCAGCCGCTCAGGTGGTATCTCGGGCTGCGCGCGGGGCGCCTGAACGCCGTGCTGTCGCGCTGGGCCGCCGGGCAGCCCGCTTGCGAGTTCCTGCGGGTCGACATGCCGCTCACGCGCGACGCCATGGCGTCGGACGGTTTTCATCCGGGCGCGCGGGCCTGTGCGGCGTGGGCCGAGCAGGCCGCCGCGGCAATCAGGCGGCGGTTGGCGGAGGCGGCGCCGTTGCAGGCGGCGGGCGGCTGACGCACTCCGGCGAACGCGTTTCAGCCTCCGGCTCACGAACCGGCAATCCGTCGACAATCGCCGGCCGATCGACGGAATGCGGGCGCACGCCCTGTCCGTTCGGCCAGCGTCGCCGACAAACCGTTCCGCCCCCCATTCGGCATGCCACAATAGGCATCCGTCGCCGTGCGGCGTCCGAGCCGCGGCGCCCCCGTTTCGCAAGCAGACAGGATCGTTCATGTCGTCAATGCTCAAGATTGGTTTGATGGGTTTCGGTTTTGCAGGCGCGACGTTCCACGCGCCCGTCATCGCGCACAGCGGCCGCACGCAGCTTGCCGCGATCGCGACCGGCCAGCCGGACCGCGCGGCCGCCGCGTATCCGGGCGCCGTCGTCGTGGCGGATCTCGACGCGCTCGTCGCGCGCGAGGATGTCGAGTGCGTCGTGATCGCGACGCCGAACGACACGCATGTCGAGCTGGCGAAGCGGGCGCTCGAAGCGGGCAAGCACGTGGTCGTCGACAAGCCGGTCACGCTGTCGGCCGCCGATGCGCTCGTGCTCGCGCGTCTCGCGGCCGCGTGCGGCCGCGTGTTCGCTCCGTTCCACAACCGCCGCTGGGACGGCGATTTCCTGACCGTGCGCCGGCTCGTCGAAAGCGGCGAGCTCGGCCGCATCGCCTATTTCGAATCACACTTCGACCGCTTCCGCCCGCACGTGCGCACGCGCTGGCGCGAGGAAGCGGCGCGCGGCGGCGGGCTGCTGTTCGATCTCGGCCCGCACCTGATCGATCAGGCGCTCGCGCTGTTCGGCGCGCCGGACACGGTGAGCGCGACGGTGAAGACCCGCCGCGACGGCGGCGACGCGCCCGACTTCGTCCACCTGCAGCTCGGCTATCCGGACAAGGACGTCGTGCTGCACGCGAGCGCGCTCGCGGCGATCGAGCCCGCGCGCTTCACCGTGCTCGGCACGCAGGCCGGCTATCAGAAGCACGGGCTCGACACGCAGGAGGATCAACTGAAGGCGGGCCTCACGCCGGACGATGTCGAATTCGGCGGCGGCAACCCGCCGGGTGTGCTGCGCGGCCTCGACGGCGAACTCGAAGTCGAGCGGCCTGTGCCGACGCTCGACGGCCAATACGCG
This sequence comes from Burkholderia humptydooensis, assembly GCF_001513745.1. NCBI lineage: Bacteria > Pseudomonadati > Pseudomonadota > Betaproteobacteria > Burkholderiales > Burkholderiaceae > Burkholderia > Burkholderia humptydooensis. The sequence goes on along the minus strand of NZ_CP013380.1, from coordinate 181,508 downwards.
GAGTTCTATCGCGCGCTCGCCGCGTCGATTCACGACGGCGCGCCGTTCCCCATCGCGCCGCAGGACGCCGTCGACGTGATGACGATCATCGAGCTTGCGATGCGCAGCGAACGCGAAGGCCGGCGTCTGCCGTTCGTGCGCGAAGTGGCCTGAGCAGGCGGCGGCGCGATCGTGCCCTTCGCGTCCGGGCCTGGATCGCCGACAAACGGTTACAAACAATTCGGAAACGAACGTCATCTCGGTGCCGGTCTGAGCCGTTCGTCCCTTTACTGTCCGGCATCGACAATCAGGAGAATGTAATGCAACGGTTGATCCGCGCGGCGGCATGCTGCGTCCTCGTCTCGTCGCTCGCGGCATGTGTGGTCGCGCCGCAGCGCCCGGCGCCTGCGCCTGCGCCCCGCCCCAGTCCGCAAGTGGTCGGCTACGAGCGGATGCAGCAAATCCAGGGCCGCATCGACAACCTGAGCCATCGCATCGACGCGCGTGTGAACGCCGGCTACTATCCGCCGCCGCAAGGCGCCGGGCTCCATCGCCGGCTCGACGTGATCCGCCAGGAATCAACCGACATGGCCGCCCAGCATGGCGGCGGCCTGTCCGCCGACGAGCAGCGCGTACTCAATCAGGAACTCGACGTGGCCGCGCGCGCAATCGGCGAGTAAGCGTCCGGCGGTCTCCGGGCCGTCCGTCAGACGATACTTCGACGCGCGGCTTCGGCGCCCTTTTCGCCCAGGCCGCGCGCGCCGAGGGAATGCTTCGCGATTCCGCCCCCGGCCCGCTCACCGCTCACGACGAACGAGCGCCCCATCCCATCCGCAGCCCGCGCCGCCAACGCCGGACGCGCCGCCGCTTGCCTTAAAGCGACAGCGATTTGCCCAAATTGACAACCCATTCGCGCTCGCGTACATTCGCCCGCACGCGTCGGGAGAGCGTGCGGCCGCCGTCCGTTGATCGAAAGGCAAGCCGCGCCGCCGAAGGGGCACACCCGCAAACTCTCAGGCAAAAGGACCGACCGCGTCGAAGAACCCGTCTGGCCACATGCGTCGGACGACGTTTTTCGCACTCTGGAGAGCGGCAGTAGCCGCGTGCGCGCAACGCGACGCACGGGCAGGCTGCCCACCGAAGGGGCGCGCGCGAGCCGGATCGAGTCCGTCGCGCAATCTCTCAGGTATCGAGGACAGAGGGGCATGCACGCATCGCAGGCGGCTTCATGCGCCGGCGGTTCGCCGAGTTGCCGTTTTGTTTTCGCGCCCGGGCTTCAAGCCCGGCCGTCTTGCCTGGGACCCCGATGACCGTTCTCAAAATCACCCCGCTTCACGCCGCGCATCGCGCCCTCAACGCCCGCATGGTCGATTTCGGCGGCTGGGACATGCCCGTCAACTACGGCTCGCAGATCGAAGAGCACCAGGCGGTGCGCACCGATGCCGGCATGTTCGACGTGTCGCACATGTGCGTCGTCGATTTCACGGGCCCGCGCGTGCGCGCGTTCTTCGAGCACGCGCTCGCGAACAACGTCGCGAAGCTGCAAACGCCCGGCAAGGCGCTCTATTCGTGCCTGCTGAACCCGCAAGGCGGCGTCATCGACGATCTGATCGTCTACTACTTCACCGAGGATTTCTTCCGCGTCGTCGTGAACGCCGGCACCGCCGACAAGGACGTCGCGTGGTTCAACCAGCTCAACGAGCAAGGCGGCTTCGGCCTCACGATCGCGCCGCGCCGCGACTTCGCGATCGTCGCCGCCCAGGGCCCGAACGCGCGCGCGAAGGTGTGGGACACGATCCCCGCCGCGCGCGCCGCGACGAGCGAGCTCAAGCCATTCAACGCCGCGCAGGTCGCAGGCACGCCGTTCGGCGACCTCACCGTCGCGCGCACCGGCTACACCGGCGAGGACGGCTTCGAGATCATCGTCCCGGCGACGCACGTCGAAGCGCTGTGGAACGCGCTCGCCGAGCGCGGCGTGCGCCCGTGCGGGCTCGGCGCGCGCGACACGCTGCGCCTCGAAGCCGGCATGAATCTGTACGGCCAGGACATGGACGAGACAGTGTCGCCCCTCGACGCCGGTCTCGCGTGGACGGTCGATCTCGCCACGCCACGCGCGTTCGTCGGCCGCGACGCGCTCGAAGCGAACGGCTCGCGCGCCGCGTTCGCCGGCCTCATCCTGCAAAAGGAGAACGGCCGCGCGGGCGGCGTGCTGCGCGCGCACCAGAAGGTCGTGACGCCGCACGGCGAAGGCGAGATCACGAGCGGCACGTTCTCGCCGACGATGCAGGAATCGATCGCGTTCGCGCGCGTGCCGAAGGACGTCGCAATCGGCGACACGGTGCACGTGCAGATCCGCGACAAGCAACTCCCCGCGCGCGTGGTAAAACTGCCGTTCGTGCGCAACGGCAAGGTGCTCGCGGTCTGACGCGAAGCAACCGGCGCGCCCGCGCGCGAATCGAGACTCACATTCAAACGCTTGCAAGCATTCAATCTCAGGAGCATCCGATGAGCAACGTCCCGGCCGATCTGAAATACACCGATGAACACGAGTGGGTGCGCACCGAAGCCGACGGCACGCTGACGGTCGGCATCACCGATCACGCGCAGAGCACACTCGGCGACATCGTCTTCCTCGAACTGCCGGAAGTCGGCAAGACCGTGTCGGCGGGCGACGCCGTCGGCGTCGTCGAGTCGGTGAAGGCGGCGTCCGACATCTACTCGCCGGTATCGGGCGAAGTCGTCGAAGTGAACGCGGCGATCGTCGACACGCCGGACGAAGTCAACAGCGACGCGTACGCGAGCTGGCTCTTCAAGATCAAGCTCGCCGACGGCGCGTCGACCGACAAGCTGATCGACGCAGCGGCCTACAGCAAGCTGATCGACTAACAACCATTCACGAACCGCGCGGCGCGTGGGCCGGCTGGCCCCGCCCCGCATGGGACCGCCACGGGGCTGGAGCAAGCGCTGAAGCGCTCACTCCAGCCAGCCGCGCCATGGGATCAGAGTAAGCGCTAAAGCGCTAACTCTGATCGACACAGGACCACCATGAAGCTCGAACACCCGGACCGTCTGATGAACCGCACGCCCCTCTCGCTCGCCGCGCTCGAAACGCACGACGCGTTCGCCGAACGCCACATCGGCCCCGATGCCGCCAGCCAGCAGGCAATGCTCGACACGCTCGGCTTCGCGTCGCGCGCCGACCTGATCGACGCCGTGATCCCCGCGCCGATCCGCCGCGAGGAGACGCTGCCGCTCGGCCCGTTCGCGCAACCGAAGAGCGAGGCGGAAGCGCTCGCCGCGCTGCGCGCGCTCGCGGACAAGAACCAGGTGTTCCGCTCCTACATCGGCCAGGGCTACTACGACACGCACACCCCGGCCGTCATCCTGCGCAACGTGCTCGAAAACCCGGCGTGGTACACCGCGTACACGCCGTACCAGCCTGAAATCTCGCAGGGCCGCCTCGAAGCGCTGCTGAACTTCCAGCAGATGATCGCCGACCTGACAGGCCTCGCAATCGCGAATGCGTCGCTGCTCGACGAGGCAACGGCCGCAGCCGAAGCGATGACGCTGCTGCAACGCGTCGGCAAGCCGCAGTCGAATGTGTTCTACGTCGCCGACGACGTGCTGCCGCAAACGCTCGAAGTAGTGAAAACGCGCGCGAAGCCGGCCGGCATCGAAGTGAAGACGGGCCCGGCCGCCGACGCCGCGGGCGCGAACGCGTTCGGCGTGCTGCTGCAATATCCGGGCGCGAACGGCGATGTGCGCGACTATCGCGCGCTCGCCGAAGCGATCCACGCCGCGGGCGGCCACGTCGTCGTCGCGGCCGACATCCTCGCGCTCACCGTGCTCACGCCGCCCGGCGAATGGGGCGCGGACGTCGCGGTCGGCAACACGCAGCGCTTCGGCGTGCCGATGGGCTTCGGCGGCCCGCACGCCGCATACCTGGCGGTGCGCGACGAATTCAAGCGGCAGATGCCGGGCCGCCTCGTCGGCGTGACCGTCGACGCGCAGGGCAAGTCCGCGCTGCGCCTCGCGCTGCAAACGCGCGAGCAGCACATCCGCCGCGAGAAGGCGACATCCAACGTCTGCACCGCGCAGGCGCTCCTCGCGATCATGGCGAGCATGTACGCGGTCTATCACGGCCCGCGCGGCCTGAAGACGATCGCGCTGCGCGTGAACCGCATCGCGGCGCTCCTCGCCGCGGGCGTGAAGCAACTCGGCTACGCAACCGTCAACGACACGTTCTTCGACACGCTGACAATCGACGCCGGCGCGCGCACCGCGCAGATCCACGCGCTCGCGAACGCGAAGCGCATCAACCTGCGCCGCGTGAGCGACACGCGCGTCGGCATCTCGGTCGACGAAACGACGACCCGCACCGATCTCGCCGACCTGCTCGCCATCTTCGCGCAGGCGGCAGGCGCGACGGCGCCCGACGTCGCCGCGCTCGACGCGGCCCTGCCGGGCACGGCCGTGCTGCCCGCCGGCCTCGAGCGCACGAGCGCGTACCTCACGCACCACGTGTTCAACCGCCACCATTCGGAAACGGAAATGCTGCGCTACCTGCGCAGCCTGTCGGACAAGGATCTCGCGCTCGACCGCGCGATGATCCCGCTCGGCTCGTGCACGATGAAGCTGAACGCGACGTCGGAAATGCTGCCCGTCACGTGGCCCGAGTTCGGCCAGATCCACCCGTTCGCGCCCGCCGAGCAGACGGCCGGCTATCGCGAGATGATCGACCAGCTCGAGCAGATGCTCGTCGCGGCGACGGGCTACGCGGCCGTGTCGCTGCAGCCGAACGCCGGTTCGCAGGGCGAGTACGCGGGCCTCCTCGTCATCCGCGCGTATCACGAGTCGCGCGGCGAGAGCCATCGCAACGTCTGCCTGATCCCGGCTTCCGCGCACGGCACGAACCCGGCGTCCGCGCACATGGCGGGCATGAAGGTCGTCGTCGTCGCGTGCGACGCGCAGGGCAACGTCGACATCGCCGATCTGAAGGCGAAGGCCGAGCAGCATGCGAACGACCTCGCGGCGATCATGATCACGTATCCGTCGACGCACGGCGTGTTCGAGCAGAACGTCCGCGAGATCTGCGAGATCGTGCATGCGCACGGCGGCCAGGTGTACGTCGACGGCGCGAACATGAACGCGATGGTCGGCCTGACCGCGCCCGGCCAGTTCGGCGGCGACGTGTCGCACCTGAACCTGCACAAGACCTTCTGCATCCCGCACGGCGGCGGCGGCCCCGGCGTCGGCCCGGTCGCGGTCGGCCCGCACCTCGCGAAGTTCCTGCCGAACCAGCGCTCGACGGGCTACGCGCGCGGCGAAGAAGGCATCGGCGCGGTGTCGGCCGCCCCGTACGGCTCGGCGTCGATCCTGCCGATCTCGTGGATGTACATCGCGATGATGGGCGCGAAGAACCTGACCGCCGCGACCGAAACCGCGATCCTCAACGCGAACTACATCGCGAAGCGCCTCGCGCCGCACTACCCGGTGCTGTACTCGGGTCCGGGCGGGCTGGTCGCGCACGAGTGCATTCTGGATCTGCGCCCGATCAAGGATTCGAGCGGCATCACCGTCGATGACGTCGCGAAGCGCCTGATGGATTACGGCTTCCACGCGCCGACGATGAGCTTCCCGGTGCCCGGCACGCTGATGGTCGAGCCGACCGAATCGGAATCGCAGGAGGAACTGGACCGCTTCGTCGCGGCGATGATCGCGATCCGCGACGAAATCCGCGCGGTCGAGGAAGGCCGCGCCGACCGCGAGGACAATCCGCTGCGTCACGCGCCGCACACGGCGGCCGTCGTCACCGCGAACGAATGGCCGCACGCGTACTCGCGCGAGCAAGCCGCGTTCCCGGTCGCGTCGCTCACGACGAACAAGTACTGGCCGCCCGTCGGCCGTGCGGACAACGCATATGGCGACCGCAATCTGTTCTGCTCCTGCGTGCCGGTATCGGATTACGCCTGACGCGCCGGCGCGGCCCGCGCGCCGCGCCGCCCTTCCTTCACCGACGACGCGCCGTCCGCAATACTTTGTTGCGGACGGCGCGCGTGTTCGCATTCGCCCGCAAGTCCGGCTAACATCTCACACCGCGATCCAGCCAACAAAGGAGTTCTGCATGGTGCGTCAGACGTTTCCGGGCCGCGCGCAGGCGATGCGGCGGCGCTTGAGCGCGCTCGCGCCGGCGCTCGTCGCCGCCGCCGCGCTGGCGGCGGCCGGCCCCGCGCGGGCGGCGATGAATTTCTGCGCCGCCCCCGCGCTGCAAAGCAGCGAGGCGACGCATGCCGAACCGGGCGTGCAGGCGCTCATCAAGAGCGTCGACGCGCACCTGAACGACGAGCCGAAGGCGCTGCCGCGCGTGCACACCGAGGGCACGCTGCCGCACGAGGGCATTTACGACCAGAGCGCCGAGGCGCTCAACGACCTGGAACTGATGCGCAACGCGGCGCTCGCGTGGCGCGTGACGAACCAGAGCCGCTATCTGGCGCTCGTCGACCGCTTTCTGTCGACGTGGGTGAACACGTACCGCCCGAGCTTCAATCCGATCGACGAGACGCGCTTCGAGAGCCTGATCCTCGCGTACGACATGACGGCGAGCGCGCTGCCCGTGAAGACGCGCAACGCGACGGCCGCGTTCATCGCGTCGCTCGGCAACGGCTACGTGCAGGAGATCGACGCGCAGAAGCGCCCGCTCAAGGGCACGTGGCGCAACAACTGGCAAAGCCACCGGATCAAGCTGATCGCGCTCGCCGCGTTCACGCTCGGCGACCGCAAGATGATGAACGCCGCGCAGCGGCTCTTCATCGAGCATCTCGCCGACAACATCGAGCCCGACGGCACGACGTACGATTTTCTCGAGCGCGACGCGCTGCACTATGCGGTCTACGATCTGCAGCCGCTCGTCACGGCCGCGCTCGCCGCGCGGCGCTTCAACCGCAACTGGCTGCGCGAGCGCGCGCCGAACGGCGCGACGCTCGCCGCCGCGCTCGACTGGCTCGCGCCGTACGCGCGCGGCGAGAAGACGCACGAGGAATTCGTCCACTCGCCGGTGCCGTTCGACGCGAAGCGCCGCGAGGCGGGCCTGCCCGGCTACTCGGGCGCGTGGGAGCCGAAGAACGCGACCGAGCTGTTCCATCTCGCCGCGCGCCTCGACGGCCGCTACACGGGCATCGCCCAACAACTGTCGCCGATGCCGCCGGCGTGGCTGGCCGCGTGCCTGCCGTTGCCGGCGCGGTGATCCCCTCATACATCCGGTCATTCAGGAAACGAAATGGCAGTCAGCGTGTTCGATCTTTTCAAAATCGGTATCGGCCCGTCGAGTTCGCACACGGTCGGGCCGATGCGCGCCGCGCTGATGTTCGCGCAAGGGCTCGAGCGAGACGCGCTGCTCGCCGCGACCGCGAGCGTGAAGGTCGAGCTGTACGGCTCGCTCGGCGCGACCGGCAAGGGCCACGGCACCGACCGCGGCGTGATGCTCGGCCTGATGGGCGACGCGCCCGACACCGTCGATCCGTCGACAATCGCCGCGCGGCTCGATGCGGTGCGCGACTCGAAGGCGCTCGCGCTGCTCGGCACGCACCCGGTGCCGTTCGTGCCGAAGGAGCACATCGCGTTCTACCGGCAGGCGCTGCCCGAGCATCCCAATGCGATGAAGCTGCGCGCGACCGACGCGACGGGCGCGGTGCTGCGCGAGGCGACGTATCTGTCGGTGGGCGGCGGCTTCGTCGTCACCGCGGGCGCGGCGAACACGAAGGTGCTCGCCGCCGCCGAGCAGATGCCGCACTCGTTCCGCACGGGCGCCGAGCTGCTCGCGCTCACCGCGTCGACCGGCAAGTCGATCGCGCAGTTGATGTGGGAGAACGAGCGCGCGTGGCACACCGACGAGGAAACGCGCACGGGGCTTATGAAGATCTGGGACGTGATGCAGTCGTGCGTCGCGCGCGGCTGCGGAATCGGCAATCCGGACGCCGACGGCAACCTGCCCGGCCCGTTCCAGGTCAAGCGCCGCGCGCCGCAGCTCTACCGCGCGCTGACGGGCAATCCGGAACGCGCGCTCCAGGACCCACTGTCGATGATCGACTGGATCAACCTGTACGCGATCGCGGTCAACGAGGAGAACGCGGCGGGCGGGCGCGTCGTCACCGCGCCGACCAACGGCGCGGCGGGCATCATCCCGGCCGTCCTCCATTACTACACGCGCTTCACGCCGGGCGCGAACGAGCAAGGCGTGGCCGACTTCCTGATGACCGCGGCGGCGATCGGCATCCTCTACAAGCTCAACGCGTCGATCTCGGGCGCCGAAGTCGGCTGCCAGGGCGAAGTCGGCGTCGCGTGCTCGATGGCGGCGGGCGCGCTCGCCGCGGTGCTGGGCGGCACGCCGCAGCAGGTGGAGAACGCCGCCGAGATCGGGATGGAGCACAACCTCGGCCTCACCTGCGATCCGGTCGGCGGGATGGTGCAGATTCCGTGCATCGAGCGCAACGCGATGGCGTCGGTGAAGGCCGTCAACGCCGCGCGGATGGCGCTGCGCGGCGACGGCAGCCACTACGTGTCGCTCGACTCCGTGATCAAGACGATGCGCGAAACCGGCGCGGACATGAAAACGAAATACAAGGAGACCTCGCGCGGCGGGTTGGCGGTGAACATCGTCGAGTGCTGAGTGCTGACGCGCGGGCGCGGCGCGCGAACATCGCTGCCGTGCAGCACGCGCCCGCGCCTTCCGCCGCCCCTTCAACCGGCGTAAGCTGTACGTCCCGCCACGAAGGGAGCCCGTCTTACATGTCGATTTCCCCGGACCGAGAGCAGCGCGCCGCCACCGGCGCACGCCTGCTCGTCGACGCCATGCTCGCGAATCACGTCGAGCGCGTGTTCTGTGTTCCCGGCGAGAGCTTTCTCGCCGTCCTCGATTCCCTCGCCGACGAGACCGAACGCATCCAGACCGTCGTCTGCCGGCACGAAGCCGCCGCCGCGAACATGGCTGAGGCGCTCGGCAAGCTGACCGGCCGGCCCGGCGTCGCGTTCGTCACGCGCGGCCCCGGCGCGACGCACGCGTCGATCGGCGTGCATACCGCGTTCCAGGATTCGACGCCGATGATCCTCTTCATCGGCCAGTGCGCGCGCGAGCATCTCGATCGCGAGGCATTCCAGGAAATCGACTATCGGCGGATGTTCGGCCAGCTCGCGAAGTGGGTCGCGCAGATCGACGATCCGCGCCGCGTCCCCGAATACCTGAGCCATGCGTTTCACGTCGCGATGTCGGGCCGGCCCGGCCCCGTCGTGCTCGCGCTGCCCGAGGACGTGCTGTCCGAGCCGTGCGCGGCGCAACCCATCGCGCCCGCGGCGAAGCGCATCGCCGCCGCGCCGTCCGCCGCGCAGATGAGCGAGCTGCGCGAGCGGCTCGCGCGCGCTCGGCGGCCGCTCGTGATCGCGGGCGGCAGCGGCTGGACGCCCGACGCGTGCGCGGATCTGCGCACCTTCGTCGAGCGCTGGCAATTGCCGGTCGCCTGCGCGTTCCGCTATCAGGACACGTTCGACAACGAGCATCCGCAGTACGCGGGCGACGTCGGCCTCGGCGTGAACCCCGAGCTCGCGCGCCGCATCCGCGAAGCAGATCTGCTGTTCGCGCTCGGCCCGCGCCTCGGCGAAGCGACGACGGGCGGCTACACGCTGATCGACATTCCGAAGCCGAAGCAGGTGCTCGTTCATGTGCATCAGGGCGCGGACGAGCTGGGGCGCGTCTATGCGGCCGATCTGCCGATCGCCTCCGGCATGCCCGAGATCGCCGCGCAGCTCGCCGCGCTCGAGCCGCCGGCGTCGCCCGCGTGGGCGGGCAGCGCCGCCGACGCGCATCGCGCGTACCTCGACTGGCGCGCGCCGCGGCCGATGCCGGGCGACGTGCAGCTCGGCGACCTGATGCGGCAATTGCGCGAACGGCTGCCGCACGACGCGATCGTCACGAACGGCGCCGGCAACTACGCGGCATGGCTGCATCGCCACTTCGCATACCGGCACTTCCGCTCGCAGCTCGCGCCGACGAGCGGCGCGATGGGCTACGGCGTGCCGGCCGCGCTCGCCGCGAAATCGCTGTATCCGCAGCGCACGGTCGTCGCGCTCGCGGGCGACGGCTGCTTCATGATGGCGGGCAACGAACTCGCGACCGCGATCCAGTACGGGCTCGCGATCATCGTGCTCGTCGTGAACAACGGCCATTTCGGCACGATCCGCATGCATCAGGAGCGCAACTATCCGGGGCGGGTGCACGGCACCGGGCTCACGAACCCGGATTTCGCCGCGTATGCGCGCGCGTTCGGCGCGCACGGCGAGACCGTCGAGCGCACCGCCGATTTCCTGCCCGCGCTCGACCGCGCGCTCGCGAGCGGCCTGCCCGCGCTAATCGAGATCCGCGTGCCGCAGGACGCGTGCACGCCCGCTGCGACGCTCGAGCAGGTGCGCGAGCAAGGGCTGCGCGCGCGGCGCGCCTGACGGCACGGCCGATGAGCGCTCCTTCGCGATGACGACGACATTCGATGAAACCGTGCTGTCGCCCGCCGACGCGCTCGCGTACCCCGGCACGCTGCTCGCGCCGGACGGACGGCTCGTCGCGCCCTACGATCTCGAATGCGCGGGCGCCGACGCGCGCGGCTACGTCGGCGCGGCGGCCCGCGCCAGGCTGTTGCATGCGGCAAGCCGCCCGTTCACGCTCGATTACGCGACGTTGTCGACGGTTCACGTGATCAACGGCATGGGCGTCGCGCTCGGCGATTCGGTGATCGGGCTGACCGCGCTCGCGGCGATCGAGGCGCGCCATCCGCACGTGCGCTTCGTGCTGTACCGGCCCGCGCGCGCGCCCGCGTATGTCGACGCGCTTTACCGGCTCGCGGCCGACACGATCGCGCCGATCCGCGCGCTGCCGTGGCCCGCCGCCGGCCTGCCGGCGCGCGACACGCGCATCGACCTCGGCAATCACCTGTACTGGCCCGCATTCGCGGCGCTGCCGATGATCGACTTCTTCCTCGCGTCGCTCGGCGTGCCGCCCGAGTCGATCGCGGCCGACGCGAAATGCAACCGCTGGCTCGCGCGATTGACGCTGCCCGCGCTGCCGCCCGAATGGCGCGGCCGGCCGTACGCGCTGTTCTGCCCGCAGGCGAGCACGCCGCTGCGCAGCATCCCGGCGGCGCGGCGCGCGGCGCTCGTCGAGCGGCTCGCGCGGACCTATCGGCTGCCCGTGCTCGGCTTCGGGCCGATCGATCATCCGGACTATGTCGACGTGAGCGGCCACTCCGCCGATACCGCGCATTTCGTCAGTTGGGTCGGGCAGGCGAGCGTCGCGCTCTGCGCGGACACGTCGGCCGTGCACATCGCGGCCGGGTTCGACGTGCCGACGCTCGCGTGCTTTTCGAGCATCGCGCCCGAGCTGCGGGTGCGCGACTATCCGTTTTGCACGGCAATCGAGCTCGATGTGCCCGAGATGCTGCGCAATCGCCACAAAAGCGAGGCAGCGGACGATATCGCGCAAGTCGACGCCGCGTATCGGCGAATCGACTGGGACACGATCGCGTGGCCGCAGCCGCGGGGGTGAGCGTCGGCGCGGCTGAGCGGCCGATCCCGCCGGCGCGCCGGGTGCGTCGCGACGAAGCCGCGGGACGCCGGCAGCCGGCGCGCCGTTCGCCGCCTCAGCAGGCGAGCGCGTCGCGCAGCGTCTCCGACGGCCGCGCGCCGAACATCCGCCGATAGTCGGTCGCGAACTGGCTCAGGTGCCAGAACCCCCACGCGGCCGCCACGTCCTGCACCGAATCCGCCGCGCGCCCGCGCAGGTCGCGCCGCACGCCGTTCAGCCGCAGCGCGCGCAGATAGGTCGCGGGCGCCATCCCGAGCACGTCCTGAAAACAGTATTGCAGCGTGCGCCGGCTCACGTGCAGTTGCTCGCACAGCTCCGGCACGCCGACGGGCCGCGAGCGGTGCGCGAGCACGTAGTCGCGCGCGGCCACGACGATCTTGCGGCGCCGCGACGAATGCTCGACCGTCGCGGCGGCGGCGGGCGACGCGCACAGATCGAACAGCGCCGCGAGCACCTCCGCCTGCAGATCGTTGCGCGCGCAGTCGGACAGCGGCGCGAGCGCCGCGCTCATCGCGTCCGCGTCGTCGAGACGATGCGCTAGCAGCGCGCACAGCCGCGTGAGCCGCGCCTCGCCGACGCGCACGACGGGCACGAGCGGCAATCGCTCGTCGAGCCCGCAGCGCTCGACCTCCTCCGCATAGCGGCGCAGCACCGCGCCGCGCACGACGACGCCGTAGATCGAGAATTGCGCGGGCGTCAGCAGCTCGAATTCGACGTTGCCGGGCCGGAACGCGAGCGCGTCGGCGGCGATCGGCCGCGCGTCGATGCGCGCCGCGCCGTCGCGCGCGACCGGAATGCCGAACCAGTACGCATCGCCGCGCACCTCGCATGCCTGCCGCAGCGTGTGGCTCGTCGTCTCGCGGAACACCTTCATCGTGTCGAGCGGCAGCTCGGTCAGCGTGCCGACGAAGCGGCCCGCCGCGAGCTGGTCGTAGGTCTGGCGCCAGCCGATCAGGTTGCGCGCCTGCTCGTCGGCGTCGTGCGCGACGCTGACGACCGCGCGCCCGGCCGCGCCGCCGTCGCCGTCCGCGCTGCGCCCCGTGTCCTCCGCCGTCGTCTCGGCGCCGGCGTGCCCGTAATCCATCGCGCCTCCTTTTGCGTCGCTGAAGCTGAAACGATCCGCCCGAATACGCAATTCCCGTGCCGAAGCGTACCCCCGCCAAAATCGCCTGCGTCGGCGCGACGCTGTGCCGCGCCTGAACAACCGGCGCGCGGCAGGTGTTCAACGACGGCGCAGTCCGCCGCGCGCAGCCGCGCCGCGCGCGCGCCGAGCCCCGCGCCGGCGCGCCGATGCACCGCGGCGCGGCCCGCTGGCACGGTTTTGGCGTAACGATGGGTGTCGCGCACGTCGCGCGGCGCATCACCGATACCGACATGCGAGGAGCAACGATGAATCACGCGGACATGCAACATCTGAACATCGAATTCCCGTACCGCAAGCAGTACGGGAATTTCATCGGCGGCGAATGGGTCGCCCCGGTCGGCGGCGAGTATTTCGACAACGTCTCGCCCGTCACCGGCCGGCCGTTCACCGCGATCCCTCGCTCGCGCGCAGCCGACGTCGAGCTCGCGCTCGACGCCGCGCACGCGGCGAAGGCGGGCTGGGCCGCGACGGGCGCGGCCGAGCGCGCGAACGTGCTGCTGAAGATCGCCGACCGGATGGAGGCGAACCTCACGCGCCTTGCTGTCGCCGAGACGATCGACAACGGCAAGCCGCTGCGCGAGACCACCGCGGCCGACGTGCCGCTCGCGATCGACCACTTCCGCTACTTCGCGGGCTGCATCCGCGCGCAGGAAGGCTCGATCGCCGACATCGGCGACGACATGGTCGCCTATCACTTCCACGAGCCGCTCGGCGTCGTCGGCCAGATCATCCCGTGGAACTTCCCGTTGCTGATGGCCGCGTGGAAGCTCGCGCCCGCGCTCGCGGCCGGCAACTGCGTCGTGCTCAAACCCGCCGAGCAGACGCCCGCGTCGATCCTCGTGTTCGCCGAGCTGATCCAGGATCTGCTGCCGCCCGGCGTGCTCAACATCGTCAACGGCTTCGGGCTCGAGGCGGGCAAGCCGCTCGCGTCGAGCAAGCGGATCGCGAAGATCGCGTTCACGGGCGAGACGTCGACGGGCCGCCTCATCATGCAGTACGCGAGCGAGAACCTGATCCCCGTCACGCTCGAGCTCGGCGGCAAGAGCCCGAACATCTTCTTCGCCGACGTGATGGACCGCGACGACAGCTACTTCGACAAGGCGCTCGAAGGCTTCGCGATGTTCGCGCTGAACCAGGGCGAGGTCTGCACGTGCCCATCGCGCGCGCTCGTCGAGGAGAGCATCTACGATCGCTTCATCGAGCGTGCGTTGAAGCGCGTCGAGGCGATCAAGCAGGGCCATCCGCTCGACGCGCAGACGATGATCGGCGCGCAGGCGTCGGCCGAGCAGCTCGAGAAGATCCTGTCGTACATCGACATCGGCCGCGGCGAAGGCGCGCAGTGCCTGACGGGCGGCGAGCGCAACGTGCTCGGCGGCGAGCTCGCCGAAGGCTATTACGTGAAGCCGACCGTGTTCCGCGGCCACAACAAGATGCGCATCTTCCAGGAAGAGATCTTCGGGCCGGTGCTCGCGGTGACGACGTTCAAGACCGAGGAGGAAGCGCTCGAGATCGCGAACGACACGCTGTACGGCCTCGGCGCGGGCGTCTGGACGCGCGACGGCAACCGCGCATACCGCGTCGGCCGCGGCATCCAGGCGGGCCGCGTGTGGACGAACTGCTATCACGCGTATCCGGCGCACGCGGCGTTCGGCGGCTACAAGCAGTCGGGCATCGGCCGCGAGACGCACAAGATGATGCTCGACCACTACCAGCAGACGAAAAACCTGCTCGTCAGCTACGGCGAGAAGCCGCTCGGGTTCTTCTGATCCCGCGCGGAAGCGGCGCGGGCGGCAGTCGCTCGCGCGCCGCATGATCGGCTTGGCCTGGCCCGGCGGACTCGCGTGTCGATGCGGTTCCGTCGGGCCTTTTTGCGCTTGCGTCGATTCTGCCTTGACGCTTCTGCCAGCCCTTCCGTCATTGGCCCTTCTTCCGCCATCGGCTCTTCAGCCGTTGCGTCGTCCGTCGCCGCATCGTTCGTCGGCCACGCGATCGCCGCGCCAAGCCGGCGTGCGGCCGCCGCCCCCTTTCAACCGCACTCGCGATCGAGCGTCAGCGCACGACGATCGCGCGAGCGCGCCGGCCCGGACGCCGGCTCGCCGTGCGCGCGGGTCCGGCTCAGGAACGCGAACGCGGCGAGCGCGCACAGCAGCGTGACGGCCGTCAGCCCTTCGAGCAGGCTGCCGAACGCGGCCGCATAGCTTTGCCGCAGCGCATCGCGCGCGACGCCCGGCAGCAGCGCGGCCGCATGCGCGAGGTCGCCCGTCGCGAGCCGCGCGGCGGCCTCGTGCACGGCGGCGGGCGCGGCGAGCGGCGCCGCCGCGTCGCGCACGTGCGATTGCGCGAACGTCGCGAGCATCGCATTGACGATCGCGAGCGCGATCCCCTCGCCCGCGACACGCGTCGTGCTGAAAATGCCCGTCGCCATTCCGGCGCGCTCCTTCGGCACGACGCTCACCGACAAACCGTCCATCAGCCCCCACGGCATCCCCGCGCCGAGCCCGATCGCGAGCATCGGCGCGATCGCCGCCGCGCCCGCGCCGGCGTGCAGCGCGCGGCCGAGCCACCCGAGGCCCGTGGCCGCGATCACGAGCCCGATGCCCGAGATCACGCCCGCAGACATCCAGCGCGTGAGCGCCGCCGCGAGCATCGGCACGACGAGCATCGGCGCGGACAGCGCGAGCATCAGCCAGCCGGCGTCGATTTCGCTGAAGCCGTCGATGCCGATGAAGCGCAGCGGCAGCACGACGAGCAGCACGACGTAGCAGCAGCAGGTCGCAACCGGCAGCACCTGCACGCCGACGAAGCGCGGGTAGCGAAACAGCGACAGGTCGAGCATCGGCCGCGCGACGCGCGCCTCGATCGCCGCGAACGCGATCGCGCAGAGCGCCGCGCCCGCGAGCAGCGCCGCGACGAGCGGGCTCGCCCAGCCGCTTGCCTGCGCCTGGATCACGCCGAACGTGAAGCACGACAGCATCGCGGTGAACGCGAGCGTGCCCGCCCAGTCGAGACGCTGCGCATTCGGATCGCGCGACTCGCGCATCCGCGGCACGCCGAACGCGAGCGACAGCGCGCCGGCCACGGCGCCCGTCGCGAAGATCGCGCGCCAGCCGAAGCGCTCGATCAGCACGCCCGCGAGCACCGGACCGAACGCGAGCCCGAGCCCGAACGTCGTGCCGAGCACGCTGAACGCGCGGGTGCGCGCGTCGCCGTCGAACTCCTGGGCGAGCGCGGCCGTGCCGCCCGCCAGCGCCGCGGCGGCCGCAACGCCTTGCGCGGCGCGCAGCAGATCGACGGCGACGATCGACGGCGCGAAGCCGAGCGCGAGCGAGCACGCGGTGAAGCCGCCGACGCCCGCCGCGAACACGCGCTTGCGGCCGAACTGGTCGGCGAGCGCGCCCGCCGCCATCAGCAGGCTGCCGAACGTCAGCATGAACGCGTTCGTGATCCAGTTCATCGCGACCGGGCCGCCGCCGAGATCGCGGCCGATCGCGGGCGTCGCGACCGCGCCGCCCGAAAAGCTGAGCGGCAGCGCGAGCGCGGCAAGGCAGACGGCCGCGAGTATCGCGAGCCGCGCAGCGGAAAAAGATCGGTCCATCATCGTCGCTCCGTTCGAAAAGCGCCGGTCGTCGCGCCGCGGTTTCATCTGCGGCGGCGAACCCTCCGGCCGAGCGACGAACGATAATCCGGATTCAATCGACGAAAAACAACGCAAGATTCCGTATATTGCGGAGCTGAATTCCGCAATATCGACCAACGAAGGGAAACGGAGCGATATGGACAACCTGAACGGCATCGTCGCGTTCGTCCGCACGGCGGAGACGCTCAGCTTCGTCGCGGCGGGACGCAAGCTCGGCGTGTCGGCGTCGGCGGTCGGCAAGACGATCGCGAAGCTCGAGCGCACGCTCGGCGTGCGGCTCTTCCACCGGACGACGCGCAAGGTCACGCTGACCGATGAAGGACGCCATTTCCACGAACGCTGCCACCGCGCGCTCGAAGAGCTGCGCGACGCGCAAGCGAGCGTGTCGCAGAGCGCGCAGACGCCGCGCGGCCGGCTGCGCGTGAGCCTGCCCGTGATCGGCTACCGGTTCCTGCTGCCTGTCCTGCCGGAATTCAAGCGCCGCTATCCGGACGTCGAGCTGGATCTCGATTTCAACGACCGGCTGGTCGACGTCGTCGAAGGCGGCTTCGACGCGGTGATCCGCAGCGGCGCGCTCAGCGATTCGAGCCTGATGTCACGCCGTCTCGGACCGTTCAGCTTTCTGCTGTGCGCGTCGCCCGCGTATCTCGCGCAGGCGGGCGCGCCGCGCACGCTGCGCGAGCTCGACGCGCACGCATGCGTGCGCTACCGCTTCCCGACGACGGGCAAGCTGCAGCCGTGGGGGCTGCTGCCCGACGGCAGCGAACCGCCGAACCTGCACACCGCGATGACGTGCAACAACATGGAGGCGCTGCGCGCGGCGGTGATGTCGGGGTTCGGCATCGGCTACATGCCGGATTTCCTCGCGCGCGACGCGCTCGCCGACGGCGCGCTCGCGACCGTGCTCGACGCATACCGGATCGGCCCCGGGCAGTTCTCGATCCTGTGGCCGTCGAACCGGCAGTTGTCGCCGAAGGTGAGGGTGTTCGTCGATTTCGTTTGCGAGCGGCTGTTTCGCGACGCGTGAGCGCCGGACCTCGGCCCGGAACGCGTATTGCGTGACACATCGGCTGCCCGCCGGCTCGAAAATACTCGTCCGATTTTCGGTTGCCGCCCGCGCGCGACGCGCGTTATCGTCGTCGCATTGCATCCGCTGGAGCCCGCCATGCGCATCGCCGACCCGCGGCTCGCCGACGTCTGTTACCGCGCGCTCGTCGAACGCTCGCCCGAGTATGCGGGCATGTTCTTCGTCGGCGTGAAGACGACGTCGGTGTTCTGCATCTCGACCTGCCGCGCGCGCAAGCCGAAGCGCGAGAACGTCGAGTTCTTCACGACGTTCGACGACGCGCTCGCGGCCGGCTATCGCCCGTGCAAGATCTGCCGGCCGACGCGCCCGGCGAGCGAGCCGCCCGCCGCCGTCGCGCGGGCGCTCGCGCTCGTCGGCGCGCATCCGCACGAGCGGATTTCCGACGACGCGCTGCGCGCGCACGGCATCGGCCCCGAAAGCCTGCGCCGCTGGTTCGCGCGGCACTACGGGATGACGTTCCACGCGTACCAGCGGATGCTCAGGATCGACGCCGCGCGGCAGACGATGCGCGACGGCGCGCGCGCGACCGACGCCGCATTCGACGCCGGCTACGGCTCGCTGAGCGGCTTCGCACACACGTTCAGGAAAATTTTCGGAGATACGCCGATGCAAGGCGCCCATGCGAACACGATCGTCACCGCCCGCTTCACGACGCCGCTCGGCCCGATGTTCGTCGGCGCGACGGACAACGGCGTCTGCCTGCTCGAATTCGTCGATCGGCGCACGCTCGCCACCGAATTCGCCGATCTCGAGCGCCTGCTCGGCGCGCGCGTGCTCGTCGGCGAGAACCGGCACACGCGGCAGGCGCAACAGGAGATCGCCGAGTATTTCGCGGGCGCGCGGCAGCGCTTCGACGTCGTGCTCGACGCGCCCGGCACCGCGTTCCAGCGCGCCGCATGGCGGCAGTTGCTGACCGTGCCCTATGCGCGCACCGCGTCGTATCAGGAGCAGGCGCGCAAGCTCGGCAGCCCGCTCGCGGTGCGTGCAGTCGCCGCGGCGAACGGCGCGAACCGCATCTCGATCATCGTGCCGTGCCACCGGATCATCGGCAAGGACGGGTCGCTGACCGGCTATGGCGGCGGCCTCGAGCGCAAGCGGTGGCTGCTGGAACACGAGCGCCGGCATGCGGACGTGCCCCTCGAGGCGGCTGAATCGGGCCGGTCGGGCCAATTCGCGTGACGGGCGCGCGGCGTCGCGCCATCGCCGGCCGCGCCGCAACGCGCCGAAACCGGCTCACTCCGCCGCCAGACGCTCCGCTTCCGTCCGCGCGGCGGGCAGCAGCGCATCGCTGTCGTCCTTGAGCCCGACGCCCGTGAGCCCGAGCCGCCGCGCATGCGTCAGCAGATAGTGCAGCTTGTGCGCGGCCGCGTCGTACGGCAGCCCTTCGGGCCGCACGTTCGAGACGCAGTTGCGCTGCGCGTCGTGGCAGCCGACCTTCGGCGCATACGTCAGATACACGCCGAGGCTGTCCGGCGAGCTCAAGCCCGGCCGCTCGCCGATCAGCATCGCGACGAGGCGCGCGCCGAGCAGCTCGCCGATCTCGTCGCCGAGCGCGACGCGCGCCTGCCGCGCGACGACGACGGGCCCGATCCGCCAGCCCTCGAGCTTCGGCCGCACCGCGCTCAGGAGCGGCAGCGCCTGCTTCGCGGCCGCGAACGCCGACAGCCCGTCGGCGACGACGAACACGACGTCCGGCGCTTCGCCGAGCGCCGCGCCGCACCCGGCGAGCAGCGCGCGGCTGTCGTCGGACAGTTTGCGGCCGAGGTCCGGCCGCCGCAGGTAATGCTGCCGGTCCGGCGCGGCGCTCTGCACGCCGAGCGTCGGCAGCCCGGCCGCTTCGATGTCGCGGCGCAGCGCATCGGCGTCGAGCGGCTGATGGACGGCATCGCGCGCCTGCGCATGCGACAGGTTGAACGCGAGCAGCGGCGCGGTCGGCAAGCTGTTGCCCGCGCGGCCGAGCGCGATCCGCGCGTTCGTGAACGACTTCAGTTGCCCCCACGGGTTCTTTTCGACCGCGTCGCTCATGCGGAAAACCCCATCCAGTCGTTCGCGCCGGCGAGCAGCGGCACGCGCGCCGACGCGGCGCGCAGCGCGCCGTGCGCATCCGTGATCTCCATCGTCTCCAGCCACTCCTCGAACTCGGGCGCGCGGCGCAGGCCGAGCACCTCGCGCACGTAGAGCTGATCGTGGAACGACGTGCTCTGGTAGTTCAGCATCACGTCGTCCGCGCCGGGAATGCCCATGATGAAGTTGATGCCCGCCGCGCCGAGCAGCGTCAGCAGGTTGTCCATGTCGTCCTGATCGGCCTGCGCGTGGTTCGTGTAGCAGATGTCGCAGCCCATCGGCACGCCGAGCAGCTTGCCGCAGAAGTGATCCTCAAGCCCCGCGCGGATGATCTGCTTGCCGTCGTACAGATATTCGGGGCCGATGAAGCCGACCACCGTGTTGACGAGAAACGGCTCGAACGCGCGCGCGACCGCATACGCGCGCACTTCGCAGGTCTGCTGATCGACGCCGTGATGCGCGTTCGCCGACAGCGCGCTGCCCTGGCCCGTCTCGAAGTACATCAGGTTGTCGCCGACCGTGCCGCGCTTGAGCGCCAGCGCCGCATCGCGCGCCTCGGCGAGCAGCGCGAGCGAAACGCCGAAGCTCGCGTTCGCCTGCTCGGTGCCCGCGATCGACTGGAACACGAGATCGACGGGCGCGCCCTTCTCGATCGCCGCGATCGTGTTCGTCACGTGCGTGAGCACACACGATTGCGTCGGCACGCGGTAGCGCTCGCGGAACGCGTCGATCATCGCGAGCAGCTTCGTGATCGCGGCGAGGCTGTCCGTCGCCGGGTTGATGCCGATCATCGCGTCGCCGCAGCCGTACATCAGCCCGTCGAGCATCGATGCGGCGATGCCCTTCACGTCGTCGGTCGGATGGTTCGGCTGCAGCCGCACCGACATCCGCCCCGGCAGCCCGACCGTGTTCCGGAAGCGCGTGACGACGCGGCGCTTTCTCGCCGCCGCGATCAGATCCTGATTGCGCATCAGCTTCGACACCGCCGCGACCATCTCCGGCGTGAGGCCGGGCGCGATCCGCTCGAGCGCGGCCGCATCGGCTGCGCTCGACAGCAGCCAGTTGCGGAAATCGCCGACCGTCAGGTGCGAGATCTCGGCGAATGCGTCGCGCGAATGCGTGTCGACGACGAGGCGCGTGACCTCGTCGTCTTCGTAGGGAATCACCGCCTCGTTCAGGAACGCGTCAAGCGGCACGCTCGCGAGCGCCATCTTCGCGGCGACGCGCTCCTCCTCGGTCGCGGCCGCGACGCCCGCGAGCTGGTCGCCGGAACGCAAAGGGCTCGCCTTCGCGAGCAGCGTCTTCAGGTCCGCGAAGCGGTAGGTGCGCGGACCGATCGTCTCCGTATATCGCATCTGGACTCCTTGTCGTCGCGGCCGCGCGCCGCCCTCCGGCGCGCGGCACGCGCTTTTCACTCCTCCAGCAGCGCGTCGGCGGGTGCGGCCGCGCGCTGCGCGCGCGTCGCGAGGAAGTAGCCGTACCCGAGCGCGACGAACGCGACGAAGATCGACGCGACAAGCGCGTTGAAGTACACCATCGTGCCGAGGCACACGAGCGCCGCGACGAGCGCGAACGCCGGGAAGAACGGATACAGCGGCGCGCGGAACGGGCGCGCCATCCGCGGCTGCGCGCGGCGCAGCTTGAAGAGCGCCGCCATGCTCACGATGTACATCACGATAGCGCCGAACACGGACATCGTCACGATGTTCGCGGTGAGCGTCTGGCCGCCGAACTGGATCAGCTCGTCGCTGTAGATCGCGACGATGCCGACCACGCCGCCCGCGAGGATCGCGCGATAAGGCGTCTTGAAGCGCGGATGCACCTTCGCGAGCCATTCGGGCAGGTAGCCTTCGCGGGCGAGCGCGAAGATCTGGCGCGAATAGCCGAGGATGATTCCGTGAAACGACGCGACGAGGCCGAACAGGCCGAGCCACACGAGCATGTGCATCCAGCCGCTGTTCGCGCCGACGATGTACTTCATCGCCTGCGGCAGCGGATCGTTGATGTTCGCGAGCTTGGTCCAGTCACCCGCGCCGCCCGCGAACACCATCACGCCGATCGCGAGAACGACGAGCGTCAGGATGCCGGCGACGTATGCGATCGGGATCGAGCGCTTCGGGTTCTTCGCTTCCTCGGCCGCCATCGCGACGCCCTCGATCGCGAGGAAGAACCAGATCGCGAACGGGATCGCCGCGAACATGCCGTGGAACGCGCCCGCGCTGAAGTGATCCGCGCCCGCCCAGCCGCCCTTCATGAAGTTGCTCCACGCGAAGCCCGGCGACACGACGCCCATGAACACGAGCAGCTCGAAGATCGCGAGCAGCGTGACGACGAGCTCGAACGTCGCGGCGATCTGCACGCCGACGATGTTCAGCGCCATGAACACGAGATACGCGCCCATCGCCGCGTGCTTCGGCTCGAGGCCGGGAAACTGCACGTGCAGGTACGCGCCGATCGCGAGCGCGATCGCGGGCGGCGCGAACACGAATTCGACAAGCGTCGCGACACCCGCGAGATAGCCGCCCGCGGGACCGAACGCGCGGCGCGCGTACGCGAACGGGCCGCCCGCGTGCGGGATCGACGTCGTGAGCTCGGTGAAGCTGAAGATGAAGGTCGTGTACATCGCCGCGACGAACAGCGCGGTGACGACGAAGCCGAGCGTGCCCGCGCTCGCCCAGCCGTAACTCCAGCCGAAGTACTCGCCCGAAATCACGAGACCGACCGCGATCCCCCACAGTTGCCACGTGCCGAGCGTCTGCTGAAGCGCCGGCCGCGCTGCGCCGCCGCCCGCGCCGGGGCGGCCATTCGACTCTGTCTGCATGAATCTCTCCTCGAAGGGGCGAAGCCCGGCGCCGAGATAGGCCCGCCCCGCCACTGAGAATCGATGCTAGTGAGTCATTAATCGACGTGTTATCGAAAATCGGCAAACGTCCGCGCTTTCATTTCGCATACGGAAATATTTCCGGCGGCTGGCGCGCGCGTGCGGTCCATCCGCCTTTCGTCATTCATCCGCTTCGACTGCTTCGACTGCCTCGGGCGCGTGGCGCGACAGCGAACTTATGTCGCCCGGCACACAGATCGCCGTCGCGCGCGCCCCTACATTGTCCGTACGCAGCAAGCGTACCGCGCGCCGCCTTCGAGCGGCGCGCGGCTTACCCACGAAAGACCATTCCAATGACCGAGAGACCATGCGGGACTCCTATCTCGATACCGCTCGGGGTGCGGGCATCATCCTCGTCGTATACGGCCACGTGCTGCGCGGCCTGTTCGCGGCCGGCCTCGTGCCGGCCGGCTGGCCGAGCGCCCTGCTCGCCGCGGCCGACTATACGATCTACACGTTCCACATGCCGCTCTTCTTCCTGCTGTCGGGGCTGCATGTGCCGAAGTCGCTGCAGCGCGCGGGCGACGTCTTCCTGCTCGCGAAGCTGCGCACGATCGTTTATCCGTACTTCGTCTGGTCGCTGCTGCAAGGCGCGGTGCAGATCGCGCTGTCGTCATACGGCATGAATCACGCGTTCACGCCGCGCGATCTGCTCGCGATCGGCTGGCGGCCGTTCGGGCAGTTCTGGTTCCTGTACGCGCTTTTCATCTGCATGCTGATTGCATGGGGAACGTCGATCGTCGCGCCGCGCATGCGGGCGCGCGGCGGCGCGAACGGCGAGCGAACGCGCGCGCTGCGCGCCGTGCCCGCCATGCCCGTCGCACTCGCCGCACTCGCGATCGGCGGGCTCGCCATCGTCGCGTTCGTCGCCGGCTCCGTGACGCAGTGGGGCATCGTGTCGATGACGCTTGCGTACTTCCCGTTCTTCGCGCTCGGAATGCTGATCGGCAACCCGTTGCCCGCACTCGTCGAACGCGCGTCGAACGGGCTCGCGCTCGTCGCCATCGCGGTGACGTTCGCGGCATCGTTGGCATTCGCGCACCGCTTCGGCGAGCCGGACAGCATCTGGGCGCTGCCCGCCGCGCTATCGGGCAGCGCGCTCGTGCTGCTCGTCGCGTATCGCGCGACACGGCGCGGCGACGCGGCGCAGCGTTCGCCAGCGCGTCGCCCGTCATGGCTCGAATACGTCGGCTTCGCGTCGATGCCGATCTATCTCGCGCACATTCTCGCGACAGCCGCGACGCGCATCGCGCTCGTCAGGCTCGGCATCGTCGAAGTCGGCGTGCAGCTCGCGCTCGGCACGCTCGCGGGCATCGTCGGCCCGAT
This sequence comes from Burkholderia humptydooensis, assembly GCF_001513745.1. Lineage (NCBI taxonomy): Bacteria > Pseudomonadati > Pseudomonadota > Betaproteobacteria > Burkholderiales > Burkholderiaceae > Burkholderia > Burkholderia humptydooensis. The sequence goes on along the minus strand of NZ_CP013380.1, from coordinate 157,767 downwards.
GCTGCTGTACGCGCTCGCGCTGCGCACGGGAGTCGCGCGGCTCGCCGGCTTCCCGCCGCTGCCGGCCGGCTGCGCGATGATGCCCGACAAAGGCCGGATCGGCAGCGCGGATGCGGCTTGAGCGCCGGCGCAGTCATCAGGAACGCCAACCGTTCTGCTCGCGCCGAGAATCCGGGACGAGATGCCGGAACGAGCCGTCGCCGTATGCGCGCTCGACCTTCGACACGACGACGTGATAGCCGTCGTACCAGCGGCGGGACTGGCGCTTCGCATCGAGATGCTTCGGATGCGCAGCGAACGCACGCAGCGTTTGCTCGTCGCGCCAGTAGTAGCTCGCGTTGAACATCAGGCCGTCGGCCGAGCGCCACGATTCCATGCCGACGAAACCGGGCAGGCTCGCCGCGACCGCGTCGATCGTCTCGGTCAATTGCCGGAATTCGTCGTCGATTTGACCGAGACGGTAAATGAATGCGGCGATATACATCGTTCGGGATCCTGTCGATTGCGCGCACGCGCGTTGTCGTGGTGTGTGAGTCGCTCAGGAGAGCCGCGACATCGTCGCGAGGCGCACCGCGAGCAGCACGAAGAGCGCGGCCAGGCCGGCCGACGCCGCGCGATGCCCGATGAAGCCCCGCACCATATGGCCCGCCGCGCCGAGCAGCGCATGAAACGCGACGCTGATCGCGGCTAGCGCGCAACCGAGCGCCGCCAGTTGGCCGGCGACCGACGCGCCGTGACGATCGACGAATTGCGGCAGAAACACGATGAAGAACAGCAGCGCCTTCGGATTCGACAGGCTGTTCAGCATCGCGCGCACGCCAACCGACCATAGCGACCGCTCCGTTGAGGCGACCTTGCCGAGCGAGCCCGGACGGCACACCGCGCGGTACGCCATCCACAACAGGTAGGCCGCGCCCGCATAGCGGATCAGATCGAACGAAGGCGGCCACGCGGCCACGGCAGTCGCGACACCCGCCGCCGTCAGCGCGGTGAGCACGAGATCGGCCGCGCCGATGCCGAGCGCCGCGGCAACGCCGCCGCGCAGCCCGTGTGCCGCGCCGTGCGCGATCACGAAGGCCATGTTCGGCCCCGGCGACATCAGCAGCACCAATACGGCCGCGGCGAAAAGCGACAAAGTGGATGTCTGGATCATGTCGGCGAAGGTTTGCGTGAACGACACGTGCAGCGTAATCTGGTCGCCCGATACAAACAAAGAATTGTTCTAGATACAACGCGATGGCCGAATCACGCTACCAGACGATCGTCGACGACTTCGCCGCGCGCATCCGCGCAGGCACGCTCGCGCCCGGCGCGCAATTGCCGACGGTGCGCGCATTGACGAAGCAGCACGGCATCGCGCTCGCAACGGCCTCGCGCGTGTACGCCGAGCTCGCGGAAGCGGGCCTCGTCGTCGGCGAGACCGGACGCGGCACGTTCGTGCGCGACACGTCGCTGCCGCGCGGGCTCGGCCTCGAGCAGCAGCCGGCGAAGGCGGGTGCGATCGATCTGACATTCAACTATCCGTCGCTGCCGGGCCAGGTCGAGCTGCTGCGCGGCGGCCTGCGCAACCTCGCGGCGTCCGGCGATCTCGACGCGCTCCTGCATTCGGCGCCGCAGGGCGGCCGCCGGCACGAGCGGCAGACCGTCGCGCGGCACCTGCGCAATCGCGGCATCCGCGTGCCGGCTGAGCAGGTGCTGATCGTCAACGGCGCGCAGCAGGGGCTCGCGGTCACGCTGATGGCGACGATGAAGCCGGGCGAACTGCTCGCAATCGACGCGCTGACCTATCCCGGCATGAAGGCGCTCGCGCACGCGCACCGGATCGCGCTCGCACCGCTGCCGCTGTCGGCCGCGCAGGATCTCGATCTCGACCGGCTCGATGCGCTTTGCAGGAAGCGGCCGGTGCGCGCGGTCTACACGATGCCGACGCTGCACAACCCGCTCGGCTCCGTGATGTCCGCGGCGAATCGCGCGCGTCTTGCCGGGCTCGCCGAGCGTCACGATCTGCTCGTCATCGAGGACGGCGCCTACGCGTTTCTCGCCGAGCCCGCGCCGAAGCCCGTGTTCACGCATGCGCCCGAGCGCACGGTCTACGTGTCGGGGCTGTCGAAGAGCGTCGCATCGGGCTTGCGGCTAGGCTTCGTCGCCGCGCCGGAACGGCTCGTGCCGGCGCTCGAGCGCGCGATTCGCGTGTCGACGTGGAATACGCCGTCGCTGACGGTCGCGCTTGCCTGCCAGTGGATCGACGGCGGAATCGTCGACACGCTCGAGGACCGCAAGCGCAAGGACGCGCGGCGGCGGCAGACGCTCGCGCGGCGGATCTTGCGTGACGGCGACGTCGTCTCGCATCCGTGCGCGTACTATCTTTGGCTCACGATGCCCGAAGAATTGCGCGCGGACCGCGTCGCGGGGCAGCTCGAACGCGACGGCGTGCTCGTGACGACGGCCGAGCCGTTCTCGACCGCGGCGAGTGCGCCGCATGCGCTGCGGATCGCGCTCGGCTCGATCGCGCTGGAGTCTCTCGAAGACGCGTTGCGCAAGGTGCGGCGCGCGGTGCTTGGCTGACGGCTCGCGCCGAGCACCGCGCGGACGCACTGTCACATGCGGTCACACGCGGCTCGGCGGCATCACTCCTGCTTGCCGCGCTGATTGAACCAGCGGTCGAGCAGCTTGCCCGCCGCCTCGCGGCCGCCGAGGCCGAACGACAGCGCGACCGCAACCGCGATCGCGCCGAGCACGAGGCCGAACGCGAGCTGCACGATCTCGTTCGCGATGCCCATCGCGCGCAAGCCCATCGCGAACACGAGGCCGAGGATCGCGAACTGCGCGATACGCGACAGCAGGCGGCTGTGCTCGTTGTCGGCCTGCTCGATTACGCGGCGCGCGAGGCCCGCGAGCCAGAAGCCGATCACGAGGATCACGCCGCCCATCAGCACGTGCCCGCCGAACTCGATGAACAGCGTGACGACATCGCGCACCTGCGTGAAGCCGAGCCGGCTCGCGGCTTCGACGGTCGCGAACAGCATCGCGAAGAACACGATCAGCCGGCCGGCGAGCACCGAAGGCTGCAGCATTCCGGTGAACACGCGTTCGACGCCGAGCATCGTGGGCAGGCCGTCGACGCCCGCGGCGACGAGCAGCTTCTGCACGAGCGCACCGACGAAGCGCGCGACGTAGAACGTGACGAGCACGATCACGACCGCCGCGACGATGTCGGGCACCGCGTTGAGGAACTGGCCGAGCAGGTCGGTCGCGGGCCGCGAGATCGCCTCGATCTTCAGCGCGTCGAGCGCGGAGATCAGCGTCGGCACGAACACGAAGATGAAGACGACCGTGCCGACGAGATTCGAGATCTTCACGGGCGTCGGGCTCTCGACGCTTTGCGTGAGCCGGTCGGCGCCCGCCGCGACGAGCAGGTTCGTGACGAGCCCGCGCAGGATGCGCGCGACGAGCCAGCCGACGAAGCCGATCACGGCCGCGGCGAACACGTTCGGCACGATCGCGAGGATCTTGTCGATCATCCCCTGCACGGGCGACAGCAGGCCGTTCAGATCGAACGCGGCGAGAATCGCCGGAATGAACATCAGGATCACGAGCCAGAACAGCACGTCGCCGAGATACGAGCTCATCGGCCGCATCCCCGCCGTCTCCGACAGCTTGCTGTCGATCTTGCTCGCCTTCAGCGTCTTGTCGGCGAGGCTGCGCAGCAGCGACGCGATCAGCCAGGCGACGAGCGTGAGCGCCGCGCCGCCGATGAGGTTCGGCAGATAGTTGATGATCTTCGTGACGAGCAGCGAGAACGGATTCGAGATCGCGTAGAGGTTCAGCACGTTGAAGATGCCGACCGCGGTCACGAGCAGGATGAGCCAGAACAGGCCGCCCGCGATGATGCGCTCCACCTGCGCGCCCTGGCCCGTGCTTTCGGCGATGCGCGCATCGACCTTCAGCGCGCCCAGCAGGCGGCGCACGCCCGCCCGGACGATCACGGCGATCAGCCAGCCGATGACCAGAATGCCGAGCGCGCCGGCGATCTTGGGCAGATAAACGCCGAGCGTGCTCTGCATCGACGTCAGGAAACTGGATGAATCCATATGTTCTCTCCCGAAAAGCGTGATGTTGCGTTGGACCTCGACGAACAACCTGCGGACTCCGAAGAAAACCGGGCTCCGCAGCCGGCGACCTTACACGGGGAACGATGACGGCTTCAATCGTGCTTCACTGTACTCGAACTTTAATCTGAGGGATCGATCCTGCTAACAAAAATCGTGCGCCAGCATGGTGCGGTGACGGCCCGCGCATGCGCGCGGATCGATGCCATTCGTTGGCGTAATGAAGGGTTCGCGCGCGCGGATGCGCGGTTCGCGTCGGCGAACCGCAAGCATGCAACGAATCGGCCGATTGATGAGGAATGGAAGAATGTGAACCGATGTTCGTTCGCCGCTCGCATGCGATGCGCCGATATGTTGTGCGAGCGCAAACGACGCGGCCCTGAATCCGAATGCCGGCCCGGTATTTGCTGGGCGATTCGCCGCGCCGATGCGCGGCGCATGGCCGCGCGCGTCTCCCTGTGCTGCTGCGGCGCGGCCGCGGTCCTGCGCGAGTGCCCGGCCGGCGCGCGGCCGGGCGTCGCAGGTCATCCGCGCTGCGGCGAGACGGCCGCCCCGCACTGCGGGCAGAAGCGCGCCGACGCATCGAGCGGCGCGCGGCATGCGCCGCACGCAGGCGGCGTCTGCGATGCGCCGCATTGCGCGCAGAACTTCGCATCCGCGCCGTTGATCGCGCCGCACTTCGCGCACGCGGCGCTCTGCGCGGGCGCGCTCGCTTCGCCGCGCAGCGGCGCGCCGTCACGCGCGCGATCCCAACCGCCGCCGCGCGGCGCATCCTGACGGCCCCAGCCCTGGCTACCGTAGCCGCCGTGGCCATGACCGCCATGACCGCCGCGATCGTCGTAGCCGCGGTCATGGCCGTGCCCGCCGCCCGCCCCGCCGTCATGACGGCCGCGCCGGCCGCCGCCTCCGTGATGCCGCCCGCCGACGATCCACTTGAGCCAATCCATCGCCGCCTCCGTTCATTGACCGCGGCGCAGCAGCCGCAAGCCATTGCCGACGACGATGAGGCTCGCGCCCGCGTCGGCGAACACCGCCATCCACATCGTGCCCATCCCCGCGACCGTGAGGCCGACGAACACCGCCTTCACGGCGAGCGCGAACGTGATGTTCTGCATGAGCACGCGATGCGTCGCGCGCGACAGCCGCACGAACGCCGGGATCTTCCGCAGATCGTCGTCCATCAGCGCGACGTCGGCCGTCTCGATCGCGGTGTCGGTGCCCATCGCGCCCATCGCAAAGCCGATGTCGGCGCGCGCGAGCGCCGGCGCGTCGTTGATCCCGTCGCCGACCATGCCCACCGCGCGGCCGCCCGCCGCAAGCTCTTCGACGGCGGCGAGCTTGTCCTGCGGCAACTGGTTGCCGCGCGCGTCGTCGATGCCGACCTGCTGCGCGATCGCTTGCGCGGTGTGCGGGTTGTCGCCCGTCAGCATCGCGGTCTTGATGCCGAGCGCGTGCAGTTCCGCGAGCGCCGCGCGGCTCGTGTCCTTCACCGTGTCGGCGACCGCGAAGAGACCGAGCACGCGCGTGCCGTCGATCAGCATCACGACCGTCTTGCCCTGCCGCTCCAGCTCGTCGAGGCGCGCTTCGAGCGCCGGCGTGCAGCACTCGAGCTCCTCGACGAGGCGATGATTGCCGAGCCAGTACGGCGCGCCGCCGATCGTACCGCGCACGCCGCGGCCGGGAATCGCCTCGAAGTAGGCGACGTCGAAGAATGACGCGCTCTTCGCGCGGCCGGCGCCGTCCAGGCCGCCCAGGCCGGCTTCGGCCGCGTTCGCCACCGCGACCGCCTGCGAAACCGGGTGGTCCGAGCGCGCGGCGAGGCTCGCGGCGAGCCGTCGCACGCGCGCGGCGTCGACATCGGCCGCGCGCCCCTCGAAATCGGTCTGCACCGGCTTGCCGCGCGTGATCGTGCCCGTCTTGTCGAGCGCGAGCCACGCGAGCCGGCGCCCCTGCTCGAGGTACACGCCGCCCTTCACGAGAATCCCGCGCCGCGCGGCCGCCGCGAGCCCCGACACGATCGTGACGGGCGTCGAGATCACGAGCGCGCACGGGCACGCGATCACGAGCAGCACGAGCGCGCGGTAGATCCAGTCGCGCCACGCGCCGTCGAGCACGAGCGGCGGCGCGATCGCGACAATGAGCGCGATCGCGAACACGATCGGCGTGTAGACGCGCGCGAAGGTGTCGACGAAACGCTGCGTCGGCGCCTTCGCGCCCTGCGCCTCCTCGACCGCGTGGATGATCCGCGCGAGCGTCGTGTTGCTCGCAACCGCCGTCACCCGATATTCGAACGAGCCGGCCTCGTTGATCGTGCCCGCGTACACCGCGTCGCCTTCGGCCTTCTCGACGGGCAGGCTCTCGCCCGTGATCGGCGCCTGGTTGACGCTCGAGCGGCCGGCGACGATCTCGCCGTCGAGACCGATCCGCTCGCCGGGCTTCACGCGCACGATCGCACCGAGCGCGACCTGCGCCGAGTCGACCGGCCGCCACGTGCCGTCGGGCTGCTTGACCGTCGCGGTGTCGGGCGCAAGGCGCATCAGGCTCTGGATCGCGTTGCGCGCGCGATCGAGCGAACGCGCCTCGATCAGCTCGGCGACGGTGAAGAGCACCATCACCATCGCGGCCTCGGGCCACTGGCCGAGCGCCATCGCGCCCGTCACCGCGATGCTCATCAGCGCATTGATGTTCAGGTTGCCGTTGGTGAGCGCGATCCAGCCCTTGCGGTACGTGCCGAGGCCGCAGGTCGCGACCGCGGCGAGCGCGAGCGCGGCGGCGAGCCACACCGGCAGTTGCAGCCACGTGGCCGCCTCCGACGCGGCCGCCGCGACGCCCGCGACCGCGAGCGGCCACCACGGGCGCGGCGCATCGGCCGGCGCGGATGCAGCGGGCCGGCCCGACGCGCCGGCATCCGCCTGCTCGGGCGTCATGCCGAGCGAGCGAATCGCGCGGGCGATGCCCGCCTCCGCGCCCGGCGCGTGCTCGACCGTCAGCATCCGCTGCATCAGATTGAATTCGAGCGCCGCGACTTCGGACATTCCGCCGAGCTTCTTGCGGATCAGCGTCTCCTCGGTCGGGCAGTCCATCTGCATGATCCGGAACGCCGAGCGCGCGCGGCCGTCGGCGGCCTTTCGCGCGCCGGGCAGCGGCGCGAACGCGACCGGCGCGGGTGCGCAGCACGCCGCGCCGGCGTGGTCGTGGTCGTGACCGTGTTCGTGCGGATGGTCGCCGTTCGCGTGCGAACCGGGAACCTGTCCGTGGCCGCGCGAATCGCCATCGCATAATTGACCGGCGTGACGTGCCTGCGTTTCGGCGTCGCCATGCGGATGATCGTGCGAGCAGCAGCCGTCGGCGCGCGCCGAAACGCGCGCATCGTTCAAATGCGCGCTGTCGCGATCGGATTCGGGCGTTCGCGGCCGGCTTTCGGCCCGGGTGGCCTCGGTCATGGCAACCTCCTGAGTGACTGACGGTGTACAGTTAACACCTTGAAGTCACTACAAGGTCAACTCTTTTGTAAGGAGATTCGAATGAAAATCGGCGAACTGGCGAAAGCGGCGCGGTGCACGCCCGAGACGATTCGTTTCTACGAAAAAGAGGGGCTGATGCCCGACGCGGAACGGACCGATTCCAACTATCGCAACTACACCGACGCGCACGTTGAGCGGCTGCGCTTCATCCGGAACTGCCGCGCGCTCGACATGACGCACGACGAGATCCGCGCACTGCTGCGCTTCACCGACGATCCGGCGGATCGCTGCGATTCGGTCAACGCGCTGCTCGACGAGCACATTGGTCACGTCAACACGCGGCTAGCCGAACTGCAGCACTTGCGCACACAGTTGATCGAATTGCGCGAGCGGTGCCAGGGCGAGCACGCGGTCGAGGATTGCGGGATCGTGCATGGCCTCGCGTCGATGGAAACGCCGGACATGCCGGGCAAGCGCACGCACGTCGGCTGACGCGCCGCCGCGGGATGCCCTGCCGGCAGGCGTTGCACGACTTTCGCCCTTTTATATCTAGTTATATAATAACTAGAAATTAATTAACTACTCATGCAATGGCTCGCGCGATGGCTCCACCCGCCTCTCGATACTCTCCGCTCGCGCTCGTCGTGCTCGCGATGCTCACCGAAGCGCCGATGCACGCGTACCGAATCCAGCAGCTCGTGAAGCTGCGCGGCAAGGACGAGGTGGTCAACGTCAAGCAGCGCAACAGCCTCTACCAGACGATCGAGCGTCTGCAGCGCGATGCGCTGATCGCCGTGCGCGAGACCGAGCGCGACGGCGCGTTTCCGGAGCGCACGGTCTACGAGATCACCGATGCCGGCCGCGACACGGCGCGCATGTGGCTGCGCGAGCAGCTCGCTCAGCCGGCGCGCGAATATCCGTCGTTTCCGGCCGCGCTGTCGGTGCTGCCGCTGCTGTCCGCGGACGATGCCCGCCGCCAGCTCGAAGCGCGCGCCGCCGCGCTTGAAGCCGAGCTGGCCCGCCTCGACGAAGCACAGGACGCCGCGCTCGCGATGCACATTCCGCGGCTCTTCCTGCTCGACGGCGAGCTGACGCGGGTGACGCTGGAAGCCGAGCTCGACTGGGTGCGCAGCATCGTCGAACATCTGAAGGTGGGCGCGCTCACGTGGAGCGAGGCTTGGCTGCGCGAGGTCGCCGCGCGGTTCGCGCAGGCGGATTCGTCGGATTCGGACTGAACGGGTCGGCGGCTCCTCCGATCTGCGGCAACATCCGTGCGAACGACATGCCGGTGCGTACGGCCCGCCCCCGAATCGCGCCGCGAGCGCGCCACAACAACGACAACAGCTACAACACCTTCCCTGGATTCAAAATCCCGAGCGGATCGAGCGCCGCCTTCATCGTCCGCATCACGCCGATCTCGGCGGCGCTGCGCGAATACCCGAGAAACGGCCGCTTGAGCACGCCGATCCCGTGCTCGGCCGATATCGATCCGCCCCGCTCGCGCACGATCTCGTAGACGGCGCGCTCGACGCGATCCGCGCCATGCACGGGCAAATCGGCAAGCGACACGCCGACGTGCACGTTGCCGTCGCCGACATGCCCGAAGCACAGGCACACCGCATGCGGCCAGTGCGCGCGAAGCACGGCATCGCAGTGCATGGCGAACGCGCCCAGTTCGGCGACGGGCAGGCTCACGTCGAAATTGAGCAGATGCGGCAACGTGTCGATCGCGAGCCCTTCGCGCAGCGTCCACATGTCGCGCGCCTGCCGCTCCGACGCGGCAAGCGCCGCATCGGTCACGAGGCCGGCGTCGGAGCACGCGCCGAGGCATTGCTCGAGCGCATCGCGCGCGTCCGCCTGCGGACCGTTCGCCATGCATTCGATCAGCACCACGAAATCGCCGTCCGCATCGAACGGCGCCGTCACGCCCGGCGTGTTCGCGGCGACGTAACGATAGAACGCGGGCCACATCGCCTCGAAGCTGACGACGCCCGGCAGCGCTGCGCGCACGTCGCGCCAGAGCCGCACGAGCGCGTCGTAGTCGGGCACGCGGCAGAGCGCCGTCGCGGCCTGCGCGAGCGGCGGATGAAGCCGCAGCACCGCACGCGTGACGACGCCGAGCGTCCCCTCGCTGCCGATGAAGAGCTGCTTCACGTCATAGCCGGCATTGTTCTTCAGCATCCGGTTCAGCGACGTGACGATCGTTCCGTCGGCGAGCACGGCCTCGATGCCGAGCGTCTGCTCGCGCATCATCCCGAAGCGGATCGCGCGCGTGCCGCCCGCGTTGGTCGCGAGCATCCCGCCGATCTGGCACGAGCCGCGCGCGCCGAGATCGACGCCGAACGAGAAGCCGGCCGCTTCCGCCGCGTCGTGCACCGCCTGCAGCGTCGTACCCGCGCGCACGGTGATCGTGCCGGCCGCCGCGTCGAGGTCCTCGATTCCGGCGAAGCGCTCCATCGACAGCACCACCTCGCCGCCGAGCGCGACGCCGCCGCGTGCGAGCCCCGTCAATCCGCCTTGCGGCACGACGGGCTGCCGCAGCCGCGTGCAGAGCGCGAGCGCGCGCGATACGTCGTCGACGGAACGCGGCCGCACGAGCGCGAGCGGACGCACGCCGGGCGCTTCGTTGTACGCGGTGAAGTAGCGCGGCTCGATCGCGGCGGAGCGCGTGACGAGCGCGTCGCCGAGTGCCGCGACGAGTGCCGATTCGATCGCGTGCGCGGCCGCATCGGATGTATCCGCGGCGACGGATGCATCCGCGGCGCCGTCAACTCCGAATGCATCGCCGCACGCGACGGTTCCCGCCACGCCCGCCGCATCGCGCGTCGTCCGCTCGCTCATCGCGCCGCCTCCGTCATTTCGTCGAGATGTCGATATCGCCGAAATACTTGCGGCCGAACGCCTTCACGGTGCCGTCCGCCTTCAGCTTGTCGATCGCGGCATTCAGGCGCGCCTTCAATGCATCGTCGCCCTTGCGCAGCCCGAATGCGATCCCGCTTCCGAGGATCTTGTCGTCGCGCACCGGTTGCCCGACGAACGCGAAGCCCTTCGCGTCCGGCCGCGACAGGAAACCGCGCTGGCCCGCGGGCGCAAGCACGAGCGTGCCGTCGAGGCGGCCCGCCATGAGGTCCGCATACACCTGATTCTGGTCCTGATACGCGACGACCTGCACACCCGCGCCCGCCCAGTGCGCATTCGCATACGTCTCCTGAATCGAGCCCTGCAGCACGCCGATCCGCCGGCCCCTCAACGATTCCGGCGTCGGCGCGAGGCCGCTGTCCGCGCGCGCGATCAGTTGCGTCGGCACGCGATAGATCACCGTCGTGAAGTCGATCGCCTGGCGGCGCTGGTCGGTCGCGTTCATCGCCGAATTGATCGCGTCGAACTTGCGGCCCTGCAGCGCCGGGATCAGCCCGTCGAACGACGTCTCGACCCATTTGCACGCGAGCTTCGCCTCCTTGCAGACGGCGTTGCCGACGTCGATGTCGAAGCCTTGCAGCTCGCCGTTCGCCGCCTTCGATTCGAACGGCGGATATTGCGCCTCGAGACCGAAGCGCAGCGTCGGCGCAGCGTCGGCGCAGCGTCGGCGCGCGCCGCGCCGGAACCCGCGGCGGCGCCCAATGCGCATGCGAGCGCGAACCAGAATTGCAGTCGTTTCATCGATGATTCTCCTTGAGGTCGGGTCTTGTCCGGTCGCCGGCGCAGCGCGCGCGTCGGAACGTCAGAGGCTGCGCAGACGGCGTGCGCCTTCGATCAGCGTCGCGTCGTCCTTCGAAAAGCTGAGACGGATGCAGCCGGTGTTCGCGCCGTCCGCGTAGAACGCGGACAGCGGGATCGTCGCGACGCGCGCGTCGCGAATCGCGCGCAGCACGAAGTCCGCATCCGCTTCGTCGGAAAAGTGCCGAAAGCGCGCGAGCATGAAAAACGAGCCCTCGCTCGGCAGCAGTTCGAAACGCGAGTCGGCGAGCTCGCGCGCGAGCAGGTCGCGCTTGCGCTCGTAGAACGCGCCGAGCTCGAGGTAGCTCGACGGTTCGGCGAGCGCTTCGGCGAACGCGTGCTGCATCGGCGTGTCGGCCGCGAACGTCATGAACTGATGGACCTTGCGCAGCTCGCGCGTGAGCCCGGCTGGCGCGAGGCAGTAGCCGACGCGCCAGCCCGTCACGTGATACGACTTGCCGAACGACGACACGATCACGCTGCGCTCGGCGAGCGCGCGATGGCGCGCCATGCTGTGATGGCGCGCGCCGTCGAATACGACGTGCTCATACACCTCGTCGGACAGCACCACGATGTCGGTGCCCGCGGTGAGCTGCGCGAGGCGCGCGATGTCGGCGTCGCCGAGGATCGTCGCGGTCGGGTTGTGCGGCGTGTTGACGATCAGCATCCGCGTGCGCGGCGTGATCTTCGCGGCCACCTCGTCCCAGTTCACGCGAAAGCCGTCGGACGACAGCTTGATCGCCACAGGCGTCGCGCCCTGCAGCCGGACGATCGGTGCGTAGCTGTCGAACGACGGCTCGAAGTAGATCACCTCGTCGCCCGGGTGGACGAGCGCGCTGATCGTGGCGTAGAGCCCCTCGCTCGCGCTCGCGACGACGGTGATTTCGGAGTCCGGATCGTAGCGCCCGCCGTACAGGCGCTCGGTCTTGACGGCGAGCGCCTCGCGCAGCGCGGCGACGCCCGCCATCGGCGCGTACTGGTTGTGCCCGTCGCGCATCGCGCGGGCGACGCGCTCGACGAGCGCCGGATCGGGCGCAAAGTTCGGCGCGCCCTGCGACAGATTCAACGCCTGGTGCTCGGCGGCGTGCATGCCGATGACCGTGAAGATCGTCGTGCCGACGTCGGGCAGCTTCGAACGGGGCGCGGCGGCGCTCTGCATGAATCCTCCTTGGCTCGTGGACGGGCGCGCCGGTCAACGCCGGCGCGCGGGGCAACGATGCGGATTTGGCCCGAGCCAATATCCGGCGGCAATCGAAAGTTCGTCATGGCATGCATGAGAAAAATTCATGGCTCATGACGGCGGCGCGCCCGGCGGCCCGGCGACTTGGCGGTTCTGCGTTGGCAAGACGGCTGCCGGCGATCACCGGCGCGCCTCGCGCCACAATTGGCATCCCGGCATCCCGGCATCCCGGCATCGACAGCAAAAACGTCAAGAACGCCCGATTCACCCGCCCCCCGCCGAGGCCATGAGATATGCATCCACCGCCCGATGCAGCTCGCCGCGCAACTGCGCGACATCGACCTTCGCGCCCTGCGTCAGCAGCGATTGCGACACCCACCCGTAGCACAGCGCATGCGCGACGCGCGCCGTCACGTCGAGCCGCGCATCGGCCGGCGCATCGCTCGCGCCGGCGAGCGCATCGCGCCATAGTGCGACGTAATCGTCGTAATGCCGGCGATACGCGTCGATCGGCGAAACCTTGCGCTCGATCGTGAACATCGCAGCCCACACGCGCGCGTCCTGCTCGACCACGTCGACCTGCGCGTCGACGAGCGCGGCCGCGACAGCCCGGCAGCCCGCGCCTCGCCGCGCATCGACGACCGCGCGCATGCGCGCCGCGAGCGCCTTCACGTAATGGTGGATCGTGAGCGCGGCGAGACTCTCCTTGTCGCCGAAATACTCGTAGAACGTGCCGACGCTCACGCCCGCGACCGCGGCGATCTCGCGGATCGTCGCCTTCGCGTAGCCGCGCTCGAGCAAAACCCGAACAAACGCCTGCTGCAGCGCCTCCGAGCTCGCGCGCGCGCGACGCTGCCGCGGGCGGCGGCGCAAGGCCGGCTGCGGCTGCGCGATCGACTTGTCGGGAGACGCCGAAACCTGAACATGTCGCGAAGTCATCTTTGCTAACCTGATCGAGCCGAACAACAACAAGGAGACGCCCATCATGGCCTGGTCGACGCACGAGGTGAGCAACCAGTTCGACGAATTGACCGACTATAACCTCTTCGCCACCGACCCGGCGCTGGGCGAAGCGCTCGACCGAGCGGGCGCGGCGTGGGCCGCGCCTCGGCTCGACGCGTTCGGCGCACGGCTCGGCGCGCGCGACACCGCGCAGCAGGCCGAGGACGCGAACCGCCACGTGCCCGAGCTGAACGCGTTCGACCGCCGCGGCCGCAGGATCGACCGCGTCGATTTCCATCCGAGCTGGCACGCGCTCCTCGGCCTGTATCGCGAACAGGGCCTGATCTCGCTTGCGTTTCGCGAATCGCGCGCGGGTCGCTGGGCGGCGAACGCAGCGGGCTTCTACCTGCACGGCCAGATCGAGGCGGGCACGCTGTGCCCGGCGACGATGACGCAGGCGAGCATTCCCGTCCTGCAAAAGGAGCCCGCGCTGTGGGCGCAGTTGAAAGACAAGCTCTACAGCGACATCCACGATCCGCGCGACGCGCCGATCGACGCAAAGCAGTCGATCATGATCGGCATGGGCATGACCGAAAAGCAGGGCGGCTCGGACGTGCGCGCGAACACGACGCTCGCCGTGCCCGTCGGCGCGTGCGGCCGCGGCGGCGAGCATCTGCTGCGCGGCCACAAGTGGTTCTTCTCCGCACCGATGTGCGACGCGCATCTCGTCGTCGCGCGCACCGAAGCGGGCGGCCCGTCGTGCTTCTACGTGCCGCGCTGGCGGCCCGACGGCACGAAGAACGCGGTGCGGGTCCAGCGGCTGAAGAACAAGGTCGGCAACCGCAGCAACTCGAGCAGCGAAGTCGAACTCGACGACGCGTGGGGCGTGATGCTCGGCGAAGAAGGCCGCGGCATTCCGACGATCATCGAGATGGCGACCTACACGCGCCTGAACTGCGTGCTCGGCAGCGCGGCGATCCTGCGCCAGGGGCTCGTGCAGGCGATCGCGTACGCGCGGCAGCGTCACGCGTTCGGCCGCGCGCTCGCCGAGCAGCCGCTGATGCGCGCGGTGCTCGCAGATCTCGCGCTCGAAAGCGAAGCGGCGCTCGCGCTCGCGATGCGGCTCGCGCAGGCGTTCGAGCGCGGCGAGCCGGCGTGGATGCGCATCGTCACGCCGGCCGCGAAATTCTGGGTCTGCAAGCGCGCGGTCGAGGCAGCGGGCGAAGTGATGGAAGTGTTCGGCGGCAACGGCTATGTCGACGACGGCCCGATCGCGCGGCTGTTTCGCGAAGCGCCCGTCAATTCGATCTGGGAAGGCTCGGGCAACGTGATGTGCCTCGACGTGATGCGCGCGATCTCGCGCGAGCCGGACGCGGCGCACGCGCTCGTCGACGAACTGCACGCGCTCGGCGGCCACGACGCGCGGATTCGCGCGGAGCTCGACGCGTTGCGCGCTCTGCTCGGCACGCCGCCCGACGCGCTCGAAGCGCTCGGCCGCGTGCCCGCACAGCGCATCGCACTCGTCGCGCAGGCGTGTCTGCTGATCGACGCGGCGCCCGCCGCCGTCAGCGACGGCTTCATCGCGACGCGCTTCGGCGAGCCGGCGTGGGGCCGCGTGATGGGTGCGCTCGATGCGCGGCGCGTCGACGTCGCCGCGCTGTTGCAACGCGCGTACGCCGCGTGACCACACGCCGCCCGCCGAGCCGCCTCGACCCGAACGATCGCCCGCAGCACGAACGGAGCACGACGCCATGAACCTGATTGCCGCACTCGAGCGCGCCGCGCGCGCGACGCCCGACAAGCCGTTCCTGCGCGACGACGGCGCGACGATCACCTATCGGCAGATGCAGCAGCGCTCGCGGCGCGCGGCCGACGTGCTCGCGTCGTTCGGCATCGCGCCGGGCGAGCGCGTCGCCGCGATGTGCCTGAACACGCCCGCGTTCTTCGACCTGCTGCTCGGCGCATGGCGCATCGGCGTAGTCGTCGTGCCGGTCAATCACAAGCTGCAGGCGCCGGAGGTCGATCACATCCTGCGGCACAGCGCGAGCCGCGCGGTGCTGTTCGACGCGGCGCTCGCGCCCGTGCTCGCGAAAGTCGAGCACGGCGCGCGCCGCCTCGTGACCGAAGGCGAAGCAAACGGCGCCGCGCCATTCGACCGCCTCGTCGCCGACGCGACCGGCCTCGCGTCGGGCGCGTCCGGCGCGCCCGACGACGCGGCGCTCGCCGAAATCCTCTACACGTCGGGCACGACGGGACGCCCGAAGGGCTGCATGCACAGCCACCACACGGTCGCGCTCGCCGCCGCGACGAGCGCGCTCGCGCTATCGATGACGGAGCGCGAACGCACGCTGATGGCGATGCCGGTCTGGCACGCGTCGCCGCTCAACAACTGGTTCGGCGGCACGCTGTACGTGGGCGGCACCGTCGTGCTGATGCGCGAATATCATCCGCTGCGCTTTTTGCAGACGGTCGAGGCCGAGCAGGCGACGCTGTACTTCGGCGCGCCGGTGTCGTACACGCTGCCGCTCGAGACGATCGCCGATTTCGCGTCGTTCGACCTGACGAGCGTGCGCGCGTGGCTGTACGGCGGCGGGCCGATCGGCGCGGCGCTCGCGCGCCGGCTGATGCATGCGTACCGCAGCGAGGCGTTCTATCAGGTGTACGGCATGACCGAGACGGGGCCCGCCGGCACCGTGCTGTACCCGTTCGAGCAGACCATGAAGGCCGGCTCGATCGGCCGTCAGGGCACACCCGGCGTCGACGTGCGGGTCGTCACCGCATCGGGGGACGACGCGCGGCCGAACGAAATCGGCGAGATCCTGTTGCGCGCCGACAGCATGATGCTCGGCTATCTCGACGACCCCGGCGCGACGCGCGCCGCGTTCGACGACGACGGCTGGTACCGCAGCGGCGACGTCGCGCGCGTTGACGCCGACGGCTATCTGTTCGTCGTCGACCGGATCAAGGACATGATCGTGACGGGCGGCGAGAACGTCTATTCGAAGGAAGTCGAGGACGTGCTGACCGCGCATCCGGCCGTCTCCGAGGCCGCCGTGATCGGCCGCGCGCATCCGCAATGGGGCGAGACCGTGGTCGCGCACGTCGTGCTGCGCGCGCCCGGCGGCACGAGCGGCGCAGGCGGCGCTGAAGCCGCGGTCGATGCCGACGCGCTGCGCGCGTTCTGCGAGACGCGCCTCGCCGCGTACAAGATCCCGCGCGAATACGTGTTCGCCGAGCGCCTGCCGCGCACGCCGACGGGCAAGCTTCAAAAGTACCTGCTGCGCGCGGGCGGCGGCGCATGACGCGGCGGCCGCCGCGCATTGCCTGCTTGGGCCCGCCGTCCGCCGAACCGCGAAAACCGCGAAATCGCCCCAAAAAAACAAAACCCCGGCTCCGCCAGCGCGGCCCCGGGGTTCGTCTATATCGGCATCGAAGCGCGCCGCGAACGCCGCTACGCGACGCCCGCGTCACGCCGCGCGGCGCTTACTTGCCGCCGATGCTCTTCAGGGGCTTCCATTCGCCCTTCTCGACCTTGTACATCGTGATGCCGCCGTTCTTCAGGTCGCCCTTCGCGTCATACGCGATGTGCGTCGACGTGACGCCCGCCATGTCGGTCTTCGCGAGCAGCGGCAAGTACTTCGCCGGATCGGTCGAGTTCGCCTTCTTCATCGCGTTGAACATCGCCATCGCGCCGTCATACGCGTACGGCGAGTACGTCTGCACGTCTTCGCCGAAGCGCTTCTTGTACTTGTCCGCGTACGTCTTGCCGCCGGGCATTTCGGCAAGCGGCAGGCCGGCGAGCGAAGCGATCGAGCCTTCGGCCGCGTCGCCCGCGATCTTCAGGAAAGTCGGCGTGTGCACCATCTCGCCGCCCATCAGCGGCGCCGTCACGCCGAGCGACTTCATCTGCTTGGCCATCGGCGCGGCCTGCGAATCCGCGCCGCCGTAGTAGACGAGATCCGGCTTCGACGCCTTCAGCTTCGTCAGGATCGCCTTGAAGTCGACGGCCTTGTCGTTCGTGAATTCACGATCGACGATCGTCGCGCCCGACGCCTTCGCCGCCTTCTCGAACTGGTCGGCGAGACCCTGGCCGTACGCGGTGCGGTCGTCGACGATCGCGATCTTCTTCATGCCGAGATCCTTCACCGCGAACGTGCCCGCGACCGAGCCTTGCTGCGTGTCGGACGTCATCATCCGGAAGGTGGTCTTGTAGCCCTGCGTCGTGTACTCGGGCGCCGTCGCCATCGCGATCTGGGGGATGCCCGCGTTCGCGTAGATGCGCGAGGCGGGAATCGTCGTGCCCGAGTTGAAGTGACCGAGCATGCCCTTGATGCCGTCGTCGACGAGCTTCTGCGCGACCGTCGTGCCGGTGCGCGGGTCGGCCTGGTCGTCCTGCGTGTCGAGCACGAACTTCACCGGCTTGCCGCCGATCGTCGGCTTCGTCGCGTTGATGTCCTCGATCGCGAGCACGATCCCGTTCTGCATATCCTTGCCGTAGTGCGCCTGCGCGCCCGTCATCGGCGCCGCGAAGCCGATCTTGACGTCATCCGCGTGCGCCGTCCCCGCGAGCGACATGACCGCGACAAACGTCGCGCCTGCCAGCTTTTTCATCGTGTGTTGCATATCTTCTCCTAGTACCAGGGTAAATGGAGCGACTTCGGGTTCGCCTTGCCGCTTCCGTTTCTTGAGGCGAAGGGCAAGGATTGCTCAGCCAATCGTCATCAAATTCGCATTGCCGCCTGCCGCCGCGGTGTTCACGCTCACCGAGCGCTCGGTGAGGAGCCGCTCGAGCGCGTAGTCCTCGTCGCCGCCGTTCTCGAACGCGCCCGCCGCGACGCCCTGCACCGACACGATCGGTCCCGGGCGCTGCGCGACTTCCTTCACGAGCGCGAGCAGCTCGTCGCTGTCGCCTTCGAACAGCACCGCGTCGAACGCCGCGTCCGCCTGCTTCCTCACGCCCGCCTGCGCCTTCAGCGATGCCGGCAGCGCCGCGGCGAGCGCCTCGCCCGCCGCGCCCGCGAAGAGCGCGCGGTTGCCCGTGGCGAGCACCGCCGCGAACTGCGCGCGCGCGCCGCTCGCCGTCGCCGCGATGCACAGCACCGTGCCGCGCGCGCCGAGCGTATACGTATTGCGCTCGCCCGTCGGCCCCGAGAGCACGGCGGTTGCGCCCGCGAGCACGTGCGACAGGTAGCCGTCGCAGCGCGCGGCAAGCGCCGGCTCGCGCTGCTCGATCAGCCAGTCGCGCAGCGCGGTCAGCGCGGCGGACGGATTATCGCGCGTCTCGCCTTCCTGCGGCGCGTCGGCGACGAGCGACGCCTCGAGCGAGCGCGGCAGCCCGGCCGGGCGCGTCGCGAGCAGGCGCGGCAGATAGAGCGCGCCGCCCGCCTTCGGCCCCGTGCCCGACAGCCCTTCGCCGCCGAACGGCTGCACGCCGACCACCGCGCCGATCACGTTGCGGTTCACGTAGATGTTGCCGACGTGCGCGTGCGAGATCACGTGCGCGATCGTCTCGTCGATCCGCGTGTGGATGCCGAGCGTCAAGCCGTAGCCCGTCGCGCGGATCTGCTCGAGCAGCTTGTCGAGGCCGCTGCGGCGATAGCGCACGACGTGCAGCACCGGGCCGAACACTTCGCGCTTGAGCTCGTCGACGTTGCCGATCTCGATGATCGTCGGCGGCACGAACGTGCCTTGCGCGCACGCGTCCGGCATCGCGAGCTGCGTAACCGCGTGCCCCTTGTCCTTCATCGCCGCGATGTGCGCGTCGATCGTGCGCTTCGCGTCGGCGTCGATCACCGGCCCGACGTCCGCCGACAGCCGGTCCGGATTGCCGAGCGCGAGCTCGCGCATCGCGCCCTTGAGCATCGTCAGCGTGCGGTCCGCGACGTCGTCCTGCAGACACAGAACGCGCAGCGCCGAACAGCGTTGACCGGCCGAGTCGAACGACGACTGCAGCACGTCGGCGACGACCTGCTCGGCGAGCGCCGACGAATCGACGATCATCGCGTTCTGGCCGCCCGTCTCGGCGATCAGCGGGATCGGCTTGCCGTCCGGATCGAGGCGCGACGACAGCGTCTTGTTGATGAGGCGCGCAACTTCGGTCGAGCCGGTGAACATCACCGCGCGCGTGCGGGAGTCCGCCACGAGCGCCGCGCCGACCGTCTCGCCGTTGCCCGGCAGCAGTTGCACCGCGCCCGCCGGCACGCCGGCGTCGCGCAGCAGGCGCACCGCCTGCGCGGCGATGAGGGGCGTCTGCTCGGCCGGCTTCGCGAGCACCGTGTTGCCCGCCGCGAGCGCGGCCGCCACCTGGCCCATGAAGATCGCGAGCGGGAAGTTCCACGGGCTGATGCAGACGACGGGGCCGAGCGGGCGATGCGTGTCGTTCGAGAACTCGTCGCGGATCTGCGCCGAGTAGTAGCGCAGGAAATCGACCGCCTCGCGGATCTCGGCGATCGCGTTCGGTAGCGACTTGCCCGCCTCGCGCACGATCAGGCCCATCAGCGTGTGCATCTGCGCTTCGAGAAGATCCGCCGCGCGTGCGAGGCAATCGGCGCGCGCGTCGACGGGCGTCGCCTGCCAGATCGGCGCGGCCGCGACCGCGTGCGCGAGCGCCGCGCCCACCTCTTCGGGCGTCGCCTCGCTGACCGTGCCGACGATGTCGCGCAGATCGGCCGGATTGCGCACGTCGCGCGGCGCGGCGTGCTCGAGCGCGTCGTCGGCGAGCATCGGCGCGGCGCGCCACGGATGATGCGCGCTCGCGAGCAGCGCCGACGACAGCGACGCGAGCCGGTGCTCGTTCGACAGATCGAGGCCCATCGAATTGACGCGCGACGCGCCGTACAGCTCGCGCGGCAGCGGGATCTTCTCGTGCGGCGCGCCGAGCGGCACGACCTTCGCGGCTTCGTCGAGCGGATCGGCGACCAGCTCCTTCACCGACACGGTCTTGTCGGCAATGCGGTTCACGAACGACGTGTTCGCGCCGTTTTCCAGCAGGCGGCGCACGAGGTACGCGAGCAGCGTCTCGTGCGTGCCGACGGGCGCATACACGCGGCACGGGCGGTTCAGCTTGTCGCGGCCGGTAACTTCCTCGTACAGCGGCTCGCCCATCCCGTGCAGGCACTGGAATTCGTACTGGCCGGGGTAGTAGTTCTGGCCCGCGAGGTGATAGATCGCGGCGAGCGTGTAAGCATTGTGCGTCGCGAACTGCGGATAGACGGCGTCGGGCGCGGCGAGCAGCTTCTTCGCGCACGCGAGGTACGACACGTCCGTGTAGATCTTGCGCGTGTAGACCGGATAGCCTTCGAGGCCGTCCACTTGCGCGCGCTTGATCTCGGTATCCCAGTACGCGCCCTTCACGAGGCGGATCATCAGGCGATGGCGGCTGCGGCGCGCGAGGTCGACGAGGTAGTCGATCACGAACGGGCAGCGCTTCTGGTACGCCTGCACGACGAAGCCGATGCCGTTCCAGCCGGCGAGCTCCGGATCGAAGCACAGCGCCTCGAGCAGATCGAGCGACAGCTCGAGCCGGTCCGCCTCCTCGGCATCGATGTTCAGGCCGATGTCGTAGCGGCGCGCGAGCAGCGCGAGCGAGCGCACGCGCGGCAGCAGCTCGACCATCGTGCGTTCCTGCTGCGAGCGCGAGTAGCGCGCGTGCAGCGCCGACAGCTTGATCGAGATGCCCGGGCCTTCGTAGATGCCGCGGCCGCCCGCCGCCTTGCCGATCGCGTGGATCGCCTGCTCGTACGACGCGTAGTAGCGCAGCGCGTCCTCTTCGGTCGTCGCCGCCTCGCCGAGCATGTCGTACGAGTAGCGGAAGCCGCGCGCCTCGTACTTGCGGCTGTTCGCGAGCGCTTCGGAGATCGTCTCGCCCGTGACGAACTGCTCGCCCATCAGGCGCATCGCCATGTCGACGCCCTTCCTGATGAGCGGCTCGCCGCCCTTGCCGATCAGCCGCGTGAGCGCCGACGACAGGCCCGCTTCGCTGTTCGTCGTGACGAGCTTGCCCGTGATCATCAGGCCCCAGGTGGCCGCGTTGACGAACAGCGACGGCGCGTGGCCGACGTGCGAGCGCCAGTCGCCCTTGCTGATCTTGTCGCGGATCAGCGCATCGCGGGTCGCGCGGTCGGGAATCCGCAGCAGCGCCTCGGCGAGGCACATCAGCGCGACGCCTTCCTGGCTCGACAGCGAGAATTCGTGGATCAGTCCCTCGACGCCGCCGCCCGAGCTCTTCTCGCGCAGCGCCTCGACGAGGCCCGCCGCCATCGACTGGACATCCGGCGCCAGGCTCGCGGGCAGCCGCGCCTCGCCGATCAGGAACGGCACGCACTCGGGCTCCGGGCGGCGGTACGCGGCCGTGATCGCTGCGCGCAGCACCGATTGCGGCTGCACGTTCTGCGCGAATTCGAGGAACGGGTGCGGCGCGCCGTCTTCGTCGCCGTCGGCGTGGCTGTCGGACAGGTCGGCGGCGCCCGTGTGGCCGGACAGCTCCGGCGGAAGCTGACCGTGCTCGATCCGCTCGAGATACGCGAAGATCGCCTGCTTGATCAGCCAGTGAGGAGTGCGCTCGAGCCGCGACGCCGCGTCCTTCAGACGCGAGCGGAGCAGATCGTCGACTTTGACGCCCAGTGTGGTGCTTGCCATGATTTTCTTCTAGCGCCGGCCCGATGCCGGCCAAGGACTTTAAAAGATCGCAAAATCGTAAGGCACCCAATAAAAAGGTGCAACCAAATCGCACACCTGGTTGCACCCGATTAATTTCCTTTTATATCAATGCGTTATGCAAAAATACGGATCGCGCGCACCACTTTGATCGATCGGTATTTTCCCTGATCCTGTCAGTTTTACCGGCTCGATTTCCGTGGCAATCTGGCGTGATATGGATGCGCGTGCGCCCGCTGCCCGCGGACGCGAAGGAGAACGCAGATGGACGGATGGGTAGTGATCGGCATCGTGCTCGCCGCGTGGATCGCGGGCGCGATCGTATTCGTGCACCGCGCGTCGGGGGTATTCTTCCAGGCGCTCGGGTGCGCGCACGGCGCGAAAAAGGGCAAGCGCCGCCCGCGGCTTTCCGGCCTGCGTGAAGCGCACGAATGACGCATCAGCGTCAGATGTCGAGCGGATCGACCTCGACGCTCCAGCGCAGCACGCCCTTCTGCTCGCGCAACAGCGGCTGCCACGCGCGCAGCGTGTGATGAAGCGCCGCGCGCGACGCGCTCTCGATCAACAGTTGCGCCCGGTGGACGTTCGCCACCTTGACGATCGTCATCGGCACCGCGTCGTAGACCGTCACGCGGTCCGCGCCCGACAGCGCCGAAAACGCGTCGGCCGCCTGCTGCAGGAACGCGAGCGCCGCGTCGAGCGTGCGCCCCTCGGCGCGCAAGAGCGCCTGATAGACGAACGGCGGCAGATACGCGTCGCGGCGCTCGCCGAGCGTCGCGCCGGCGAACCCCACGTAATCCTGCCGCGCAAGCGCGTGATAGAGCGCGTGGCGCGGGTAGCGCGTCTGGATCAGCACCTCGCCCGGCAGCCCCGCGCGCCCCGCGCGGCCGCTCACCTGCATCAGTTGCGCGAATAGCCGCTCGCTCGCGCGGAAATCGTGCGAGAAGAGCGCGGTATCCGCGTTCAGCACGCCGACGAGCGACACCCGCTGGAAATCGTGCCCCTTCGCGATCATCTGCGTGCCGACGAGGATGTCGACCTCGCCCGCGTGCACGTCCGAGAAGAGCGCCTGCGCGCTGCCCTTGCGGCGCGTGCTGTCCGCGTCGATGCGCAGGATCCGCGCGCCTGGCACGGCGTGCGCGAGCGTCTCCTCGACGCGCTGCGTGCCGCGGCCGAGCGGCGCGATATCGACGTTCCCGCATTCCGGGCACGACCGCGGAATCCGCGCCTCCCAGCCGCAGTGGTGGCAGCGCACCGCATGCTCGGGCTTGTGCATCACGACGTACGCGCTGCATCGCGGGCAACCGGCGACCCAGCCGCACGCGTCGCACGCGAGCGCGGGCGCATAGCCGCGCCGGTTCAGGAACACGAGGCTCTGCTCGCCGCGCTCGAGCCGCGCCTTCAACGCGGCAACGAGCGGCCCCGACAGCCCGCCCATCGACGCCCGGCCGCGCCGCCGCTCCTCCTCGAGATCGACGAGCCGCACCGTCGGCAGCGCCGCATCGGCGACCGCGCGCTTTGTCAGCGTGAGCCGCCGGTAGCGGCCCTGCTCGGCCTGCCACCAGGTTTCGAGCGACGGCGTAGCCGAGCCGAGCACGACCGGAATCGCGAGTTGCTTCGCGCGCCACACCGCGAGATCGCGCGCCGAATAGCGCAACCCTTCCTGCTGCTTGTAGGCCGGCTCGTGCTCCTCGTCGACGACGATCATCGCGAGCGCCGGCAGCGACGCGAGCACCGCGAGCCGCGTGCCGAGCACGATCCGCGCGCGGCCGGTATGCGCGGCGAGCCAGTGGCGCGCGCGCTCGCCTTCGGCGAGGCCGCTATGCAGCGTGACGATCGCGTCGGCGGGCAGCGTCGCCGCGAAGCGCGCGCGGAACGCCGCCTCGAACTGCGGCGTCAGGTTGATCTCGGGCACGAGAACGAGCGCCTGCGCGTCGGGCTGCCGCCCGAGCAGCACGGCGAGCGCGCGCAGATACACCTCGGTCTTGCCGCTGCCCGTCACGCCGTGCAGCAGGAACGGCGC
Organism: Burkholderia humptydooensis; assembly: GCF_001513745.1. Taxonomy (NCBI): domain Bacteria; kingdom Pseudomonadati; phylum Pseudomonadota; class Betaproteobacteria; order Burkholderiales; family Burkholderiaceae; genus Burkholderia; species Burkholderia humptydooensis. Next base: position 133,677 of record NZ_CP013380.1, on the reverse strand, counting down.
GAAGCCGTCCGCCGACGCGATCGCGTCGAGCGCCTCGGCCTGCTGATCGGTCAGTTGCGGCGGTGACGCAACCGCGCGCCATCCGGCCGCCGGCGTCGAGTTGTCCACAAGCTGCGCGTCGGCGTGCGTGATCGCAATCTCGTCGCATGCGATCCAGCCTTTCGCCTGCCACGCGTCGAGCATCGCGACGGCCTTCGGGTGCAGCGCGCGAACCTCGGCAAGCGACAGCGCGGGCGCGTCGGCGAGCGCCTGCGCGAGCCGGCGCAGCGCCGCGCCGCGCGCGGGCAGCGCGTCCGGCAGCGCGGCGCGCCCGGCGTCGAGCAGCCGGTAGCGCAGCTCGGGCGCGAGCAGACGCCCCCAGCGCGGCACGTCGCGCAGCGCCTGCGGCAGCGCGGGCAATGCAACTTCGCCGAGCCCGCGCTGATAGTAGTCGGCCGCGAACGCGACGAGGTCGAGCCACGGCCGCGACAGCGGAGGCAGCTCCGCGCAGACCGCGTCGACCGCCTTCAGCTTGCTCGCCGGCACGTCCGTGTGAGCGGTCACTTCGCACACGAGCCCGACCGCGCTGCGCCGGCCGAACGGCACCTGCACGAGCATCCCCGGCGCAGCCGGGACGTTGCCGCGATAGCGATAATCGAACAGCGTCGGCAGCGGATGATCGAGCGCGACGCGCACGAACGCGTCAGCCATCGATGCGGTACCGCCGAATGCCGGTAGACCCGGCAGGCCAGACATCCGCGACGCCCGCGAAGTTAAAGTAAAACATCACTTTCGGCGCTAAGTTTTGGATTCTCATTAAGAATCGCGGCGCGACCGCCGATCCTGTGGATAACTTTGTTGAGAACTCGCTCTTGACTGCCGCGAAAAGGCGCTGCGTCCGGCCATCCACTGCCTTTTCGCGATTCGGCGAGCCAGCCGGAAAGCCTTATCCCACAAGGCTGCTATCCAATTTCCGCCGTCATAGCGCGGCCCGCTCGCCGATGCCGCCCTCTACCGCGCTGCAACGTGGAAAATGTGCATAAGTCAAGTCTTGACAAGCATGAGAGCGCCATTGGGCGGGCGCTTGCGCCCTGTTTAGTCGCGTTTGCACAAACTTGCCCCGTCGCGTCGCAGCATCGAACGGCTTGCGATTACGATCCAGAGCCGCTACGGATCGCTCGGCTATGGCGATGCACTTCGTCGACGAGTTCCGCGACGTGCTCGGGCGGCGTGAACTGCGAGATGCCGTGCCCGAGGTTGAACACGTGGCCCGGATGGTTGCCGTAGCTGTCGAGCACCGCGCGCGCCTCGGCGCGGATCGCCTCGGGCGGCGCGAACAGGATCGTCGGGTCGAGGTTGCCCTGCAGCGCGACGCGCCCCGCGACGCGCTCGCGCGCGCGGCCGAGGCTGACCGTCCAGTCGAGGCCGACCGCGTCGACGCCCGTTGCCGCCAGATCCTCGAGCCAGAGCCCGCCGCCCTTCGTGAACGCGATCGCCGGCACGCGCGCGCCGTCGTGCTCGCGCTTCAACTGCGCGACGACGCGCCGGATGTAGTCGAGCGAGAAGCGCTGATACGCGCCGTCGGCAAGCGCGCCGCCCCAGGTATCGAAGATCATCACGGCCTGCGCGCCGGCCTCGATCTGCGCGTTCAGGTAGGCGGCCACCGCCTGCGCGTTGACGTCGAGGATCCGTTGCATCAGGTCGGGCCGCGAGTACGCCATCGACTTCACGGTGCGGAAATCGTCCGAGCCGCCGCCTTCGACCATGTAGCACGCGAGCGTCCACGGGCTGCCGGAGAAACCGATCAGCGGCACGCGCTGGCGGCCTTCGCCGTCGGTGAGCGCGCGGCGAATCTCGCGCACCGCGTCGGTCACGTAACCGAGCGTCGCGCCGACGTCCGGCACCGCGAGCTTCGCGACGTCGGCCTCGGTGCGCACCGGATGCGCGAACCTCGGCCCCTCGCCCGCGGCGAAATCGAGGCCGAGTCCCATCGCGTCGGGGATCGTCAGGATGTCGGAGAACAGGATCGCGGCGTCGAGCGGGAAGCGCTCGAGCGGTTGCAGCGTCACTTCGGTCGCGTAATCGGGATGCTTCGCGAGCCCGAGGAAGCTGCCCGCGCGCGCGCGCGTCGCGTTGTATTCGGGCAGGTAGCGGCCCGCCTGGCGCATCAGCCAGATCGGCGTGTAGTCGGTCGGCTCGCGCAGCAGCGCGCGCAGGAAGGTGTCGTTGATGAGAGTCTGGGCCACGATGAATGCGACGAAGCGAAACGCAAAGGAGCATTCTACCGGACGCGGCGCGCCGCCCGGCGCTCGCGGCCATATGACGCTCGCCGGCCGTCCGTTATGATCCGGCGTTCGGACCAGCCCCACGTATCGAGGAGACACGATGAAAATGAAGAAGACGTTGCTCGCGCTCGCCTGCTGCGCGGGCGTCGCTCACGCGCAAACCCTGCCGCAGCCCGCCGCGCCCGCGTCGCGGCTCGACGACGTGCTCGCGCGCGGCGCGCTGCGCGTCTGCACGACGGGCGACTACAAGCCGTACACGTACCGGCGCGAGGACGGCGCGTTCGAAGGCATCGACATCGACATGGCGGCCTCGCTCGCGAAATCGCTCGGCGTGAAGACGGAGTTCGTGAAGACCACGTGGCCGACGCTCATCAGCGACTTCGTCGCGAAGTGCGACATCGCGGTGGGCGGCATCTCGACGACGCTCGAGCGGCAGAAGCGCGCGTTCTTCACGCAGCCGTACGTGACCGACGGCAAGACGCCGATCGTGCGCTGCGCGGACGTCGAGCGCTACCAGACGATCGCGCAGATCGACCAGCCGCAAACACGCGTGATCGTGAACCCGGGCGGCACGAACGAGCGTTTTGCGAAGCAGCATTTCACGCACGCGAAGATCGCCGTCTTTCCGGACAACGTGACGATCTTCAAGCAGATCCTCGCGGGAAGCGCGGACGTGATGGTCACAGACGCGTCCGAGACGCTGCTGCAGCAAAAGCTGAATCCCGGCCTCTGCTCGGTGCATCCGGACAAGCCGTTCCAGTTCGGCGAGAAGGCGTACATGGTGCCGCGCGGCGACGTCGTGTTCCAGCAGTACGTCGATCAGTGGCTGCATCTCGCGCGCGAGACAGGCGAGCTTCAGGCAATCTCGGACAAGTGGCTCAAATAGCGTGGCGGCGCCTTCGCGGCCACCGCGCCGGCGAGCGACGGATGCACGGGCTCGCCGAGCACCGTCGTGCCGGCGAGCAGCGGATTGACGGGTACGATCCGATAAGCGTTTTGCCGCAGGTAAGCAGCGACTTCATAACTGGACCGATAAGGTTTATCCGAAAGGCCGACTACCGCGATTACCCGATCGCGTTTCAAAATCTTTCTCAGAACTTCGTCCGTCGATATCGCTGTCATTTCAATGCATGTTTGATGGCGCCCGACAGCCTCGTCAGCCGGGGCAGGCCCATCGCAAAAGGGGCCTGGGCGGGCTCGAAAATACTTTTTTCAATACGGTAAAAATGACTTTATGCGCTTCTTTAAAAACAGTAAAAAGTCCCGCGAAGCCTTATCCGGCGCGGGTTACAACCTGAAACACTTTGTTACCGCGTGGGTGGGGTAATTCGCCCAAAATGCCTCTCACGGTTTCAACACGGATGCGGTCTCGTGTGCAGCGTGTGAGCGGACACAAGCACGAATGACGAGCCCGTCGGTCTCGTACCGAATCCCTGTTCAGGGGCATCCTTGTTGGAGTCGTCGTCGGCCCACGCCGATGCGTTCCATCTTTGGTCTCCTCGCGCTAACCCCGTAGCGTGTGGTTTTTAGCGGGCTCATCAGCCCGCTTTTTTTCGTCCATCGAAAACGTGCGCGGCACGTCAAGCCGTCTTCTGCACGCTCAATCCAAGTTCGTCGATCATCCTCTCGCGCATCACGAACTTCTGCACCTTCCCCGTCACGGTCATCGGGAGCTCGTCGACGAAGCGCACGTAGCGCGGCACCTTGTAGTGCGCGATCTGGCCGCGGCAAAACTCGCGCAGCTCATCGTCCGTCATCACCTCGCCCGTGCGCAGCACGATCCACGCGCACACTTCCTCGCCGTACTTCGAATCGGGAACGCCGAACACCTGCACGCTCTGAATCTTCGGATGCCGAAACAGGAACTCCTCGATCTCGCGCGGATAGACGTTCTCGCCGCCGCGGATCAGCATGTCCTTCAGGCGCCCGACGATGTTGCAGAAGCCCTCTTCGTCGAGCGTCGCCAAGTCGCCCGTGCGCATCCAGCCGTCGACGACGGCTTCGCGCGTCCTCGCTTCGTCGTCCCAATAGCCGAGCATCACCGAATAGCCGCGCGTGCACAGCTCGCCCGTCTCGCCGACAGGCACGATCGCGCCCGTCGCGTCGACGATCTTCGCCTCCAGATGAGGCTGGATACGGCCGACCGTCGTCGTGCGCTTCTCGAGCGAATCCGTCGTCGAGCTCTGGAACGATACGGGGCTCGTCTCCGTCATCCCGTAAGCGATCGTCACCTCGGACATGTGCATCTTCGCGACGACCCGCTTCATCGTCTCGATCGGGCACGGCGAGCCCGCCATGATGCCCGTGCGCAGCGTGCCCAGGTCGAAGCGGTCGAAATCCGGATGATCGAGCTCGGCGATGAACATTGTCGGCACGCCCTGCAGCGCGGTGCAGCGCTCGTCGGACACCGCCGCGAGCGTCGCGCCCGGCTCGAACGCCGCGCCGGGAAACACCATCTTCGCGCCCGCCGACACGCACGCGAGCACCGACAGCACCATCCCGAAGCAGTGATAGAGCGGCACCGGAATGCACATCGCGTCGGCCTCGGTGAGCCGCATCACGCGCGCGATCGAGCGCGCGTTGTTGACGACGTTGCGGTGCGTGAGCGTCGCGCCCTTCGGGCTGCCCGTCGTGCCGCTCGTGAACTGGATGTTGATCGGATCGCGGCAGTCGAGCGTCGCGCCGATCGCATCGAGCCGCGCGGAATCGAGCGCCGCCCGTCCGCGCGCGAGCACGTCGGCGAAGCTCAGCATGCCCGCGGGCGCCACGTCGCTCATCGTCACGACCGTGCGCAGGCTTGGCACGCGCGCCGCGTGCAGCGCGCCGCCCGCGTGCGTCGTCGCGAGTTCCGGCGCGATCTCGGCGATCATCTCGGTGTACGCGGACGTCTTGAAGCGCTCGGCCGCGATCAGCAGCTTGCAGCCGACCTTGTTCAGCGCGTATTCGAGCTCGGCAAGCCGATAGGCGGGATTGACGTTGACGAGCACCGCGCCGATGCGCGCGGTCGCGAATTGCGTGAGCAGCCATTCGGCGCGGTTCGGCGACCAGATGCCGACCCGGTCGCCGCGCGCGATGCCGAGCTCGATCAGCGCGGTCGCGAGCGCGTCGACTTCGCCCGCGAACTCGCGCCACGTCCATCGAACGCCCTGCTCGCGGAACACGACCGCCGCACGGTCGGGAAAGCGCGCGACCGTATCGAGCAGAAACTGCCCGATCGTCGCTTCGCTCAATGGGACGTCCGCCGTGCCGCGTACGTACGAAAGCCCCCGCTGCGGCGCGATCAGCGCGCCGACGCCCGAATCTGCTGCCATGAGAGTGTCTCCGCCATTGGAACGTTCTACGAACGTTTCGTCGTTTTGAATGCGTTTCTGTAAATTATTCTGCCATCCGCTTACGACACTCTGACATCAAGTGTTACCCGCAGTGCGGGCGTGCCCGCGGAAACAAAAAAGGCAGCCCGAGGGCTGCCCTTCCGATGCAATCGCTACGCAATTGCGATGCAAGGCGTGAACCGGACGCGTGCGGCGGGCACGCGAACGCTTCAGTGCTTGCCGCGGATCTTCGCGAGACGCTGGATCGCTTCGAGTTGCGCCATCGCGGTTGCGAGTTCCGACTGCGCCTTTGCGAGATCGATGTCCGATTTCGCGTTCTGCAGCGTTTCCTCAGCGCGCTTTCTCGCTTCCTCGGCCTTTGCCGCGTCGAGATCCTTGCCGCGGATCGCCGTGTCCGCGAGCACCGTCACGGCGCCCGGCTGCACTTCGAGAATGCCGCCCGCGACGAACACGAACTCTTCGTCGCCGCTTTCCGCCTCGATGCGCACCGCACCGGGACGAATCCGCGTGATGAGCGGCGTGTGACCCGGCAGGATGCCCAGCTCGCCGGCTTCGCCCGGCAGCGCGACGAACTTCGCCTGGCCCGAGAAGATCTGCTCTTCCGCGCTGACGACGTCTACTTTGATGGTTGCCATCTCGACTCCTGTCGACGGGAGTCAGCGCTTTAGCGCTGCCCCCCGTCCCATGCCGCGGTTGGCAAGAGTTGGCGCTTCAGCCGCTTACTCTTGCCCAGCGGCGGTCGATCGGAGCGAGCGCTTTAGCACTGACTCCGATCCCACGCACGGCGGGTTGAGCGTATTGCGGTTGGCGCGAGCCCGCCGTAAAGCGGATCGGTCAGACCCATTCGCTTTACTTCGGCCGGCACGCGCCAGCGTGCTACTCACTCGAACCCTTACTGGATCTTCTTGGCCTTCTCGAAGGCTTCGTCGATCGTGCCGACCATGTAGAACGCCTGTTCCGGCAGGTGGTCGCACTCGCCGTCGACGATCATCTTGAAGCCGCGGATCGTTTCCTTCAGCGGCACGTACTTGCCCGGCGAGCCCGTGAACACTTCGGCGACGTGGAACGGCTGCGACAGGAAACGCTGGATCTTCCGTGCACGCGCGACCGACAGCTTGTCTTCCGGTGACAGTTCGTCCATGCCCAGAATCGCGATGATGTCGCGCAGTTCCTTGTAGCGCTGCAGCGTCTGCTGAACGCGACGCGTGATCGAGTAGTGCTCTTCGCCGATCACGTTCGGGTCGATCTGGCGCGACGTCGAGTCGAGCGGGTCGACCGCCGGGTAGATACCCAGCGAAGCGATGTCACGCGACAGCACGACCGTTGCGTCCAGGTGGCCGAAGGTCGTAGCCGGCGACGGGTCGGTCAAGTCGTCCGCGGGGACGTACACGGCCTGGACCGACGTAATCGAGCCCTTCTTGGTCGACGTGATGCGCTCTTGCAGCTTGCCCATTTCTTCAGCCAGCGTCGGCTGATAGCCCACCGCCGACGGCATACGGCCGAGCAGTGCCGACACTTCGGTGCCGGCCAGCGTGAAACGGTAGATGTTGTCGACGAAGAACAGCACGTCAAGGCCTTCGTCGCGGAAGTGCTCGGCCATCGTGAGGCCCGTCAGCGCGACGCGCAGACGGTTGCCCGGCGGCTCGTTCATCTGGCCGTACACCAGCGCGACCTTGTCGAGAACGTTCGAGTCCTTCATTTCGTGGTAGAAGTCGTTCCCTTCACGGGTACGCTCGCCCACGCCCGCGAACACGGAGTAACCGCCGTGCTCCTTCGCGATGTTGTTGATGAGCTCCATCATGTTGACGGTCTTGCCCACGCCCGCGCCGCCGAACAGCCCCACCTTGCCGCCCTTTGCGAACGGGCAGATCAGGTCGATGACCTTGATGCCCGTTTCGAGCAGTTCGGTCGACGGCGACAGTTCGTCGAACGCCGGCGCCTTCTGGTGGATCGAACGCTTGTGTTCGCTGACGATCGGGCCCGCCTCGTCGATCGGACGGCCGAGCACGTCCATGATGCGCCCGAGGGTCGGCTTGCCGACCGGCACCGAGATCGGGTTGCCCGTATTCTTCACCACGACGCCGCGGCGCAGGCCGTCGGAGGCACCCAGACAGATGGTGCGGACCACGCCGTCGCCCAGTTGCTGCTGGACTTCGAGCGTCAGTTCCGAGCCTTCCAGAATGAGCGCGTCGTAGATCTTCGGCATGCTCTCGCGCGGGAATTCCACGTCGATAACGGCGCCGATGCACTGTACGATCTTGCCTTCTACCAAAGCAGCAGTACTCATCGCTTTTCCTTTCAATACCTGATTCTTTACTCGCGCAAAGGCGCAGTTTCGAGACGCAGCAGGCGTCGCGCGTTCCGCGTTACACCGCGGCGGCGCCGCCGACGATCTCCGACAGTTCCTTCGTGATCGCAGCCTGGCGGCTCTTGTTGTACGACAGTTGAAGCTCGCTGATCACCGTCTTCGCGTTGTCCGAAGCAGCCTTCATCGCGACCATCCGCGCCGACTGCTCCGACGCCATGTTTTCCGCGACCGCCTGGTACACCAGCGCCTCGACGTAACGCACGAGCAGCTCGTCGACCACCGCCTGCGCGTCCGGCTCGTAGATGTAGTCCCACGACGTGGCCGGCATGCCGTCGCTGCTGTCGAAATGTTCGGTCGACAGCGGCAGCAGTTGCTCGATCACCGCTTCCTGCTTCATCGTGTTGATGAAGCGCGTGTATGCGAGATAAACGGCTGACAGCTTGCCTTCCGAATACAGATCGAGCTGCACCTTCACCGCACCGATCAGCTTGTCGAGGTGCGGCGTGTCGCCGAGATGCACGACCTGCGAGATCACCTTCGCGCCGAAACGGTTCAGGAAGCCGAGGCCCTTGCTGCCGATCGCGGTGGCTTCGAGCTTCTGGCCCTTGTCGTCGAGCTCCTTGAACTTCTGCATCGACGCACGCAGCACATTCGTGTTCAGACCGCCGCACAGACCCTTGTCGGTCGTGACGAGGATGATGCCCGCGGTCTTCGCGCCGTCGTTCGCCACCATGAACGGGTGGCGGTACTCCGGGGTCGAGCGGCTCATGTGCGCGGCGATGGCGCGGACCTTGTCGGCATACGGGCGAGCAGCGCGCATGCGTTCCTGAGCGCGGCGCATCTTCGATGCCGCCACCATCTCCATCGCCTTCGTGATCTTGCGCGTGTTCTGCACGCTCTTGATCTTGCCGCGAATTTCCTTCATTCCAGCCATTGCTTGCTCCTTGACCGAAGCGGGGCGAGCGCTTTATGCGACCCGCGCCACTTCAAGGTGTCCCTCGCGGATCAATAGGCACCCGACTTCTTGAAGTCCTTGATCGCGGCGTGCAGCGCGCTCTCGTCGTCCTTCGACAAGTCCTTCGTGTCTTCGATGCGCTTGATGAGGTCAGCGTGGCTCGTCTTCAGATACTCGCGCAGGCCCTTCTCGAACGGCAGGACGTCCTTGACGTCGAGATCGTCGAGATAGCCGTTGTTCGCCGAGAAGAGCGACACGGCCAGCTCCCACACCTGCAGCGGCTGGTATTGCGGCTGCTTCAGCAGTTCCGTCACGCGGCGGCCGCGCTCGAGCTGCTTGCGGGTCGCTTCGTCGAGGTCCGACGCGAACTGCGCGAACGCGGCCAGTTCGCGGTACTGCGCGAGGTCGGTACGGATACCGCCCGACAGCTTCTTCACGACCTTCGTCTGCGCGGCGCCGCCGACTCGCGACACCGACACGCCCGCGTTGATCGCCGGACGGATGCCCGCGTTGAACAGGTCGGTTTCCAGGAAGATCTGGCCATCGGTGATCGAGATCACGTTCGTCGGAACGAACGCGGTCACGTCGCCCGCTTGCGTTTCGATGACGGGCAGCGCCGTCAGCGAGCCGCTCTTGCCCTTCACTTCGCCGTTCGTAAACTTCTCGACGTACTCTTCCGACACGCGAGCCGCGCGCTCGAGCAGACGCGAATGCAGATAGAACACGTCGCCCGGGTACGCTTCACGGCCCGGCGGGCGGCGCAGCAGCAGCGAGATCTGGCGATACGCCCAAGCCTGCTTGGTCAAGTCGTCGTAAATGATGAGGGCGTCCTGGCCGCGATCGCGGAAGTATTCGCCCATCGTGCAGCCGGCGTACGGCGCGAGGTACTGCATCGCAGCCGATTCCGACGCCGACGCGGCGACGACGATCGTATATTCGAGCGCGCCGGTTTCCTCGAGCTTGCGCACCACGTTCATGATCGACGAAGCCTTCTGGCCGATCGCGACGTAGATGCAGACGAGGTCCTTGCCCTTCTGGTTGATGATCGTGTCGATCGCCACCGCGGTCTTGCCGCACTGACGGTCGCCGATGATCAGCTCGCGCTGGCCGCGGCCGATCGGCACCATCGAGTCGATCGACTTCAGGCCCGTCTGCACCGGCTGCGACACCGACTTACGCCAGATCACGCCCGGCGCGATCTTTTCGATCGCGTCGGTCAGCTTCGCGTTGACCGGGCCCTTGCCGTCGATCGGGTTGCCGAGCGCATCGACCACGCGGCCGACGAGTTCCGGACCGACCGGGACTTCGAGAATGCGGCCCGTCGTCTTGACGATGTCGCCTTCGGAGATGTGTTCGTATTCGCCGAGAATCACCGCACCGACCGAGTCGCGCTCGAGGTTCAGCGCAAGACCGAACGTGTTGCCCGGGAATTCGAGCATTTCGCCCTGCATCACGTCGGACAAACCGTGGATGCGCACGATGCCGTCGGTCACGGAGATCACGGTGCCCTGGTTGCGAACGTCCGCGCTCGCTTCAAGGCCCTGGATCCGGCTCTTGATCAGCTCGCTGATCTCAGAGGGATTGAGTTGCATTATTCGCTCCTGATATTCAATTCTGTTGCGTGCCGGCCGCGTAGGCGCTCAGGCGGTCAAAGCCACCTGCATGCCGGCGAGCCGCGCGCGGACCGAGGTATCGAGCACTTCGTCGCCAACCGTCACGCGCACGCCGCCGATCAGCGACGCGTCGACTTCGACCGTCGGCTTCAGCTTGCGCTTGAATCTGCGCTCGAGGTTTTCGACGAGTTCGGTGAGCTGCGCGCCTTCCAGCGGAAACGCGCTGACGATCAGCGCATCCGCCGCGCCTTCGCGCGCATTCTTCAGCTCGTCGAACTGCGCGGAGATTTCCGGCAGCAGCGCGATACGATGATTTTCGACCAGCATCCCCACGAAGTTCTTCGCTTCCGCGCTGGTCGCGAGCGGCGCCTTCACCGCGGCGAGCAGCAGCTCGCTGACTTGCGCGCGACTCACCTTCGGACTCGACGCGACAGACAGCACTTCGGGCAGGTGCGCAACCTGAGCCAGCTCTTGCACGAGCGTGGACCAGGCGGCGATGTCACCACCCTCGGCCACGCGGAACAGCGCTTCTGCGTAAGGGCGGGCGATGGTTGCAAGTTCGGCCATGATCAGAGCTCGGCTTTCAGTTGATTCAGCAGTTCGGCGTGGGCCGTATGATCGACTTCGCGCTTCAGGATCTGCTCGGCGCCCTTCACGGCCAGCGAGGCGACTTCGCCGCGCAGCGTTTCACGGGCCTTCACGATTTGCTGATCGGCATCCGCCTTCGCCTGGGCGATGATGCGGGCCGCTTCGGCCTGGGCGTTCGCCTTGATTTCTTCGGCGACCGCCTGCGCGCGCTTTTCGGCTTCGGCGATGCGCTGCTGGCCATCGCTACGAGCCTGCGCGAGTTCCTGGTCGACGCGCTTGTGCGCCGCTGCGAGTTCCGCCTGCCCCTTTTCCGCAGCCGAGAGGCCATCGGCAATTTTCTTCGAGCGCTCGTCGAGGGCGTTGATCAACGGCGGCCACACGAACTTCATCGTGAACCACGCGAGGATCAGGAACACGACCATTTGCGCAAACAGGGTTGCGTTGAGATTCACGGTGTTTCCTTAATCTGCTATTCCGGAAAAATGAAACGACGAGGAGCGCACCGAAAAAAGCTTTCGAGTCGCGCTCACTTTCCGTTCCGCCCTGCGCCGGCAAGCCTGGCGCATTGGTATTTCCGAGGAACCCTTAGCTCGCGAGCTTCGACAGGAGCGGGTTCGCGAATGCAAACAGCATGGCCACACCCACGCCAATCAGGAACGCCGCATCGATCAGACCCGCCAGCAGGAACATCTTCGTTTGCAGCGGATTGATCAGTTCCGGCTGACGTGCGCAAGCTTCGATGTACTTGCCGCCCATCAGGCCGATACCGATACAGGCGCCGATTGCACCCAGGCCGATGATGATACCGATACCGATGGCGGTCAGACCTTGGATGTTGGCGATGAAAGCTTGCATGATCACTCCTTTGTGAAAAGACTTGGAACTGGAATTAAAAAAACTGAAAACAAACCTGCTTGATTGTCCGGCACGCCTAGTGCGACTCGTGCGCCTGACCGAGATACACCAGGGTCAGCATCATGAAAATGAACGCTTGCAGCAGAACAATCAGAATGTGGAAGATCGCCCAGATACTGCCTGCGAGGACATGACCGATGAAGCCGAGTATCGTTGCGTCCGCGCCGAAGCCCCACATGCTGCCGAGGAGGGCGATCAGCAGGAACAGCAACTCACCCGCGTACATGTTGCCGAACAGCCGCATGCCGAGCGACACGGTCTTCGCGACATATTCGACGATGTTCAACGCAAGGTTCGGAATCCACAGCAGCGGATGCGCACCGAACGGGGCCGACAGGAGCTCGTGCGCGAAACCGCCCGGGCCCTTGATCTTGAGGCTGTAGTAGATCATCAGCACGAACACGCCGAGCGCGATGCCGAGCGTGCCGTTCAGATCGGCTGTCGGCACGATGCGATGATGCGAAATGACTTGCGACAGGCCCAGCAAGCCGATCACGCGGCCCGGCAGGTCAACGGGGAGGAAGTCGAGCGAGTTCATCAGCGCGACCCAGATGAACACGGTCAGCGCGAGCGGCGCGATAAAGGTACGATTGCCGTGAACGACCGCCTTCGACTGGTCCTCGACCATTTCGACGATCATTTCGATCAGGCACTGGAAGCGTCCCGGCACGCCCGGCGTTGCCTTGCGCGCGGCCAGACGCAGGATGAGGATGGTGACGAGGCCGCAGACGATCGACCAGAACAGCGTGTCGAGATTCCAGACGTGGATATCGAAAATCGACGTCTGATGCGCGGTGGAAAGGTTTTGCAGGTGGTGCGCAATATACTCGGACGGGTCCAGAGCACGCGTTCCTTCGCTAGCTGCCATAATCGTTGATGTCACCCAAATTGTCGAAAATCGGTTTATCCGCTTCGCCGCAACAGTTCATTGCGGGAACGGGCCTACGCGGGAACTGTCGAATTCACGCGCGGCACTTGATGCCTTATCGCCAGGCGAGCGCAATCCAGTACGTCTTCAACACCAGCAGATACGTGACGAGCAACGGCACCCAATGCGCGCCGGGATACCCCCATGCGACAGCAACGAACATCGCAATCGTCGCGCCCATCTTGAGTACTTCGCCAATCACCCAGCCCATCACGGTATCCGCGCCTTTTTGCTTCAGACGCGCCGCGAACAATGCACTCGGCACCCAGCCGATCGCTCCGCCCAGAAATGCCGATTGAGCAGCGGCACCCGGCGACTTCGAAAACAGCCACCACGCCAGCGTTGCAACCAGGGACAAGACCATTTGCGCCATCACCACCCGGTAAGGCGTGACGCGCGATGGCCGATTCACTTCGGGGCCGAACAGCGCTTGTGCCTCGGCCCGTGTGAGCGGAACGATGTCATCGTCCTGCTGCTCGGCATCCCAATCGTCCGAGGCGGATTTCCGCCGCCCGACGGCCCCCGAAACGGTGCGTTGCGCTGCTCGCCGATCTTCGTGCCTTTTATCCGGCGCTCGATCCGCCATCGCAGTTGGTCCGCTCAATTCCTGTACGGCCCCAAAGCTTTCCGAAAGCTTTCAGGGGTGCCTAACTAACAAATCCGGGCGATTGTAAGCGATAGTTGCAGGCGGTTCAAGGCTTTAGACGCGACAAAAATCCGTATGAAACGCCGGTTCATGATGCGAAAAGTTCGTGAATTTTTGGCGTTCGATGATAGTTGTAAGGTGTGTATTTTCGGTCGCCCGAACCACGCGAAACGCCCCCTGCCCCGCCCCGTTCCGGTGCGCGCCGCTGCTCAAAAATAATGCAGCAGCAGCGCGCCGAGCACGGCGCTCGCGATGCCGAACGGGATGCTCGCGAGATGGAACGGCAACCACATCCCGCGCGCGCGGGATAGCCGGATCGCGATCAGGTTGGCGAGCGAGCCGATCGCGACGCCGAAGCCGCCGACGCTCACGCCGAACGCGAGCGCACGCCAGTCGCGCGTGAACTCCGACAGCAGGATCGCGGCCGGCACGTTGCTGATCGCCTGCGACAACAGCGCCCCCGCCGCATACGCGCGCAGCGGCGTGTCGAGCCCGACGCCGGCGATCGTCCGATGGACGGCCGGCAGCGACGCCACGCTGCGCAGCACGATGAACATCAGCACAAAGATCAGCAGCAAGAGCCAGTCGATCTTCAGCACCGCGTCGCGCCGCACTACCAGGTAGACCGCCGCGACCGCGAGCACGCCGCCAAGCGCATGATGCGCGTCCGCGAGCAGCACGAAGCCCGCGAACATCGCGACGGTCGCGAACGCGTGTGCGCGATCGACCGGCCGCTCGGCGCGGTCCTTCGACAGATCGAGCGGACGGCCGTCGAACGCGAAGGCGATCATCGCAAGCAGCAGCGCCATCAGCACGAGCGCGAGCGGCCCGAGCGCGATCACGAAGCGGCCGAACGAGACGCCGCTCAATTGCCACAGAAACAGATTTTGCGGATTGCCGAGCGGCGTCGCGATCGCGCCCGCGTTCACGGCGAGCGCGATGTAGATCACGAGGCGCTTGAACGGCAACGGCGTCAGCTCGCGCAGCGACAACACGAGCGGAATCACGACGAAGAGCGCCACGTCGTTCGTGAGCCACACGGACAGCGCTGCGGCGAACACGACGAGCAGCGCGGCGAGCGCGCGCTCGGACCGCACGCGATGGACGATGCGGTGCGCAAGCCACATCAGGAAGCCCGATAGCTCGAGCGCCTTCGTCAGCATCAGCAGGCCGGCGAGCGTCGCGACGGTCTGCCAGTCGACAAGCCGCACGAGCGCGGCCGCCGATTGGGGACGGACGAACTGCAGCGCAATCAGCGCCGCGACGAGAATCGACAGAACCGGCTCGCGCCGGACAAACGCGATGATCCGCGCGGGCGCGCGGCCGCCGACCGAATTCGACACGCCGCGTTACACGGCGACGTCGCCGCGCAGTCGCGCGAGGATGCCTTCGAGCGCGTCGAGGTCGCCGAAATCAATCGTCAACTGGCCTCGCCCTCGGCGACCGACCTTGATCTTCACGTTCGACGCGAGCAGGTCCGACAGCTCTTCTTCGAGGCGCCGCGTGTCGCGGCCGCCATCGTCCTTCGCCCGCGCCTTCACCGCCGGCTCAGCCTTCGTCGTGTGCGTGACAAGCTTTTCCGTCTCGCGCACCGACATCCGCTTGTTGACGACCTGATGCGCGAGCGTGATCTGCGTCGCCGCGTCGACCGCGAGCAGCGCGCGCGCGTGGCCCATGTCGAGATCGCCCGCAAGCAGCATCGTCTGCACGGGCATCGCGAGATTCAGCAGACGCAGCAGGTTCGACACCGCGCTGCGCGAGCGGCCGACCGATTCTGCCGCCTGCTCGTGCGTGAAATCGAACTCGTCGAGCAGACGCTGGATGCCGTGCGCCTCTTCGAGCGGGTTCAGGTCCTCGCGCTGGATGTTCTCGATCAGCGCCATTGCGGCCGCGGCCTGATCGGATACGTCCTTCACGAGCACCGGCACTTCTTCGAGGCCAGCGAGACGTGCCGCACGGAAACGGCGCTCGCCCGCGATGATCTCGTATTTGTCTGATGAAATTGGGCGCACGAGGATCGGCTGCATGACGCCCTGCGCGCGAATGCTCGCGGCAAGCTCCTGCAGGCTGCCCTCGTCCATTCGGGTACGCGGCTGGTACTTGCCGGCCTGCAGCTTGCCGAGCGCGAGCACGTTCGGCGCACCCTCGATCTTCACCGCTTCGGTGATGTCGGCGCTGCCGCCAAGCAGCGCTTCAAGGCCACGTCCCAAACCCTTTTTCTTCGCTACCGCATTCATGTTCTGTTCCCTCGATTCTTGTCTGGAAGGCGGGCTCAAAGCGCGCGCACCCGCTCGATCATTTCCGCGCCGAACTGGATATACGCTTGCGCGCCGCGCGAACCGCGATCGAACACGACGCCGGGAAGTCCATAGCTGGGCGCTTCCGCGAGACGCACGTTGCGCGGAATCACCGCGTCGAACACCTTGTCGCCGAAGTGCGCCTTCAACTGGTCGGAAACCTGTTGCTGCAGCGTGATCCGCGGATCGAACATCACGCGCAGCAGGCCGATCACCTTCAGGTTGCGATTAAGGTTCGCATGCACCTGCTTGATCGTGTTGACGAGGTCGGACAGCCCCTCGAGCGCGAAGTACTCGCATTGCATCGGGATCACGACGCCGTGCGCCGCGCACAGCCCGTTCAGCGTCAGCAGCGACAGTGCGGGCGGACAATCGATCAGCACGAAATCGTAATCGTCCGCGACTTTCGCGAGCGCGGCCTTCAACTGGCGCTCGCGATTCTCCACGCTCACCAGCTCGATTTCCGCACCGGCGAGCTCGCGATTCGCCGGAAGCACGTCGTACTTCACCGCTTCGGGGCGCACGCGCGCATCCGCAACGGTCACGCCGTCGACCAGCACCTCATAGACCGTCGACTCGCATTCCGCCTTGTCGATGCCGCTGCCCATCGTGGCATTGCCCTGCGGGTCCAGATCGATCAGCAGCACGCGTTGCCCCTGCGCCGCGAGGCTCGCGGCGAGATTGACCGTCGTCGTCGTCTTGCCGACGCCGCCCTTCTGGTTCGCCACGCAGAAGATCTTTGCCATCGTTGGTGTATTCCTTCTCTTCAAATGGTCCGGGCGCCCTGCGGCGCGCCGATTAAATTGCTTCGTCGAGCTCGACTTCGATCAAATGCCGTTCCGCATCGAGCGACGGGACCGTTAGACGGATCATCTGTTTGACGCGCGTGCCATCGGGCAGGCGACCGATTTCTTCATCGGGACGCACGCCCTTCATCGCCCAGATCGACCCGCCCGGCGCAACGAGGTGCCGGGCAAGTGTAACGAAGTCCGCCAGATCCGCGAATGCCCGCGACACGATCACATCGAATTTCCCTGGGACTTCGACCCCAGGGCGCAGCGTCTCGACGCGCCCCGTCACGACGGACAGATTGCCGAGCTTCAGTTCGGCCTTTGCCTGATTCTGGAATGCGGATTTTTTCTGGACGATGTCGTTCAGCGCCACCTGCCATCCGGGCAGCGCGATCGCGAGCACGATGCCTGGCAGACCGCCGCCGGAACCGACGTCCAGCGCGGACACCGCTGCGCCGCACGCGCCGAGATGCGGAACGATCGACAGCGAATCGAGGATGTGCTGAATCAGCATCTGCCGCGGATCGCGGATCGCGGTGAGGTTGTAGACCGCGTTCCACTTGGCGAGCAGCGCGACGTAATCGAGTAGCGCGCCGCGCTGCGCATCGCTCAATGCGACACCCAGCGCTTCCGCGCCATCCGACAGCAATGCTTGCAGCGTTTCCCGGCTGGCAATCGGGGCTTGACGACGTTGTGCCGTCATTGCTGCGTCGCGGCGTTGTTGGTTTCCGCGTCGGCGTTCGGCGCTCCATCCGCGCCCTTTCGCCGGCCCAACCCGCGCTTCTTCAGATGCACCATCAGCAGCGAGATTGCAGCGGGTGTCATGCCCGAGATCCGCGACGCCTGCCCGATCGTTTCCGGGCGGAACTGGTTCAGCTTCTGACTGACTTCGAACGATAGGCCGCGCACTTCCGTATAGTCGATCCCGTCAGGCAACCGCGTGTTTTCGTTCGCGCCGTTCCGTTCGATTTCACCGGCCTGGCGCTCGATATAGCCTTGGTACTTGATGCCGATCTCGATCTGCTCCTTGATCTGCGCGAGCAGGAGTCCGTCTTCGGCCAACGGTTCGGACGGGCCATACTCGCCGCCGCGCAAGCCGCACACGCCGTCGTAGCTGACGCCCGGCCGGCGCAGCAGTTCGGCGAGACTGTATTCGTGATCGATCGGCTTGCCGAGCAGTGCAGTCGCTTCGTCGGCCGGCAACGTCTTCGGCGTCACCCAAGTCGTGCGCAACCGTTCGGTTTCACGTGAAACAGCGTCACGCTTTCGATTGAACGCATCCCAACGGACGTCGTCGACGACGCCCAGTTCGCGCCCGATTTCGGTCAGCCGCATGTCCGCGTTGTCTTCGCGAAGGCTCAGCCGGTACTCGGCACGGCTCGTGAACATTCGATAAGGCTCAGATACGCCGCGCGTCACCAGATCGTCGACGAGCACGCCAAGATACGCCTGGTCTCGCCGCGGACACCACGCCTCTTTTTCCTGCGCATAACGGCCCGCATTGATGCCGGCGAGCAGCCCCTGCGCGGCGGCTTCTTCATAGCCGGTCGTGCCGTTGATCTGGCCCGCAAAGAACAGGCCGTGGATCGCCTTGGTTTCCAGCGACGATTTCAGCGCGCGCGGGTCGAAATAATCGTATTCGATCGCATAGCCCGGACGCAGGATGTGCGCCTGTTCCAGACCGCGCATCGAATGCACGAGCGCGAGCTGCACGTCGAACGGCAGGCTGGTCGAAATGCCGTTCGGATAGAACTCGTTGGTCGTCAGCCCTTCTGGCTCGAGGAAAATCTGATGCGAGTCTTTCGACGCAAAGCGATGGATCTTGTCTTCGATCGACGGGCAATAGCGGGGCCCGACGCCTTCGATAACGCCCGTGTACATCGGCGAACGATCAAGACCGCTGCGGATGATGTCGTGCGTACGCTCATTGGTATGCGTGACCCAACACGGCAGTTGTTGCGGATGCTGCTCGGCTCGGCCAAGGAACGAGAACACCGGGATCGGATCGAGATCGCCCGGCTGTTCCTCCAGCTTCGAGAAGTCGATCGTCCGGCCGTCGATGCGCGGCGGCGTTCCGGTCTTCAGCCGCCCTTGCGGCAGCTTCAGCTCCTTCAGCCGCGACGACAGGGATACGGCCGCCGGATCGCCGGCGCGGCCGCCCGTATAGTGATTGAGCCCGACATGGATCTTGCCGTCCAGGAACGTGCCGGCCGTCAACACGACCGCACGCGCCCGGAATCGCACGCCGACTTGCGTGACCGCACCGACTACTCGATCCCCCTCCACCATCAGGTCATCAACAGCTTGCTGGAACAGCCAGAGATTCGGCTGATTCTCCAGACGATGGCGGATAGCCTGCTTATATAGCACGCGGTCCGCCTGGGCACGCGTCGCACGGACCGCTGGCCCCTTCGACGAGTTCAGGATGCGGAACTGTATGCCGCCTTCGTCGGTGGCGGCAGCCATCGCGCCGCCAAGCGCGTCGACCTCCTTGACCAGATGGCCCTTGCCGATCCCGCCGATCGACGGGTTGCAGCTCATCTGCCCAAGGGTTTCGATGTTGTGCGTCAGCAGGAGCGTCTTTGCGCCCATGCGTGCGGAGGCCAACGCAGCCTCCGTACCGGCATGGCCGCCGCCAACGACGATGACGTCAAATTCAACGGGATAAAGCATTGCGGACTTCGTGCAGGACGGTGCACGAACCTATCAGAGAAATGTATGGGCCGAATTATAGCGGGTTCGGTTTTGGCCCGAATCTCGTTCGAATGGCCGAATCGAGTAGGGTGAGGGGTTACCCCCTCAGCCCTCTCACACCACCGTACGTGCGGTTCCGCATACGGCGGTTCAGTTAATGCTCTGGAGGCGATCCACCGTCCGACGGATCGAGACCAGTCCCCGTGCATCGAAGTAGGCATTGGGTAACGCCTGCTTCAAATGGTGAGAACCGGCGTTCCACCAAGGTCCTCGCCCGTTCACGCTCGATTTCCATGCCCGCTCCGGGCGTAGGCCCAGTGCGATCATGTTGCGCTCTCGGGTTCGGGGGCGCTTCCACTGCCGCCAGATCAGGCAGCGCAAACGCCTTCGCAACCATCCGTCCAGCCCCTCCAGCCGCTTGTGCTGCTGGCTGAGCCGGAAGTAATTTGCCCACCCCCGTAGGACCGGGTTGAGCTTCCGGATCGTCTGCTCAAGGGACCCGCTTCTTCCCTTCAACGTCAGATCCCGCACCCGCGTCATCAATCGCTTGATGCTTTCCGGTGCAATCCGGATCTGTGCTTGACCCAACCTCACCGCCACCCGGTATCCCAGGAACTTCCGCGTGCTCGGCCGCGCCACCGCACTCTTGGCCTCGTTCACGCGCAGCTTCAAGACCTTCTCGAGATAGGCCCTGATTCTCGCCATGACGCGCTGTCCTGCTTGTTGGCTGCCAACGTAAATGTTGCAGTCGTCAGCGTACCGGCAGAACGCCAGCCCTCGGCTCTCCAGCCTCCGATCCAGATCACTCAGCAATATATTCGACAGTAGCGGGGACAGCGGGCCGCCTTGCGGCGTGCCCTCCGTCCTCGCACGCGTCACGCCGTGCGCCATCATCCCCGCTTCGAGGAAGCGGCGAATCAGCTTCAGCGTCACTTTGTCTTTTACATGCCTCGCAACCCGGCCCATCAGCACATCATGGTTGACTCGATCGAAGAACTTCTCCAAATCGATATCGACCACCCAATGCCGACCACCCTGAACATAGGCTTGCGCCTGACGCACCGCGTCCAACGCACTCTTGCCCGGTCGGAATCCGTAACTACTCGCCGAGAACGTCGGCTCCAAGATCGGTTGCAATACTTGGTGCAGCGCTTGCTGGATCAGTCGGTCCACCACGCTTGGCACGCCCAGCGTCCTCACCCCGCCTTGCGGCTTCGGTATGTCCGCCCGGCGTACCGCCTGCGGTACGTACCGCCCTTCCAGCAGCGCCTGCTTCACACTCGGCCAGTGCATCTTGAGCCAGTCACCAAGGCCTTCCACGCTCAGCCCATCTACCCCGGCTGAACCCTGGTTCCTCAGCACCCGGCGGTATGCTCGCCTCATGTTGCCGCGTTCCACGACGCGCTCCATCAGCGCGTCGCCCTCCGATTTCGTTTGCCCAGATGTCGCCGTGCCCGTCTCCGCACCCCGCACGCAGCCCGGTGGCTTCCGGCCACCCCTCGCGTGCTCGGCCACTGTCTCCAGCGCTTCTGCATCCATAACAGGCTTCGAGATCATCCGTCCTACTCTCGGCATTCACTGTTCCGGCCTTCGGTCCCGGTCCTCTTCGGCTCTCCGCCTTCGCCTTGACCTACTATGCCTTCTGCTGACTTCTGCTTCCGCGTCCCGCCGCCTCTCGACCTCGGTAGCTGGCCTTACCGCGCCAGCACAGAAACAGATCTCCCCGGGTATTGCGCACTCACCTTCACGCTTATGCCTGTCGGATCTACGTAACAACGTCGGTGCAAGTTTCGGGCTTCGGTGAATTGGGACACCTTACCCAGTCGCTACGCCTCATATCCGCTTCCTGTTCGTCAGGCCAGCGCTTTGCCTCCCAGCTTCCTTCAGACTCCCAGTCACCCGGGAAACCCTTGCCTTCGGCTAACTCTTCCCCTTGCCGGGCGAGTAGAGGACTTTCACCTCCCAGTGAGTGCGCCCTGCCGGGCGCACCCAACAAAAAACGGCGTGTTTCACGTGAAACACGCCGTTCAGTCAGAGCTGGCGAAGCCGCCGCTAAACCGCTTTCTTCGCGAGCCCGAGGTAGGTTTCGATTACCCGGGGATTCTGCGCAAGCTCGCCCGCCGGGCCTTCCAGCGCAACCTCACCGGTCTCCAGCACATACCCATAGTCCGAAATCTGCAACGCCGCTCGAGCGTTTTGCTCGATCAGCAGCGTCGCGACGCCGGTTCCACGCAGCGCGCTGATGATATGAAAAATCTCCTTCACGATCAGCGGCGCAAGCCCGAGGCTCGGTTCGTCGAGCATCAGCAAATCGGGTTTGCCCATCAGCGCGCGCCCGACAGCCAGCATCTGCCGCTCACCGCCCGATAGCGTCCCCGCCGCCTGCTTGCGCCGCTCCTTCAGCCGCGGGAACAGCGAGAAAACCGGCTCGAGCTGGTCCAGGAAGTTCAAGTCGCCGGCCATCTTCCTCCGGTACGCCCCCAAAACAAGGTTGTCCTCGACCGACATCGTGCCGAACAGCTCACGCTTTTCGGGCACGAGGCACATGCCGAGCGCGACGCGCTGCTCGATCGGCAACGCGCCCACGTCGTCGCCGCGATAGCGGACCGTACCGGCCGCGTGGCCATTGGTCGGCAACGCCCCCATCACCGCATTGAGCAGCGTCGACTTTCCCGCCCCGTTCGGGCCGATCACTGTGACGATCCTCCCCGCTTCGACCGTCAGCGCCGCGCGATGCAGCGCCTCGACCTTGCCGTAGCGCACCGACAGATCCCTCACCGCCAGAATTGGCGTCATCTCCCGATCCGTCATCACTCCACCCCGCCGAGATAAGCTTCCAGCACTGCCGGGTCCTTCTGCACATCCTGCGGCAGACCTTCGGCGATTCGCGTGCCAAATTCCATCACTACCAGCCGGTCGGTCAGATTCATTACGAAGTCCATGTCGTGCTCGACGAGCAGCACACTCATGCCTTCCGCCTTTAGCTTGCGCAATAGTTCGGCCAACTGCTGCTTTTCCTGATAACGCAGGCCGGCCGCGGGTTCGTCAAGCAGCAACAATGTCGGATCGCTGCACAGCGCACGGGCGATCTCGAGAATCCGCTGCTGGCCGAGCGCAAGACTGCCTGCCTCGTCATACATGTGCGCATCGAGGCCGACGCGCCGAATCTGCTTCGCCGCTTCCGCCATCAGCCGCGTTTCCTCATGCGCGTTCAGCCGGACGATACTGCGCCAGATGCCAGCCGAGCCGCGCAGATGCGCGCCGATCGCGACGTTTTCCAGCACGGTCATTCCAGGCAGCAGCTTCACGTGCTGGAATGTGCGGCCGATACCCCGCTTCACGATTTCACGTGAAACAAGTTCGTCGATCCGCTCGCCGCGGAACGTGATTGCGCCGCTCGTCGGCTGCAGCACGCCGGTCACGAGATTGAACGTCGTCGACTTGCCCGCGCCGTTCGGGCCGATCAGGCCGACGATCTGCCCGGCCAGCACGCCGAAGCTCACGTCGTTCACCACGACGAGCCCGCCGAACTGCTTGCGCACGTTGTCGACGACGAGCAGCGCCTCGCCTGCCTGCGGCCGGGCGCGCTGCGGCAGCGGCTCCGCCTGGTCCGGCGCCCGGGCGGCGGGCTCGCGCGGAAAGAGCTTCGCGACGAAAGGCCAGACGCCCTGCCGCGCGTACTGCAACAGCAACACCATCAGCACGCCGAACACGATGATCTCGAAGTTGCCTTCCGCGCCGAGCAGCTTCGGCAACAGCGTTTGCAGATAATCCTGCAGCACGGTGACGATCGCAGCGCCGAGCAACGCGCCCCATACGTGCGCGACGCCGCCTACCACCGCCATGAACAGGAACTCGATCCCATGATTGAGCCCGAACGGCGTCGGATTCACCGCACGCTGCAGATGCGCGTACAGAAAGCCCGAAATCGACGCGAGCACCGCCGCATGGACGAAGATCGCCACTCGCATCCATCCGGTGTTCACGCCCATCGCCTCGGCCATCAGGCTGCCGCCGCGCAGCGCGCGAATCGCGCGGCCGGGCCTGCTATTAAGCAGATTCTGAACAGACACAACCGCCGCGAGCACGACGATCCAGATCAGGTAATAGAGACTGCGTCCTGTATCCAACGCTTGACCGAACACGGCAAGCGCGGGAATGCCGTTGATTCCGTCGTACTTGCCGAGCCAGTCGAGATTGCCGAACAGGAAGAACAGCGCGAGCCCCCACGCGATCGTTCCAAGCGGCAGGAAGTGTCCGGAGAGGCGCATCGTGACGGCGCCCAGCACGAGCGCGACAAGCGCCGTCAGCACGACGCCCGCGATCAGTCCGAGCCACGGCGACGCGCCGTGCGCCGTCGTCAGATAGGCGGTCGCGTACGCGCCGATACCGACGAACGCCGCCTGCCCGAAGCTCGTCATCCCGCCGATTCCAGTCAACAACACGAGCCCGACCGCGACGATCGCATAGAGCCCGATGTAGTTCAGCAGCGTGATCCAGTACTCGGGCACGCGCGCCGCGCCAGGCAACGCCGGCAGCGCGAACAGCACGACGAGGAACAGCCAGAACGCCTTGTTGCGCAAGATCGCTTTCATCGCGTCACGCCTCCTCATCTTCCGTTTGCGGCGCCGCAAGGCTGCGCCACAGCAGCACCGGCACGATCAGCGTGAAAACGATCACCTCCTTGTACGCGCTCGCCCAGAACGACGAATACGACTCCAGCACACCGACGAGAAGCGATCCGGCCGCGGCCAGCGGATAGCTGACGAGCCCGCCGATGATCGCGCCGACAAAGCCTTTCAGGCCGATCAGGAAGCCGGAATCGTAGTAGATCGTCGTCAGCGGCCCGACCAGCACGCCCGACAACGCACCGAGCCCGGCCGCGAGCGTGAACGCGAGCCGCCCGGCCTCGGTCGTGCCGATGCCGACGAGCTGCGCGCCGAGACGGTTCACCGACGTCGCACGCAGCGCCTTGCCGGGCAGCGTGCGCTCGAAAACCAGATAGAGCCCGGCGATCAGCACGAGCGCGGTGCCGACCACCCAGACGCCCTGCATCGAAATCGACAGGCTGCCGAGCGCGAGCGACGCGTCCGAGAACGCGGCCGTGCGCGAGCCCTCCGCGCCGAACATGACGAGGCCGAGCCCGACCAACACGAAATGCACGGCAACCGATACGATCAGCAACAGCAGCGTCGTGCCTTCGGCGATCGGCTGATACGCGAGCCGGTAGATGAATGGCCCGAGCGGCACGACGATCGCGAGCGTGAGCGCGATCTGCGCAATCATCGGCAACGGCTGCGCGGCAACGCTTCTCGTCACCGCGTAGATCGCAAGCGGCAGCAGCACATAGCGGCTCGCGAGCGTCGTCAGCGTGCGGGCGAGCCGGTGACGACGCGCGCGATACCGGATCAGCCCGCCCACTTCGAGCACGAAGCAAGCAATGCCCGCAACGAACAGCAGCCAGCAGGTTGCCGGAAACTTCTGCGCCTGTAGCGCGGCCAGTGTCAGCGCGCCGTAGGTGACGAATTCGCCCTGGGGGATGAAGATCACGCGCGTGACGGAGAAAACGAGCACGAGCGCGAGCGACAGCAGCGCGTAGATTGCGCCCGTCGTGATGCCGTCCTGCGCGAGAATTGCCGCGATGGAGAAATCCATGTGGTTTCTTCGGTTGAGAATGCGTCGACGGAAAAAACGGAAATATGGCCTGCGGAGCGTGGTCGTCGTGAAACGGCCCGGCGCAGCGCGCGT
Source organism: Burkholderia humptydooensis (assembly GCF_001513745.1). Lineage (NCBI taxonomy): Bacteria > Pseudomonadati > Pseudomonadota > Betaproteobacteria > Burkholderiales > Burkholderiaceae > Burkholderia > Burkholderia humptydooensis. The sequence goes on along the minus strand of NZ_CP013380.1, from coordinate 108,598 downwards.
GCGATGCATCGCACGCGCCCTATCAGCCGACGCTCAATCGGCCTGCAGCTTCCACTTGTCGCCGACGATCTGCACGATCACGCGCGCGCGCGTATCGAAGCCGTTGTGATCCGCCGGCGTCGTGTTGATCACGCCGTGCGACACCGGCAGGTCCTTCACGTTCTCGAGCGCGCTGCGCAGCGCCTCGTGGAACGCCGGCGTGCCGGGCTGCGCCTTCTTCAGCGCGTCCGGAATCGCGCGCTGGAGCATCAGCCCCGCGTCCCATACATGACCGCCGAACGTCGACACCGCGCCCGCGCCATACGCCTTCTCATACGCGGCCTTATACGCGAGCGCCGGCTGCTTCGCCGGACTCGAATCGGGCAATTGATCGGCGACGAGTACGGGCCCCGCCGGCAGCAGCTCGCCGTCGCAGTCCTTGCCGCACACGCGCAGGAAATCGTTGTTCGCGACGCCATGCGTCTGATAGACCTTGCCCGTGTAGCCGCGCTCCTTCAGCGTCTTCGCGGGCAGCGCCGCAGGCGTGCCCGCGCCCGCGATCAGCACCGCGTCGGGACGCGCGCCCAGCGTCTTCAGCACCTGGCCCGTCACCGACGCGTCGGTGCGGTTGTAGCGCTCGTTCGCGACGATCTTGAGCCCATTCGCCGCCGCGGCCGCGCTGAACACGTCATACCAGCCGTCGCCGTACGCGTCCGCGAAACCGATGAAGCCGACCGTCTTCACGCTGTGCTTCGCCATGTAGCCGGCGAGCGCATCAGCCATCAGGCGATCGTTTTGCGGCGTCTTGAACACCCAGGCGCGTTTTGCGTCCATCGGCGCAATGATGTGCGCGCCCGCGGCGAGCGAAATCGTCGGCGTCTTGCCCTGCGCGACGACGTCGATCATCGCGAGCGCGTTCGGCGTGATCGACGAGCCGACGATCGCGTCGACATGATCCTCGTCGATCAGCTTGCGCGCGTTCTGCACCGCGCGACTCGTGTCCGACGCGTCGTCGAGCACGATGTACTCGACGCGCTTGCCGCCGATCTCCTTCGGCAGCAGCGCGACCGTGTTCTTCTCGGGGATGCCGAGCGACGCGGCGGCGCCTGTCGCTGACACCGTGACGCCGATCTTCACCTGCGCCGACGCGAGCCCGGCGGTACATAAGCAGCCGGCCGCGAGCGCGGCCTCGATCCATCGATTCATTTTCATTGTGTGTCTCCAAACGCTGCGCGAAACGCGATCGAGCAGCCGTTGCAACACGGCGCACCGATCGAACCTGCGCGCCGCCGCGGCCGGTTTCACGTGCAACGGGGACCCGGCGCGGGGCGCGTTCTTCTTGCTGTTGCGCTCCCCTGCGCGTGCGCATCGCACGCGCCCTTCTGCTGCTCCTGCTGCGATCTTCCGGCCGACGCCGCCCGTGTCGCGCTCACAAAAAAGCGCGGCCGACCGCACGCGCCCTCGCCACGCTTTACCCTCGGCCCCGCGCAAGCCTGCGCTCCGCGCTGACGATCCCGGCCATCATGCGAGCGGTTCGTCGAGGCCAACGCGCCCGCCGAACAACGTGCGCGACACGTTGCGAGCCGCGGGCACGCCAGACGCGCCGCGCGTCGACGCAACCGGAACCGCCCGCGCCAAAAGCGGCGCGGCACCGCGCGCATGCTCGCCGAGCGTCGGCATCTTGCCGGCGTCATATGCACCTTCACGCGCACGCTTGAATGCCGGCTCGAACGGCTTGCTGAAATTTGAATCGGGAAGAAACTGATCGTCGATAAGGATCGGGCCAGCGAGCCGACGCGTGCCGTTGCAGCCCTCCCCGCATACACGCAGGAAACCGTTGATCGTGATGCCTTGCGCGCGCGGCTGAACCTCGCCCGCGTCGCCGCGCACCCGCGGCGTGTCCAGTGTCTTGCGTGGCAGCGCGCTGCGGAATTCCGTCAGCGAGTTCAAGTTGCGCGCCTCGTTGAAACCAACGAACGCAACCGTCTTCATGTCGCGCATCGCGAAGCCGTGCCTGGCGATCGCGCTCGATAGCGGAATATCGTTTTGCCCTGCTTCGACGCCCCAGGCGCGCTTCGCATCGAACGGCCCGGCGCCCAAAGCAGCTACCGCCGACGAAATCGCCCGAACCGGCAACCGCGCGGCAATGCCGGCCAGCGCGAACGAACACAGGGAGACGGAGACGGTCGAGCCGATCCGCACATCGGCTTGATTTTCGCCCGCGAGCTTGTGGGCGTTGCTTGCTGCGTGCGTCGAATCGGCCGCATCGCCGAGAGCGACCGAGCCCGCTGCCCGCCCGCCGGTTTCGCTCGGCGGCAGCGCGATCGCATTCGTTTCGCAGAGGCCTGGCGGCGCAGCGAAGCAAGCGGCGGAAGCTGTGGACCAGGCGGCGAGATCGATCCGGGCGGCCGCGAACGCGACGCCCGAAACGGCCGCCCATGCGATCGCCGCACCGATTCCCCAAAACCGCCACGCCCCTATCATCGAGTTCGTCTCCGTGTCTCGCGCTCGGCCAATCCCTGACCAACGGGTCGGGGAACGGCGAGTGTAGCGGACGCGTTGCGCGTGCGACAACCGGGTTAGCCCGCAGCAGCATGGGCCAGCCGATGCAAGCGAGCGGCCATCGAAGGCGGCGTGACGAACGGCTTCAACGAAGACGGCCTGGTGCGCGGCCGCGAACGCGCAAATAAAAAGCGCTGTTGGAATGAATCCAACAGCGCTTTGGGTCGGGCACTCTGTGCCTCGAATGTCTCCTCGTTCTCCACCTGCAAATTCGTTTCGCGGTGCATCAGAACTGAAACGAAGGTTAATGCAAGCTCGCCGGGCGCGACAACCTAGCATTTACCCCTATGGTGCATCGCCGCACGAAATTGGGGCATATCATCGGCCACGTCGAGCCGGACTGAGCCGGACCTAGCCTGGCATTCGCCGTGCGCATTGCATCGGATTCCCAACGATCATTGCGCACCGCACGATCGCCCAGGCCGGGTCGCTCACGACGCCCGCAGCAGCCGCACCCGCGCGATCGCCTCGCCGACGATTCCACGCCGGAACGCGAGCACGCATGCGATGAAGATGAGGCCCGTGACAATCGTCGCGGATTCGCCGAGCGAGCGGAACCAGTCGATGTGCGTGACCGATGCGAGCCAGCCGCCGATGTCGCCCAGCCGATCTTCGAGCGCGACGATCAACGCCGCGCCGACGAGCGGGCCGAACAGCGTGCCCATGCCGCCCACGAGCGTCATCAGCACGACGAGGCCCGACATCGTCCAGTACGCGTCGCTCAGCGTCTCGAAGCCGAGCACGACGACCTTCAGCGCGCCGGCGAGCCCCGCGAGCGCAGCCGACAGGATGAACGCGAGCAGCTTGAAGCGATCGGTATCGTAGCCGAGCGACGTCGCGCGCGGCTCGTTCTCCTTGATCGCGACGAGCACCTGCCCGAACGGCGAATGCACGATGCGCACGATGAAGAAGCACGCGCACGCGACGACGCCGAGCACGACGTAATAAAGCGCGAGATCCGACGACAGATCGACGAGCCCGAACAGCCGCCCGCGCGGCACGCCCTGCAGGCCGTCCTCACCGTGCGTGAACGGCGCTTGCAGATAGATGAAGTACACCATCTGCGCGAACGCGAGCGTGATCATCGCGAAATAAATGCCCTGCCGCCGGATCGCGAACAGGCCGACGACGAGGCCGAGCAGCGTCGCCGCCGCGATGCCGGCCAGCACGCCGAGTTCGGGCGTCGCGCCGAGCGACTGCATCGCGTAGCCCGTCACGTAGCCCGCGGTCGCGAGAAACATCGCGTGGCCGAACGACAACAGGCCCGTGAAGCCGATCAGCAGGTTGAACGCGGCCGCGAAGAGCGCGAAGCACAGCACCTTCATCACGAACACCGGATACGCACCGACGAACGGCGCGACGAGCAGGCCGGCCAGCAGCAGCCCGTAGAGCGCTTTTCTCTGCATCATCTTTCCTTGCCGAATAAACCTGCCGGGCGAATCAGCAGCACGACCGCCATGATCACGAAGACGACCGTCGCCGATGCTTCCGGATAGAACACGCGCGTCAAGCCCTCGATCACGCCGAGCATCAGGCCCGTCACGATCGAGCCGAGAATCGAGCCCATGCCGCCGATCACGACGACCGCGAACACGGTGATGATCATCGGCTGCCCCATCAGCGGCGACACCTGGATCACGGGCGCCGCGAGCACGCCGGCGAACGCGGCAAGCGCGACGCCGAAGCCGTAGGTCAGCGTGACCATCATCGGCACGTTGACGCCGAACGCCTCGACGAGCTTCGGATTCTCGGTGCCCGCGCGCAGGTACGCGCCAAGCCGTGTCTTCTCGATCACGAACCACGTCGCGAGACACACCGCGAGCGACGCGACGACCACCCACGCGCGATAGTTCGGCAGGAACATGAAGCCGACGTTGGTCGCGCCCGCGAGCAGCTCGGGCACGTCGTACGGTTGCCCGGACGAGCCGTAGATCGCGCGGAACACGCCTTCGACGACGAGCGTGAGCCCGAACGTCAGCAGCAGCCCGTACAGGTGATCGAGCTTGTAGAGCCAGCGCAGCATCGAGCGCTCGATCAGGATCCCGAACAGACCGACGACGACGGGCGCGAGCACGAGCATCGCCCAGTACGGCAGGCCGAGATACGTGAGCCCCATCCATGCGAGCATCGCGCCCAGCATGAAGAGCGCCCCGTGCGCGAAGTTGATCACGTTGAGCAGCCCGAATATCACCGCGAGCCCGAGGCTCAGGATCGCGTAGAACGAGCCGTTGACGAGTCCGAGCAACAACTGGCTCAGCATCGCCGACATCGGAATGCCGAAGATGTCCATCGAATCTGCCGTCAGTCAGTATCAGGTCAAAATCGTTGCGCATGCAACCAAATGGGCGCGACGGCCGCGTTCGGGCGCGCCGTCGCGCGTGCATTCGCCGCGCGCCGCGGCGTGCGCGGCGCCGGCATGACGCGGCGTCACTTCCAGAGCGCGCAGCGCGTCTCCTGCTTCGTCGTGAACGCCTGCTCGCCCGGAATCGTCGCGACGACCTTGTAGTAGTCCCACGGCTCCTTCGATTCGGACGGTTTCTTCACTTCCATCAGATACATGTCGTGAATCATGCTGCCGTCCGTGCGGATGTAGCCCTTCGCGAAGAAGTCGTCGATCTTCATCTTCTTGAGCTGCGCCATCACCTTGTCGGAATCGGTCGAGCCCGCCGCCTGCACCGCCTTCAGGTAGGTCGTCACCGACGAATAATCGGCCGCCTGCAGGCTCGACGGCATCTTCTTCATCTTCGCGAAATAGCGCTGCGCCCACTGCCGCGACGCCGGATCGCGATTCCAGTACCAACTGTCCGTCAGCACGAGGCCCTGCGTCGTCTCGAGGCCGAGCGCGTGGACGTCGTTGATGAACATCAGCAGCGCGGCGAGCTTCATCGTCTTCGTGATGCCGAATTCCTTCGCCGCCTTGATCGCGTTCACCGTGTCGCCGCCCGCGTTCGCGAGGCCGAGGATCTGCGCCTTCGACGATTGCGCCTGCAACAGGAACGAGGAGAAGTCCGACGCCGACAGCGGGTGCCGCACTTCGCCGAGCACCTTGCCGCCGTTCGCCTTGACGACGTCCGCAGTGTTCTTCTCGAGCGCCTTGCCGAACGCGTAATCGGCGGTCAGGAAGAACCACGTCTTGCCGCCCTGCTTCACCACCGCCGAGCCCGTGCCCTTCGCGAGCGCCATCGTGTCGTACGCGTAGTGGACCGTGTACGGCGTGCACTGCTCGTTCGTCAGCGTGTCCGCGCCCGCGCCGATGTTGATGTAGACCTTCTTCTTCTCGGCCGCGACCTGGTTCATCGACAGCGCGGTCGCCGAGTTCGTGCCGCCGACGAGCAGATCGAGCCCGCCGCGGTCCATCCATTCGCGCGCCTTCGACGCGGCGATGTCCGCCTTGTTCTGGTGATCGGCGTACACGACCTCGATCGGCTTGCCGTTGACCTTGCCGCCGAAGTCGGCCACCGCCATCTTGATCGCCTCGAGGCCGCCCTGCCCGTCGATGTCGGCGTAGAGGCCGGACATATCGGTGATGAAGCCGATCTTCACGGTGTCCGCGGCCTGCGCGGCGCCGACCGACCACGCCGCGGCGGCGGCGAGACAGGCGTGCGCAAGGGTCTTCACTTTCATTGGCGTCTCCTGGTGTAGTGCGTTGTGGTTGTCAGGTTATGTACATCGGGGGACCGGCAAAGCGGCGCTATACGCCGAGCAGATCGTGCAGCACAGGCATCTTCCCTTCGAGCTCGGTCGCGCCGAAATGCTCGACGATGCGGCCGTGCTCCATCACGTAGAAGCGATCCGCGAGCGGCGCCGCGAAACGGAAATTCTGCTCGACCATCACGATCGTGTAGCCGCGCGCCTTCAGCGTGACGATCATTTTCGCGAGCGCCTGCACGATCACGGGCGCGAGGCCCTCGGAGATTTCGTCGAGCAACAGCAGGTTCGCGCCCGTGCGCAGGACCCGCGCAACCGCGAGCATCTGCTGCTCGCCGCCCGACAGCCGCGTGCCCTGGCTGCTGCGCCGCGACGCGAGATTCGGGAACATCTCGTAGATGTCCTCGAGCGACATCGCGCTCTTGCGATCGCCAAGCACGGGCGGCAGCAGCAGGTTCTCTTCGCACGACAGGCTCGAGAAGATCCCGCGCTCCTCCGGGCAATAGCCGACGCCGTAATGCGCGATCTTGTGCGTCGGCAGATCGATCGTCTCGTGGCCCGCGATCCTGATCGAGCCCTGGCGACGGCCCGTGAGCCCCATGATCGCGCGCAGCGTCGTCGTGCGGCCCGCACCGTTGCGGCCGAGCAGCGTGACGACCTCGCCGCGGTGCACGGTCAGATCGACGCCGTGCAGGATGTGCGATTCGCCGTACCACGCTTCGAGCCCCGCGAGCGCGAGCGCGGGCGTGCCGCTTTCGACGCTGTTCAACTCGCGCTCTTCCCGTTCGCTGTGGTTCATGCGTGCGCCCCCGCGAGGGCCGCGTCCGCGCTGCCCATGTACGCCTCGACGACGAGCGGATTCTTCGACACCTCCGCGTACGTGCCTTCCGCGAGCACTTCGCCACGCTGCAGGACAGTGATCGTATCGGAGATGCCCGCGATCACGTTCATGTTGTGCTCGACCATCAGGATCGTGCGGCCGTTCGCGACCTTCTTGATGAGCGCCGTCACGCGGTCGACGTCCTCGTGGCCCATGCCCTGCGTCGGCTCGTCGAGCAGCATCAGCTCGGGCTCCATCGCGAGCGTCGTCGCGATCTCGAGCGCGCGCTTGCGGCCGTAGGCGAGCTCGACCGTCGGCACGTGCGCGAAATCGGAAAGGCCGACCTGCGTGAGCAGATCCATTGCGCGATCGTCGAGACGCTTGAGCGAGCGCTCGCTGCGCCAGAAATGAAACGCGGTGCCGAGCGAGCGCTGCAGGCCGATGCGCACGTTCTGCAACGCGCTCAGATGCGGAAACACCGCGGAGATCTGGAACGACCGGATCACGCCGCGCCGCGCGATCTGCGCGGGGCGCTCGTCGGTGATGTCGATGCCGTTGTAGACGATCTGGCCCGACGTCGGCTTCAGGAATTTAGTCAGGAGATTGAAACAAGTGGTCTTGCCGGCGCCGTTCGGTCCGATCAGCGCATGAATCGAACCGCGCCGCACGCGCAGGTTCACGCCGCTGACCGCGGTGAAGCCCTTGAATTCCTTCGTGAGTCCGCGTGTTTCGAGAATCGTGTCGCCGAGAATCATGTTCCCTTCCTACGAAGTGAGGCGAAGCGCTGAGAGATCTCGCGCAAGCGGCCACGATGCATTCAGCGGATGAGAGGCTGCCCCCGAGCTTTGTATCTTTGCGCCGAGGCCGGTCTCCTCGCGCAAGTCGCAGATTCAGACTGCGTGTCATTGTCGCGCCGTTGGTGCAGTGCATTCATCGGGATTTGCACTTATAGGGCGCGACAGCCGCGAGCATTTTTTACTCGGTTTTTTTGTTTTGTAGATCAATGCGCTCGCTTATTCGCGCACTGCGGTCCGGTTCGCGCGGAATCGTTTCCGACCGCGCGCAAACCCTGGCGCCACATGCATTTTTTTGCGCGGGCGGCGAAAAGGCCCGCGACGAAAAACGCGTTCCGGTACAAATCGGAAAACCGCCGTCGCGATCGAGTACGCACGAGATCGCTCGCTTCGCTTTTGGGTTAACCCTCGGCTGTTTTTGATTCCGATTCTTTGCCGATTCTTTCAACGGATCGTGTCACTTTTACGTCGGCAGCGCTGCCTCGCCACGCGCGGCCACGCCGTGCTCCGGCGCGCCGCGGCGATCCGCGCGAATCATGTCGCTCGCCCGCTCGGCGATCATCAGCGTCGGCGAGTTCGTGTTGCCCGACGTGATCCTCGGCATCACCGATGCATCGACGATCCGCAGCCCCGTCACGCCGCGCACGCGCAGGCGGCTGTCGACGACCGCGTCCGGATCGTCCGCGCGCCCCATCCGGCACGTGCCGACCGGATGGAAGATCGTCGTGCCGACCGCGCCCGCCGCGGCGATCAGCTCCGCCTCGCTCAGATACTGGGCGCCCGGCAGGATTTCTTCGGGCGCATAGCGTGCGAGCGCGGGCGCCGAGGCGATCCGGCGCGTCAGGCGCAGCGCATTCGCCGCGACGTGCCGATCGTGATCGGTCGACAGATAGTTCGGCGCGATCGACGGCGCGCGCGCCGGGTCCGGCGACACCGCATGAATGCTGCCGCGCGACGTCGGCCGCAGATGGCAGACCGACGCGGTGAATGCGTTGAAGCGATGCAGCGGCTCGCCGAAGCGCTCGAGCGACAGCGGCTGCACGTGATATTCGAGATCGGGCCGCGTGAGCGCCGGATCGTTCGGATCCGATTTCGCAAACGCGCCCAGTTGCGACGGCGCCATCGACATCGGCCCGCGCCGCATCAGCGCGTACTGCGCGCCGATCCACAGCTTGCCCCACCAGTGCGCGGACAGCGTGTTCAGCGTGCGCACGCCGCGCACGCGAAACGCCATCCGCAACTGCAAGTGATCCTGAAGGTTTTCGCCGACGCCGCGCACGTCCGCGACGACGCCGATGCCGAGCGCCTGCAGCCGGCCGCCGTCGCCGATGCCGGACAATTCGAGCAACTGCGGCGAATTCACCGCGCCCGACGCAACCAGCACTTCCGCGCGCGCACGCGCGACGAACGGCGCGCCGCCGCCGAGATATTCGACCCCCGCGCAGCGCTTGCCGTCGAACAAGAGCCGCTCGGCTTGCGCGCCGGTGATCACGGTGAGATTCGGCCGCGCGAGCGCGGGGCGCAGGAACGCCTTCGACGCGTTCCAGCGGATGCCGCGCTTCTGATTGACCTCGAAATAGCCGACGCCCGTGTTGTCGCCGCGGTTGAAATCGTCGGTGGCCGGAATGCCCGTCTGCTGCGCGGCCTGCGAGAACGCCTCGAGGATCTCCCAGCGCAGCCGCTGCTTCTCGACGCGCCACATGCCGCCCGCGCCGTGCATGTCGGTCGCACCCGCGTGGTGATCCTCGCTGCGCCTGAAGATCGGCAGCACGCTGTCCCACGACCAGCCCGCGTCGCCCGTCGCGCGCGCCCAGTCGTCGTAATCGCCGCGCTGGCCGCGCATGTAGATCATCCCGTTGATCGACGACGAGCCGCCCAGCACGCGCCCGCGCGGATACGACAGCGCGCGGCCGTTCAGGCCCGCTTCGGGCTCGGTCTTGTAGAGCCAGTCGGTGCGCGGATTGCCGATGCAGTACAGATAGCCGACCGGGATGTGGATCCAGTGATAGTCGTCCTTGCCGCCGGCTTCGAGCAGCAGCACGGTCACGTCCGGGTCTTCGGTGAGCCGGTTCGCGAGCACGCAGCCGGCCGTGCCGGCGCCGACGATCACATAATCGAATTCGCCTTCGAGCGTACGTTCGGTAGCCACGGTCTGCCGTCTCCTCAATTCGGGTGCGGCGGTCTCTCTCGCGGACCGCCGTCGTGCGCCTCGGCGCCAGGCCGCGCATCGAGAGCCGATGCGCGCCGTTAAAGCATAGACCGCGCGGCCCCGTTGCGGGGGCCGCGCGGCGTCGTCAGAACGTCGAACGCGTGCGCGTCACTTCGCGACGGGCATCGTGAACTCCGCGCCCTTCGCGATGCTGTCCGGCCAGCGCTGCATCACGCTCTTGTAGCGCGTGTAGAAGCGCACGCCCTCCGCGCCGTACGCATGGTGATCGCCGAACAGCGAGCGCTTCCAGCCGCCGAACGAATGCCACGCCATCGGCACCGGAATCGGCACGTTGATGCCGACCATCCCGACCTGGATCTTCCGCGCGAACGCGCGCGCGATGCCGCCGTCGGACGTGAAGCACGACACGCCGTTCGCGAACTCGTGCGCGTTGACGAGCGCGACCGCGCTCGCGAAATCCGGCACCCGCACGACGGCCAGCACCGGACCGAAGATTTCCTCGCGGTAGATCGACATGCCGGTCGTCACGCCGTCGAACAGCGTGCCGCCGAGAAAGAAGCCGCGCTCGCATCCTTCGACGACGTGGTCGCGCCCGTCGACGACGAGCTTCGCGCCCGCGGCGACCCCCGCGTCGATGTACGCGGACACCTTCGCGCGATGCGCGGCCGTCACGAGCGGCCCCATTTCGACGTCGGGTTCCATCCCGTTGCCGATCTTCAGTGTCCTCGCGCGCGCGGCGAGCCGCTCGACGAGCGCATCGGCGACGCCGCCCACCGCAACCGCGACCGAGATCGCCATGCAGCGCTCGCCCGCCGAACCGTACGCGGCGCCGACGAGCGCGTCGACGGCCTGATCCAGGTTCGCGTCCGGCATCACGACGAGATGGTTCTTCGCGCCGCCCAGCGCCTGCACGCGCTTGCCGCGCCGCGCGGCTTCGGTATGAATATATTCGGCGATCGGCGTCGAGCCGACGAACGACAGCGCGGCCACGTCGGGATGCGCGATCAGCGCATCGACGGCCGTCTTGTCGCCGTGCACGACGTTGAACACGCCGTCGGGCAGCCCCGCTTCCTTCAGCAGCTCGGCGAGCCGGATCGACGCCGACGGATCGCGCTCGGACGGCTTCAGCACGAACGTGTTGCCGCACGCGATCGCGACCGGAAACATCCAGCACGGCACCATCATCGGAAAGTTGAACGGCGTGATCCCCGCGACGACGCCGAGCGGCTGCCGCAGGTTCCAGTTGTCGATGCCGCCGCCGATCTGGTCGGTGAAGTCGGTCTTCAGCAGATTCGGAATCCCGCATGCGAACTCGACGACCTCGATCCCGCGCATCACTTCGCCCTTCGCGTCCGAGAACACCTTGCCGTGCTCGCGGGTGATCAGCTCGGCGAGCTCGTCGTGATGGCGGTCGAGCAGCTCCTTGAACTTGAACATCACACGCGCGCGCTTGAGCGGCGACGTCTCGCTCCACGCGGGGAACGCCGCGGCCGCGGCCGCGACGGCCGCCTCGACTTCCGCGACGGTCGCGAGCGGCACACGCGCCGTCACCTTGCCGAGCGCCGGGTCGAACACGTCGCCGTAGCGGTCGCTCGCGCCGTCGAGCGCGCGGCCGCCGATGAAATGGGTCAGTGCGCGCACGCGCGAATCGTTCGAATGGGTACTGCCGGTCATGTCGTCCTCCGTGTTTGCCGTTGCCGCTTTCCGTCGTGCACGCGCATCGCGTGCTTCGGAAACGAAGGGTACCCGCGAGCCCGGCGCCCGATCCAATGAGTTATGCTCAATTGCGTTATAAGCCGCGCTAATATTGCTCGATGGACCTGACTCTGCTCCGCGCGTTCGTCGCGGTCGCGCGCGAGGGCAACCTCACGCGCGCGGCGGCGCAACTGCATCTGACGCAGCCCGCCGTCAGCCTGCAGATCAAGAATCTGCAGGACCTGCTCGGCGTCGCCCTGTTCGCGCGCACATCGCGCGGGCTCGTGCTCACGCGCGACGGCCAGGCGCTGCTGCCGCACGCGGAACGCGCGCTCGACGCGGCGGCCGACGTGAAGCGCGCCGCCGCCGCGCTCAGGCACGAGGTGCGCGGCCGGCTGCGGATCGGCACGATCCTCGACCCCGAATTCCTGCGGCTCGGCGGCTTCCTGAAGCGGCTCGTCGAGGCGCACCCGCGGATCGAGACGGCGCTGCGGCACGGCATGTCCGGCTGGGTGCTCGAACAGGTCCGCGCGCGCGAGCTCGACGTCGGCTACTACATCGGCCGGCCGGAGGAGGACGATCCGCGCGACGCCGAGCGCTTCCACACGGTGACGCTCACGCAGTTCCGCTATCGGGTGCTCGCGCCCGCCGGCTGGAAGGAGCGCGTGCAGCGCGCGCGCACGTGGCGCGAGCTCGCGGCGCTGCCGTGGATCTGGACGCCCGCCGCGTCCGCGCACCAGCGGCTCCTGTCGCGCCGCTTCGCCGACGCGGGCGCGCAGCCCGTCAAGGTCGCGGAGGTCGATCAGGAGACGTCGATGCTCGATCTCGTCAAATCGGGCGTCGGCCTGACGCTCGCGCGCGACTCGATCGCGCTGCGGGAGGCGCACGCGCACGCGCTCACGATCGTCGAGCACATCGCGGTGCCCGCCGAGCTCACGTTCCTCACGCTCGCCGAGCGCCGCGACGAACCGGCGATCGCCGCCGCGTTGCGCCTCATCGACGAGCAATGGGCGATATGAGCGCCGCTGATGATGGTCGGCGCGGCGGCTCGCGCGCATAGGGGAGCGTGAAAAAGCAACGATGCGCGCCCGCACGGCCGGCGCGCGGCCTTTTCGCATCGCGTCAAAATCGCTCGCGCCCCGATAGAATAGAAATTTCTGGATGGTTTGTCCGGACCCGCAAACGCTCTTCACAGGAGACCCGCATGGCCCGCAACATCGAGATCAAAGCCCGCGCGCGCGAATTCGAACAACTGCGCGAACGGGCCGCCGAGCTGGCGACCGAGGCGCCGCTCTTCTACCGGCAGCAGGATTTCTTCTACGACGTGCCGCGCGGCCGCCTGAAGCTGCGCCGCTTCGAGGACGGCACGCCCGCCGAGCTGATCTTCTACCAGCGCGACGATCAGGACGGCCCGAAGGCGTCGTACTACACGCGCAGCCCGGTGACGAACCCGGACGCGATGCACGCGCTCCTCGCGACGGCGCTCACGACCCGCGGCATCGTGACGAAGGAGCGGCACGTCTATCTGGCGGGCCGCACGCGGATCCACCTCGACCGCGTCGACGGCCTGGGCGACTTCGTCGAGCTGGAAGTCGTGCTCGGGCCCGAAGACGACGAGGACGGCGGCCACGCGGAAGCGCACGCGGTGTTCGCGAAGCTCGGCGTGCCGAGCGACGATCTCGTCGCGGTAGCGTACGTCGATCTGCTCAACGCGCAAGCCGAGCCCGCCGCGTAATGCGCGCCTGCGCGCGTCATGCGGCGGGCGCGCCCGACGCCAGATGGCCGAGCGGCAGCGGCCCGTTGCGCTTGAACGTCGTGAGCACGATGTTCGAGCGAACGCTGTCGACGCCCGGCACCCGCATCAGCTTCTTCATCACGAACGACGACAGCGCATTCAGATCCGGCGCGACGATCCTGAGCAGATAATCGGCGTCGCCGACCACCGCGTGGCATTCGAGCACTTCCGGCAGCACGTCGATCTGCTGCTGGAACTGCTCGATGATCGAATCGCCGTGATGCTTGAGCTTCAGGCTCGTGAACGCGGTGACGCCAAGCCCGAGCCGCTCGGGCCGCAGCACGACGCGGTAGCCGTCGATCACGCCCGCCGCCTCGAGCCGCTGCAGCCGCCGGCCGATCTGCGACGGCGAAAGCGGCACCTCTTCGCCCAGTTGCTGATGCGTCGCGCGGCCGAAGCGCTGCAGCACGTCGAGCAGCGCCAAATCGAAGTGATCGAGTTCCAGCATGAGGATTCTCCGCATAGTTGTGCATTTTGATGCATGATTATCGCATTTATAGGCCAATATACGCCGACTTTGCGTCCAATCCGCGCGAACCCCGCTCTACACTTGCATGCATCCTCACCACTGATGCGAAGCAAGGCGTACACCATGTCCACCGTCGTCACCGCGAAACTGAAGGAACAGTTCGACGCGGGCCTCGAAACCCGCGCCGATTTCACCATCGATCAGCCGCTCGCCCGCTACGGCGGCGTCGACCATGCTGTGTGGAAGCAGTTGTATACGCGGCAGGCGGCGCTGCTGCGCGGCCGCGCGTGCGACGCGTTCATCGACGGCCTCGCGCGCATCGGTCTCGCGCCCGAGCGCGTGCCGTCATTCGCCGACGTGAACCGCCGGCTCGAGCCCGCGACCGGCTGGCGCATCGTCGCGGTGCCGGGCCTCGTGCCGGACGCCATCTTCTTCGAGCATCTCGCGAACCGGCGGTTTCCGGTCACCTGGTGGATGCGTCGCCCGGATCAGCTCGATTATCTACAGGAGCCGGACTGCTTCCACGATCTGTTCGGCCACGTGCCGCTCCTGATCGATCCCGTATTCGCCGACTACATGCACGCATACGGCCGCGCGGCGCTCGGCGTTGCCCGCGATCCGCGCGCGCTCGCGCTTCTCGCGCGCCTCTATTGGTATACGGTCGAATTCGGCCTGATCCGCGGCGCGCGCGGCGAAAACGGGCTGCGGATCTACGGCGCGGGCATCGTGTCGAGCAAGGGCGAGACGCTCTACAGCCTCGAAAGCGCGTCGCCGAACCGGATCGGCTTCGATCTCGAGCGCGTGATGCGGACCCGCTACCGGATCGACACGTTCCAGAAGACCTACTTCGTGATCGACGATTTCACGCAGCTCTTCGCGCTCGCCGACGTCGACGCGCGCGCGCTCGCCGCGCGGCTCGCCGACGCGCCCGAGCATGCGGCGGGCGCCGTGCTTGACGGCGATCATGTGCTTACGCGCGGCACGGGCGAAGGCTGGGCAACCGACACAGACGCTTGACGAACAATTATGAAAGAATGGCCGATACGGCGCCCCGCCGCGCGAACGGGCACGGCCGCGCCGCCATCGGACGAGGTATGAAAATGATTCACAAGCTCACATCGGAAGAACGCAAGACGCAACTCGCAAGCCTGCCTCACTGGACCGCCGTTCCCGGCCGCGACGCGATCCAGCGCAGCCTTCGCTTCGCCGATTTCAACGAAGCATTCGGCTTCATGACGCGCGTCGCGATCAAGGCGCAGGAAATGGATCACCATCCCGAGTGGTTCAACGTCTACAGCCGCGTCGACGTCACGCTGTCGACGCACGACGCCAATGGTCTCACCGAGCGCGACATCAAGCTCGCGCATTTCATCGACGAAGTGGGCAAGCACGCGAAGGCTGCGTGATTACCCTGATGAGGATTCGATTTCGAATCGTCAACGTATCGCTTTCCGTAAGCGTTTTCTATGCTGAATAAAGCGAAAGCCTTCAGCTTTCCAAGCCGTTGTTAAGTAGAACGTAAGCGTCCCATGCGTTGCGCGCTTCAGGGTCCAATCCTTCCAGTTGCAGCGCACTTTGGCGCTGTACAATCAGCAACGCATACGGTTTGGAAAGCGCGCTAGCCTCTTCGCAGAGTTCGAGTTCGTCGCCGCTCGACGGCGAGCGGGCCCGCCAGAAATTGATCGCGGCTTCGAGTTCATGGATCGAGATGTTGGACATGATCGAAAGGTTCGTTGCTGGCCGTCCCGCTCGTTGCCGGGCCCCCGACGTTTTCGTGGAAACGGCGTCGTGCTGTCCCGCGTGCCTGAACCGCCAACCCATTGTACTTGAGCGAATCTCATGCGACTCCTTCTGATCGAAGACGACCGCCCCATCGCACGCGGCATTCAAAGCAGCCTCGAACAAGCCGGCTTCACGGTCGACATGGTTCACGACGGCATCTTTGCCGAGCAGGCGCTCGCGCAAAACCGCCACGAACTCGTGATCCTCGACCTCGGCCTGCCCGGCATCGACGGCATGACACTCCTGTCGCGCTTCCGCCAGACCAACCGCCACACGCCCGTCATCGTGCTGACCGCGCGCGACGAGCTGAACGATCGCGTGCAGGGCCTCAATTCGGGCGCCGACGACTACATGCTCAAGCCGTTCGAGCCCGCCGAGCTCGAAGCGCGGATTCGCGCGGTGATGCGCCGCAGCGGCCCGCACAGCGACATGCCGCGCCCGGAAGTGTCGCTCGGCGGCGTGCGCCTGTCGGGCGTCGATCGCCGCATCTTCAACGACGACAAGCCGCTCGAGCTTTCGCCGCGCGAATTCGCGGTGCTCGAAATGCTGCTGCTGCGCCACGGCCGCGTCGTCAGCAAGGCGCAACTGCAGGATCACCTGACGCACTTCGGCGGCGATCTCGGCGACACCGCGATCGAAGTCTACGTGCACCGGGTGCGCAAGAAGCTCGAGCAGTGCCGTGTCGAGATCGTCACGGTGCGCGGCTTCGGCTATCTGCTGCAGGAAATACGCCAGACCGCGAGCGTCTGACGGTCTGACGCCGCATGCTCGACCCGCGCCGCTTCGCGAAGCGGCGCTTATTCTTTTCTTTCGCGCGATGTCCCCTGATCCGGCTGTGACCAGCCTGCGCCGCACGCTGCTGCGGCGCCTAGCCGCGCCGCTGTCGATGCTCGCGCTGATGAGCGGCCTCATTGCGTACTGGCTCGCGTGGCAATACACGCAGCACGTCGTCGACCGCTCGCTCGCCGATCTCGCAGCGGCAATCTCGAAGCAGATCCAGATCGCCGGCCCCGACGCGCCGTTCACGGTGCCGCCGCTCGCGCAGGCGATGTTCTCCGATCCGACCGAACAGTTGATCTACCGGATCAGCGACGGCGAGCACGAACTCGCCGGCGATCCGAAGCTGCCGCTGCAGGGCGCGAGCGTGCGCCGGATGCACGTCGCGTACGTGTTCGAGGCCGAATACGACAACCAGGCGGTGCGCGTCGCGCAGGTGCGGGTCGAGCAGACGGAAAGCGGCAATCCGATGATCGTCGAGGTCGCGCAGCCGGTGCGCTACCGCTACCGGATCGCGGCGGAATTCCTGATCGCGATCATGATGCCGCTGCTGTTGCTGCTGCTCGCCGGCTGGGGGATCGTGTGGCGCGTCGTCAATCAGCAGCTCGGCCCGCTCACGCATCTCGCCGATTCGCTGAACCGGCAGACTCACACGTCGCTCGAGCCCGTCGACGAAACCGAGGTGCCGCTCGAGATCCGGCCGCTCACGAGCGCGATGAACGCGCTGCTCGGCCGCCTGAAGACCGCGCTCGATGCGCAGCGCAAATTCATCGCCGACGCCGCGCACCAGCTCCGCACGCCGCTCACCGCCATCAAGCTGCACGCGGAGCAGGCGGCCGTCGCGCGCGATCCGCAGCAGGCGCTGACCGCGGTGCGCGAGTTGCGCTCGGCGGCCGACCGCGCGGTGCGGCTGTCGAATCAATTGCTGTCGCTCGCGCGCGCGGAGCCGGGCGAGCAGGCCGCCCGCTTCGTCGACGTCGATCTCGCCGGCCTCGCGTTCGAAACCGGCGCCGAATGGGTGCCGCGCGCGCTCGCCGCGCACGTCGACCTCGGCTTTCAACGCGGCGACGGCCGCGCCGACGACGAGCCGCTCGTCGTGCGCGGCAATCCGGTGCTGCTGCGCGAAGTGATCGCGAACCTGCTCGACAATGCGTTGAAGTACGTGCCGCTCGCGCGGCCGCAAGGCGCGCGGATCACAGTGGACGTCTCGCGGATCGCGCTCGACGACGGCAAGGCGGCGGCCGAGATCGTCGTCGAGGACAACGGCTCGGGCGTGAGCGCCGCGCAGCAGGCGGACCTGTTCAAGCGCTTCTTCCGCGGCGACGCGCAGAGCGGCAACGGCGTCGAGACGGGCGCGGGCCTCGGCCTCGCGATCGTCCACGACATCATCGCGATGCACGGCGGCACGGTATCGTATGCGGACGCGCCCGAAGGCGGCTCGCGCTTCGTCGTGCGCGTGCCGCTCGCGGACAAGCCGTCCGCGCCGGCGCCGCATCCGTCCGAATCTCCGACCGCTTCGGTCTGAAGCAATCGCAGCGTGCGCGGCTTGCGCCCGCACGCTGCGGCGCGACGCAACTCGACGCGCACGGTCGAGCCGCAAACGCACCGCGCTATCGCGCCGTCTTTCTTCGCAATCCGGAACGTCGACGCGAGGCTTGAAGGCCGCACTCGCGGCAATCGGCGCCGCGCCGAACGGCGCGCGCCGCCAGGCGTCACTTCTTCTTTTTCTTGTCCTTGCCGCCCTTCTTCGCCTTCCTCTTTTTCTTGCCTTCGCCGTCTTCCGACGTTGCAAGCAGCGTGCCCCGGCACGTCGCCGTGCCGCAACGGCACGCGTATTCGCGCTTGAGCTTCTTCGTCAGGCGCGCATCGATCACGAGCCCGTAGTCGTAGAACAGTTCTTCCTGCTCGTCGATGTCGCGCAGCGCATGGATGTACACGCGCCCGCCCACCTCCTCGGCTTCGCAGTTCGGCGCGCACGAATGGTTGATCCAGCGCGCGCTGTTGCCGTCGATCTTGCCGTCGATCACGCCGCCCTCTTCGAGCGCGAAGTAGAACGTGTGATTCGGATCGTTCGGGTCGTGCGGATGGCGGCGCAGCGCCTCTTTCCACGAGATCCGCTCGCCCTTGTATTCGACTACGCGCTCCCCCGCCTTGATCGGTGCCGCGGCGAATACGCCCTTGCCGTGAACGCCCGAGCGGCGTACCACGATCCTGCGTGAACTCATCGAACGAATCCTTTGAAGACGACTTGGAACTGAAACGATCGCGCCGCGCATTGCGCGCCGGTCGCGCGGCTTCGTCCGTCGCGCCGCGTGCGGCGTGGGATGCCGCGCGCGGCGCCGGGTGCGAATCACCCGAATCCTACACGGTAGGGATTGCTTCGTTCAACATCGAATGGCCGCTCGATGCGCGAAGTCGCGCGAAATCCGCCCGAATCGCCAACTTTCGGCCGCATCGACAATCGAATCGGCATGCGCGGCGCTCAACGCTGGCCGAACGACACGTCGCCGAACAACGCCTTGTGCTCGCGCGGCTGCGAACGCCAGTACTGCGGCGGCGCACTGACCGTCGCACCGAGTTGCGCGGCCGCATGCCACGGCCAGCGCGGATCGTAGAGCATCGCGCGCGCCATCGCGACGAAATCCGCGTCGCCCGCTTCGATCACGCGATTTGCGTGCTCGGGATCGGAGATGAGGCCAACGGCGATCGTCGGCAGCTCCACCGCGCGCTTGACCGCCTGCGCGAACGGCACCTGATAGCCGGGCGACACCGGAATATTCTGAAGCGGCGACACGCCGCCCGACGATACGTCGACCCAGTCGCAACCGCGCCGCTTCAGTTCGCGCGCAAACGCGATCGTATCGTCGAGCTCCCAGCCGCCCGCCACCCAATCGGTCGCGGACACGCGCACGCCAACCGGACGATCGTCCGGAAACGCCGCGCGCACCGCGTCGAACACTTCGAGCGGAAAGCGCATCCGGTTTTCGAGCGAGCCGCCGTACGAATCGGCGCGACGGTTCGCGAGCGGCGACAGGAACTGATGCAGCAGATAGCCGTGCGCCGCATGGACTTCGAGCGCGTCGATGCCGAGACGCGCCGCGCGCTTCGCGGATTCGACGAACGCGCGACGAATGCGCTCGAGCCCCGCCGCGTCGAGCGCGAGCGGCGACGGCTCGTGCTCCCGATGCGCAACGGCGGAAGGCGCAAGCGGCTGCCAGCCGCCCCGGTCGACGGGAATCAGTTGTCCGCCGTTCCACGGCACGTCGCTCGACGCCTTGCGGCCCGCGTGCGACAACTGCATCGCGACGCGAATCGGCGAATGCTTGCGGATCGCCGCGAGCACGGGTTCGAACGCGGCTTCCGCCGCGTCGTTCCACAAGCCGAGATCCGCGGGCGAAATGCGGCCGTCGGGCTCGACCGCCGTCGCTTCGATGCAAAGCAGCCCCGCCCCCGACAACGCGAGTTGACCGAGATGAATCATGTGCCATGCGCGCGCCTCGCCGTTTTCGGCCGAATACTGGCACATCGGCGAAATCACGATGCGATTGGGAAGCGTCACGCCGCGCAGCGTGAACGAAGAAAACAACGCACTCATGGCAGCCGCCCTCACGAACGAAGTCGAGCGGCCGAGGTTAGCATGCAGCGCAAAAGCTTGCCGCGGACGCGACGGCGCGGGGCATGGAAATGGAATTCGGCGGAAACGGCCAGCGCCGGCGATCGACAGCGAACCCGATGCCGTTTTCGTTTCGGACGAGCGCGGCCGCCCTGTTGCGCTATCGCCCTACAGCCCGACGGAATCGAGCCACTCGCCGAACATCCCGCGCGCCGCGCATTCGAGCGTCGGACCGAGTTGCGCGGTCTGTTCGCGCAATCGTTTCGCGTCGGTGCCGGGCGTCGCCGCGATCTCGCCCGCATGGCCGATCAGCCAGGGCTCGAAGCGGTCCGCGCGGATCTCCGGATGGCATTGGAGCGCGAGCACGTGCGTGCCCCACGAGAAAGCCTGGTTGCGGCACGCCGGCGTCGACGCAAGATGAATCGCGCCCGCAGGCAGATCGAACGTGTCGCCGTGCCAATGCAGCATCGACGTGATCGCACCGTCGACGTGGCGCAGCGGCGACGCGCGCCCGGCATCCGTCAGCGTGAGCGGGGTCCAGCCGAGCTCCTTCGCCGCGGCCGGATACACGCGCGCGCCGAGCGCCCGCGCGATCAACTGCGCGCCGAGGCAGACGCCAAGCGTCGGCAAGCCGGCTTCGATCCGCTTGCCGACGAGCGCCGCCAGCGGCGCCGTCGTCGGATATAGATCGTCGTCGTAGGCGCTGACCGGTCCGCCGAGCACGACGAGCAGCGACGGTTCGAGCGCGTCGAGCACCTCGACGCGGGAGGCGCCGACATCGACGTACCGCACGCGCCGGCCGCGCTCGCCGAGCACCTGCTCGAAACTCCCGAGGTCCTCGAAATGCACGTGGCGAATCGCGACGGCTTCAGCGTTCATCAGCGCCTCCGGGCACGGCCGAGCATCCGCTCGACGCGCATCACGCCTGCGCGAAGAGTTTCCAGGTCTTCTTCTGCGTCAGGGTATCCGCTTCCTCGTGCACCGCGCAATCGAGACGCAGATCGCTGTCCGCCATCGCCAGATCGAGCAGCGAGCAGCGGTACGTCGGCTTGCGCGCCGCCTTGCCCGGCTGGAAATGCTTGCACGTCACGCACATGCGGTGCGGCGGAATGTCGCCGTTGACCTGCAGCTCGCGCAGCGTCTTCAGCAGCGCGCGATACAGCACGCCCTGCTCGTCGCCGCCGAGCGTGCCGACCGCCTTCGACAGGAAGTCCGGCCACTGCAGCGCCTTCTTCGCCGCTGTGCGGCCGCGCGCGCTCAGACGCACCGCGAGCGCGCGGCCGTCGTCGAGTGCGCGACGCTTCTCGACAAGCCCCTTGTGCTCGAGCGTGCTCACCGCGTCGCTCGTCGTCGCGGCGGTCAACTGCGTTTCGCGCGCAATCTCGCCCAGACGCATCGGCCCTTTGCGCTGGAGCAGCAGCACGAGGATTTCACCCTGCGTCGGCGTCAACCCCGCGCCTTCCGCCCAATCCCATGCCTGGCTCCGCATAGCCGTGCTCAACCGCAACAGGCTGTGGGTCACTCGCCCCGCAGCCTGGTTCCCGTAAACACCTTCGCTCATAGTCTTTTCGCTGTTGCCGGCCGTCTTTCGAAGGCGGCCGTTTGTGGGGAGATCAGGTCTCGATCTCTGTCTCAAAAGGGCGCACCCGGGCGAGCGCGTCCGACATGTTCGCCGCGAGGCACACGCCGCGAACCTGCACGCGGTTTCAGCACCCCCGTCGGCGCCGACCACCGCGAAGCCGACATTCTAAGCGAGAGCGGAAAATCGCACAGCTAAGTTATCCCGCCAAACCTGTGGATAACCACCGAATAACCACAGGAACGGACTGTGCGCCGTTTCTTGACAACCTGCCGCACAGGCGAGCCGAAAAAAATTCCGTCCCGGCGCGTCCGCCGGAATTCCGGCGCGATCCGCATCGTTGTCAATGTCACAGGTCTTTGACTTTGTGGCGAAATATCAAGTTATCCACAGAATCGGCGGAGGCTTGTTAACTACTACTACGTTTACATACGTATACGTCGAGGTAAACCTGAACCGGTGCTCGTCGAGTGCGAGGATTTGCAAAACTATTTTTCACTCGCGCCACCGCAGGCACTGCTGGCGAACCGTTTCGTTCAGTGATTTTTCCTGCTTGAAGATCGTCCGCAGCCACGACGCGTCGTTCACGCGCGCCTTCGCGAGCGCGCCGATCTCGTCGAGCGCCGCGCGCGAGCCGAGCGCAGCCGCATGCGGTGCAATGCGATCGAGCGTGTCGAGGATGTCCTCGGCGATCGTCCGGCGTTCTCCCGTCTGCGGATTCACGCAAGTGCCCTCGAGCCCGAAGCGGCACGCTTCGAAACGGTTGAACGTGTAGACGAGATAGTCGTCCTCCGACAGCTTGAGCGGCCGGTCGATCAGCAGATAGCGCGCGAGCGTCTGGATGTAGCACGCGATCGCGGCCGCGCGGTCGACCGACAGCGGCGTGTCCATCACGCGCACCTCGATCGTTCCGTAGCCGGGCTTCGGGCGGATGTCCCAGTAGAAGTCCTTCATGCTGTTGACGACGCCCGTGTTCACCATCTTCGTGAAGTATTCCTCGAAGCCGTGCCAGGTGAGCACGAACGGCGCGCGGCCCGACAGCGGAAACGCGAACACGGAATTGAGGCGTGCCGAATGAAATCCGGTGTCGACGTTCTGCACGTACGGCGAGGACGCCGAAAGCGCAATGAAATGCGGAATGAAGCGCGACAGCGAGTGCAGCAGGAACAACGCGCTGTCGGCGTCCGGACAGCCGATGTGCACGTGCTGGCCGAACACCGTGAACTGCTTCGCGAGGTAGCCGTACAGCTCGGAGATGTACTGGAAGCGCGGCGCGTCGAAGATCTGCCGCTCGCTCCATTGCTGGAACGCGTGCGTGCCGCCGCCGCAGAGGCCGACGTTGAGCTGGTCGGCCGCGTTGACGAGCGTGTCGCGGATGGCGTGCAGTTCCCCCAATGCCTGATCGTGCGTTCTGCATATGCCCGTCGACAGCTCGATCATGCTTTCGGTGATCTCCGGCGTGATGTTGCCGGGAAATTTCGCATCCTTGATGAGCCGCATCAGATCGGACGACGCTTTAGTCAGATCGTAGTTGTGCGTATTGACGATCTGGATTTCGAGCTCGATGCCGAACGTGAACGGTTCGGAATTGACGAAGGTTTCGAGTGCCATGGCGTGGTTCCGGATAACGGGGCGGTAAGCGTCGGGCGCGCGGATCAGCTCGCGTCGCGCCGCTCGCCGACGGCCGACAGGCTGCGATAGACGACAGGCGGCCCGATCAATTGCAGCACGACGATCGAGCACATGATGACCGCGCGCAGGCGCGGATCGAAATTCGGGTAGAGCTGGTAGGTGTCGTCGACGAGCAGGTACGCGAGCGCCGACATCGGCACGAGCGAGAAGCCGAGCGCGACGCCCTGCTTCACGCCGAGGCCGCTCGGCTTCGCGAACGCGAGCACGCCGACGAGCTTCGCGACAAAGCGCGTCGCAATCAGCGCGCCCGCGACGAGTCCGCCCGCGACGACGTCCTGCCATTCGAACGACGTGAGCGTCAGCACGAACAGGATCACGGTGAGAAGCCAGCCGGCCGTGCCGAAATGCTCGGGCCACAACTGCGGACGCGCTTCGAGATTCTTCACGATGATGCCGGCGAGCAGCAGCGTGAGCATCGTCGACAGCTTGAGCACCTGCGCGACCGCAATCGCCAGCACGACGAGGCCGAACAGCGCGACGAACGAATGCTCGTCGCGCATCGTCGCGGCGACGTGCCTGAACAGATAATTGCATGCGCGAGCGAACAGATACGCGACGATGAACGAGCCGGCGAGCAGATAGATCGGTTGCAGGATCGTCGCGAACACGTTGCCGTACGCTTCCTGATGCAGCCAGCTCGTGACGAGCTTCGTCAGCACGACCGCGTAGACGCTGTTCAGCGCGGACAGCGTGATGAGCCGCTGCGACACCTGCCCTTCCGCGCGCAATTCCGTCTTCAACTGGATCACCATCGCGGGCGACGTCGAGATCGCGATCGCCGCGAGCACGAGCGCGATCATCCCCGGCACCTTGAGCAGCAGCAGCACCGCGAGCACGAGCACGAACGTGAGCGTCGCCTCCGCGAGACTCGACGCGATGAGCCACGGGTTGCGGCGGATCCAGCGCAGGTCGAGCCGGCTGCCGAGCTCGAACAGCAGCAGGCCGAGCGCGACGTTGACGAGGAGCCGCGACGTGTCGTCGGTGCTCGCGTCGATCACGCCGAAGCCGAACGAGCCGGCAATGAGGCCGATCACCGCATAGCCCGTGATGCGCGGCAGGCGCCATGTGCGATAGCAGAGCTCGCCGCAGAGGCCGGCGGCGAAGAGCGCGAAGCCGGCCCAGAAAATCGCATCCGGGACGAGCGGCCAGTTGGGTAGAAACGAGAACGCTGACTTCATCGTGGTGACTTCTCCTTTGGAAGGCAACCTCCGGCGACGCGGATCGAGCGAGTCGAGCGAATGATGCGCGCTGGATGAGGGGTTGCCCTGTCGTTCGTTGTTCTGTACGACCGTTAGGACATGGGGTAAGCCCGCGTCGCTGAAAAGGGTGCGGTCAGTCGGGCTTGCGGCCGATCCGGGTCGGCCTGACGTGTGCGAATGGACAGCGCGATCTCAAATTCTCAGATTCGAATTCGAGCCGGCCGTTCCGTTGATGCCATCGTGGCGCAGCGCCACGACATGCGTGAAGGAAACCGATTGTGCCACAGGTCTCCCGGTCCGGATGGAAATCGGGCAGACGGTGGCCGATTGCAGGAGGCTAACCTCTTTATCTTGAGGTAAACCTGTATACATATGTAGTAAGAGTTAACAAGGCGGCCGATTTTCTGTGGATAACCCGCGTTTACGTCGGCGGATCATGTACTTGCGGACCGCATAACCGGATGCACAGCCTGTTTGCCCGCACAGAGTTTCGATGAGCAACTTTTTCGGGTCTGTGCGGCTGTGCGAAGTTACCCCGTTTACGTCCACATCGGTTGCACAGCGGTTGAGCGGGAAATTCGCGCGGTTATCCACAGGGCTGCGTGGATAACCGGCTGGCGCGTCTGTGATGGTCGTCGCCGCGAGCGGCTCAGGCGACGCGGCCGTGCCGCAATGCGCGAACGAGGAAGCGGGCCGGGTCGATCGCTTCGGCGAGTTCGCGTTCGAGCGGCCACGGCTCCCCTTCGATCTGCGCGGCGATCAGCTCGGCGCCGAGCGTCGCCCAGACGAGCCCGCGCGAGCCGTAGCCGAATGCGCCGTAGAGGCCTGTCGCGCGCGGCACGTCGCGCAGTTTCGCGCCCGCCAGCGCGGCCGAATCGCGAGCGGCCGCCGCTTCGTCGCCGAGCTCGCCGACGAGCGGCAATCGGTCGCTCGCGACGCAGCGAAAGCCGACGCGGCCCGTGAGCGCGAGCGTATCGGGCGCGTTCGCGGAAAATGCCGGCAGCAGCCGTTCGAGCCGCTCGAGGTTTTCGCGATGGCCGGCTTCGCGCAGCGCCGCATCCGTGTCGTCCGGCTCGTAGGTCGCGCCCGTCAGCGTGACGCCGTTCGCGAGCGGCAAGACGTAGCCGTCGCCGATCACGGGCAGCGGCACGGCGGGCGCGCTGCCCGGCGGCAGCAGCGTCAACTGGCCGCGCACGCGCTGCGTCGGCGCGTGCCGCAGGCCGGCGACGCGCGCGGCATCGGCTGCATTCGCGACGATGACGACGCTCGCCTGCGCAATCGTCGCGCCCGATGCGTCGAGCGCGCGCCAGCGGCCGTCGCCGCCGCGCTCGAGCCGCGCGACTTCGACGCCGACGATACGCGAAAGCCTGTCGCCCGCCGCCGCGCACTGCGCGGCCGCGAGCGCGGCGGGGCTGATCGAGCCGCCTTGCGGAAACAGCCAGCCGCCGTGCGCGACGTCGGTTCGCAACAGCGCTTGCGCGTCATCGCGCGACAGCGTCGATGCGAGCTCGGCCGGCACGCCGAGCGCGTCGATGCTCTCGCGCATCCGTGCGAATTCGTCGTCCGATGTCGCGAGCTGCACGAGGCCATGCGCGCTGCGCGCGAACGCGTGGCCGGCGCGCTCGAGCGCGCGCCAGCGATTCAGCGCGTGCAGGAAGCCGGCGCGCGACAGACGGGCCGCGAGGTTGTCGTCGCGCGCGATCATCGGGTGGAACACGCCGGCGGGGTTGCCTGACGCCTCGCTCGCGATCCGTTCGCGGCGCTCGATCAGCGTCACGTGCCAGCCGCGCGCGGCGAGCCGTTCGACGAGCGCGCATCCGGCGAGCCCCGCGCCGATCACGATGGCATCGCGCGTGCCGACGTCGAGCGCGCGCGGTGGCTCATGGCGCCGCACGCGCCAGCGCGGCGCGAACTCGCCGACGAGCATCGCGCGCTTGCTGGCGAAGCCCTCGACTTTCCGATGCGCGAAACCCGCTTCGTCGAGCGCGCGCTTGACGGCGCCCGAGCTCGTGTAGGTCGCGAACGTCGCGTGGTCGTCGGCGAGCTTCGCGAGCGACTTGAAGATCGCGGGCGACCACAAATCCGCGTTCTTCGACGGCGCGAAGCCGTCGAGATAGAACGCGTCCGCGCGCAGCGCGAGATTGCGCAGCACGTCGAGCGCGTCGCCGAACACGAGCGTGAGCGTGACGCGCCCATCGTCGAATTCGAGGCGATGCACGCCCGGTGTCAGCGAGGGCCATCCGTTCGCGAGCGCGTCGACGAGCGGCTCGATGGTTGTATATGCAACGATATGCGCGGCCGCGCGACGCAGATCGCCGCGCGCGAACGGATGCTTTTCGACCGACACGAAGTGAAGCCGCTCGCCGTGCGACGGATCAGCGCGCCATGCGGCCCACGTCGCAAGAAAGTTGCAGCCGGTGCCGAAACCCGTCTCGACGATCGTGAAAGTTCGCTTGTTCCGCCAGCGTTCGGGCAGGCCGTTGCCGCGGATGAACACGTGATCGGCCTGGGCGAGCGCGCCGGCCGCGCTGTGGTAGATGTCGCCGTAGAGGGGCGAGACGACGGTGCCGTCTTCGCGGAAGACGAGCGTCGCCGGAACGATTCGATCGGTCATGCGAAACAAAAAAGAAGGCGGCGAAAATGCGGCGAACCGCCGCGAAAGCCCCGTCCCGCCTGGCGTTGGCAAAATCCAACGAAACCGCGTGCGGGCTTCGGCCGAGCCGCGGCAAAGCCGGCTCGCGCGGCGCGAAAGCCGCGCGGAACGCGTCTAACTCGACAAAATTCGCTCGAAAATCTTTGAAACCCTTGTCGTTATTGGGTTTGCGCTGCGCTATCATAGCAAGCGCCGTATCGCGGAGCTGCCAGGAGGCAAACCCGACGGTGCGTTGCGCGGTGCAATACTTTGCGCCGTGCCGTTGCCACACACTATAGACGGCGCGGTTCGCGCACGTATAATCGGCGCGTTCGCGCTGTTCGTGTCAACCTAACCTGGAAAGGAACCTTAATGAACAAACAGGAACTGATCGACGCCGTCGCCGCCCAAACGGGCGCCAGCAAGGCTCAAACCGGCGAAACGCTGGACACGCTCCTCGAAGTGATCAAGAAGGCTGTGTCGAAAGGCGACTCAGTTCAACTGATCGGCTTTGGCAGCTTCGGTTCGGGCAAGCGCGCAGCGCGCACCGGCCGTAACCCCAAGACGGGCGAGACCATCAAGATCCCGGCAGCCAAGACGGTCAAGTTCACGGCTGGCAAGGCGTTCAAGGACGCAGTGAACAAGCGCTGAAACGAGCTGTTCGCGAACAAAAAACCCGCTGGAAGCAGCGGGTTTTTTCTTTTCGGCGCGGCTTTTTTGCCACGCTGCATCGCCTTTTTCAATCTTTGACGATCAGTGGCGGTGGACGATTTCGGCGTCGTCGCCGCGGTCGTGATCATGATCGTGGTGGTCATGGTCGTGGTCGTGGTCATGATCGTCGACGTCCCACGCCGGGAACGGATCCGCGTAGCTCGTCCACGCGTCCTTGCCTTGCGCGTACTCCGCGTCGGTGAGCAGGCACGCGTCGAACTTCGCGCGCCACGCCGCCGCGTCGAGCCCGACGCCGATCAGCACGAACTCCTGCCGGCGATCGCCGATCGAGGTGTCGGCGAGGTCGCCGTGCCAGTCCGCGACGATCTCGTCGTACAGCGCGTCGCCCTCCTCCGGCCATTCGGCGCGATCCTGCGCCGCCCACCAGTGCCCGGCCGGACCGTGCCGGCACACGCCGCCCGCCTGCGACAGCGAGCCCGCGATGTCGTTGCGCGTCGCGAGCCAGAAGAATCCCTTGCTGCGCAGCACGCCTTTCCATTCTTCGTGCAGGAGCGCCCAGAGCCGCTCCGGATGGAACGGCCGGCGCGCGCGATAGACGAAGTGGCCGATGCCGTATTCGTCGGCCTCGCTGTGCACGTGGCCATCGCCTTGATCGCATTCGTCCTCATCGTCGCCGTGCCGATGCTCGAGCGACGCGAGCCAGCCCGGCGCGTTCGCGGCCGCGTCGAAATCGAAGCGGCCGGTGTTGACCACTTCGGCGAGCGGCACGTCGCCGAAGCGGCTCACGATCTGCCGCGCGCGCGGATTCAGGTTCGCGAGGATCCGCTGTAGGCGCGCGAGTGCGTCGGCGTCGACGAGATCCGCCTTGTTGATGACGAGCACGTCGCAGAATTCGATCTGCTCGATCAGCAGTTCGACGAGCGTGCGGTCGTCCTCGGCTGTGGCGGCGAGGCCGTGCTCCGCGAGCGCGTCATCGCGCGCGTAGTCGCGCAGGAAGTTGAACGCGTCGACGACGGTGACCATCGTATCGAGGCGTGCGACGTCCTCGAGCGACGAGCCGTCGTCGTCGACGAACGTGAAGGTCTCGGCGATCGGCATCGGCTCGGCGATGCCCGTCGATTCGATCAGGATCGCGTCGAAGCGGTTTTCGGCCGCGAGGCGGCGGATCTCGACGAGCAGATCGTCGCGCAGCGTGCAGCAGATGCATCCGTTCGACATCTCGACGAGATGCTCCTCGACGTGCGACAACTCGGCCGCGTCGCGCACGAGCGTCGCGTCGACGCTGACGGCGCCGAGATCGTTGACGATCACGGCGACCTTCAGGCCGTCGCGATTCGCGAGGATGTGATTGAGCAGCGTGGTCTTGCCGGCGCCGAGGAAGCCGGACAGCACGGTGACGGGCAACGGCTGGTTCATTGCGGTGCGCACCAACGAAAAAAGCGGGAAGCGAGCCGCCGCGCCCCGGGGACGGGGGCGCCGGCGGGAAAGCCGCATTGTGCATCAAATATGGACAGACGGCCGCGCGCGGCCCGGCGCGCTAGCGCTGCGCGCTTTGCGTATCCTGCGCGGCGGGCGCGGGCATCAGCTTCCATCGAACGAGAATGTCGGCGATCTGCCGCGCGTACTTGTCGCGCAGCGAAGGCGTTTCCGAATGGTACGCGCCGACCGCCTGCCACGTGTTGCCGTACTTGTCCATCTTGCTGCGCAGATGCCAGGCGGCAATATAGACGCTCTTGCACGGCTCCATCAGCGTGTTCTTCGTGATCCCGTAGCGGGACAGCGTCGGCAGATGGATCGAGTTGATCTGCATGAGGCCGTAGTCGGTCGATCCGTTCGCGTTCTTGTTGAGCGCCTCCGGACGATTATGCGATTCCTGCCACGCGATCGCGCGCAGGATCAGCGGGTTCACCTTCTGGTACTTTGCGGCTTCGTCGTAACAGTCGGCGCGAGCCGGCGCGCTGGCGAACCATGCGCCGGCGGCGAACATCGCGATAATGACGAATCGCTTCCCCATCTGGAAATGAACCGGTGAATTGTTTTACGCTTCGCAGAAGGCCGGGAAAACCCGCACGCGCTTTTCGCGCGATGCCGCTCCGGCCGCCCGTATCATACCTGCAACCGAACGGTTCGCCACGCGGGGAGGCCACTCGGTTGGTTCGGACTACGGCGTTTGCCAAGCACGTTTATACCGCATTATCGTGCCGGCGCTGGTCGAAACTTCGCGTGCGAAAACTTACGTGCGGCATACGCGCCCGATTTTTTTTATGGCGTAAGTGAGACAGTTCCCGGTTCAATGTGATATTTCGGACATGAAAAACTGCTAATGTCTGCTTTTTTGATCCTGACCTTACGTAATACCATCGGAAACGGTCGCCGCCGGCATCGATCCATCACTCCATGACAAGAACTCGCTTTGCTTTGCGGCGCGTCGCAACGGCGCTCGTCGTCGCCGGAATTGTCGCCGCGCAGGCCGCTCACGCTCAGGTCACGCTCAATTTCGTCAATGCGGACATCGACCAGGTCGCGAAGGCGATCGGCGCCGCGACGGGCAAGACGATCATCGTCGACCCGCGCGTCAAGGGACAGTTGAACCTCGTCGCCGAGCGCCCCGTGCCGGAAGACCAGGCGTTGAAGACGATGCAGTCCGCGCTCCGGATGCAAGGTTTCGCGCTCGTCCAGGATCACGGCGTCCTGAAGGTCGTGCCGGAAGCCGACGCGAAGCTGCAGGGCGTGCCGACCTACATCGGCAACGCGCCGCAGGCGCGCGGCGACCAGGTCGTCACGCAAGTGTTCGAGCTGCGCAACGAATCGGCCAACAACTTGCTTCCGGTGCTGCGCCCGCTGATCTCGCCGAACAACACGATCACCGCGTATCCGGCCAACAACACGATCGTCATCACCGATTACGCGGACAACGTGCGCCGGATCGCGCAGATCATCGCGGGCGTCGACAGCGCGGCGGGCTCGCAGGTCGCCGTCGTGCCGCTGAAGAACGCGAATGCGATCGACATCGCCGCGCAACTCACGAAGCTGCTCGATCCGGGCGCGATCGGCAACACCGACGCGACGCTGAAAGTCACCGTGCAGGCCGATCCGCGGACCAACGCGCTGCTGTTGCGCGCGTCGAACGCGCAGCGCCTCGCCGCGGCGAAGAAGATCGCGCAGCAGCTCGACGCGCCGAGCGGCGTGCCGGGCAACATGCACGTCGTGCCGCTGCGCAACGCCGAAGCGGTGAAGCTCGCGAAGACGCTGCGCGGGATGCTCGGCAAGGGCGGCGAGAGCGGTTCGTCGGCGAGCTCGAACGACGCGAATGCGTTCAATCAGGG
Organism: Burkholderia humptydooensis; assembly: GCF_001513745.1. Classification (NCBI taxonomy): domain Bacteria; kingdom Pseudomonadati; phylum Pseudomonadota; class Betaproteobacteria; order Burkholderiales; family Burkholderiaceae; genus Burkholderia; species Burkholderia humptydooensis. The sequence continues at coordinate 77,394 of NZ_CP013380.1, read as the reverse complement.
CGGCTCGCAGAGCGGCTCGAACTTCTCGACGGGCACGTCGGGCACCCCGCCGCTGCCGTCGGGGCTGTCGTCGTCGAGCACGTCGGGCGGCACGGGCGGCACGATGGGCGGCGGCGGGCTCGGCAACGCCGGCCTGCTGGGCGGCGACAAGGACAAGAGCGACGAGAATCAGCCGGGCGGCATGATCCAGGCCGACGCGGCGACGAACTCGCTCATCATCACCGCGTCGGACCCGGTATACCGGAACCTGCGCGCGGTGATCGACCAGCTCGATTTCCGGCGTGCGCAGGTGTATATCGAGGCGCTCATCGTCGAGCTGAACTCGAATACGGCCGGCAATCTCGGTATCCAGTGGCAGGTGGCGAGCGGCGCGCTGCTCGCCGGCACGAATCTCGCGGCCACCGCCGGCACCATTGCGGGCAACAGCATCATCAACCTGACGGCTGGAAATGGCACGTCCACCGGAGCCGGGGTGGCCGCCAATCTCGCCAGCCTCAACCAGGGGCTCAACGTCGGCTGGCTGCACAACATGTTCGGCGTGCAGGGGCTCGGCGCGCTGCTGCAGTACTTCGCAGGCGTGAGCGACGCGAACGTGCTGTCGACGCCGAACCTGATCACGCTCGACAACGAAGAGGCGAAAATCGTCGTCGGCGAGAACGTGCCGATCCCGACGGGCTCGTATTCGAACCTGACGAGCGGCACCACGAACAATGCGTTCAACACATACGATCGGCGAGACGTCGGCCTCACGCTGCACGTGAAGCCGCAAATCACCGACGGCGGCATCCTGAAGCTGCAGCTCTACACCGAGGATTCGGCGGTGGAGACTTCGACGCAAAATGCCGTGACGGGGCCGTCTTTCACCAAGCGTTCGATCCAGTCGACGATTCTCGCGGACAACGGCGAAATCATCGTGCTGGGCGGGTTGATGCAGGACAGTTACCAGGTCGCCAACAGCAAGGTGCCGCTTCTCGGCGACATTCCCTGGCTCGGGCAGTTGTTCCGTTCGGAAAGCAAGCAGCGGAAGAAGACGAACCTGATGGTGTTCCTGCGCCCGGTGATCATCAATGACCGCGAGACCGCGCAGGCGGTGACGGCGAATCGTTACGACTATATCCAGGGCGTGACGGGCTCGTACAAATCGGACAACAACGTCATCCGCGACAAGGACGACCCGGTCGTCCCGCCGATGCCGCTCGGCCCGAGCCAGGGCGGTTCGCCCGCGATGAACCTGTTCGATCTCGACAAGATGCGCCGTCAACAGCTCGCGCCGCCCGCGCCCGCCAGCGCGCCCGCGGCGGCGAGCGACGCCGGCAGCGCATCGCCGGGAGCCCGTCCGTGACGCAGGCGCTCGCGCAAGGCACTCAGGATCAGCCGGCCGCCGGCGCGCCGTCGCCGCTCGCCGCGCGGCTGTTGCCGTACGGCTTCGCGAAGTCCGGCCAGATCCTGATCGCGCACCAGCACGCGGACACGCTCGAAGTGTGGATCAGCGAGCGCACGAGCCCGGCCGCGCTCGCCGAGGTCGTGCGCAACTTCGGCGCGATCTCGTTGCAGCGCCTGCCGGCCGACGAGCTCGCGCAGGCGATCAACCACGCGTACGCGCGCCAGGACGGCAGCGCCGCGCAGATCGTCGGCGAGGTCGAGGGCGAGGTCGATCTGTCGCGGCTGATGCAGGACATCCCCGAGGTCGAGGATCTGCTCGAATCGGAGGACGACGCGCCGATCATCCGGATGATCAACGCGCTGCTCACGCAAGCGGCGCGCGAGCAGGCGTCGGACATCCACATCGAGCCGTTCGAGAACGCGTCGGTGGTGCGCTTTCGCGTCGACGGCACGCTGCGCGACGTCGTGCGGCCGAAGAAGGCGCTGCACGGCGCGCTGATCTCGCGGATCAAGATCATGGCGCAGCTCGACATCGCCGAGAAGCGCCTGCCGCAGGACGGCCGGATCACGCTGCGCGTGGGCGGGCGGCCCGTCGACGTGCGGGTGTCGACGCTGCCGACCGGGCACGGCGAGCGCGCGGTGCTGCGTCTGCTGGAGAAGGATGCGCAGCGGCTGAACCTCGAAGCGCTCGGCATGGGCCGTGACACGCTCGTGCAGTTCGACAGGCTGATCTCGCGCCCGCACGGCATCGTGCTCGTCACGGGGCCGACCGGCTCGGGCAAGACGACGACGCTGTACGCGTCGATGTCGCGGCTCGAGACCGCGACGACCAACATCATGACCGTCGAGGACCCGATCGAATACGATCTGTCCGGCATCGGCCAGACGCAGGTGAACGAGCGGATCGGGATGACGTTCGCGCGCGCGCTGCGCTCGATCCTGCGCCAGGACCCGGACATCATCATGATCGGCGAAATCCGCGATCTCGAGACCGCGCAAATCGCGGTGCAGGCGTCGCTGACGGGCCACCTGGTGCTCGCGACGCTGCACACGAACGATGCGGCGTCGGCCGTCACGCGTCTCACGGACATGGGCGTCGAGCCGTATCTGCTCGCGTCGTCGCTGCTCGGCGTGCTCGCGCAGCGCCTCGTGCGCCAGCTCTGCCCGGTGTGCAAGGAGGAGCGGCGCGAGGACGGCCGCGCGGTCTGGCACCCGGTCGGCTGCGACAAGTGCGGGCATTCGGGCTACACGGGACGCCGCGGCGTGTATGAGCTGCTCACCGTTGACGATTCGATCCGCTCGCTGATCCACCGCAACGCGGCCGACGCCGAGATTCTCGCGACCGGCCGCGCGAACGGGATGCGCACGCTGCGCGACGACGCCGAGCGCTGGCTCGCGGCGGGGGCGACGTCGCTCGAGGAAGTGCTGCGCGTGACGGGAGGCGCATAGCGTCATGCCGGCCTTCCGTTTCGAAGCGATCGACGCGTCGGGGCGCGCGCAAAGAGGCGTCGTCGAAGCCGACAGCGCGCGCAACGCGCGCGGCCAGTTGCGCACGCAGGGCTTGACGCCGCTCGTCGTCGAGCCGGCCGCGAGCGCGCAGCGCGGCGCGCGCAGCCAGCGCCTCGCGCTCGGGCGCAAGCTGTCGCAGCGCGAGCAGGCGATCCTGACGCGCCAGCTCGCGAGCCTGCTCGTCGCCGGGCTGCCGCTCGACGAGGCGCTCGCCGTGCTGACCGAGCAGGCGGAGCGCGACTACATTCGCGAGCTGATGGCCGCGATCCGTGCCGAAGTGCTCGGCGGCCATTCGCTCGCGAACGCGCTCGCGCAGCATCCGCGAGACTTTCCGGAGATCTACCGCGCGCTCGTCGCGGCGGGCGAGCACACCGGCAAGCTCGGCATCGTGCTGTCGCGGCTCGCCGACTACATCGAGGAGCGCAACGCGCTCAAGCAGAAGATCCTGCTTGCGTTCACCTATCCGGCAATCGTCACGGTGATCGCGTTCGGCATCGTCACGTTTCTGCTGAGCTACGTGGTGCCGCAGGTCGTCAACGTGTTCGCGAGCACGAAACAGCAACTGCCGCTGCTCACGATCGTGATGATGGCGCTGTCCGATTTCGTCAGGCATTGGTGGTGGGCGATCCTGATCGGGGTTGCGGCCGTCGTCTATCTGGTGAAGGCGACGCTGTCGCGCGATGGCCCGCGCCTCGCGTTCGACCGCTGGCTTTTGACCGCCCCGCTCGCGGGCAAGCTCGTGCGCGGCTACAACACGGTGCGCTTCGCGAGCACGCTCGGCATCCTGAGCGCGGCGGGCGTGCCGATCCTGCGCGCGCTGCAGGCGGCGGGCGAGACGCTGTCGAACCGCGCGATGCGCGGCAACATCGAGGATGCGATCGTGCGCGTGCGCGAGGGCTCGGCGCTGTCGCGCGCGCTGAACAACGTGAAGACGTTTCCGCCCGTGCTCGTGCACCTGATCCGTTCGGGCGAGGCCACGGGCGACGTGACGACGATGCTCGACCGCGCGGCCGAAGGCGAGGCGCGCGAACTCGAGCGTCGCACGATGTTCCTGACGAGCCTGCTCGAGCCGCTGTTGATTCTCGCGATGGGCGGCATCGTGCTCGTGATCGTGCTCGCGGTGATGCTGCCGATCATCGAGCTCAACAACATGGTGCAGTGACGGAAGGCATGCGCGGCCCGCGGCTGCGGCGGGCCGGCTGAAACGAAGCGGGCCCGCCGGGCGGCGCGTTCGGCTTCAGCGGACGTAGATCGCGGGCGAGGGCGTATTGGCGGGCAGAAAGATCTCGGAGCGCGCGCCGTTGCGCTCGACGACGATCGAGCGGTCGCGCACTTCGGCGAGCTTCGCGCCCTGCGCGATCTCGCTGCCGAGCGATACCGCGTGCGGGGCGTCGCCGCCGATGCCGACGATGGCCGCCGCGCCGCGCTGCAGCGCGAGGATGCCGAACAGGTGGATGTCCTGCACCGGGTTGCGGGTGAGCTGGCCGCCGAACAGCGCTGCGGCGTCCTCCGTGCGCACCGGCGTGCGGGCGGCGGCGGCGGGTAGCGGAGCCCGATGCGCGGAGAGCGTGACGACCCAATAGGTGGCCGTCGCGCAGAGCACCGCGAAGAGGGCGAGGGAAAGGAGCCGGATCGATAGCGCGTTCATGCGCACTATTGTACGGATGAATATGAAATTTGCGTTGAGTGGAAGCCCGAAGCAAGTCGCGTCTTACAATGCGGCTTCACGCAGCGGACGCCATGCGGCTCGCACCGCGCGCGTCACGGCGTCACATTCACTCACCGCTCATTTTTTGAAGAAGAGGTAGTACTCATGCAAACGTGGATCACTCGCCGCTCTCAGGCAGCACGCCGTCAACGCGGCTTCACGCTGATCGAGATCATGGTCGTGGTGGCGATTCTCGGCATTCTCGCGGCGCTCATCGTGCCGAAGATCATGAGCCGTCCCGATGAGGCGCGCCGGATCGCGGCGAAGCAGGACATCGGCACGATCATGCAGGCGCTCAAGCTGTACCGTCTCGACAACGGCCGCTATCCGACCCAGGATCAGGGCCTGAACGCGTTGATCCAGAAGCCGACCACCGATCCGATCCCGAACAACTGGAAGGACGGCGGCTATCTTGAACGCCTGCCGAACGATCCGTGGGGCAATTCGTACAAGTATCTGAACCCGGGCGTGCACGGCGAGATCGACGTGTTCAGCTACGGCGCCGACGGCAAGGAAGGCGGCGAAAGCAACGATTCCGACATCGGCTCGTGGCAATGAGCCGCTGACCCCACGCTCTCGCGCGACGCACGCACTTTTCTCGATGTACGCACGACCCGGCACGATTTTCGTTTGCGGCACGCGGCGTCACGCGGGGGTTTCCCGCGGCCGGGCCGCGCAGGCGCGCTTCAGGACTTCCGCGGACGCTTCGCCCGGCTGCCCGGCGGGAATCCTCCCGGCGCGCCGCGCGCGCGGCTTCACGCTGCTCGAAATGCTCGTCGTGCTCGTGATCGCGGGCATCCTCGTGTCGGTCGCGTCGCTCACGCTCAGGCGCAACCCGCGCACCGATCTGCGCGAGGAAGCGCAGCGCGTCGCGCTGCTGTTCGAGACGGCGGGCGACGAGGCGCAGGTGCGCGCGCGGCCGATCGCGTGGCGCGCGACCGATCACGGTTTTCGCTTCGACATCCGCACGGGCGACGGCTGGCGTCCGCTGCGCGACGACGTGCTGCGCGCGCGCGACTGGGACGGCGGCGTGACGGGCGCCGCGATCGACTATCCCGGCTCGGACACCCATACGGACGCGGTCGTGTTCGGCACCGAAAGCATCGACGTGCCGGTGCGCGTCACGCTGTATTCGGCGGTTGGCAGCGCGACGATCGTCGGCACGGGCAACGGCCGCTACGAGGTGCGGTGACGTGCGCGCGCCCGCCCCGCTCCGCTCGCCCGCGCGTTCGCGCGGCTTCACGATGATCGAGGTGCTCGTCGCGCTCGCGATCATCGCGGTTGCGCTCGCGGCGTCGATCCGCGCGGTCGGCTCGATGGCGACGGGCGCATCCGATCTGCACGCGCGCCTGCTCGCCGGCTGGAGCGCGGACAACGCGCTCGCGCAACTGCGGCTCGCGCACGCGTGGCCCGACATCGGCTCGCAGACGTTCGACTGCTCGCAGGGCAACGTCGCGCTCACCTGCACGCAGCGCGTGAGCTCGACGCCGAATCCCGTGTTCAGGCGCGTCGAGATCGCGGTGTCGATGAACGGCCGCGCCGGCGTGCTCGCGCAGATGGTTACGGTGGTCGCGAATGAAACCAGCCGTCCGCTCTGAGCGCCGCGCACCCGGCGAGAAGCGCCCCCGGCGGGCGCGCCGCGCCTTCCTGCGAAGCGCGCGCGACGGCGCGCGCGGCTTCACGCTGATCGAGATGATGATCGCGATCACGATTCTCGCGGTGATCGCGATCCTGTCGTGGCGCGGGCTCGACCAGATCATCCGCGGCCGCGAGAAGGTGGCGGCCGCGATGGAGGACGAGCGCGTGTTCGCGCAGATGTTCGACCAGATGCGCATCGACGCGCGGCGCGCCGCGACCGACGACGAAGCGGGCCAGCCCGCGGTGCGCGTCGCGGGCGACACGCTGCAGATCGTGCGCGAGTTCGACGCGCCGGGCGCGGCGCCGCGGCTGCAGGTCGTGCGCTACCGGATCTCGAGCGGCCGCGTCGTGCGTTACGCGTCGCCGCCGATCGGCGACGTCAACGCGTTGCGCGACGCGCTGCGCGGCGGCGGCACCGAAGGCTGGAGCGAGGTGCCGCTGATGCGCGGCGTCGGCATGATCAACGCGCGGCTGTACGTGCCGAAGGTCGGCTGGACGACCAGCATGCCGGACGCCGACAACGCGCTCGAACAGAACAACAACGCGCTCAAGGTGCCGATGCTCGGCAATGCGCCGCCGCCGCGCGCGGTGACGGGGCTCGAGGTCAGCATCGGCGCGACGTCGCTGCGCGTGCCGATCACGCGCGTTTTCCTCATCGGGGAGTGACATGCGCGCCTTCGCCCTCCTCGTTCGTTTCGCTTTGCTTCGCCGCTGGCGCGCGCCGCTTGGCCCGCACGCTCCGGGCCCGGCGCGCCCGGCGTCGACGCGTTTGCCGTGCGCGCCGCGCAGCGGCGGCAGCGGCGCAGACGGCGATTTCCGCGTTTGCCCGCCCGCGCGCTGTTCGCAAGCGCTCGCGCATCGCGAGCGCGGCGTCGCGATCATCAACGCGCTGCTCGTCGTCGCGCTGTCGGCGATCCTCGTCTCCGGGATGCTGTGGCGCCAGCAGGTGCAGGTGCGCCGGATCGAGAACCAGCGGCTGCTCGCGCAGGCGCAGTGGGTCGCGCGCGGCGCGCTCGACTGGACGCGGATGGTGCTGCGCTCCGAAGGCGACACGGCGCCCGGCATCACCTATCTCGGCGGGATCTGGGCGGTGCCGATCGCGAAGACGAAGCTGTCCGACTTTCTCGGCCGCGTCGGCGTGACCGACGCGGCCGGAGGCGCGGACACTTTTCTGTCCGGCTCGATCGAGGACGCGCAGGCGAAGTTCAACCTGCGCGATCTCGTGTCGTCGCCCGCGCCGGGTGCGCTGCAACTGAACGCTGCGCAGGTGCAGACGTTCCAGCGGCTGCTGTCGACGCTCGGGCTCGACCAGCAGCTCGCGAAGATCGTCGCGCGCCGCGTGCGCGCGGGACTCAGGCAGTCGGCGACGCGCTTCCAGGCGGCCCAGTTGCCGGGCGCCGCGAGCGGCGTGCCCGTTCCGCTGCCGGACGGCGGCACCGAGAGCGGCGGCAATTTCACCGACGAGCCGGGCATTGCGGGCGGCGAAGGCCGCAGGCCCGCGCCGCTGATGATGACGAGCGTCGATTCGCTGCTTGACGTCGAGGGTTTCACGCCGGAGATGGTCGAGCGGCTGCGCCCGTTCGTCACCGTGCTGCCGACGGTGACGCCCGTCAATCTGAACACCGCGCCCGCCGAGGTGATCGCGGCGCTCGTGCCGGGGATGTCCGTGTCGTCCGCGCAGGCGCTCGTGTCGCGGCGCGAGACCGTGTTCTTCCGCAACGTCGGCGACGTGACGCTCGCGCTGCGCGGCGCCGGCGCGCCGACCGTGAACCTCGATTCGGGCCAGATCGACGTCACGTCGAGCTATTTCATCGTGCATGGCCGGATCGAGCACGACCGGGCGGTCGTGGATCGCACGTCGCTCGTGTATCGTGATCCGACCACGCACACGACGCGCATCGTGCGCATTCGCGATCAGCTATAACAACGCCATCCGGGAGAGGAGCTCTTGAGCACGTTGATTGTCCTATTGCCGCCGCGCGAGCCGGCCGTGCCGTTGCAGGAATGGCAATGGCCCGAGCTGCCGTTCGCGCTCGTCGACAAGAGCGGCCACACGCAGCGCGCGGGCCGCGCGGCGTTCGCGCTGCTGCCTCAGGCGGCGACGACGGTGCTCGTCGTCGCCGCCCGCGACCTGCTGATGCTCGAACAGACGGTGCCGCCGCTGAAAGGGCCGAAACTGAAGCAGGCGCTGCCGAACATCATCGAGGATCAACTGATCCAGGATCCGCAGGGCTGCCATATCGCAGTCGACCCGGCGGCGCTCGACGGCGGGCGCCGCGTGCTCGCGGTGATCGACCGCGCGTGGTTCAAGTTCATCGTCGACGCGTTCGCCGCGGCGGGGCATCGCCATCTGCGCGCGGTCCCCGTCACGCGCTGCCTGCCGCCTGCGTCACGGCGCGATGCGGCTGGAGCGGCCGAGGCCGAGGCCGTTGCCGCGCTCGAGCAGTCGGCCGCGCGCGAAGCCGCGGCCGGCGCGCCGGGCAGCGGCCACGCGGCCGCCGACGGCGCGGCGGCGGACGCCGTTGCGCCGGCCGAATCGATCGTCGCGGTCGCGCTCGGCCTGGCCGCGACGGCGAGCGCGCCGTCGCTCGCCGAGGAATCGGCGGCGCTGCTGCCGGAGGTGGCCGCCGCGCCGCGCGTCGAGCTCGCGCTCGCGCGCGGCGCGCTCGGCGAAGGCTTCGCCGCGCCGGTGTCGACCGCGGTGACGACGCTCGAGGCGCTCGCGAACGGCACGCCGCTCGAGCTCTACGAGCTCGGCGAGCCGGGCGCCGAGCCGCAGCTCGCGTCGGTGCGGCCGCTCGACGACAAGCGCCTGCTGCCGGGCGCCGCGATCTGGCCGTTCGACGCGCTCGTGCGCCGCGCGCTCGACGCCCGTTTCGACCTGTGCCAGTTCGAATTCGAGTTCGCGCCGTGGCGCTTCGACCGCGCGACATTCATGCGCCTGCGCGCGCCGCTCGCGCTCGCGGCGGTGACGCTCGTCGTCGCGGTGATCGGCGCGAACGCGCACTGGTGGAAGCTCTCGCGCGAACGCGACGCGCTCGCCGCGCAGATCACCGAGACGCTGCTGTCGGCGTTCCCGAAGACGACGACGGTGCTCGATCCGCCCGCGCAGATGACGCGCCAGCTCGACCGGCTGCGGATCGCGGCGGGCGAGCTGTCGCCGAACGATTTCCTGTCGCTCGCGAGCGGCCTCGCGCGCTCGCTCGGGCCGTTGCCGCCGAACGGCATCGCGTCGCTCGACTATCACGATCGCCGGCTCGACGTCGGCTTCAAGCCCGAGACCAAGGTCGACCCCGATTTCGCGCAGCGCCTCGCGCGCAACGGCCTCACGGGCGAGATCGACAGCAGCACGGGCAAGTGGACCATTCGGAGCCGGTCATGAAAACGGAGTTCAACGAAGCGCTGACCCAGTTCTGGGAGGGCCGCACTGCGCGCGAGAAGCTGCTGCTTGGCTGGGGCGGCGCGGCGCTCGCGGTGGCGATCGCCTATTCGGTGCTGTGGTCGCCCGCGCAGGAAGGCCGCGCGCGAATCCAGCGCGAGCTGCCGACGATGCGTCACGAGCTCGCCGAGATGACCGCGCAGGCGAATGAAGCGCGCTCGCTCGCGGGCGCGGCGCAAGGCGTCGCGCCGACGGGCGTCGCGTTGAAGGATGCGCTCGCCGCGTCGCTGTCCGATCACGGGCTCGCGGCGGCGGCGCCGCAAGTCGTTGGCGGCGGCGTGCAGATCCAGTTGAAAAACGCGTCGTTCCCCGCGTGGACGCAGTGGCTCGACGACGTGCGCCGCCAGTTCAAGGCGCAGGTCGTCGAAGCGCACGTGAGCGCGCTCAAGGAGGACGGCCAGGTCGATCTGACGGCCGTGCTGCAGCCGGCGTCGGTCAAGTGAGCGATGTCGATGCGCTATACGGCCGGCGGAGTGCCCGGATGCCGATGACCTGGCCGATGCGCATCCGGCGCGTCGCGCCGTGGGTCGTCGTCGGCGGCGCGGCGATGCTCGTCACGCTCGTCGCGCTGCTGCCTGCGTCGTGGGTGACGCCGCAGTTCGCGCGCGCGACGGGCGGCCACGTCAATCTCGTCGACCCGGAAGGCTCGCTCTGGCGCGGCTCGGCGACGCTCCTGCTCGCGCCCGGCGCGGACCGCAGCGCGTCGACGCTGTTGCCCGGACGCGTCGAATGGCGCACGCAGTTCTGGCCGCTCTTCACCGGGCGCGTGCGGATGCGGTTGCGCCAGACCGACGCGATGCCCGACGGGGTCACGCTCGATGCGACGCTGCGCGGCGCGGTGCTGTCGGCGGGGGCGATGGCGGTGCCGGCGTCGCTGCTCGCGGGGCTCGGCACGCCGTTCAACACGCTCGACCTGCAGGGTGACGTGCGGCTCGACTGGACCGACTGGCGGCTCTTCGGCAAGGACGCGTTCGGCCAGCTCACCGTGACGATCACCGACATGAGCTCGCGCGTGTCGCGCGTGAAGCCGCTCGGGTCGTACCGCGCGGTGCTCGAGGCGCGCGGCGCGAATTCGACGCTCGACCTGTCGACGTCGAAAGGGCCGCTGATGATGTCGGGGCAAGGAAATTTCGGCGCGACGGGCGCGTCGTTTCGCGGCACCGCGAGCGCCGCGCCCGAGCAGCGCGACAACCTCGCGGGCCTGCTGAACCTGCTCGGCCATCCGATCGGCGGCGGCGCGGTGTCGTTGATCTACGGCGACGCGGCGCGCTGACGCCGAAGGCGGCAAGTTGCCGATGCGCCGATGCGCCGACCGGCGGGCCGCCGGCCGGTTTCGTCACTGCGCGGGCGTGGCGCTCGTTCGAACAGCCGGCGCATCGGTCGCGGCCGTCGCGACCACGGCCGCCGACCGGTCCGCCGGACGAACGGCCGCCGCCGGCGCGGCTGCCGGTGCCGCCGCCCCAGCCGGCGCGGATGCCGGCAGCGCGGCGGGCGCCTGCACGCCACCTGTCTCGCGCGCGATCTGCGACACGTCCCATCCGCCGCCCAGCGCCTTCACGAGCCCGACCGACGACACCATCCGCTGCCCGATGATCGTCGTGAGTTTCTGCCGCGCGCTGAACGCGGTCGTCTGCGCGGTCAGCACGTTCAGATAGCCGACGGTGCCCGCCTTGTACTGATTGAGCGTGATGTCGAGCGCATGCTGCGCGGACTCGACCGCCTGCCGCTGCACGACGATTTCCTGTTCGAGGATGCGCTGCGACGCGAGGTTGTCCTCGACGTCCTGGAACGCGGACAGCACCGCGGCCCGGTACGCGGCCACGTCCTGATCGTAGGTCGCGCGCGCGGCTTCCGTCTGCGCGGCGCGCAGGCCCGCGTCGAACAGCGTCGCGGCGAGCTGCGGGCCGACCGACCAGAAGCGCGCGGGCAGCGTGAAGAGCTGCGACCACACCGAGCTCTGGAAGCCGCCTGAGGCGGACAGCGTGAGCGTCGGGAAAAACGCGGCGATCGCGACGCCGATCTGCTCGTTCGCGGCGGCCGCGCGCCGCTCGGCGGCGGCGACGTCGGGCCGCCGCTCGAGAATCGCCGACGGCACGTCGATCGGCATCGCGGGCGGCTCGGCCGTGAGCGGCATCGGCGGCAGCGCGAACGTCGATGCCGGCTCGCCGACGAGCGTCGCGATCGCGTGCTCGTACTGCGCGCGCACGATGCCGTTGTCGATCGCGGCGGCCTGCGCCGATTGCAGTTGCGTCTGCGCCTGGATCACGTCCGAGCGCGCGGCGACGCCCTGCGCATACTGGTTCTGCGTGAGCTGCAGCGATTTCTGGTACGACGCGACGGTGTCGTCGAGGAGCTTTTGCGTCGCGTCCGCGGCGCGCAACTGGAAATAGGTCTGCGCGAGCGTCGCCTGCGCGGACAGCCGCGCGTTCGCGAGATCGGCGGCGGCGGCCGCTTCGCCCGCCTTCTGCGCGCCGACCGTGCGGCTCACCTTGCCCCACAGGTCCGGCTCCCACGACGCGTCGAGCCCGACGCTGTAGGTGTTGCCGATCGTGCGCGTCGTGCCGCGCGACGCGGTGCCCGACGACAGCGCGCTCGACGCGCGCGATTCGCTCGCGGTCAGCCCGAGCGTCGGGAAATACGACGCGCGCGCCTCGGCGACGAGCGCGCGCGCCTGCCGGTACGCGGCCGCATATTGCGCGACGGTCTGGTTCGACGCGTTGAGCTTGTCGATCAGCCCGTTCAGTTGCGGATCGTCGTAGACCGACCACCACGGTCCGCGGTCCGCGCGGTCGGCCGGCTGCGCGACCTTCCAGCCGGGCGGGGCTTCCTTGTACGCGGCGGGAATCGCCGCGTCGGGGCGGTGATAGTCGGGCCCGACCGCGCAGCCGGCGAGCAGCACGGCGGCCGCTGCGGCGACGGCGGCGCTCAGCGCGCGGCGCGCGCGCGGATGTGGGACATGCGGCATGTTCTGGATTCCTGTCGAGGCGGCCGCCGGTGAACCGGGCGAGCGGGCGATGCGGCCGAAACGCCGACGGCGTGGCCGAAATGGTAACTGACGGGTGCGGGAATGCGCAGACGCTAGGTTAAGGCGCGGATGGGGCCGGATGTGTTACCGGCGTGGCGGATCGGTTTACCGCGCGTTACGCGCGCGTCGGCAGCCGTGCGCGGACGGCCTTTCACGAGCAGCAGCGGGCGGGCTCGCCATGCGCAGCGGCGAGGCATGGCTGCGGCGTCGACGGTTCCTGAACCGACGTGGCCCGGCCGCCGCCGTTGCGCGCGCCGCGGTGCCGCCGCTGATCGAACCAGGCGAACCCGAGCGCCGCGAGCGAGCCGCCCGGCACGATCAGCAGCGCCGCGTACAGCGCGATCTTCCAGCCGCGATGCGGACCGGACAGCGTATGACGGGCGGTGTCGGAGAGGTTGCGGCGCAGCGCTCCGGCGGCATGTTTCAGGAACGGCATGGGGAAATCCTCGGGACGCATGCCGAACGAAAAGCGGCGGCGCGTGCTAAGCAGGTCAGAACGAGCGAGTCAGAACATTGTCTCTGGCGGCGCATTAAGCGTATAACTCATTGACCGAAATAATATTGACTATGCAATAAATATTCAAGATACTGGCGGCGTTTTTCCTGGAAAGCACTGTTGCGGTTCGTGCAATCGACCGGACAGCTTGACGATGAGCGGCCTTTACGACCCGGAGCACATGGAGCTCGAATCGAGCCTCGGCTATTACCTGACGAAGGCGCGGCAGGCGCTCGTCGAGCGGCTCGATCGCGCGCTCGGCCCGCTCGAGCTGACCGCGCAGCAGATCAGCGTGATCCTGTTGCTCGCGCGTGGCTATGCGCGCACGCCGTTCGAGCTGTCGCGCAAGCTGTCGTACGACAGCGGCTCGATGACGCGCATGCTCGACCGGCTCGAGAAGAAGGGCTTCATCGCGCGCGCGCGCAGCGAATCGGACCGCCGCGTGATCGAGCTCGCGCTGACCGAGCGCGGCGCGCGGGCCGCGCAGGCGCTGCCCGCGCTGATCGCGACCGAGCTGAACGCGCAGCTCGAGGGCTTCTCGGCCGACGAGCTCGCGCTCCTGACGGACCTGCTGCGGCGCTTCATCGCGAACGCGCCGGGCGCGGCCGATTCCGCGTGCGCCGCGTCGATCGCCGCGCCGCCGCCGGGCGATCGCTGACCGGGAAAGGCCATGAACGACCTTCGGATCGCGGCCCGTTTGCCGCACATTTATCTGTCTGGGCAGAAGCTGACAAGACACTTACTGCCGGCCGATATCGATGCACGAAAGCATGTCGGGGCAACAGTCGCCCCTCAGGAGAATTGACGCATGGCTGCGACGGCCCCCGCTTCCGCTTCCCTTCCCGCCGAGCCCGCGCCGTTGTCGGGCGGCACGCTCGCGCTGCTGACGGTCGGGCTCGCGCTCGGCACGTTCATGGAGGTGCTCGACACGTCGATCGCGAACGTCGCGGTGCCGACGATCTCCGGCAGCCTCGGCGTCGCGACGAGCGAAGGCACCTGGGTGATCTCGTCGTATTCGGTCGCCTCCGCGATCGCGGTGCCGCTGACCGGCTGGCTCGCGCGGCGGGTCGGCGAGGTGCGGCTCTTCACGCTGTCGGTGCTCGCGTTCACGATCGCGTCCGCGCTTTGCGGCCTCGCGGAGAACTTCGAATCGCTGATCGCGTTCCGGCTGTTGCAGGGGCTCGTGTCCGGCCCGATGGTGCCGCTGTCGCAAACGATCCTGATGCGCAGCTATCCGCCCGCGAAGCGCGGGCTCGCGCTCGGCCTATGGGCGATGACGGTGATCGTCGCGCCGATCTTCGGCCCCGTGATGGGCGGCTGGATCACCGACAACTACACGTGGCCGTGGATCTTCTACATCAACCTGCCGATCGGCATGTTTTCCGCCGCGTGCGCGTTCTTCCTGCTGCGCGGCCGCGAGACGAAGACGACGAAGCAGCGGATCGACGCGATCGGGCTCGCGCTGCTCGTGATCGGCGTGTCGTGCCTGCAGATGATGCTCGACCTCGGCAAGGACCGCGACTGGTTCAATTCGACGTTCATCGCGTCGCTCGCGCTGATCGCCGTCGTGTCGCTCGCGTTCATGCTCGCCTGGGAGGCCACCGAGAAGGAGCCGGTCGTCGATCTGTCGCTCTTCAAGGATCGCAACTTCGCGCTCGGCGCGATGATCATCTCGTTCGGCTTCATGGCGTTCTTCGGCTCGGTCGTGATCTTCCCGCTGTGGCTGCAGACCGTGATGGGCTACACGGCGGGCCTGGCCGGCCTCGCGACCGCGCCCGTCGGCTTCCTCGCGCTCGTGCTGTCGCCGCTGATCGGCCGCAACATGCACCGGCTCGATCTGCGGATGGTCGCGAGCTTCGCATTCGTCGTGTTCGCCGGCGTGTCGATCTGGAACTCGACGTTCACGCTCGACGTGCCGTTCAACCACGTGATCCTGCCTCGGCTCGTGCAGGGGATCGGCGTCGCATGCTTTTTCGTGCCGATGACGACGATCACGCTCTCCAGCATTCCCGACGAGCGGCTCGCGAGCGCATCGGGGCTGTCGAACTTCCTGCGCACGCTGTCGGGCGCGATCGGCACCGCGGTCAGCTCGACGTTCTGGGAAAACGACGCGATCTATCACCACGCGCGGCTCGCCGAATCGGTGAACGTCTACGCGCAGAGCACGCTCGACTATCAAGGCGCGCTCGCGCGGCTCGGCATCATGGGCGACGTGTCGACCGCCCAGATCAACCAGATCGTCACGCAGCAGGGCTTCATGATGGCGACCAACGACTTCTTCTACATTTCGGCGGTCGGATTCGTCGCGCTTGCGGCGCTCGTGTGGGTGACGAAGCCCAGGAAGGGGGCCGGGCCCGCGATGGGGCACTGAGCGGCGGGCGGCGGCGCGCGCCGTGCGTCATGCGAGTCATGCGCCGCGCCGCGCCGCGCTCAGCGCGCGCGCAGGCTGCCGAACGCGAGATCGTCGCCGGGATCGACGGGGCCCTTCTCGCGCGCGACGTCGAGCCACGCGCGCGCCGCGTGCGACAGATATCCCTTCTTGAGCCAGCCGATCGCGACCGCCCATGCGATCTCCGGCTCGACGATCGGCCGGCACGTGAACTGCGCGGCGTCGAGCCGCCGGCAATACGGCTCGGGCAGCAACGCGATGCCGACGCCCGCGTGCACGAGCGCCGCCATGAAATCCCAGTGGCCGCTGCGGCTCACGATCTGCGGCGTGAAGCCGACCTTGCGGCACGCGTCGAGCACCGCGTCGTGCAGCGCGAGGCTTTCCGCATAGAACACGAACGGCTCGTCGGCGAGGTCGGCGAGCGGCACGGATTCGTCGGCGTCCCAGCGCGAGCCGTGCGGCGCGACGAGATGCAGCGGCGCGCGCACCATCGGCAGCACGTCGAACACGGCCGGATCGACGGGCTCGAGCACGCCGCCCAGCTCCAGCTCGCCCGCGACGAGCGCCTCTTCGATCATGCGCGCGCCCTCCTCGAACAGCTTCAGCTCGATTCCCGGATAGCGCTGCTTGAACGCGGCGATCGCCGGCGTGAACAGCGAACTGCCGAGCGGCGGGATTCCGATCGTCAGCTCGCCGCGCCCGAGCGTGCCGAGATCGTTCAGCTCGGCCTGAAGCTGCGCCTGCGCGGCGAGCACGTCCTGGCCGCGCTGATAGACGATCCGGCCGGCGTCCGTCAGCACCATCTGGCGGCCGTCGCGCAGCAGCAGCGGCGAGCCGATTTCGTCCTCGAGCGCCTTCACCATCTTGCTGATCGTCGGCTGCGTGACGTGCATCTGCTCGGCCGCCACGGTGAAGCTCTGCTGCCTGACGACCTCGACGAAATAACGCAACGCGCGCAGCTCCATCGGCGACTCCTGTTCAGTGAGCGAATCGGTGAAGATTCCCAAACGGAATGGTTTTTATAGAACCAAGTCATTTTATTTATGAACGCGTGAATCCTATACTGCCTCCATTCTGTAAAGCAAGGCATTTCGGGAGCGTTCGATGAGCAGGATCTCGGCTACGGCAGCAGCGGCGGCCCGCCCGGCGGCGGCGCCCGCGCGCACCGGCCGCGCGGCGCGCATCGCGCTGCAGACGGCGGCGCTCGGCGCGCTGTGGGCGGCGATCGACTGGGCGGTGCGCGCGCTCGGCGTGCCGGTGCCGTCCGGCGTGGTCGGCCTCGCGGTGCTGCTCGCGCTGCTGCTGTCCGGCCGCGTCGCGCCCGGCTGGGTGAAGGACGGTGCGAACTGGCTGCTGTCCGACATGCTGCTCTTCTTCATCCCGGCGACCGTCGCGGCGGTCCAGTACGGCGGGCTCTTCAAGGCGGACGGCTGGCGGCTCGCGCTCGTCGTCGTCGCGGGGACCACGTTCGTGATGCTGTCGGTTGCGATCGCGGTCGACGTCGCGGCGGGCTTCGAACGGCGCCTCGCGGTGACGCGCGTGCGCGCCGGCCGCCGCCGCACGCGGGCCTGAGGCCGGCGCCCCAGTTTCACTTCCATTCGTTTATGGCATCGGTTCCAAGGACTGCATCATGACGACGCCCGATCTCTCGTTGCTTGCCGCGCCTTCGAGCGCCGCGATTTCCGCCGGCTGCTTCGCGCTGACGATCGCGCTCTATTTCGCGTCGAAGCGGCTCTACGCGTACCGCAAGACGCTGTTCTTCTCGCCGCTCGTGCTCGTGCCGGCCGTGCTCGTCTCGTTCGTCGCGCTGACGGGCATTCCGTACGCGGTCTACTTCCGCGACACGCGCTGGCTGATGTGGCTGCTCGGCCCGGCGACGATCGCGTTCGCCGTGCCGATCTACGAATACCGCGAGCTGATGAAGCGCCACTGGTTCTCGCTCGCGGTGGGCGTCGTCGTCGGGATCGCGGTCGCGATCTGCGGGTCGCTGCTGCTGTCGAAGCTGCTGCACCTGTCGCCCGAGCTGCAGCGCAGCCTCGTCACGCGCTCGGTGTCGACGCCGTTCGCGCTCGCCGTGTCCGACCGGATCCACGCGCCGCGAGACCTCACCGCGCTCTTCGTGATCGCGACCGGGATTTGCGGGATGCTCGTCGGCGAATTCGTGCTCGCGCTCGTGCCGCTGCGCTCGCGGCTCGCGCGCGGCGCGCTGTTCGGCGCGGCCGCGCATGCGGTGGGCACCGCGAAGGCGCGCGAGATCGGCAGCGAGGAAGGCGTCGTGTCGAGCCTCACGATGATGATCGCGGGCGTCGCGATGGTGCTGATCGCGCCGTTGCTGACGTTGCTGCCGATCTGATTCGCCGGGCCGGCGCCCGGCGGTTCGCGTCCGGTCAGCCCGAATTTCCCGTCCGCATCGTCCTGTTCTTCCCCCGTTCCTCCCTCCCGCTCACCCCGCCTTTTCGCCCCGCCTTTTCGCCCGCACAGCCAGGCCCGCCCGCCGCTCTCGCCCGCCGCATCGCTTGCGCCCGGCCGTGTCCGCCGCGCCCGATCGCCCCCGCCGCCCTCGCCCGCCCGACGGACAAACGGCTGAGATAGCCGCAAATCCCCCCTCTATTCCGCCCATCGTGCGCGGCCCGGATGCCGAACAATGCAGGCTACCTAGAGTCTTCCCGCAGGCACGTCATGGCTACCACCGCAAACCCGACCGTCGACAAACCGGCCTCGTCCGGCAAGCTCAAGCGCGTCGTCCTTTTCCTGCTGATCGGGATCGTCGCCGCCGCCGCCGCCGCGGGCGGCACGTATTTCGTGCTGTCGAAGGAAGGCGCGCGCGGCGCGGCGCCGAGCGCGCCCCCGCCGCTCGCGGTGCCCGTGTTCTTCGCGCTCGAGCCGCTCACCGTGAATCTCCAGTCGGACGACGGCGCTCAGCACTACCTGCGCGTCGGCCTCTCGCTGAAGCTGACCGATCCGAAGGCGCAGGAGTACCTGACCCAGCACATGCCGGAGCTGCGCAGCCGGATCCTGCTCGCGCTGTCGAACAAGCATCCCGAGCAGCTCGCGACGCTCGAAGGCAAGCACGCGCTCGCCGACGAGCTGAAGACGCTGATCGAGCAGCCGACTCAGCCGGGCAACCTGAGCGCGCGCGTCGACGACGTGCTGTTCACCGAGTTCGTCGTCCAATAACGCCGCCGGCAAAGGAGCGCGCATGGGCCACGAAGAATTCATGTCCCAGGAGGAGGTGGATGCACTCCTCAAGGGCGTCACGGGCGAAGACGACTCGGCCGACGAACCGGCCGAGGCGTCCGGCATTCGCCCCTACAACATCGCGACGCAGGAGCGGATCGTCCGCGGCCGGATGCCCGGCCTCGAGATCATCAACGATCGCTTCGCGCGCCTGTTGCGGATCGGCATCTTCAACTTCATGCGGCGCACGGCGGAAATCTCCGTGAGCCAGGTGAAGGTGCAGAAGTACAGCGAGTTCACCCGCAACCTGCCGATCCCGACCAATCTGAACCTCGTGCACGTGAAGCCGCTGCGCGGCACGTCGCTGTTCGTGTTCGATCCGAACCTCGTGTTCTTCGTCGTCGACAACCTGTTCGGCGGCGACGGGCGTTTCCACACGCGCGTCGAGGGCCGCGATTTCACGGCGACCGAGCAGCGGATCATCGGCAAGCTGCTCAATCTCGTGTTCGAGCATTACGCGAGCGCGTGGAAGAGCGTGCGGCCGCTCGCGTTCGAATTCGTGCGCTCGGAGATGCACACGCAGTTCGCGAACGTCGCGACGCCGAACGAGATCGTGATCGTCACGCAGTTCTCGATCGAGTTCGGGCCGACGGGCGGCACGCTGCACATCTGCATGCCCTACTCGATGATCGAGCCGATCCGCGACGTGCTGAGCTCGCCGATCCAGGGCGAGGCGCTCGAGGTGGACCGCCGCTGGGTGCGCGTGCTGTCGCAGCAGGTGCAATCGGCGGAAGTGGAGCTCGTCGCGGATCTCGCCGAGGTCCCGACGACGTTCGAGAAGATTCTCAACCTGCGCGCGGGCGACGTGCTGCCGCTCGACATCGCGGAATCGATCAGCGCGAAGGTCGACGGCGTGCCGGTGATGGAGTGCGGATACGGCATTTTCAATGGCCAGTACGCGTTGCGCGTGCAGAAGATGATCAGCGCAAGCGACACGATGAAGGAAGGTGGATATGACTGAGTTGAACTCGACCCCCGAGGCCGACGGCATCGACGAACAGGCGTTTGCGGACGCCGCGACGAGCGCCGCCGCGGCCGACGGCGCGGCGCCCGCCGCGCCCGCCGCGCCGCAGGAAGACGCCGCGATGGACGACTGGGCGGCCGCGCTCGCCGAGCAGAACCAGCAGCCGATCGAGACGGGCGCGACGGGCGCCGGCGTGTTCCGGCCGCTGTCGAAGGCCGTGGCGAGCTCGACGCACAACGACATCGACCTGATCCTCGACATCCCGGTCAAGATGACGGTCGAGCTCGGCCGCACGAAGATCGCGATCCGCAACCTGCTGCAGCTCGCGCAGGGCTCGGTCGTCGAGCTCGACGGGCTCGCTGGCGAGCCGATGGACGTGCTCGTGAACGGCTGTCTGATCGCGCAGGGCGAAGTGGTGGTGGTCAACGACAAGTTCGGCATCCGGCTCACCGACATCATCACGCCGTCCGAACGCATCCGGAAGCTGAACCGATGAAACCGCGCAGCGCGCCGCTCGCGGCGTTGACGCGTGCCTCGCTTGCCGTGCTCGCGGCCGGCGCGGCGGCGCTGCCCGCATCGGCCGCCGACATGAACGCGGTGAATCACGCGGCGTCGCTCGCATCGGGCGTCGTCGTCGGCTCGGCCGCGCCGTCGCTCGGCGTCGGCGCGGTGTTGCAGACGCTCGTCGGGCTCGCGGTCGTGATCGGCCTCGTGTTCGGCTGCGCGTGGCTCGCGCGGCGCTTCGGCTTTCAGCCGCAGCGCCGCGGCGGCGCACTGAAGATCGTCGCGAGCGTTGCGGTCGGCGGCAAGGAGAGCGCGACCGTCGTCGAGATCGGCGATACCTGGCTCGTGCTCGGCGTCGCGCCCGGCAACGTGCGCCTGCTGCACACGCTGCCCGCCGGCGCGGCGGGCGTGATCGGCGCGGCGGGCGGCGCGTCCGCGGGCGCAGGCCTGCCCCGTGCGCCCGGCGCGCCGGCCGGCACGGCGATGTCCGGCGCGCCCGGCCCGTTCCCCGAGGGCGCTTCCTTCGGGGCGCGCTTTCGCGACGCGATGCTCGGCGAGGCCGCGAAGCGCTTCAAGCGCGACGGCGGCAAGGATCGCTGACATGCGCCTTCGTTTCGTCGCGCCGCGCGCGGATGCCGCCGCACGCGCGCACGCCCACTCCGGCAGTCGTTCGATGAAAACCGCTTTCCCGCGCGGCGCGCTACGCTGGCTGCCCGCCATCCTGATCGGCTTGGCGCCCGCGCTCGCGTGCGCGCAGGCGGCCGGCCTGCCGGCGTTCAACTCGGCGCCGGGCCCGAACGGCGGCACGACCTACTCGCTGAGCGTGCAGACGATGCTGCTGCTCACGATGCTGTCGTTCCTGCCGGCGATGCTGCTGATGATGACGAGCTTCACGCGGATCATCATCGTGCTGTCGCTGCTGCGGCAGGCGCTCGGCACCGCGTCGACGCCGCCGAACCAGGTGCTCGTCGGCCTCGCCCTCTTCCTCACGCTGTTCGTGATGTCGCCCGTGCTCGACCGCGCCTACGCCGACGCGTACAAGCCGTTTTCCGAAGGCACGCTGCAGATGGACCAGGCGGTGCAGCGCGGCGCCGCGCCCTTCAAGACGTTCATGCTGAAGCAGACGCGCGAGACCGATCTCGCGCTGTTCGCGAAGATCTCGAAGGCCGCGCCGATGCAGGGGCCGGAGGACGTGCCGCTGTCGCTCCTCGTGCCCGCGTTCGTCACGAGCGAGCTGAAGACGGGCTTCCAGATCGGCTTCACGATCTTCATCCCGTTCCTCATCATCGACATGGTCGTCGCGAGCGTGCTGATGTCGATGGGGATGATGATGGTCTCGCCCGCCACGGTGTCGCTGCCTTTCAAGCTGATGCTGTTCGTGCTCGTCGACGGCTGGCAATTGCTGATCGGCTCGCTCGCGCAGAGCTTCACCTAGACCGGTAGATCGAGGAGAGTCGAGATGACCCCCGAAAACGTGATGACGCTTGCGCATCAGGCGATGTCCATCGGCCTGCTGCTCGCCGCGCCGCTGCTGCTCGTCGCGCTCGCGGTCGGCCTCGTCGTCAGCCTGTTCCAGGCGGCGACGCAGATCAACGAGGCGACGCTGTCGTTCATCCCGAAGCTGCTCGCGGTCGCGGCGACGATGGTGATCGCCGGGCCGTGGATGCTGTCGACGATGATCGACTACCTGCGCGAGACCCTGCTGCGCGTCGCGACGCTCGGCGCGGGCTGACGCCGTTGCTTCGCGCGGCGCGCCCGCCCGATTCGTCTGACTCGTCCGGTTCTTCCGGCTCATCGGCTTGTTCCGCTCCGTCCTAGCCTTCGACACCGACCGATGTTCTCCGTCACTTACGCGCAACTGAACGGATGGCTCACCGCCTTCCTGTGGCCGTTCGTGCGGATGCTCGCGCTCGTCGCGATCGCGCCGGTGACGGGCCACCGCGCGACGCCCGTGCGCGTGAAGATCGGGCTCGCGGGCTTCATGGCGCTCGTCGTCACGCCGACGCTGCCGCCGATGCCCGTCGTCACCGTGTTCTCCGCGCAGGGTGTGTGGATCATCGTCAACCAGTTCCTGATCGGCGCGGCGCTCGGCTTCACGATGCAGATCGTGTTCGCGGCGATCGAGGCGGCGGGCGACATCATCGGCCTGTCGATGGGGCTCGGCTTCGCGACCTTCTTCGATCCGCACGCAAGCGGCGCGACGCCCGTGATGGGGCGCTTCCTGAACGCGGTCGCGATCCTCGCGTTTCTCGCGTTCGACGGGCATCTGCAGGTGTTCGCCGCGCTCGTCGATTCGTTCAGGCTCGTGCCGATCTCGGCCGATCTGCTGCGCGCGGCCGGCTGGCAGACGCTCGTCGCGTTCGGCGCGGCGATTTTCGAGATGGGGCTGTTGCTTGCGCTGCCTGTCGTCGCGGCGCTGTTGATCGCGAACCTCGCGCTCGGCATCCTCAATCGCGCGGCGCCGCAGATCGGGGTCTTCCAGGTCGGCTTTCCGGTGACGATGCTCGTCGGCCTGCTGCTCGTTCAACTGATGGCGCCGAACCTGGTTCCGTTCGTCGGGCGGCTGTTCGATACCGGCGTCGATTTCGTCGGACGTGTCGCGGCCGGCATGCATTGAGATCGAGCGGCGTGCCGGCTCCGGCATCGGCCGATCGCGCGACGATGCGCGTCCGCCCCAACCGCCGCGACCTAGCCGCGCGGCGGCCGCGGCGCCTTCTTCGTCCGGCGCGCGTCCGACGCGGCCCGCAAAATCCGCCGGAACTTCGGACATTCCATGTGGCTCGGCGCGGTGCACGCGGCCGCGTGCCGCAAGCCGTCGCGCATCGAGATCAGCTTGCGGATCGTCCTGTCCAGTTCGTCCGCCTTCGCGGCGAGCATCGCCCGGTCGATGCTCGGCCGCCCTTGCGCGTCGAACATCGATGCGATCTCGTCGAGCGAAAAGCCCGCCGCGCGCCCGAGCGCGATCAACGCGAGCCGCTCGAGCACACGCGCATCGAACGTGCGGCGCAGCCCGCGCCTGCCCGTCGATGCAATCAGCCCCTTTTCCTCGTAGTACCGCAGCGCCGACGCGGGCACGCCGGAGCGCTGCGCGACCTCGGCGATATCCAGGTTTCCCACGCGCTTGACCTCAAGTGGACTTGAATTGGCATAGTGTAGCTCCGGCCTCTCGAAGGCAAGCACTGGAGCACGACGATGAACGTCACGGATCGGAGCGATAACGGAGACAGCGGATACAGCGGATACAGTGGACAGGCGGCGCACTGGAACGGCCGCGCGGGGCGCGCGTGGGCCGACGCGCAGCAGATGCTCGACCGGATGTTCGAGCCGTTCGCGGAACTGCTCGTGGAGGCGGCCCGCGCGGGCGGCGGGCGGCACGTGCTCGACGTCGGCTGCGGCGCGGGCGCGACGACGCTCGCCGTCGCGCGCATGCTCGGCGAGCAGGGCCGCTGCGTCGGCGTCGACGTGTCGCAGCCGCTGATCGCCGCCGCGCGCGGCCGCGCCGAGCGCGAACGCGTGCCGGCGAGCTTCGTTCACGCCGACGCGCAAACGCACGCGTTCGCGCCGGCGAGCTTCGATACGATCATTTCGCGCTTCGGCGTGATGTTCTTCGAGAACGCCGTCGACGCGTTCGCGAACCTGCTGCGCGCCGCGTCGTCCGACGCGCCGCTCGCGTTCATTGCGTGGCGCGGCGCGGCGGAGAACCCGTTCATGACGACGGCGGAGCGCGCGGCCGCGCCGCTCTTGCCGAGCCTGCCCGCGCGGCAGCCGGACGCGCCCGGCCAGTTCTTCTTCGGCGACGTGCGGCGGATCGAAGCCGTCCTCGCGCAAAGCGGCTGGCGCGGCGTCGACGTGCGGCCGATCGACGTCGAATGCACACTGCCCGAGCGCGAGCTGATCGGCCATTTCAGCCGGTTCGGCCCGGTCGGCCAGATGTTCGCGGACCTCGACGACGCCATGCGCGCGCGGGTCGTCGACACGGTGCGCGCCGCGTTCGACCCTTACGTGCACGGCGCCGATGTGCGCTTCATGGCCGCGTGCTGGCTCGTCAAAGCGCGGGCGCCGGCGAAGTGGTCGACGCGCAAGGAGGCCGTCGGTGTCTGACGCGCTCGCATTTGCCGTCTGCGCGCTCGTGATCGGCACGGGTGCGACCGTCGCGATGGACGTCTGGGCGCTCGTGCGCAAGCGCTGCTTCGGCGTTCCGTCGCTCGACTACGGGCTCGTCGGCCGCTGGCTCGGCCATCTCGCGCGCGCTCGCGTGCGCCACGCGCCGATCGCCGCGTCGCCGCGCATGGCCGGCGAGCGCGCGCTCGGCTGGCTCGCGCACTATCTGATCGGCATCGCGTTCGCGGCGCTGTTGCTCGCGCTTTGGGGCCTCGGCTGGGCGGCGGCGCCTACGCTCGGGCCCGCGCTCGCCGTCGGCATCGGCAGCGTCGCGGCGCCGTTCTTCGTGATGCAGCCGGCGATGGGCGCGGGCATCGCGGCGAGCCGCACGCCGCGGCCGGCCGCCGCGCGCTTTCACAGCGTCGTCGCGCACGCGATCTTCGGCCTCGGCCTGTACGGCGCGGGCTGGACGGCGAGCCGGCTCGGCGTGCCGGCGATGCTGGGCGCGGCTTAGCGCCGTTCAAGGGCGCTTCGCCCCGCCGCCGCCGGCGTTGCTGGAAAACCCCTAAAAGAAAGCCGCGCTCGCGAAAGGTTGCGGAAGGTTTCGTCTCCCTATACTCGTTTCGACGATGCAGCAAGCATCGCTCGATACAGACAACATTGGAGACTCCCGATGCGCACCACTCTTCGCGCGCTCAGCCTGGCCGCGGTCGCGGCCGGCCTGTCCTTCGGCTTCGCTTCGCAGCCCGCCTTCGCCGACGACGGCGGCAAGATCACGATCATGGTGGGCGGCATCACGAAGCTCATCTACCTGCCCGCGCGTCTCACGCAGGAGCTCGGCTACTTCAAGGCGGAAGGGCTCGACGTGGATCTGCAGTCGCAGCCGGCGGGCGTCGACGCCGAGAACGAGCTGCTCGCGGGCGCGGTGCAGGGTGTCGTCGGCTTCTATGATCATACGATCGACCTGCAGAGCAAGGGCAAGGACGTGAAGGCGATCGCCGTGCTCGGCCAGGTGCCGGGCGAGGTCGAGATGGTGTCGACGAAAGCCGCGGGCGCGATCAAGTCGATGGCCGACGTGAAGGGCAAGACGCTCGGCGTGACGGGCCTCGGCTCGTCGACGAGCTTCCTCACGCAGTACCTCGCGCAGCAGCACGGAATCGCCGCGAACCAGTACACGATGCTGCCCGTCGGCGCCGACGCGAGCTTCATCGCGGCCGTCAAGCAAGGCCGCATCGACGCGGGGATGACGACCGAGCCGACCGTGTCGGTGCTCGAGAAGAACGGCGACGCGAAGGTGCTCGTCGATCTGCGCACGCTCGACGGCACGCGCGCCGCGCTCGGCGGCACGTATCCGGCGGCGAGCCTGTATGTGCAGTCCGCGTGGGCCGACACGCACAAGGCGCAGGCGGCAAAGCTCGCGCACGCGTTCGCGCGCACGATGCAGTTCATCCACACGCACAGCGCGGAAGAGATCGCCGCGAAGATGCCCGCCGATTACCAGAAGGACAAGGCGCTCTACGTGAGCGCGCTGAAGGCGTCGCTGCCGATGTACACGCCCGACGGCAGGATGCCCGCCGACGGCCCGGCGACGGTGCTCAAGGTGCTGTCCGCGTTCAACCCTTCGGTGAAGGGCAAGCACATCGATCTGTCGAAGACTTATACGAACGAGTTCGTGAGCGCGAAGTGAGCGTGAAACGAGCGCCGCGCCCGACGCGCGATCAGTTTTGAACCAGGCTCGCGAGGGCCGCCGGCGCCGCACGGACGGCGCCGGTTCCGATGCAGGACTTCTAGCGATGAATCAACATGTTTCGGCCCATGCGCCCGCGATCGAGTTTCGCAACGTGTCGTGCCGCTTCATCTCGCCGGACGGCCGTGCGACCGTCGCGCTGCACGACTTCACGATGTCGGTTGCGCGCGGCGAGTTCGTCGCGATCGTCGGCCCGACGGGCTGCGGCAAATCGACGACGCTCAATCTGATCACGGGGCTCCTGAAGCCCGTGTCCGGCGAGGTGCGCGTGATGGGCAAGCCCGTCGACGGCATCGATCCGCGGATCGGCTTCGTGTTCCAGGCCGACGCGGTGTTCCCGTGGCGCACGGTGATCGACAACGTCGCGGCGGGCCCGCTCTTTCGCGGCCGCTCGAAGGAATCCGCATACGCGCAGGCGGAGGAATGGATTCGCCGCGTCGGGCTCGCGAAATTCACGAAGCACTACCCGCACCAGTTGTCGGGCGGGATGCGAAAGCGCGTCGCGCTTGCGCAGACGTTCATCAACCAGCCCGAGATCCTGCTGATGGACGAGCCGTTCTCGGCGCTCGACATGCAGACGCGCACGCTGATGCAGGACGAGCTGCTGCAGCTCTGGTCGGCGAACAAGGGCTCCGTCGTGTTCGTCACGCACGACCTCGAGGAGGCGATCGCGCTCGCGGACCGCGTGTTCGTGCTGACGTCGCGCCCGGCGACGCTCAAGCGCGTGTACGAGATCGATCTGCCGCGCCCGCGCATCACGTCGGAAGTGCGCTACGAGCAGCGCTTCATCGAAATCTCGAAGGACATTTGGCACGACCTGCGCGAAGAAGTGCAGATCGCATAAACAGGAAAGGACTGGAGCATGACTGACATGACGCTTCCGACGCCGCTTGGCACCACCACCTCGCTCGAAGACGAAGAGCGCGCCGCCCAGCGCCGGCTGCAGCGGCGCCGGCAACTGATCGTCGGGCTGCGCATCGCGGTGCTCGTCGTCGCGCTGGGCGGCTGGGAGATCGCGGCGCGCCTCAAGTGGATCGACCCGTTCTTCTTCTCGATGCCGTCGCTGATCGCCGCGCAGATCCAGGACTGGTTCGTCAACGGCACGTCACAGGGCCCGCTGCTGCTGCAGGTGTGGGTGACGCTCGAGGAGACGATCGCGGGCTTTCTGATCGGCTCGGTCGCGGGCGTCTTCTGCGGGATCGTGCTCGGGCGCAACAAGCTGCTCGCCGACGTGTTCGGCCTCTACATCCAGATCGCGAACTCGATTCCGCGCGTCGTGCTGGGCTCGGTGTTCGTGATCGCGCTCGGCCTCGGGATGGCGTCGAAGATCGCGCTCGCCGTGGTGATGGTGTTCTTCGTCGTGTTCGGCAACGCGTTCCAGGGCGTGCGCGAGGCCGACCGCTACCTGATCGCGAACGCGCAGATCCTCGGCGCGTCGCGCCGGCAGATCACGACCTCCGTCGTGATTCCGTCCGCGCTCAGTTGGATTCTCGCGAGCCTGCACGTGAGCTTCGGCTTCGCGCTCGTCGGCGCGGTCGTCGGGGAATTTCTGGGTTCCAAGCAAGGCATCGGTCTGCTAATCTCGACCGCACAGGGCGCGTTCAACGCGAGCGGCGTGTTCGCCGCGATGATCGTGCTCGCCGTCGTGGCGCTCGCTGCCGACTTCCTGCTGACCCGGCTCGAGAAGCGGCTCCTGAAGTGGCGGCCCGCCGCGTTCTGAAGACGATGCATCAACGAAACGGCGCATCTTCGGTGCGCCGTTTCGTTTTCTGCGCTGGAGTTGGGGGATAACGGCATGTCGCACAGCCTGCGCGGCCGACTGCTTTGGTGGCTGCTGCTGCCGCTTGCCGTGTTCGTCGCGATCGCGGGCGCGATGTCGTACGACACCGCGCGCAAGACCGCCGACCTCGTGCAGGACGGCGCGCTCGTCGCGTCCGCGCGCGCGATCGCGGAGGACGTCGACTGGGAAAGCGGCGCGCTCGTCGCGAACGTGCCGCCCGCCGCGCTCGAGCTGTTCGAGTCGCCCGCGCGGGATCAGGTGTACTACAAGGTTCGCACGGGCGGCGGCCGGCTGCTCGCCGGCAACCCCGATCTCGCCGGCCCGGCCGCGCCGGCCGCGCCCGGCGCGCAGCCGGTGCTGTTCGACACGGCGCTCAACGGGCTTGAGATCCGCGCGGTCGCGTACACGCGCGAGCTCTACAACGCGGGCGACACCGAAACGGTGACGGTCGTCGTCGGCAAGACGCAGACGTCGCGGCAGATGATGATCGCGGCGATCTGGCATCCGCAGCTCTGGCGGCTCGCGCTGATGCTCGCGCTCGCGATGGCGCTCGTCTATCTCGGGCTCACGTTCGAGCTGCGGCCGTTGATGAAGCTGAAGGACGACGTCGCGGACCGCGGGCCGATGGAGCTCGAGCCGATCCGCACCGAGCGGCTCCACTTCGAGCTGCGGCCGATCGTCGACGCGATCAACCAGTGCATCGCGCGGCTGAACCTGCACGCGGCGACGCAACGGCGCTTCATCGCCGACGCCGCGCACCAGTTGCGCACGCCGATCGCGGTGATCGACACGCAGATCCAGTGCGCGCGGCAGCGCGAGAGCGACGACGCGGCGCTCGCCGGGCTGCTCGCGTCGATGCAGCGCAGCAGCCGCAGGATGGCGGACGTCACCGACAAGCTGCTCCTGCTCGCGCACGCGGAAGCCGCGTCGCCCGCGCGGCTCGCCGCGCGCGTCGACGTCGCGGCCGTCGTGTCGGGCGTGCTCGAGGAGGCGATCGTGCTCGCCGAGCGGCGCCGCATCGATCTCGGCGCGGAGCTCGATGACGATCTGCTGGTGGCGGGCAGCGAAAGCCTGTTGTCGGCGCTCCTGATGAATCTCGTCGACAACGCGGTGCGCTATACGCACGAAGGCGGCCGCGTGACGGTGAGCGCGCGGCGCGACGGCGACGCGGTGGTGCTCGACGTGGTCGACGACGGCCCCGGCATTCCGGCCGAAGCGCGGCCGCACGTGTTCAAGCGCTTCTATCGCGTCGCAAAGGACGAGGAAGGCACGGGCCTCGGGCTCGCGATCGTCGAGGAGATCGCGCAGTCGCACGGCGGCACGGTCTCGCTCGCGACGGGCCCGGGCAACCGGGGCGTGAGGATGACCGTGCGGCTGCCCGCCTATCGCAATTGAGAGTGTCCTGATGAAATTGCTGCTCGTGGAAGACAACGCGGAACTCGCGCACTGGATCATCGATCTGCTGCGCGGCGAAGGCTTCGGCGTGGATTCGGCGCCTGACGGCGAGAGCGCGGATACGGTGCTGAAGGCGCAGCGCTACGATGCGCTGCTGCTCGACATGCGGCTGCCCGGCATGAGCGGCAAGGAGCTGCTCGCGCGGCTGCGCCGCCGCGGCGACAACGTGCCCGTGCTGATGCTGACCGCGCACGGCTCGGTCGACGACAAGGTCGACTGCTTCAGCGCGGGCGCCGACGATTACGTCGTGAAGCCGTTCGAATCGCGCGAGCTCGTCGCGCGGATTCGCGCATTGATCCGGCGGCAATGCGGCGTCGGCGTGACGCAGCTCGCATGCGGCGATCTCGTCTATCTGTTCGCGACACGCGAATTCCAGTGCGGCGGCGTGCCGCTCGCGCTGCGCCGCCGCGAGCATGCGATCCTCGAAACGCTGATGCTCCAGCAGGGCAAGACGGTATCGAAAGCGCGCCTGATGGATAGCGTGTACGGCCTCGACGACGAGCCGAGCGCCGATGCGATCGACATCTACATCCACCGCCTGCGCAAGCACCTGTCGGGCTCGCTCGCGCAGATCATCACGCTGCGCGGGCTCGGCTACATTCTTCGGACGAAGGACGCGGCCGAATGAGCCGCCGCGCCGGGCCTCGAGCGCGGCGCCCTCGCCTGACCCAGCCGAAAAACGAGCACCACCCCGTACTTATCCGGAGATTTCCTCGGCCGGCGCGAAAGCGCCGCGAAGGATTGCGCCCACTACGATGACGTGGCCGTTCGACGCGCATCGCACCGCGTCTGCGCAGCCGACGCTGCGTACTACGAAAGAATGGCGGTCAACACGATACCGGAGGGGACGATCTTGAAACGACAATACCTGGCACTTTCCATCGCGACGGCCGCCTGCGCGGCGCCGCAAGCGCACGCGCAGTCGAGCGTCCAGCTCTACGGGCTCATCGACCTGAGCTTTCCCACCTATCAGTCGCACGCGAACGCGAAGGGCGATCACGTGATCGGCATGGGGCTCGGCGGCGAGCCGTGGTTCAGCGGCAGCCGCTGGGGCTTGAAGGGGGCGGAGGACATCGGCGGCGGCACGAAGGTGATCTTCCGGCTCGAAAGCGAATACACGGTTGCCGACGGCAACATGGAAGACCCGGGCCAGATCTTCGACCGCGACGCATGGGTCGGCATCGAAAACGACACGTTCGGCAAGCTCACCGCCGGCTTTCAGAACACGATCGCGCGCGACGCGGCGGCGATCTACGGCGACCCGTACGGCTCGGCGAAGCTGACGACCGAGGAAGGCGGCTGGACGAACGCGAACAACTTCAAGCAGATGATCTTCTACGCGGCGGGTGCGACGGGCACGCGCTACAACAACGGCCTCGCGTGGAAGAAGCTGTTCGGCAACGGCATCTTCGCGAGCGCGGGCTACGCGTTCAGCAATTCGACGAGCTTCGGGCAGAACTCGACCTACCAGGTCGCGCTCGGCTACAACGGCGGCCCGTTCAACGTGTCGGGCTTCTTCAGCCACGTGAACCACGCGGGCTACGCGAACAAGTCGTTCTCGGTCGGCGGCAACTACACGTTCGACATCTTCCGCGTGAACGCCGGCTATTTCCGCTACCTGGGCGATCAGGGCGCGCTCGGCCAGCGCCAGGACAACGCGTGGACCGTATCGTTCAAGGTCGCGCCGAAGGGCCCGCTCGACTACGAACTCGGCTATCAGCAGATGCGCGTGCACAACGCCGCCTACAACAGCGACGGCAATGTGCCGAACGCGAACATCGGCAACTTCAGCCTCACGTCGGGCGTCGGCAACGGCTTCAAGGAAACGCTGTACGGCTCAGTGTTCTACCACCTGTCGAAGCGCACCGAGCTGTATCTCGCCGGCGATTACATGCGCCTGCACGGCGGCTACACGGTTGCGTCGACGCACGGCGCGACCAACCAGCTCGAGCTGACGACCGGCATCCGCACGCGGTTCTGATCCGCCGCGCGGCACGGCTGGCCACCGCGCCGTGCCGCCCTTCCCGCTTCTCCCGCATCCGCCGCTTTTCCCGCCGCGCTCGCCCGATCTCCTGCGAGACCCCGCGGCATTCGACGGCCACTCACGCCGGGCCTTTCGTCATCGCGCGCGGCCTCGCGCACGCGCGGCGAAAGCCCGCGCCGGCGGCCGGCTTCCGAACCTGTGGTAAACATCTGCGTCGCCGAACGCCGGCCCGCGCCCCGCCGCAAGTCCTTGACCTGCGCGTGACGGATCGCTAGCGTTTCGCCTTTGCCGCGCCGCGCGGCCCGAAAATCGGGTCCGCATGCCGGCGCGATGACATGCAATGGATGGAAAGGATGATGCAGAAACTCGATGCGACGAGCCCGGAAGCGCAATCCGCGGATCTCGTGTCCGCGAACGTCGAGCGCCTGAAGGCGCTCTTTCCGGACGTCGTGACCGAAGGGCCGGACGGCGCGTCGGTGAATCTCGACGTGCTCGCGGCGATGGTCGGCGCCGTCGTCGACGCCGACGCCGGCGAGAAGTACGGCCTGAACTGGCACGGCAAGCGCCGCGCGCGCCGGCTCGCGCTCACGCCGTCGACGGGCACGCTGCGCCCGTGCCCGCGCGAGAGCGTCGACTGGGCGTCGACTCGCAACCTGATGATCGAGGGCGAGAACCTCGAGGTGCTGAAGCTGCTGCAGAAGAGCTACGCGGGACGCGTGAAGCTCGTCTACATCGATCCGCCGTACAACACCGGCAAGGATTTTGTCTATCCGGACAATTTCACCGACAGCCTGCGCCACTATCTCGAGCTGACCGGCCAGACGACGGGCGGCAAGCGGGTCAGCAGCCACACCGACGCGAGCGGCCGCTTCCACACGGACTGGCTGAACATGATCTATCCGCGCCTGAAGCTCGCGCGCGATCTGCTCGCCGACGACGGCGTGATCGCCGTGCACATCGACGAGCACGAGCAGCACGCGCTCGTGCTCGTGATGCGCGAGATCTTCGGCGAAGACAACGAGCTCGGCGTCGCGGTGTGGGACAAGCGCAATCCGAAGGGCGACGCGCGCGGGATCGCGTACCAGCACGAATCGATCGTGCTGTTCGCGCGCGACGCGGAGCTGCTGTTCGAGCGCGCGCCGCTCAAGCGGGCGAAGCGCAACGCGCAACGCATGCTGGACGCGGCGCGCGGCGCGATCGCGGATGCCGCGACGATCGCGGACGCGAATGCCGCGTACCGTAGCTGGGTGAAGTCGCAGACGACGCTGTCGGGCGGCGAGGCGATGTATGACCGGATCTCGGCCGATGGCCGCGTGTACCGCCTCGTGTCGATGGCGTGGCCGAACAAGAAGAAGGCGCCCGACGACTACTTCGTGCCGCTCGTGCATCCGGTGACGGGCGAGCCGTGCCCCGTGCCCGAGCGCGGCTGGCGCAATCCGCCCGCGACGATGCAGGCGCTCATCGACAAGGGCCTCGTCGAATTCGGCGCGGACGAGACCACGCAGCCGCAGCGGATCTACTTCCTCGACGAGAACATGTACGAGAACGTGCCGTCGGTGTTGCCGTTCGGCGGCTCGGACGACGCGCTGATGAAGTCGCTCGGCATTCCTTTCGATCAGCCGAAGCCTGTCGAATTAGCCGCGTCGATCATCGGCTGGTGCACGGACGGCGACGATCTGATCGTCGACTTTTTCGGCGGCTCGGGCACGACCGCGCACGCGGTGATGGCGCTCAACGCGGCCGACGGCGGCAATCGCCGCTACGTGCTCGTGCAGTTGCCCGAGCCGCTCGACGCCGGCAGCAAGGACCAGAAGGCCGCCGCCGATTTCTGCGCGGCGCAGCGCGTGCCGCTCAATCTCGCCGAGCTGACGAAGGAGCGGCTGCGTCGCTCGGCGGCGCGGGTCGCGGCCGAGCATCCGGGCGTGCGCGCCGACCTCGGCTTTCGCGTGTTCAGGCTCGATTCGACGAACGTCTCCGAATGGGACCCGCGCGGCGACGACATCCAGCAGTCGCTGTTCGCGGCCGTCGAGCACGTCAAGCCGAACCGCTCCGAGGAAGATCTGCTGTACGAACTGATGCTGAAGCTCGGGCTCGACCTGTGCGCGCCGATCGACGCGCGGACGATCGCCGGCAAGGCGGTCCACGTGATCGACGGCGCGATCGTCGCGTGCTTCGACACGCACATCGACCGCGCGTCGACCGACGCGCTCGGCGAGGGCATCGTCAAGCTGATAGCCGCGGCGGGCGCCGCCGATACGCGCGAGCTGACCTGCGTGTTCCGCGACAGCGGCTTCGCGGACGACGTCGCGAAGGTGAACCTGTCGGCGATCCTCGAGCAGCACGGCGTGAAGCGTATCCGGAGCCTCTGATGCGCGCACGCGAGCCACACGCAGACAAGGAAGATTGAGCATGCAGTTGCATTTCGAGTCGGATCTCGACTATCAGCTCGAAGCGATCGAGGCGGTATGCGATCTGTTTCGCGGCCAGGAGGCGTGCCGCGCCGAATTCAGCGTGACCGCGCAGGCCGCGCGGCGGCGCGCGAGCCCGCAGATTTCGCTCGGGATGGCCGAATCGGGGCTCGGCGTCGGCAATCGGCTGACGCTCGACGCGCACACGTTCGCCGAGAATCTCGCGCGCGTGCAGGTGCGAAACGGGCTGCCGCCGTCCGGCGCGCCGAGCTCGAACGATTTCACCGTCGAGATGGAAACGGGCACGGGCAAGACCTATGTGTACCTGCGCACGATCTTCGAGCTGCACCGCCGCTTCGACTTCACGAAGTTCGTGATCGTCGTGCCGTCGGTCGCGATCAAGGAAGGCGTGTACAAGACGCTGCAGATCACCGGGCAGCATTTCCGGCGCCTGTACGCGGGCGTGCCGTTCGACTACTTCGTCTACGATTCGGCGAAGCTCGGCGAGGTGCGCGGCTTCGCGTCGAAATCGACCGTGCAGATCATGATCGTCACGGTCGCGGCGATCAACAAGAAGGACGTCAACACGCTCTACAAGGACAGCGAGCAGACGGGCGGCGAAAAGCCGATCGACCTGATTCGAGCGACGCATCCGATCGTGATCGTCGACGAGCCGCAGAGCGTCGACGGCGGGCTCGATGGGCGCGGCAAGGAAGCACTCGACGCGATGCGCCCGCTCTGCACGCTGCGCTACTCGGCGACGCACGCGGACAAGTACCAGATGCTCTACCGGCTCGATGCGATCGACGCGTACGAGCGCAAGCTCGTCAAGCAGATCGAGATCGCGTCGGCGACCGTCGAGGATGCGCACAACAAGCCATTCATCCGCGTGATGTCGATCGGCAGCCGGCGCGGCGCGATCGCCGCGCGCGTCGAGCTTGACGTCGCGACGGCGGCGGGCGACGTCGAGCGGCAGACGGTTTCCGTCTCCGACGGCGACGATCTCGAGCGCGTCGCGCGCCGCGCCGTCTACGCGAATTTCCGGATCGGCGAGATTCACGCGGCGCGCGGCGCCGAGTATCTGGTGCTGCGCTATCCGGGCGGCGACGCGTTCCTGTCGATCGGCGACACATACGGCGACCTCGACACGCTCGCGATCCAGCGCGAGATGATCCGCCGCACGATCCGCGAGCATCTCGACAAGGAACTGCGCCTCACGCCGCTCGGCGTGAAGGTGCTGTCGCTCTTCTTCGTCGACGCGGTCGACAAGTATCGCAAGTACGACCGCCACGGCCAGCCGTTCAAGGGCGACTACGCGCTGCTGTTCGAGGACGAATACCGGCGCGCGGCGAAGCTGCCCGAATATCGCGCGCTGTTCGGCGGCGTCGACGCCGATCTCGCGGCGCAGGCCGTGCACGACGGCTATTTCTCGATCGACAAGAAAGGCGGCTGGACCGACACGAGCGACAGGAGCGCGGGCAGCCGCGAGAATGCGGAGCGCGCGTACGGCCTCATCATGAAGGACAAGGAGCGGCTGCTGTCGTTCGATACGCCGCTCAAGTTCATCTTCTCGCATTCGGCGTTGAAGGAAGGCTGGGACAATCCGAACGTGTTCCAGATCTGCACGCTGCGCGACATCCACAGCGAGCGCGAGCGTCGCCAGACGATCGGCCGCGGGCTGCGCCTCGCCGTCGACCAGCGCGGCGAGCGCGTGCGCGGCTTCGACGTCAACACGCTGACGGTGATCGCGGGCGAAAGCTATGAGCAGTTCGCCGAGAACCTGCAGAAGGAAATCGAAGCCGATACGGGAATCCGCTTCGGCATCGTCGAAACGCATCAGTTCGCCGCGCTGCCCGTGCCGGCCGGCGACGGCAGCGTGCAGCCGCTCGGCATCGAGCGGTCGGCCGCGCTGTGGACGTATCTGCGCGACGCCGGCTATCTCGATGCCCGCGGCCGCGTGCAGGACACGCTGCGCGCGGCGCTCAAGCTGCGCGCATTGCCGCTGCCCGACGAATTCGACGCGCAGCGCGCGCTGATCGTCGACATGCTGCGCAAGCTCGCGGGCCGGCTCGACGTGCGCAACGCGGACGAGCGCCGCCCCATCGCGCTGCGGCGCGACGCGCACGGCAAGGCGGTGTGCCTCAGCGACGAATTCCGTGCGCTGTGGGAGCGCATCCAGTACCGGACGACGTACCGCGTGAACTTCGACAACGCGCGTCTGATCGAGCGCTGCGTCGCCGCGCTGAAGGCGGCGCCCGCCGTCGCGCGCGCGCGGCTGCAATGGCGCAAGGCCGACATCGCGATCGACGCGTCGGGCGTCGAGGCAACCGAAACCGAGGCGGCGGATGCGATCGCGATCGACGAAGGCGAGCTCGACCTGCCGGATCTGCTGACCGAGCTGCAGGACCGCACGCAGCTCACGCGGCGCACGATCGCGACCGTGCTGATCGAAAGCGGCCGGCTCGACGAATTCCCGCGCAATCCTCAACGTTTCATCGCGCTCGCCGCCGCGACGCTCGAGCGCTGCAAGCGCGACGCGCTCGTCGACGGGATCGAATACAAGCTGCTCGGCAAGGAGCACGTGCATGCGCTGTCGCTGTTCGAGGACGAACCGCTTACCGGCTATCTGTCGAGCATGCGGCGCGGCGCGGCGAAATCGATCCACGAGGACGTGCCGTGCGAAACGCCCGCCGAGCGCGCATTCGTCGAATCGCTCGAACGGGACGACGCGGTCAGGCTGTATGCGAAGCTGCCCGGCTGGTTCAGGATTCCGACGCCGCTCGGCAGCTACAGCCCCGACTGGGCGGTGCTGATCGCCGAGGGCGACGGGCCGCGGCTCTATTTCGTCGTCGAATCGAAGAGCGGCATCGGCGACGGCGATCTGCAAGCGTACGAGCGGCGCAGGATACAGTGCGGCGCCGCACATTTCCGCGCGCTGGAGGCGGCCGCCGACAACCCGGCGCGCTACGTGCGCGCGCGCTCCGCCGACGATCTGCCGACGGCCGCCGCCAACGCGTGCGACGCGGCCTGAGCGCCGTCGCCGCAACGCCGTTCGTTTCCGGCGTGCGGCGCGCGCGCCGCATCGCGCCACGCCGCGCATTTCATTTCGACATCCGTAACGTCTGACGATCGCCGAGTGCATCGTCGAGCTAGTGTTTGTGCGCCGTCGGGAAAGATGCGCGCCGCACGCTGCTCCACACTCCGAGCCGGAGATCGACGGCGGCGCCCCGAGCGCCGCCGCGCATAACGACACCCCCAACGGAGACGACGATGAAGAAGTTTGCGGTAGCGGCGGCGGGGCTCGCCGTCGCGACGGGCGCGCACGCGTCCGGCGGCAGCGTCACGCTGTTCGGCCTGATCGATGCAGGCGTGTCGTACGTGTCGAACGAAGGCGGCAGGCACAGTGTGAGTTTCGACGACGGCATCGCGGTGCCGAACCTATGGGGGCTCAGGGGCACCGAGGATCTCGGCGGCGGCGCGAAGGCGATCTTCGAGCTGACGTCGCAATACGCGCTCGGCAACGGCGCCGCGCTGCCGGCGCCCGGCTCGATGTTCTCGCGCACCGCGCTCGTCGGCTTATGGAGCGAGCGGCTCGGTAGCGTGACGCTCGGCCAGCAATACGACTTCATGACCGATTCGCTGACGTTCGGCTCGTTCGACGGCGCGTTCCGCTACGGCGGCCTGTACAACTTCCGTCAGGGGCCGTTCTCGACGCTCGGGATTCCAAACAATCCGACCGGCTCGTTCGACTTCGACCGGATGGCGGGCTCGAGCCGCGTGCCGAACTCGGTCAAGTACACGAGCGCGAACCTGAGCGGGCTCGTGTTCGGCCTGATGTACGGCTTCGGCAATCAGGCGGGCGGCGGGCTGTCGGCGAACAGCACGGTCAGCGCCGGCCTCAAGTACGAGACGGGCAGTTTCGCGCTCGGCGCCGCATACGTCGAAGTCAAGTATCCGCAGATGAACAACGGGCACGACGGGCTGCGCAACTGGGGGCTCGGCGCGCGTTACGCATTGTCCGCGTTCGATCTGAACCTGCTGTACACGAACACGCGCAACACGCTGACGGGCGCGGCGATCGACGTGATCCAGGCGGGCGCGCGCTACGTCGGCGCGCCTTGGACGATCGGCGCGAACTACGAATACATGAAGGGCAACGCGCAGCTCGACCGCAACTACGCGCATCAGGTCACGGCGGCCGTGCAGTATGCGCTGTCGAAGCGCACGTCCGCGTATGTCGAAACTGTGTATCAGTACGCGGGCGGCAGCGCCGGCGCGCACGCGTGGATCAACGGCGTGATGGGGCCCGATGCGCAGTCGGGCTCGCGCTCGCAGTTTCTCGCGCGCATCGGGATGCTGACCCGTTTCTGATCGTCTTTCGCGCCCGGCGGCGGCCGCGCGGATCCTTGTGTGGGCCAACGCACGTAACGCGGCCGCTCACGCGTTAAAATCGCTGCCTAAGCAGCCGATTTTCGCGTGCGGAGTAAACCGGATTCAGCCCGCGCCGAATATTTAATATGCTAACTATATCCGGGCAGACCGCATGCCCCTGCATGGTCCGGCTGGACGTGTACTCGCAAGGAGCGCATGGTGAACGGCAGATTCTTCACGACGGCGGGCGAATCGCCCGCGTTTCGCGGCCGCGCGTGGGGCCGCGTCGTCACGCAATACTTCGGCGGACTCGACGCGTGCTGCGACGGCGATGACGCGTTCGACGCGCAGCTCAGCCAGTACGAGATCGGCCCGATGCGCGTGTTCACGATCGCCGCGCCCGCGCACCGGATCGTGAGGCCCGTCGCGGCGCTGCACGATCACGGCTCCGACTTCTTCAAGCTGATCCTGCAACTGAGCGGCGTGAGCGAGATCGAGCAGCGCGGCAAGGTGTTCCGGTTGCGCACGGGCGACTGGAGTCTGTACGACCCGCGCGTGCCGTACAGCATCGCGAACCTGACGCACGTCGAGCAGCTCGCGATCCAGATTCCGCGCAGGCAGCTCGGCGGCTTCGCGGTGCCCGGCCTGCACACGTCGGACGTCCGCGAGTTCGAGCTCAAGGGGCTGTTCTCGCTGTTGTCGTCGTTCCTCGTGTCGTTATCCGAACAATTGCCGTCGCTGCCCGGCACGACGGGCACCGCGCTGTCGGAGACGATCCTCGGCCTGATCGTCTCGACGCTGACCGCGCAGCGCGACGCGCAAGGCGCGCACGTCGCGCTGCCCGCCGTGCTGCGGATGCGCGTCAAGCAATACATCCACGGCCATCTCGCCGACGCCGACCTGTCGATCGACCGGATCGCACGCGAGCTGCGCTGCTCGAAGCGCTATCTGCACCGGATCTTCGAGGAGGAAGGCGTGACGATCGACCGCTACATCTGGTCGAGCCGGCTCGAGCGCTGCAAGGACGCGCTCGACAACGCGCGCGCGGCGAAACCCGCGATTTCCGAAATCGCGTTCAGTTGGGGATTCAGCAGCAGCGCGCATTTCTGCCGCAGCTTCAAGCAGCGCTATGGCATGACGCCGCGCGAGTTCGTGCGGCGTCGCGCCTTGTCCTGAGTTTCGGGCCCCGAGCGCCGATCGGAACGACGTTCCCGCGCGAGCGGCGGCCGGCCTGCTCGCATCGCGCCCGCCGCCGCTTCGCTCGCCTGCGTCACGCCGCGTTCGCGCTGCTTCCCTTCGACGCGAGATAGCTGCCGTGCAGAATCTCCGGCCGCTCGCGCAGCGTCTGCGCGCTGCCCGCGAACGCGACGCGCCCGCGTTCGAGCACGTATGCGTTCGTCGCGAGCGCGAGCGCGATCGTCGTGAACTGCTCGATCAGCAGCACCGCGACGCCGTCGTTCGCGATCTGCGCGACGGTCTGCGCGAGACGCTTCGTCACCGCGGGCGCGAGGCCGAGCGACAGCTCGTCGATGAGGAGTGTGTGCGGCTCGCCGATCAGCGCCTGCGACACGCACACCATCTGCTTCTGCCCGCCCGACAGATCATTGCCGCGCGCATCGAGCTTCGGCTTGAGCTCCGGGAAGAGCGCGAGCGCGCGGTCGATCGCATCATCGAGCCGCCGCGCCGACAGGAACGCGCCCGCCGCGCGCAGGTTGTCGCGCACCGACAGATCGCCGAGCACGCGGTGCCCTTCCGGCACGACCGCGACGCCGCGGCGACGCACCGCTTCGGGCCGCAGCGCGCCGAGCGGCGCGCCGTCGAGCAGCACGTCGCCCGACGTCGCGGGCAGCGCGCCGGCAATGCTCATCACGAGCGTCGATTTGCCGGCGCCGTTCGCGCCGACGAGCGCCGTCACCCGGCCGGGCGCGACCGCGAGCGATACGCCGTGCAGCACGGGCTTGTTCGCGCGATGGACGACGAGATCTTTCACTTCGAGCCGCATGATCGCCGGACTCCTTGTCGAATGGGGTGCGGCGCGCGCGCCGCGCCGAGTGCTTCAGGCTTCATGCTCGTCGAACGCCTGGCCGAGATATGCGCTGCGCACGAGCGGATCGTCGAGTACCGCGCGCGTCGGCCCGAGCGCGAGCCGCTTGCCGAAATCGAGCACGAGCGTCGCCTCGCACACGGCGTCGATCAGATCGACGTCGTGATCGATCAGCAGCACCTGCGCGCCGATGCATTCCGGAATGCGAACGATCACGTCGGCGAGCCGCGCGGCTTCCGTCTCGTTCAGGCCCGCGCCAGGCTCGTCGAGCAGCAGCAGGCGCGGCTCGCCGACGAGCGCCTTGCCGAGCTCCAGCATCCGCCGCTGATACAGGTTGAGCGCCGCGCCCGGCGCGTGCGCGACGTCCGCGAGGCCGACGAGCTCGAGCGCGCGCCGCGTGTCGTCGCGCGCGGCGAAGGCCGGCATCACGTGCTCGGCGAGCGCGAGCACGTTGTCGTGAACGCTCAGATCCTCGACGATCTGTTCGGTCTGGAACGTCCGTCGCACGCCCGCGCGCACGCGCTCGGCGACGGAGAGCGCGAGCAGCGCGCGGCCGTCGAGCGCGACGCTGCCCGCGCGCGGCCGCAAAAAGCCGCTCAGCACGTTGAGCAGCGTCGTCTTGCCCGCGCCGTTCGGGCCGATCAGCCCGCAGATGGGCGCGGCGAGCTTCGCGTCGAGCGCATTGAGCACGCGCGTGCCGCCGAACTGCACGGTGAGGTTCGATATCTCGATCATCGCGCGCCTCCGTCGCGGGCGCGAAACGCGCGCCCGACACGCGACGCAAGCCCGGCAAGCTGCCCGGCGATGCCGGCGGGCGCCGTGATCAGCGCATGCAGCAGCGCCGCGCCGAAGAAGATCATCGCGAGATAGCCGTTCACGCCGAAGTCGGTCAGGAGCGCGGGCACCGCGCGCAGCAACAGCCCTGTGATCAGCGCGCCGAACCAGTGATAAACGCCGCCGACGACCGACAGCGCGAACAGCAGCACCGATTCCGATGCGGCGAACGCGCGCCCATCGAGCTGGCCGACGGAGCCCGCGAGCAGGCCGCCCGACAGCCCGGCGAGCAGGCCCGCGAGCCCGAACGCCCAGGTCCGGTAGAAGACGACGTTGACGCCCGCCGCGAGCGCCGGCATCTCGCCGCGCCGGATCAGCGCCCACGAGCGCCCCGCTTTCGAGCGCCGATGCAGCTCGATCAGCGCGAACGCGAGCGCGGCCCACGCGGCGACGTAGCGGAAATACGCGGCGTCGCTCTGGCCGGCGAGCGGCCGCGCCATCATCTGCCGCGCGCCGAACGACAGATGGCCGGTGAAGCCGCCGCCGCCGTCCGGAAAGCCGATCGCGGACGCGACGACCTGAAACCCGCCCGCCATCATCAGCGTGACGAGCGCGAGATAGAGGCCGCGCAGGCGCAGCGCGGGCAGCCCGGCGATCATCCCGATCGCGCTGCCGCCCGCCGCGCCCGCGATCACGCACAGCTCGAACGGCGCGCCTAGATGCGCGAGCCTGAGCGCGATCCAGCCGCCGACGCCGAGCAGCGCATGCTGCGACAGGCACACGAGCCCGAGCTGCCGGTACAGCAGCGCGACGCCCGCGGCGGCGATGCTGACCGTCAGCGCGGACGTCAGCGTCTTGATCCAGTATGCGTCGGCGACGGCGGGCACGACGAGCGCGATCGCGGCGAGCGTGCCGAGCGTCGCGGCGAGCGGCAGGCGCGCGCCGGACGGCCTGGCGCGCGCGGCCGCATCGCGCGGCGTCGCGGCGAAGGCGAGGGGCGTTTTCATGATTCGTTCGCGGCGTGGCCGCTCGATTGGGAGCCGATGAAGAGCATCGCGACGAGCGCGATCAGGAACGGCGTCGCGCTGCGGTACGGCGCGAAGCCGGGCACGGTGATCGCGAGCGCCTCGGCGAGGCCGATCGCGACGCCGGCCGCCACCGTCGCGGGCAGCGACGCGAGCCGGCCGACGATCGCCGCGGCGAACGCCGGGATCACGAGGAACGTGAGCACCGCCGCCTGCAGGCGCACGAGGTTCGCGAGCAGCAGGCCGGTAATGCCCGCGAATACGCCCGAAATCGCCCAGGCGGCCGCGTCGACGCTCAGCACGCGAATGCCGAGCAGGCCGCTCAGGCGCCGGTCGTTCGACAGCGCGCGCATCTGCAGCCCGAGCCGCGTGCGCGCGAGCACGAGGCCGATCGCCGCCATCATCGCGAACGCGAGCGCGAGGCCGACGATGCGCGTGTACGTGAAGCGGACGTCGCCGAAGTCGAGCGCTTCGCTGTCGGTCGGCAGCACGAGGCGGCGCGGCGTGTCGCCCCAATGCCATTCGCAGAAGCCGAGCAGCACGAGCGCGAAGCCGAGCGTCGCGACGCTGCGCACGACGCGATCGCGCGCGGCGAGCCGCGGCGCGATCGCGAGGCCGTAGACGAGCGACGCCGCGGTCGACGCGGCGATCGCCGCGCCCCACGCGAGCGCCTGCGGATAGTCGGCGTCGAGGCACGCGGCCGCGACGTAGGCGCCCAACGCGCCCGTCGCGCCGAACGCGAAGTTCAGCACGCCGGACGCGCGATACAGCACGACGAGGCCGACGCCCGACAGCGCGTAGACCGCGCCGACGCCGAGCCCGGAGATCAGATAAGGGGCGAAGTCGATCGCGTTCATGGCGTCAGTGCATCTTCCTTTCGGCCGCGCGGATGTCGGCGAGTTGCGGATCGTCGACTGCCTGGCACGCCGACGCCGTCTTCCAGCCCGCGCCCGTCGATTGCGCCATCCGGCCCGCGTTGTTCGCGTTGTGCCGCTCGCCCGCGCCGACGTAGAACGGGCCGCACAGGATGTCGCTGCGGAAATCCTTCACCTCGCGCAGCGCGGCCGTCACGTGCGCGCGGTCGAGCTGGTTCGCGGGCAGTTTCAGCAGCGTGTCGGTCACGAGCCGCGCGGCGAGATAGCCCGCCTGCGAGAACGTGTCGCGCGGGTCCTTCCTGTCGCCGTACTTGTCCATCACCGCGCGCCAGTTCCGGTTGTCGGGCGTTTGCGCGTCGAGCGGCTGGAATTCGAGATTCACGTCGAAGTTGCCCTTCCAGTACGGGCCGATCGCCTTCGGCACGCCGAGGTCGTAGCCGGACGCCGCCGAGACGAAGCGAATCCGCCCGCCGAGGTTCTGCTGCTCGGCGGCCGACAGGATCGGCACCATCAGCCCTTTCGGCAGCCCGAGCAGAATCGCCTGCGGATGCTTCGACGCCGCCTGCAGCACGACCGACGTCGGATCGGCGGAATCGGGGTCCATCACGATCGTGTCGACGCTCACGCCGTTGCGCTTGCCCCAGAGCGCCGGCCCTTCGCACGACCACGCGCCGAGGCTCGGGATGTTCGGCGCGATGCACACCATCCGCGTCGCCTTGTACTGCTGCTTCGCGTACAGCGCCGCCTCCGTCATCGACAGGCGCGGCCCCATGTTGAGCGGCACGTAGTTGCGCGCGAAATAGCATTCGCGCGGCACGCCGACGCCCGCGATCGCGATCACGTTTTCCTGTTCGTAGAACTTCGCGTTCGCGCCGCATTCGACGAAGCTCGCGTTGCCCGCGAGCGCGAGCACCTTGCGGTCGCGCACGAGCTTCGACGCGACCTGCGACGCGGTTTCCGGATTCCATTGATCGTCTTCGACGAGATACTGGACCGGCCGGCCGTTGATGCCGCCGTTCGCGTTCACGCACCTGAAATACGCGGCGGCCGCGCGCGCCGACGAGCTGAAATCGTCGGGCCCGGTCTTGCCGACGATCGCGCCGATCGGAATCGGCGCGCCGGTTGCGGGCTTGCCGTTCGCGAGCCCGCAGCTCTGCGCGAACGCCGCATGCTGCACGAGAAATCCCGCCGTGGCGATGCACGCGCCGGCAAGC
Source organism: Burkholderia humptydooensis (assembly GCF_001513745.1). Lineage (NCBI taxonomy): Bacteria > Pseudomonadati > Pseudomonadota > Betaproteobacteria > Burkholderiales > Burkholderiaceae > Burkholderia > Burkholderia humptydooensis. The sequence continues at coordinate 33,324 of NZ_CP013380.1, read as the reverse complement.
GTGCGCTTCATGTGGGGGAAAAGCGGCTTCATCGTGTCTCCTGATGTTGTCGTGGGGCGCGGCTTTCCGCGTGCGGGCCGCGCCCTCGGGGGCTGCGTGGATGCTTCGGGGTTGCTTCAGCGCCGCTTCGGCGCACCGACGCTCGTGTCGCTCAATGCGCGATGCAGACGGACTTGAGTTCGGTGAACTGTTCGAGCGCCGCGCGGCCGAGCTCGCGGCCGTAGCCCGATTGCTTGAAGCCGCCGAACGGCAGGTTGCTGTCGAGCATGTTGTGCGTGTTGACCCAGACGATGCCCGCCTTCAGCCGCGGCACGACGCGATGCACGCGCGACAGGTTCTGCGACCACACGCTCGCCGCGAGCCCGAAGTCGGTGTCGTTCGCGAGCCGCACCGCGTCGTCGAGCGTGTCGAACGGCGTGACCGTGACGACCGGCCCGAACACCTCTTCGCGCACGATCCGCATCGAAGGCGCGGCGTCGACGAACACCGTCGGCTTCACGAAATAGCCGCCGTCGAGCGCGCGCGTGCCGCCCGTGACGAGCGTCGCGCCCTCCTCCTTCGCGGCGTCGACGTGGCTGAGCACGCGCTCGAAGTGCCGTTTCGACACGAGCGGGCCGATCTGCGTGTTCGGATCGAAGCCCGAGCCGATCTTCATCGATTCGGCCGCCGCCGCGATGCCGGCGACGACTTGCTCGAACAGGCGTTTTTGCACGTACACGCGCGAGCCCGCCGTGCAGACCTGCCCCTGATTGAAGAAGATGCCCTGCGCCGCGCCGCGCGCGGCGACGTCGGGATCGGCATCGTCGAAGACGATCAGCGGCGATTTGCCGCCGAGCTCGAGCGTGAAGCGCGCCATCCGGTCGACGGCCGCGTGGCCGATCGCGCGGCCCACGCCGACCGAGCCAGTGAACGTGATCTTGTCGACGCCCGGATGCGCGACGAGCGCCGCGCCCGCCTCGGCGCCCGTGCCCGTCACGACGTTCAGCACGCCGTCGGGCAGCCCCGCTTCCTGCGCGAGCTCGCCGAGGCGCAATGCGGTGAGCGGCGTTTCCTCCGACGGCTTCAGCACGACCGTGCAGCCGCATGCGAGTGCGGTCGCGATCTTCCACAGCGCGATCGCGAGCGGAAAATTCCACGGCACGATCGCGCCGACGACGCCCACTGCCTCGCGGCGCGTGTACGCGAAATACTCGGTGCCGGCGGGCGCGGCGATCGACGTGTCGAGCGTCGAGCCTTCGAGCTTCGTCGCCCAGCCGGCCACATAGCGCACGTACTCGGCGCCGCCCAGCACGTCGATCGCGCGCGCGACGCCGACGAGCTTGCCGGTTTCGAGCGTCTCGAGCGCGGCGAGCTCGTCCGCGTGACGCTCGATCCGGTCGGCGAGCCGATGCAGCAGCTTCTCGCGGCTCGCGGGCCGCATGCGCGGCCAGTCACCCGAATCGAACGCGCGGCGCGCGGCGGCGACGGCCGCGTCGACGTCGCGCGCATCGCTCGCGGCGACTTCGGCGATGGTCATCTCGGTCGCGGGATCGACGACGGGCAGATAGCGGCCCGAGCGCGGCTCGGCGGCGCTGCCGTCGAGCCAGTTGCCGAACTGGCGGCGGGCGAGAAAGCCGGATTGGCGTTGATGCTGGGTCGAGAGAGCGGCCAGGTTCATGGAGATCTCGTGCGAAACAAAAAAACGCGTTGGTTGAACGAACGGACGAAGGCGCTTACGGCTGCATCGCCTGCGCGACGAGCAGCGTGTCGGTGAACTGCTCGAAGCGCACGATCTTGCCCGCGTCGACGCGCCACACGTGCGCGACGCGGCATTCGAACGACTTGCCGGTTCGCCTGTACGTGCCCGAGTAGCGGCCGATGCCGATCACGGTATCGCCCGCGTCGTGCAGCGCGTCGAGCTTGAACGCATAGCCGTTCCACTCTTCGCCGAGGCGCTGGAACACGTTGCGGACGATCTCGTCCGCGCTGCGGTACGTGCCGGCGCACGGAAAGCCCGCCATCTCGGTCCATTCGATCGCGGGCGCGATGTCGGCCATCATCGCGGCGGGGTCGTGTCTGTCGGACGCCGCATAGTGATCGGCGACGATTTGATAAGGGGTACGCATCGTGTGATCCTCAGACGGGTTGCGCATCGTTCGGGTAGACGGTCTGCGACAGTTTGCGGATGAAGGAGCCGGCCGGCCGGTTCGCGATCGCGCCGTCGCCCGTCTCGCCGAGGAACTTGCCCGTCGAGCGGCCGGCCGCGAAGTTGAAGACGAACACCGAGGCAACCGGAATCAGGAATTCGCGGAACGTGAACACGTAGAGGTCGTCGGCGAACCTGTAGGTTGTCGCGAGATCGACGTCGCCGTGGCCGCGCTGCTCGCCGACGAGGCATTGCCAGCAGTAGCGCGTCGAGCTCAGGTACGTGTGCTCGTACGTGTGGTTCGGGCTGTAGACGTTCAGCGTGCGCGTGCCGATCAGGTCGCGCGTCTCCTCGGGCGCAGCGCCCGAAGCGCCCGCGCCCGCTTCGCCGCCCGCGAGCGTGCCGACCAGAAAATCCTGCGCGACGCGCGGCGCGGCGCCCGCTTCATCGCGGCTGCGAATCCGCGACAGGATGCCGAGCGCGCGCCGCGTCGCGGTGTTGAACACGAGCGTCAGCGCTTCGGCCGGCCGGCTCCGGAACGTGACGTCGACGAAGAACGTGTCGGGCGCGACTTCGATCGCCTCGTACCAGTCGGTGTCGCTCGCGTCGCTGCGACGCCACGCGAGCGTGTGGTCGCCGACGAAGCGCGCGGCGAACGCGCCGCTCGGCAGCTCGAACGTCAATGCGCGGCCGGCGAGCGCGCCGGTCGCGGGCAGCCGGTTCGTGTCGATGCCGGCCGCGAAGTCTTCATAGTTCTTCCAGTCCTGCGGTTTGTCGTTCATCGGTGGGTCCTCGGAAAAATGTTTTTTCGCGTGGCCGTGGCGCTCAGCGCGCGAATTCGATCGTCGGCAGGTCGACGGCCGATGCGCCGCCGTCGACGAGCAGTGACGTGCCCGTGATCATCGACGCATACGGCGACGCGAGATACAGCACCGTGTCGGCGATTTCGTCGGGCTCCGCCGGGCGGCCGAGCGGGACGTCGCGCGTGACGAGCCGGTAGGCGTCCTCGCGCGTCGCGAGCCCGCGCGCGTCGCGCAGCGCGTCCATCTGCTCGTCGGCCATCGCGGTGCGCACCCAGCCCGGACACACCGCGTTCACGCGCACGCCGGCGCTGCCGTAGTCGCGCGCGAGCGAGCGCGTGAGGCCGATCAGCGCATGCTTCGTCGTCACGTAGCCGACGACGTTCGGGCCCGCGAAATGTCCGGCGAGCGACGAGAGGATCACGATGTTGCCGCGCCGCTCGATCAGCTCGGGCAGCAGCTCGCGCGCACAGACGAATGCGGTGTCGAGATTCACCCGCGTCGATTGCGCCCACGACGCGTCGTCGGTGTCGAGCGCGCCGCCGACGCCGTGGCCGCCCGCGTTCGCGACCAGCACGTCGACGCGCCCGAACGCCGCGCGCGCGTCATCGAGCGCGCGCCGCACGTCGCGCGCGTCGGCCGCGTCGCCCGCGACGGCGATCGCGGCGGCGCCGAGCGGTTGCGCGGCCGCGTCGAGCGGCTCGCGACGGCGGCCGAGCAGAACGACCTTGCCGCCCGCTTCGACGAACCTGCGCGCGACGGCCGCGCCGATGCCCGTGCCGCCGCCCGTGATCAACGCGACCTTGTCGTTGAACGTGTGCATGACTGACGTCTCCTTCGAGTGGATGTGAAAAGCGCGATCGTGACGATTCGCCGCGACGGCGGGAGCGCGGCGCTCAGCGCACGCCGCCGGCGTCGAGCGGCGCGGCGGCATGCGACGCGCCCGCGACAATGCGCGCGTTCGGCGCGCCCGCAGGCGGCAGCATGAACTCGGCGCAGCGCTCGGCGATCATGATCGTCGGCGCATTCGTGTTGCCGGATACGAGCGAGGGCATCACCGATGCGTCGCAGATCCGCAGCCCGCCGACGCCGCGCACGCGCAGTTGCGAATCGACGACCGACGCCGGATCGCCGCCCATCCGGCACGTGCCCGACGGGTGATAGACGGTCTTCGCGTGCGAGCGCACGTATGCGGCGAGATCGACGCGACCGCCTTCGGCCGGCAGCATCTCGCCCGCGATCGCCTTCGACATCGACGGCGTCCGCATGATCTCGCGCGCAAGCGACAGGCCGCGCACGAGCGTCGCGAAATCGTCCGGATGACTGAGGAAATTGCCGTCGAACAGGATCGGCGCGAGCGGATCGGCGCTGCGCAGGCGCACCGTGCCGCGCGACTTCGGCCGCAGGAAGCACGGGTTGATCGAGATCCCGTGCCCTTCGAGCGGCTCGCGGCCGACGTCGCCGACGAGCACGGGCAGCACGTGGAACTGCACGTCGGGGCGGCCGCCTTGCGCGGTATCGACGAAGCCGCCGCTCTCGACGACGTTCGACGTGAGGAGCCCCGTGCGGAACAGCGCGTACTGGATGCCGTGGCGCAGCGCGTTGAGCCCGCGGTCCTGGCCCGCGAGGCTCACCGGCTCGCGCGCGCGGCCGTACAGCGACACTTCGAGATGGTCCTGGAAGTTGAGCCCGACCTCGGGCGCGTCGTGGACGACCGGAATGCCGTGTCGCTGCAACTGCTCGGCAGGGCCGACGCCCGACAGCATCAGCAGCTTCGGGCTCGCGAGCGCGCCCGCGGACAGCACGATCTCGGCGCGCGCGCGCACGAGCCGCTCCTCGCCGCCGCGCAGCCGATAGCGGACGCCGGCCGCGACGCCGTTTTCGAACACGATGCGCGTGACGAACGCGTCGGTCTCGACCGTCAGCAGCGGGTTGCGCCGGACGTCGGCGAGATACGTCGCGGCGGTGCTGCCGCGCCGGCCTTCGAACGTCGTCGTCTGATAGAAGCCGACGCCCGCCTGCGATGCGCCGTTGAAGTCGTCGTTGTACGGCAGCCCGAACTCCTGCGCGCCCTGAACGAACGCCTGGCTCAGCGGATGACGAAAACGCGTGTCGCTCACGTGCAGCGGCCCATCCGCGCCGTGCAGCGGCCCCGCGAGCCGGTGGTTGTGCTCGGCGCGCCGGAAGAACGGCAGCACGTCGTCCCAGCCCCAGCCGTCGCAGCCGGCGTCGCGCCAGCCGTCGTAATCGGCGGGCGTGCCGCGGATGTACACCATCGCGTTCACCGAGCTGCCGCCGCCGAGCGTGCGGCCCTGCGGCACGTGCATCCGCCGGCCGGCCGCGTGCGCTTGCGGCTCCGTCTCGTAGATCCAGGTCCGCTTCGTGCCGATCACGCGCACGAACGTCGCGGGCGTGCGGACGAAGAACGAATTGTCGGGCGGGCCGGCTTCGAGCAGCAGCACGCGATGCCCGGCGTGGACGAGCCGGTGCGTGACGACGCAGCCGGCCGAGCCGCCGCCGATCACGATGTAGTCGAATTCCGTCGAGCCGTTGGGGGTTGCCGCGGACATGTGTCGCTTCTCGCTGGGTCGGATGGATGGACAGGCTGCCACTATCGGCGAAATCGGCCGGCGTGCGCGCCGTGTGCGCTGTCGATCAATTCAAACTGCGTTCTGAGCGGCGGACGGCGACGGCGCGCGCGTTGCGCGGCGGCATTCATCGTGCATAAAACAGTACCTTGCATTAGATGATACCAGTTGCTATAGTCGGCCCATGTTCAGCGGCGGCATGCACGACGGGCCGCCGCTGAACATGACATGGTATCTTGCAACGCACACTACGCCGGCGGAATGGAATGAAGACCCAGTTGAAGAAAGGCACGCTCGACATGTGCGTGCTCGCCGTGCTGGCGCGGCGGGACAGCTACGCGTACGAGCTCGTGTCGACGCTCGCCGAAACGATGGAGATCAGCGAAGGCACGATCTACCCGCTGATGCGGCGTCTGCAGGCCGAGGCGTGGGTGACGACCTACCTCGTCGAATCGACGTCGGGGCCGCCGCGCAAGTACTACTCGATCACCGGCGCCGGGCGCGCGAGCCTGCGGCAGATGGAGGACGAGTGGCTCGGTTTCGTCGACGAAGTCAACGGCGTGCTGGCGCTGCACGGCACGCGAGCGGACGGAGAGGAACGGCAATGAAGCAGGACGCATTCATCCAGCGGTTGCGGCAGGCGCTCGGCAGCCTGCCGAAGCGGGACATCGACGAGATCGTCGCCGATTACCGCGAGTACATCGGCGACGCGCTCGCGGCCGGGCGCGCGGAAGAAGACGTGATCGCCGCGCTCGGCGATCCGGAGAAGCTCGCGCGCGAGCTGAAGGCGCAGGCGAATTTCCGGCAATGGGAGGAGCGTCGCTCGTTCGGCAATCTGATGCGCGTCGTCGGCTCGATCGCGGGCCTCGGGCTGCTGCACCTGATCCTGCTCGTGCCGTTCCTGCTGTACATGCTCGTGCTGACGACGGGCTATGTGTTCTTCGGCGCGCTGACGGTGGCGGGGCTCGTCACGCTCGTCGCGTTCGGCAGCCATTACGTATTCGGCACGCCCGTGCCGGGCGTCCTGCCGTTCGGCGGCGGCGCGGCGCAGGTCGGCGCGGCCGGCGCGGCCGGTGCGACGGCCGGCAAGGGCGCGGCGGACGGCACGGAGGCGCGGGGCGGCGAGATCGCGAACACGGGCGCGTCGGCGCCGGGCGTGAACGTGCCCGGCGTCGCGGGCGGCAATGTGCAGATCACGCCGGACGGTCGCGGCGGCATGAACCTGTCGGTGACGAACGGCGAGAATGCGGTGTCGATCGTCGGCGGCCGGATCACCGTCGACAACGGCAAGCAGCACGTCAGCGTCGCCGCGCCGACCGGGTTCGCGCTCGGGGGCATCGCGTTCGGCTACGGGCTGGCGATGCTGCCGATCGGGATCGTCGGGCTGCTCGTGTGCATCTGGTTGACGCGCGTCACGTGGCGCGCGCTCGTGCGGTATGTGCGGCGGCGGATCGATGCGGTGTCGGCGAAGCTCGAGCGTGGGCGGGTGGGTTGAGGTTCGGGCGTTCGAGGACAATCAGCGCTTCAGATAATCGCCGGAGGCGAAGCATCTTTTTCTGTGTCGCGGAATGTGCGAACCACGGTCTCTTTCGCATCAATGCCCTATCGGCCGTGCAACCTTCTGTACGGGCAATGAATTGTCGCGGGCTGTGAAGAACAACTTTTGCGGTACACAGTTCGAATGGTGGTTTATCCCCAAATTGTCCACTGATTGCGGGCGGGTTTTCGTGGGATATACATGAGAGCGCCGGATGTCCGTCACCCGGCGTTCTGCTCACTCAAGCCGCCGCCATCTTTCCGCTGACGGTCTTCAGCACCTGCCAGTACGACGGCGGCCGCGCGACGCAGCCGCGCTCGCGCAGCATCCGGTGCATCTTCGGCAGCCGGAAGTACGGCACCGACGCCATCAGATGATGCTCGACGTGGTAGTTCACGTGGATCGGCGCGACGGTCGCGCGCGCGAGCCAGCCGGCGCGCGTCGTGCGCGTGTTGCGCAGCGGATCGTCGCTCGTCTCGAGGCATGCATGCTCGGCCATCGAGCGGATGCGGATGAAAAGCGGAAACGGCGTCACGTACGCGAGCACCCACACGCCGTACAGCCACGGATGGCCGCTTGCCCATAGCGCGCCGAACAGGATGGCGTTCGTGATCAGCATGCCGGCCGCGGTGCGGAAGAACGCGGCCGGATAGTCCCGCCAGCGGCGGCCCGTCTGCGGCAGGCGCCGGATGTCGTTCGTCAGCGACCACTCGAGCACGCCCGCGTCCATCAGCACGCGGCCGATCAGGAACTTGACGCCCGTGACGCCCGAAAGGTCGCGCAAGCACTTGCGCACGAGCGATGCGCGCGTCGTCGGCAGGCCCGCGACGAGCGACAGATCGGGATCGACGCTCGACGACGTCGTCGCATGGTGCGTCAGGTGGTATGGGCGGTACTTGTGCAGCTCGTTCCAGATCGGCCGCGCGCACAGCCAGTCGACGAGCACGTCGTTCGCCCAGCGCGCGCGGAACAGCGTGCCGTGCGCGGCGTCGTGCTGGAGGATGCCGAGGCAGAGCTGGCGTCCGGCGATGATCGTCATGCCGGCCGCGAGCGCGAGCGCGAAGCCCCAGGCCGGAAAATGCGCGCGCGCATACGCGAGGCCCGCGAACGCGAGCGCGATCACCGCCCACGTCGAGCCGACCGCCCACGCGCCGCGCCAGTTCGAGCGCACGGTCAGCGCGCGGATCTCGTCGCGGGTGAAGAGGTCGCGGATGCGGATTCTGTCGGTCATATCGAGGTCTCCTCCGGCCGTTTGTCGCGCCAGTGCTAGTGCAGGTGGCCCGCGATCGCGCCGCGCGCCGCGCCCGGCGCGGACGGCTGCTCGCTGTCGAGGAGCGCGCGCCAGATCCGGTGGCCCGCGCCGACATAGCGCCGCGCGCATTCGATGAACGCCGCGCGCGCGGCGACGTCGACGAACGGCTCCGGCAGCAGCGGATCGAACACGACCTGCCGGATCGCCTTGCCGCCGAGCAGGAACGCCTCGCGCGCGGCGACGTCGAGATCGAGCTCCGGCGCACGCGTGAGCCAGTCTTCGAGCTGCGCGCCGAGCGCGCGATACGTGTCTGACAGCGCTTCGCCGTCCCACAGCGCGCGGATGCGCGCTTCCTGCGCGGCGTCGAAGCCCATCGCGACGAACACGGCCGCCGCCGGCTCGACGCCGAGCTTCGTCAGCCGCCGGCGCACCGAGTCGACATTGCCCGCGATGTTGTCCGGGCGCACGTACAGGCTCTTGTCCCATTCGCGGAAGCCGAGCATCTCGAACGCGCGCTCGCGGCGGGCGAGGGCAGTGCGGTCGACGCGGCCGAGCGAGATGCACGACACCATCAGATACGCGCCGCTCCAGCGGCGCAGCCGCGATTCGACGGTGCGCCACGCGGTCAGCTCCTCGGACAGCTCGACGGCCGACGGCCCGAGCCGGTAGCTGCCGCGCTCCGCGCCTTCGACGAGCGACTCGGCCGCAAGCCGCGCGAGCGCGACGCGCACGCTGTTCTCGGTGAGACCGAACAGCCGGCACGCGATGATCGCCTCGCGCACCTGCAGCGGCTCGCCGTCCTTGGCGACCAGCAAATCGAGGATCAGATGTTTCGCGGTGGGTTGCGTCATGGGGCTTTTCGCGGCTGGCAAACGAAAGGTGATTACTCAGGATTTATTTATATAGAATTTTTAGTAATGTTTCAAGTGAATTGACAGGGGAAATGACGGCGGCCGCGGTGGCCGGCACCGCGGCCGCGCGATCGCCGCCCGATTACTTTCCGGCCCATCAGCCCGCGCCGCCGCCCTCAGCCGCATCGCTCCGCGCGCCGGGCCGATGCCGGTTCCGATACTGAATCGGGCTGCATCCTTGCCCCGCGAGGAACGCATGGCTCAGCGCGCTCGCGCTCGCGAAGCCGCATTCGTCGGCGATGTGATCGAGCGTCATCCGGCTCGTGCGCAGCAGGAATGCGGCGAGTTCGACGCGCAGCGCGGCGACGTAGCGCCGCAGCGTGAGCCCGGTCGCGGCCGCGAAGCGCCGCGACAGCGTGCGCTCGCTCATCGCCGCGCGCGCGGCGAGTTCGGCGAGCGTCGGCGGATGCGCGAGCGCGCGCTCGACGCCGTCCTGCACCGCGAGCACCGGCGCATCGCCGTGCCGCTTGTACTGCGCGGCCCACACAGCCATGTGCTCGTACGACGGCAGCGACTGCGTGAGCGCGACCCGCAGCAGCCGCTGCGACACGCCCGCGCCGAAGCAGTAGTCGATCACGTACGCGCACGCATCGACGGCCGGATTGATGCCGCTCACGGTGATGAGCCGCCCGTCGACCACGAGCGGCTTCGACGGCGTATAGCGCACCGCCGGAAAATGCCGCGCGAACAGCGTGCGCTCGCTTGGCAGCCCGGTCGCGCTGCGGCCGTCGAGCAAGCCGGCCTTCGCGAGGAGCGGCGCCGCGTTGAGCCCGACGACGAGCGCGCCCGCCGCATAGCGGCGCTTCAGCCAATCGATGAACACGCGCTCGACCGTGTCGATCTGCTCGTCCGGCATGAATTGCGCGGGGACGATCACGACTTCGTGCGCGTCGGCGTCGCGCAGCGCGGCCGTCGCCGGCACGTCGATGCCGCCGATCGTCGGCACCGGCCGGCCGTCGTGTGACAGGATCGCGATGTCGAACAGCCGGCTGTTCACGACGTCCAGGCTGCGCGCCTTCATCGTGCCGGCGAGCAGCAGCATTTCGTGCGTGAGGAACACATAGCCGCCCAACAGGCGCGGCGGCAGAAGGATCGCGACCCCGGGCCGGCCGGCGTCACGCGGCGGTTTTTTCATGTCAAGAAAATGGCGCTTCGGATCAACGCAGATTGTCCCGGACTTGCTCAAATACCGCAAACAGCCTGTCGCCGACGCCAGCGCGCCGCGCGATTTCCTCACTGGAGACGCCATGATTTCCCGCACCCTCTTCGCCGAAGAGCACGAGCAGTTCCGCGAGTCCGTCCGCCGCTTCATCGAATCCGAGGTGATGCCGCACCACGAGCGCTGGGAGGAGCAGGGCTATGTCGACCGCGAGGTGTGGACGAAGGCGGCCGCGGCGGGCTACCACTGCGCGAGCATGCCGCAAGCGTACGGCGGCGCGGGCGCGGACATCCGCTACAGCGTCGTGCTGTTCGAGGAGATCGCGCGCGCGGGCGCGTCGGGGCTCGGCTTCGGGCTGCATTCGGAGATCGTCGCGCCGTACATCCTCCATTACGGCAGCGAGGCGCTGAAGGCGCGCTACCTGCCGAAGCTCGCGAGCGCCGAGATGATCGGCGCGATCGCGATGACCGAGCCCGGCGCGGGCTCCGACCTGCAAGGCGTGCGCACGACCGCGGTGCGCGACGGCGGTCACTACGTGCTCAACGGCTCGAAGATCTTCATCACGAACGGCTGGCATGCGGACGTCGTGATCGTCGTCGCGCGCACGACGCCCGAGGGCGGCTCGAAGGGCACGAGCCTGTTCGTCGTCGACACGGACATGGCGGGCTTCAGCAAGGGCAAGCGGCTGAAGAAGGTGGGCATGAAGGCGCAGGATACGTCGGAGCTCTTTTTCGACGGCGTGCGCGTGCCCGCCGGGAATCTGCTCGGCGAGGAGAATCGCGGCTTCGTCTATCTGATGCAGGAACTGCCGTGGGAGCGGCTGCAGATCGCGATCAGCGCGATCGCGTCGGCCGAGGCGGCGCTTGCGTGGACGCTCGACTACACGCGCGATCGCCGCGCGTTCGGCCGTGCGGTGATCGACTTCCAGACGAGCCGCCACGCGCTCGCCGAGATGAAGAGTGAGATCCAGATCGGGCGCGTGTTCGTCGACAAATGCATCGAGTTGCAGCTCGCGGGCAAGCTCGACGCGGCGACGGCTTCGATGGCGAAGTACTGGACGACCGAGCTGCAGTTCAAGGTGATCGATCGCTGCGTGCAACTGCACGGCGGCTACGGCTACATGTGGGAATACCCGATCGCGCGCGCATGGGCCGATTCGCGCGTGCAGCAGATCTACGGCGGCACCAACGAAATCATGAAGGAGCTGATCGCGCGCACGCTGTGACGGCGCATGGCGCGCGAAGCGGCTCGCCAAACAGCAAGCCGGATGACGCGCCGATCCTCCCGGGGTCGATTCGCCTGTCGGCGAGCCGATCGACCGCTCGCCTGAGCGCCCGACGGTGAGGAATCGACCAGCAAGACCCGGCCAGCGAGATCGGCTAGGCCCGACGAGCGCACCCCGGCCGCAGCGTGAAGCGGCCGCCCCGCCCGCCGGCCGAATGCGGCCGCAACCGGTTGTCCTGACAGGCCGTCCTGACAGGCCGTCTCCATCAACTGAAGGAACGATTCATGGAAGCCTACATTTTCGACGCCGTGCGCACGCCGCGCGGCAAAGGCAAGAAGGACGGCAGCCTGCACGGCGTCACGCCGCTCGCGCTCGCCGCAACCGCGCTGCGCGCGATTCGCGATCGCAACGGTCTCGACACGAGCGCCGTCGATGACGTCGTGCTCGGCTGCGTCGAGCCCGTCGGCGAGCAGGGCGCGTGCATCGGCCGCATCGCGGTGCTCGCGGCGGGTTACGCGCAGACGACGGCCGGCGTGCAGGTCAACCGCTTCTGCGCGTCGGGCCTCGAAGCGTGCAACATGGCGGCCGCGCAGGTGATGTCCGGCCAGTCGGACATGGCGATCGGCGGCGGCGTCGAGAGCATGTCGCGCGTGCCGATGGGCGCGAGCGGCGGCGCATGGCCCGTCGATCCGGCCATCGCGATTCCGAGCTACTTCGTGCCGCAGGGCGTATCGGCCGACACGATCGCGACGAAGTGGGGCTACAGCCGCGCCGACGTCGACGCATACGCCGCCGAGAGCCACCGCCGCGCATACGCGGCGACGCAGGCCGGCTGGTTCGCGCGCTCGATCGTGCCGGTGCGCGACGTCAACGGCCTGACGATCCTCGATCGCGACGAGACGATCCGCCCGCAGACGACGCCCGAGACGCTCGCGACGCTCAAGCCTTCGTTCGCCGAGCTGGGCGAGATGTACGGCTTCGACGCGGTGATCCGCCAGCGCTACCCGGAGCTCGAACGCATCGAGCACGTGCATCACGCGGGCAACAGCTCGGGGATCGTCGACGGCGCGTCGGCCGTGCTGATCGGCTCGCTCGAGGCGGGCAAGCGCGCGGGCCTCGCGCCGCGCGCGCGGGTCCGCTCGTTCGCGAGCATCGGCTCGGAGCCGTCGATCATGCTGACGGGGCCGGCCTATGCGGCCGAGAAGGCGCTCAAGCGCGCCGGCATGCGCGCGGCCGACATCGACCTGTACGAGCTGAACGAAGCGTTCGCGTCGGTCGTGCTGCGCTTCATGGACGCGATGGCGATTGCGCACGACCGGATCAACGTGAACGGCGGCGCGATCGCGATGGGCCATCCGCTCGGCGCGACGGGCGCGATGATCCTCGGCACGCTGCTCGACGAGCTGGAGCGGCGCGGCGCGGCCACGGGCCTCGCCACCTTGTGCGTCGGCGCCGGCATGGGCACGGCGACCATCATCGAACGGATTTGACGAGGGACGACCATGATCGATTACACGCTCGATGACGACGGCATCGCGACCTTGAGCTGGAACCTGCCGCAGCGCAGCCAGAACGTGCTGAACGGCGAGAGCTGCGAGGCGTTCTTCGCGGCGGCGGCGCGCGCGCTTCAGGACGCGGCGGTGAAGGGGATACTCGTCACGTCGGCGAAGCCCGATTTCATCGCGGGCGGCGACCTCGAATGGCTGCAGGCGAGCGACGATGCCGAGACGCTCTTCGCGCGCACGTGCGAGCTGCACCGCGCGCTGCGCGCGCTCGAGACGGGCGGCAAGCCGGTGGCGATCGCGATGCCGGGCTCGGCGCTCGGCGGCGGGCTCGAGATCGCGCTCGCGGGCCACTACCGCGTCGCGGCCGACACGCCGAGGGCGCGCTTCGGCCTGCCGGAAGTGACGCTCGGCCTGCTGCCGGGCGGCGGCGGCACGCAGCGCCTGCCGCGCCTCGTCGGCATCCAGGCGTCGCTGCCGCTCCTGCTCGAAGGCAAGCGGCTGAAGGCGGCCGACGCGCTGGCCGCGGGCATCCTGCACGCGGTCGTGCCGGCGGGCGAGGAGATCGCGGCCGCGCGCGTGTGGCTGCTCGACGCGAGCCGCCGCACCGCGACGCAGCCGTGGGACGCGAAGGGCTTCAAGATTCCGGGCGGCGCGCTCACGCATCCGTCCGTCCAGCAGGTGTTCATGGCGGCGAACGCGCTCGCGCGGCAGAAGACCTACGGCAATTATCCGGCCGTCGCGAGCATCCTGTCGTGCGTGTACGAAGGGCTGCTGACCGATCTCGACACGGGCCTGAAGACCGAGGCGCGCTATTTCGTGAAGGCGGTGCTGTCGCCGCAAGCGAAGGCGATGATCCGCACGCTGTTCTTCGGGATGAACGAAGCGAACAAGCTCGCCGCGCGGCCGGCCGGCGTGCCGGCGCAGCGCTACCGGAAGATCGGCGTGCTCGGCGCGGGGATGATGGGCGCGGGCATCGCGTACGTGAGCGCGAAGGCGGGGCTCGACGTCGTGCTGATCGACACGAGCGAAGAGGCGGCCGCGCGCGGCAAGGACTATTCGCGCAAGCTCGTCGACAAACAGGTGCAGCGCGGCCGGCTCGCGCAGGAAAAAGCCGACGCGCTGCTTGCGAGGATCGCGCCGACGACCGATTTCGCGCGGCTCGACGGCGCGGAGCTCGTGATCGAGGCGGTGTTCGAGGATCGCGCGATCAAGGCCGACGTGACGCGCAAGAGCGAAGCGGTGCTCGCGCCCGATGCGCTCTTCGCGTCGAACACGTCGACGCTGCCGATCACGGGGCTCGCGCAGGCGAGCGCGCGGCCGGCGAACTTCATCGGCCTGCATTTCTTCTCGCCGGTGGAGAAGATGCCGCTTGTCGAAGTGATCGTCGGCCGGGAGACGAGCGAGGCGACGCTCGCGCGCGCGCTCGATTACGTGAAAGCGATCGGGATGACGCCGATCGTCGTCAACGATTCGCGCGGCTTCTACACGAGCCGCGTGTTCTCGACCTACGTGCTCGAAGGGCTCGCGATGCTCGCCGAGGGCGTCGCGCCCGCGCTGATCGAGAACGCCGGGCTGCTCGCCGGGATGCCGGTCGGCCCGCTCGCGCTGACCGACGAGGTGTCGAGCGATCTGATCCACAAGATCACGAAGCAGACGCGCGCCGATCTCGGCGACGCGTACGCCGCGCGGCCGGGCGAGGACGTGGCCGCGAGAATGGTCGAGCTCGGCCGGCTCGGCCGCAAGGCGGGGCTCGGCTATTACGACTATCCGGCGACGGGCGGCAGGAAGGCGCTGTGGCCGGGGCTCGCGCGCGAGTTTCCGGTCGCGGCCGAGCAGCCCGACGTGACGGCGCTGATCGAGCGGCTCGTGACGGTGCAGGCGGTCGAGACCGCGCGCTGCCTCGAAGAGCGCGTGCTGATGACGGCGCGCGACGCGGATGTCGGCGCGATTCTCGGCTGGGGCTTCCCGGCGTTCCGTGGCGGGCCGGTGTCGCACATTCACGGCGTCGGGGTGGACGCGTTCGTCGCGACGTGCGATCGTCTCGCAGCGCGGCACGGCGCGCGCTTCGCCGCGCCGGCGCTGTTGCGCGAGATGGCGGCGCAGCGGCGGAGTTTCTACTGAGCGGGGTCGCGCGAAGCGCGCGGTGTTCGTGGCGCGTTGGGCCGCGCGCCGCGTGGCGCGTCGTCACGCCAAAGACATCGAACCTCACGGGAGCGGGCATGGGCCCTTTGCACGGAATCCGAATCGTCGAAATCGCCGGCATCGGTCCGGCGCCGTTCTGCGGGATGCTGCTTGCCGACATGGGCGCGGACGTGATCCTCGTCGAGCGCACGGCCGGCCGCGACGGCGATCCGCTCGACCTCGGCCGCCACGCGATCTTCAATCGCGGCAAGCGCTCGCTCGCGCTCGACCTGAAGCAGCCGGAGGCGATCGATGCGGTGCTGCGGCTCGCCGAGGGCGCCGACGCACTGATCGAAGGGATGCGCCCCGGCGTGATGGAGCGGCTCGGGCTCGGCCCCGACGCGTGCTTCGCGCGCAATCCGAAGCTCGTCTACGGACGGATGACGGGCTGGGGGCAGGATGGGCCGCTCGCGCACGCGGCGGGCCACGACATCAACTACATCGGCCTGTCCGGCGCGCTCTGGTACGCGGGGCAGCCGGGCGACGCGCCGCTCGCGCCGCCGACGCTCGTCGGCGATCTCGGCGGCGGCGCGCTGTATCTCGCGATCGGCGTGCTCGCGGGCATTGTCGACGCGCGCCTGCGCGGGCAGGGGCAAGTCGTCGACGCGGCGATCGTCGACGGCAGCGCGAATCTGATGAACCTGCTGCTGTCGATTCACGCGGCGGGCTTCATGCCGATGGCGCGCGGCCAGGGCTTGCTCGACGGCCCGCACTGGTACGGCAGCTATCGCTGCGCGTGCGGCGGCCATGTCAGCGTCGGCGCGCTGGAGCCGCAGTTCTACGCGCTGCTCGTGGACAAGCTCGATCTCGCCGGCGACGAGGATTTCCGGCATCCGTACGATGCGAGCCGCTGGCCCCGGCTGCGCGCGCGGCTCGCGGAAATTTTCGCGAGCCGGCCGCGCGCGCATTGGGTCGAGCTGATGGAGGGCACCGACGTCTGTTTCGCGCCGGTGCTGAGCCCGGTCGAAGCGAAGTCGCATCCGCATCTGGCGGCGCGCGGCGTCTATGCGGAGCGCGACGGCGTGCTGCAGGCGGCGCCGGCGCCGCGGTTTTCCGGCTCGCCGAACGCGCGGCCAGGCGCGGTGCCGCGGCGCGGCGCGGACAGCGCCGCGATCCTGCGCGAAGCGGGGTTCGCGGAAGACGAGATCGCGGCGTTCGTCGCGAAAGGATGACTCGCCGGGCGCGTGAAGCCGCTTCGCGCGATCGGTCTGCCTCGGGCGGCGCGTTTCGTTACAGCGCTCGCCCCTCGCCCGCTCATTTTCCGCCGGCAGTCGGCAGCGGATTCCATTGCCTGAGTGCGCGCTCTTTCGCCGGCCCGTTCTTCTCGATCCATGCGCTCACTTCGTTGCCGACCGCGCGTCCGTATTCGCGATGCGAGTAGATCGCGCCCGCGCCCGCGCCGTCGACGAGCGCGATGCGCGTGAACACCGCTTCGATGAAATCGCGCGTCGGGAACGCGACCGAGATGAAGTATTCGGCCGGCTTGCCGCGCGCGGCCGGCACCGCGTTGACCTTCAGGATCAATGCGCCGTTCTGCTTGTAGAGCCCGAGCACGGAATCCGCGATCGAGGCGAGCCCGTCGGCCGTCGTCGCGTCCGGGTAGCGCACGAGCGTGATCATCGTGCGCCATGTCGACAGATCGTCCTCGCCCTTCGGCGTGTATTCGAGCCGATTGCCGGTGGCGTCGCGCTGGAAGAAATCGACGCCGTCGAACGTCAGCGTCTTGCCGGCAGGCGCGGCGTGGGCGGCGGAAGCGATGCACGTCATGGACGCGACGAACGCCAGGGCGAGCCAGGCCCGGATGATGCGCATGGGGTGATCCTCGTGGTTGGGTCGAAGCATCGGCGGCCGTCTTCGGCGCGGCCGCACACCCGGACTGTAGCCGAATCGCTTCGATCGTGACGCGCAACCTGCCGCTTATCGAGGATGCCGCGCGGCGAGACGCTGCATGACCGCCGCCACGATGCGATCGCAATCGCCGCCGCCGAACTCGAATACGTCGTGCTCGACGAGTTCGATCTCGCGTGCGAGCGCTTCGCGCGGAAATGGCGGCTGCGCACCGTTGCCTCGGGAATGCCGAGGCAACGCGCGGTTTCGTCGACGCTCAGCTCTTCGACCGAACGCAGCACGAACACGATCCGAAACGCATGCGGCAACTGCTCGAGTTGCCGCTCGAGCAGGCCGCGCAGCTCGGCGCGCGCCGCGGCCTGATACGAAGGGTCGGGATCGCGCGCGCTCAGCGCATCGATAAATGACGGACAGGCGGTGCGCGAAAACGGGACCCGATGCGGCAGGCGTTTTCGCGCATCGTGACGACATAGATGTCGCGTGTCGCCGCCGCGTTCCGGCGCGGGGAAATCGATCGACGCGGCGCGACGGCCGGCGGGACGATGTGCGTCGCGCAATGGCGCACGCAATGCGCGCCGGCTTGCGCCCGCTAGTGCCGCATCGTTCCGCTCCATCCGTGCATGCCGCCGCCGTGCGGCGGTCCGTGATGGAAACCCCCGCCCATCGGCGGGCCGATGTGGCTCGGCGTCATCGGATGAAAATGATGGAACCGGTGGAAGTGGTGAAAGCGATCGACGAAGACGAAAGTCGTGCCGCCGACGACGAAGAAAGGCGTGCTCCAGTACCACGGATCGGAGTACGGATACTCGGCGATCGGATACCACATCACGCTGCCGTCGTCGTTCTCGACGAGCCGCCAGGTTCCGTCACTTTGCAGGCAGGCGCGGCCGACGACTTGCTGCATCGTGCCGTCGATTTCCGCCTGTCCGGCGATCGCCCGGCAGTGCGACGTGTCGATCGACGCGGTCGTTCCGTCATAGGTTTGCGCGCACGCGGAGACGGACACGCCTGCGCAAATCAGCGCAGCGGCGCAACGAATCAGCTCGTTCATGATAGGGCTCTGAATGGACACCCCGAAATATCGACGCGCGGCGCATCGGCCGGCATCGTCCTGCATGTTGCTGTTTGTCGATAGGTGCGAGCGCCTGCGGCATGGGCGAAACATCGCTTCCGCGAAACGCCTGACGCTCGACCTGTAAACGAACGGACGTGCCGCGCTATTCCATGATGAGGCGCGAGAAGAAGGCGAAGCGCAAATTGCACTCCGACGCAAGAATTGTGTTGAATTGTCGCGGCGGTTGATCGTTTCCCGCATCTGCCTGACAATCCGGTTCGCCTGGCTGGTTGTGTCAATTCGAATTCCGCTTAAAAAAACCGAGGAAACCATGCCTTACGTCTCCACCCATTATTCGAGCAATGCCGACGCGCCGGTCGGCCGCTGGACCTGCGCGCCCACGTCGAAGCTCGCGCCGTTCGACAAGGCGCCGTCCGGCAGCGTTACGTCCGGCCGCGATCTCTGCGGGCAATGCGTGTCGTACGTGAAACGGGTCTGCCCGACGCTGCCGCTCACCGCGCAGTGGCGCAAGGGCACGGCGGTGAAGGGGAACGCGTCGATCGTCGCGGGCACCGTGATCGCGACGTTCAACGCGGCCGGCAAGTACGACGGCCACGCGGCCATCTACGTCAGCCAGTCGAAGGACGGCGGCATCCTCGTCTACGACCAGTTCGTCACGCCGCCCACGCCGCAACCGGTTCAGCAACGGCGCCTGCGCTGGGGCGCGCATGGCCGGTCGAACAACGGAGACAATTTTTATGTCGTGGAGTAAGGCAGCCTGCGCATTGCTCGCGGTGTCGTTTTTCGGGTGCGCGGGCGCGTTCGGCACGACGGGCGTGTCCGGCGCGAGCGCGGAAGTGTGCCCGGTGCGGGCGCAGAGCCCGCTGCAATACGTCGA
Source organism: Burkholderia humptydooensis (assembly GCF_001513745.1). Taxonomy (NCBI): domain Bacteria; kingdom Pseudomonadati; phylum Pseudomonadota; class Betaproteobacteria; order Burkholderiales; family Burkholderiaceae; genus Burkholderia; species Burkholderia humptydooensis. The sequence continues at coordinate 14,241 of NZ_CP013380.1, read as the reverse complement.
CGTGTTCGACGGCGCGCCGAGCGACCTCGCGACGCTGATTCCCGATGACGCCGGCGAGCGGAAAGGGCATTGGGCGCTGGGTTACGTGTACGACGCGGGACGCTACGTGACGGTCCGCTGCAAGTACGCGGACGGCCAGACGAAGGACGTCAGGCTCGCCGGGCGGGTGAATCGCTGCGATTACCGGATCGACGACAAGAAGACGCTGAAAGTGATGTGCAAATGACCGTCGCGTGATGCGCGGCGGCCGCTTCGCCGAGATTGTCCGCGCGCCCGACAATGCGCTCGCGCCCTCGCTCGACACCGCGAGCGCATCGGACGAAACTTGCACGTTCGCCGTGCCCCGCCCGTCAGATCTGCGCGTCTAGCGCTCGCGCGACGGCCGCCTCGCCGACGCTATCCGCCCGCCCGACGACCGCATAGTTGAACCCGCGCACCGATCCGTAGCGCGCGAGCAGCGCGCCGTCGACGCGCCTTCCTGCCGCGAGCAGCCGATTCGCCGATTCGGGCGGCCGCACGTAGAAACTCAGCGTGCGCCCGGCCGCATCCTCGTACAGCACCATCGCGGCCGTACCGCGCTCGGTCGCGAACAACCGCCCGCCGACGGGCGCGAAGCCCGCGCCGCTCAGATCCGGCAACCGCACCGATGCGCCGACCTCGCGCGCAACCCACGCCTGCAATTCGCCCGGCTGCTTCTGCACGACGTCGGCGCGCGCGCTGCGGTCGACAACCATCAGTCTGTACGCGGCGACGGCGTCGCTCATCGGCGCGGCGGGCGCGCCGTTCCAGCCGTGCGCCTGCCAGCCGCCCACCGCGCCGAGCCCGACGCACAGCACGAGCGACGCAGCCACCGCGAGCCGCGCACGCGCACGTTCGGCGCGGCGCGCGCGCAGCGCGGCGGGATCGAGCGTTGCCGTCGGCGCGGGCACCGCGACCGAATCGAGCGCCGCGCGCAACTGCTGCGCATCCTGCCGCCAGCGCCGAACCTGCGCCGCGCGCGCCGGATGCAGCACGAGCCAGCGCTCGACGGCCGCGCGCGCATCGGCGTCGAGCCGGCCGTCGACATAGGCGTGAAGATCGTGTTCGTCGGGCGGAATGTTCATCTCATCAAACGCAGCGAAGGAGCGGAAATCTCGCCGTCGCCGAGCGTGCGCAGCGCCTGCCGCGCGCGCGACAGCCGCGACATCACGGTGCCGATCGGGATGTCGAGCAGCTCGGCGACTTCCTGATAGCTGAACCCCTCGACGGCCACGAGCAGCAGCAAACTGCGCTGCTCCGTCGACAGCCGGCCGAACGCGTCGAGCATCGAGCGGGCGATCGCGTGATCCTCGGCGGATGGCCATTGCGGCTCGTCGTCGCCCTTGATCCGGCCGAGCAGCCACGCGTGGCGCTTCGCGCGGCGCGTCGCGTCGACGAACTGCCGGTACAGGATCGTGAAGAGCCAACTGCGCAGCGCCGAAGCGTCGCGCCGCGTCGACCAGCGCGACAGCGCGCGCTCGAGCGTCGATTGCACGAGATCGTCGGCGCTGTGAACGTCGCGGGTCAGCCAGAGCGCGAAGCGGCGCAGTCGAGGCAACAGTTCGCGCAGTTGGTCGTCGAGATCGGCGGGAGGCATGGCGGGTCGGATCGAATGCCGTCGTGAGCGTGGATTCAATGCGTGAGACGCTCGATCGTCGAGGGTTATTCCATGCGTCGGCAAAAAATATTTTTCGATGGAATAAACCGGACGGCGGTCCGTCATACGCGCGTTCGACACATGGCCTGACGGTCGGGAGCGTACACGATGGAACATCCTTCAACACCGCCGGCCGGGCCGGCGCGCGGCCTCTGGCGGTGGGCGCTGATCGGCGGCGTGGTGGCGGCACTCGCGGCGTCGTTCGGCTACGTCGGCGGCTGGCTCGCGCCGCACCGGCTGACGCCGCAGCGACTCGTCGACGCGTTGCAGCGCAATAGCGGCCTGCATCCGGGCTACCGGCGCAATCACGCGAAAGGCGTGTGCGTGACGGGCTATTTCGAAGGCAACGGCGCGGCGAGCGCGCATTCGACCGCGCCCTTTTTCGCGGCGGTGCGCACGCCGGTGGTCGGGCGCTTCGCGCTGCCGGGCGGCAATCCGTACGCGCCGGACAACAGCGTGCCGATCCGCAGCCTCGCGCTGCGCCTGACCGCGCCCGACGGCGAGCAATGGCGCATGGGAATGAACAGCATGCCGGTGTTTCCGGTCGCGACGCCGCGTGCGTTCTACGAACAGACGGTGGCGGGCCGGCCCGATCCGAAGACGGGCAAGCCCGACCCGGCGAAGCTGAAGGCGTTCTTCGACGCGCATCCGGAGACGGCCGCGTTCCGCGCGTGGGCGAAGACGGCGAAGCCGAGCGCGAGCTACGTCACCGAGACGTATTACAGCCTGAACGCGTTCTATCTCGTCGATGCGGCGGGAAGGCGGCAGGCGGTGCGGTGGCGCGTCGCGCCGGAACAGACGGCCGAGGCGGGCGATGTCGCGAAGGCCGGCGATTCGAACGTGCTGCAGGAGGACCTGACGCGGCGCATCGGCTCCGGGCCGCAGCGCTGGCATTTGCTGCTCACGCTGGCGGAGCCGGGCGACCCCGTCGACGACGCGACGCGCACATGGCCCGCGAATCGCACGACGATCGATGCGGGCACGCTCGTGCTCGATCGCGTGGAGGCGCAGGACAGCGGCGCGTGCCGCGACGTCAACTACGACCCGACGATCCTGCCCGACGGCATCCGAGCGTCGGGCGACCCGCTGCTCGCCGCGCGCTCGGCCGCGTATGCGGATTCGTATCTGCGCCGCACGAGCGAAGAGGCCGGGATACCCGGCGCTGCGCATCCGCTTTCGGAGAAACGATGATGAAGACTACGTTCAACCCTCTCGCGCGGCTGCTGCATTGGGTGATGGCGGCGATGATCGTCTCGATGTTCTTTATTGGCGCGGGGATGGTGGCGTCGGTGTCGGGGCGGCATGCGGTGCTGATCGCGATTCACAAGCCGCTTGGTGTGGCGGTGCTGGTGCTGGCTTGCGTGCGGGTGGTGGTGCGGTTGAGTTCTCGGCCGCCGGCGTTGCCAGCGGATTTGCCGGGGTGGCAGAAGCTCGCGGCGCATGGGTCGCATCTCGCGCTGTATGCGTTGATGATCGCGATGCCGTTGGTCGGGTGGGCGATGCTGTCGGCGGGCGGGTATCCGGTGACGTTGGGCGGCGGCGTGCGATTGCCGCCGGTTGTGCCTGCCGATCCGGTTTGGTTTGCTTGGCTGCGGCATGCGCATCGGTGGCTGGCTTATTTGTTCTTTGCGACGTTTCTCGCGCATTTTGCCGCCGCGCTTTATCACGGGGTGATTCGGCGGGATGGGGTGTTGAGGGCGATGGTGGGGATGTGAGCGCGATGGGATACGGCGATCGCGGTTGGGACCGACGGTGCGAACTTCGTTCCTGGTAACGTTCGAAGAAGGGACCGCGGGCCGCAATGATGCAGCCCGCTCGTTCGATCGAAATACGATCACGTTCTATGGATCGCTTGCGGAGCTCAGAGACCTGCGGTTGGAACGGATGCAAAGGTCAGGGTTTGGAATCGCGATACGCGTGGAGGACATCACTCTGCTGTAATGACGAGCCTTCGTTGTTCGACCGTAATTCGCACACGTTGACCTGGTAGAAATCCCGCTGCTTCGATCCACCGTCCGGCTAGTTTGAGCCATGGGTAAAACGTGGGTTGCTTGAATCGATACGTCGTATGTGGCCGGAATGACTGATGGCGTATCGATTGCTGAATCGTGACGAATCTTTCCGTAACAAGCTTGGGTGCTTTATGATTGGCGTCAGCCATGGTCAACTCCTGCGGTGAGTTGGTTGTGGTCAGCGGGTCGTATGGGTGGCAGCCCATGCGGCCCGCGCTATTACTGGTTACCCTTCCCTGGTGTTGTTATATCGATCGACGCGGTTTTCTCGGTCACCGATATAGCTGGTTTGCACGCCGATATCCGATGCTTGAGAAGCATTGCTTCAAGGACCGATTTGACGACGTTTTTTTCCTGATCCGTCAAGATGCGTAGTCCGTCGAACAGCAAGCGAAGATCTTCGTCTGGTCCATATTCGTCCTCGTCGAACAGCAACGCGTCGGCGCTGACAGATAGCGCGACGGCGAGCCGCTTGACCACGTCAACGGCGGGGCGGCTCGCTCCCGCTTCGTAGCGGTTGACTTGCACCAGATGGACCTTGGCACGATCGGCGAGCTGTTGCTGGGTTAAACCTCTCTGCTTGCGCAGCATGGCGAGGCGGTCCGAGAAATTCATGGCGAAGAAAGCGGAATCCGAGAAATGAACACGATTGGCCTTTGTCGGAGGCACATAATCAGTGTATCGATTCCGTGAGCGCCAAACGAGATTCGACGCAGGATTAGCCGAAGGGCATACGAAACTTCAACGTGGTGACGCTTTGTTTGCGATGGAGCGGTGAGGAGTTCAGCCTACGGCTGAGGTGCGCAAAGTTTGCTATCTTGGGTTGGTGAATCAGCTAAACTGCTCACTTGTCGGACCGAATCTAAATAACTGATCAATGGGGTGCGGACGTGCCAGTCGGGAAATCCATACGTGTCTATCTTGCTGACGCCACCGTTACCGGAATTCGATACGCCGAACTGGTGAATTGGACAGGGCACGCGATCGCGTGCCCGCGAACCCGCCTGAATGAATTGTCCAACTGGCAAGAGGCATCCAAGCCCGGGGTCTACTTTCTTTTTGAAGGGCGATTCGGAGATAGCAAGCCTCTGGCCTATATCGGTGAGTCAGAAAATGTCTTGCAACGCCTTGCGAATCATGATCGCGACAAGGATTTCTGGAATGAAGTGGTGATTTTCACCAGCAAGGACGAGAATTTGACGAAAGCGCACATCAAGTATCTCGAGTCGTCCTTGGTCGCTTTATCAAAGAATGCCGATCGATATCAACTCGAGAACGGCAATACGCCACCGGAATCGAGTTTGCCGAGAGCAGACAGAGATGCAATGGTCGAGTTTGTCGAGAACATTCGCATGGTGCTCGGCATATTGGGATACCAGATTCTCGAGTCGATTCTACCTTCACGTACGCCAGTTCCGGCGGAAGATAATGCGCCCATGGCAGCACCTGACGTACCTTATGTCACGGACTTGACGTTTAGTGTGAACGGCTTGCTGGCATTCGGGGCGATGACGGACGAAGGATTCGTCTTGAAGAAAGGGTCTCAGTTGTCACCGACGAACACTCTGAGCGTTCCCGGACGAGTGGCGCTCATTAAAGAGCGCTTATTTAAAGACGGACTGGTTGCTGCTGACGGAGATAGATTCGTCGCTACAACCGATATCCTTTTGACTTCGTCAACCTATGCTGCAGCTATGGTGGCCGGTACTTCCAGAAGCGGTCCTCAAAGTTGGAAGACGCGGGACGGGCGGACTCTGAAGGAGCTTGAGGATGCATTGATCCAGCAATGAACGTTGTGGTTACGAGAAATAATGCTTCAATCGATCGAAATACGATCAGTTGCCATCGGAACGAGGCGGACGGACATTCTTATCTGCGAATGCGTCCGGGATCGCAAATACCATTGCGCGAGGATATCGTTGCCGCTTCTACGTTTTTTCGAGTGCTTTTAGCCGTTCGGTAACAGAAGTGAAGGTCTTGCATGGCTAACAACTACTGGAAGTCCGCTGAAGAGCCTGGAGGGCTCCTTAGACGCAGCCAGTATCTACTCGGTTGATATAATTGCGCCTTATTTACATTGACCAACGGACGCGGATGGGGCGTATGGCGAATACAGAAGAAAACGGGATGGAGGACCTGGAAGTAGATGCGGGGAACGGCGATGACGTCGCGCTTCGTCCCGGTCCAAACTCCGACGACCAAGGCGATGTTGACCGCTACATTAGTGCAGACGTTCGTGCACTTTATGACGTTTACAGTTATCGGCATGCTGCAGCGATCCTCGCCAATTCATACCCGGATCAGCTTCGGGAGATTGAGGCGGCGCTACTTCACTTCCGGATCACGCAGAGGGATATCGGTACTCCGGGCGGGAATGAATCGGTCATCCCAAAGAAATTCTCCCGAGTGCTGCGGCCGGCCGGTTGGGTCGAGACGCGCATCCAAGGAGATCTGTTGGTACGGCTCGAAGAGTTCGACGAAAAGGAGCTACCCGACGGCAAGATGAAAAAAGTCAGGCGGCCCCTAGCAGGCTGTTGAAATTGGATACGGTGTAAACGGGCGCTGCGGGCGGTGCGTTAGAGATATCGTGTTCATGATCTTGGGCAGACGAGAGCGATGCGCGGAATGGACGAGATGCAAGAACCGCTGTTCACGACGGTGAAGCTGGAAGACTTCGTGCCGGCCGATCACCCGCTGCGGCCGCTTCGGCTGCTGGTCAATCAGGCGTTGAAGCGGCTCAACGGGCTGTTCAGCACGATCTATGCAGACAGCGGTCGAGCCTCGATTGCGCCTGAGAAGCTGCTGCGTGCGTTGCTGCTGCAAGTGTTTTATTCGGTGCGCAGCGAGCGCATGCTGATGGAGCAGATGCGCTACAACTTGCTGTTTCGTTGGTTCGTCGGGTTGGCGATCGAAGACGCCGTCTGGGACCACTCGGTGTTCTCGAAGAACCGCGATCGTCTGCTCGAGCACGAAGTGGTCGAAGCGTTCTTTACCGAAGTCATGAGCTTGGCCGACAAGCAAGGGCTGCTGTCCAGAGAACACTTCTCGGTCGATGGCACGCTGATCCAGGCGTGGGCCAGCCACAAGAGCTTCCGGCCCAAGGACGGTTCGGACGATCCGCCGGCCGGTGGCGGCCGCAATGTCGACACCGACTGGAAGGGCAAGCGGCGCAGCAACGAGACTCACGAGTCGAGCACCGATCCGGATGCGCGGCTGTTCAGGAAGAGCAAAGGCACGCCGTCCATCCTGTGTTACCAGGGGCACATCCTGATGGAGAACCGTTCGGGTTTGGTGGTTGGCGCGGTGGTCAGCCATGCCGATGGCTTTGGCGAACGCGCGAGCGCATTGCGCCTGCTCGATTGCGTGCCAGGCCGTCATGCCAAGACGCTTGGGGCCGACAAGGGTTATGACATGCGCGACTTTGTGCGGGATTGTCGTGCGCGCAAGGTGACGCCGCATGTCGCACGCAACGACGCGCATCAGGGCGGTAGCGCGATCGACGGGCGCACGTCGCGGCACGTCGGCTACGGCATCAGCCAGGTGATTCGCAAACGCATCGAGGAGCACTTCGGCTGGGGCAAGACCGTCGGCAGGATTCGACAGACCGTGTATCGCGGCATCAAGCGAGTCGACCAGCACTTCAAGTTGACGATGCTGGCGAGCAACCTGACTCGAATGGCCCGAATACTGGCGGCGGTGCCGCAGGGAGCAGTGAAATGAGCCGCCCAAACGCGACCGTCGCGCGGCAACGCGCCTGCTGGCCCGCTCGCCAGCAGGGCAGCCGCGACGATTTATCCGCAACTCAGCAGCCAATCGCATACGAAACCCTTTTAAACAGTGCCCCAGCCATCAAAACGAGGCGCTTTTCAACAGCCTGCTAGGGGACGCACGTACTATCGCCAACTTCATTGATGGACACAAGATCGACTACGTGAAGGGGCGGGTCGCCTTCGATATGGAATGGAACTCAAAGGACCAGACGTTCGATCGAGATCTTTACGCTCTCCGAGCGTTCCATGAATGTGGTCTGATTAGCGCAGGCGTCATGGTCACTCGTAGCGCGAGCTTGAATCCTGTTTTCGAAAGAGTGCCTCAACTGAACAAGGCGGGTGAGGCGGTCGGCAAGAGCGTCCGAACGAAATATGGCGCGAGTACGACATGGATGGGTAAACTCCTGTATCGGCTCAATGCCGGTCGGCACGGTGGTTGTCCCGTGCTGGTGTTTGGCATCACTCCGAAACTGATCGAAGACTGGAATCCACAACCATGAGCAAAACGAAGGGCGGCACGGCATCTGAGGCGGCAAAAGAACTGTTGACCTGTCATCAGGGGCAACGTTTCCGCACCATCCTCGCTGATCCGCCGTGGCAGTTCCAGAATCGAACGGGCAAGATGGCACCAGAGCACAAACGCTTGTCACGCTATGACACCATGAAGCTGGATGAGATCATGGCCCTGCCAGTGGAGCAATTGACGGCTGACACAGCGCATCTCTATTTGTGGGTGCCAAATGCCTTACTGCCTGAGGGCTTGCAGGTGATGCGCTCCTGGGGGTTTGAATACAAAAGTAACCTCGTTTGGCACAAGATTCGGAAGGACGGTGGCCCCGATGGTCGCGGTGTAGGGTTTTATTTTCGTAATGTTACGGAACTGGTGCTTTTTGGTGTCCGTGGCAAAAACGCGCGAACTCTGGCTCCTGGACGCCGACAAGTTAACTTCTTGGCGACGCAGAAGCGTGAGCATTCCCGAAAACCCGATGAGTTTTATGACATCGTGGAATCGTGTAGCCCGGGCCCCTATCTAGAACTGTTTGCGCGTGGGCCTCGCGAGGGTTGGCAGGTATGGGGTAACCAGGCCGATGAGTATTACCCGACGTGGCCGACTTATTCAAACCACTCGCAAGTGGACCGGGATATCATCACTGCGGAGACGGATACGCTGGCGATGAAGTGAAGCTGCCGACAGTTTTGGAAGGTTGGTTGAATCAAACGCCCTCTGTTCAGAGGGCGTTTTGCTAGTGGCCTAGTGGATGAAGTTGTCCGTCGTGGCTCAGTGCATTCGTATGACAAATTCTAAGATAACCTCAAACATCAATATTCCCCGCCCTCAGCGCATTATTCTCGATAAACGCCCTGCGCGGCTCGACCTCATCCCCCATCAACGTGGTAAAGATCCCGTCTGCCGCAATCGCATCCTCGATCTGCACGCGCAGCAACCGCCGCACCGCCGGGTCCATCGTCGTTTCCCATAGCTGCTCGGGGTTCATCTCGCCCAACCCCTTATACCGCTGCTTGGACATGTTCCGCTCGGCGTCGGCCATCAGCCACTTCATCGCTTCCTTGAAGTCCGACACGTTCGAGCCCCGCTCCCCGCGCTTGATCGCCGCCCCCGCGCCGATCAAGCCCTTGAACGTATTCGCGGTGTTCACGAGCTGCTGATAATCGGCCGTGTGCTGGAACTCCTCGTCGATCACCGACACGCGCACGTTGCCGTGATGCGTGCGCTCGACGCGCAGCGAGCGCTGCTCGCGCACCGCATCGTAAGCCGGCACGACGCGCACCTCGGTCTTCGAGTCGTCGGACAGCATGGCGGCGAGCGCCTTCGCCGACGCCTCCGTCGACGCCTCGCTCGACAGATCGATCGCCACGCCGTCCATGACCGCCTCGAGCGCGGCCGGGTCGTACAGGCGGCTCAGCCGCTCCACCACGCCCTGCGCCAGCAGATACGAACGCGCGAGCTCGCCGAGCGCGTCGCCCGAGATCGGCGTGCCGTTCTCGGTCGGCACGAGCTCCGAGCCCTGCAGCGCGAGGCGCAGCATGTGCGCGTTCAGCTCGGCGTCGTCCTTCAGGTAGCGCTCGTCGCGGCCCGCCTTCACCTTGTAGAGCGGCGGCTGCGCGATGTACACGTAGCCGCGCTCGATCATCTCCGGCATCTGCCGGTAGAAGAACGTCAGCAGCAGCGTGCGGATGTGCGCGCCGTCGACGTCCGCGTCGGTCATGATGATGATGCGGTGATAGCGCAGCTTCTCGAGGTTGTAGTCGTCCTTGCCGATCCCGCAGCCAAGCGCGGTCACGAGCGTGACGATCTGCTCGGACGACAGCAGCTTGTCATAGCGCGCCTTCTCGACGTTCAGCACCTTGCCGCGCAGCGGCAGGATCGCTTGGAACTTGCGGTCGCGCCCCTGCTTCGCCGAGCCGCCCGCCGAGTCGCCCTCGACGATGTAGATTTCCGACTTCGCCGGATCCTTCTCCTGGCAGTCCGCGAGCTTGCCCGGCAGGCCCACGCCGTCGAGCACGCCCTTGCGGCGCGTCATCTCGCGCGCCTTGCGCGCGGCATCCCGCGCGCGCGCCGCTTCGACGATCTTGCTGCAGATGATCTTCGCGTCGTTCGGCGTCTCGAGCAGGAACTCCTCGAGCGCCTTCGCGACCACTTCCTCCACCGGCGCGCGCACTTCGGACGAAACCAGCTTGTCCTTCGTCTGCGAACTGAACTTCGGCTCCGGCACCTTCACCGACAGCACGCACGACAGCCCCTCGCGCATGTCGTCGCCGCTCGTCTCGACCTTCGCCTTCTTCGCGATTTCGTTGTCGGCGATGTACTTGTTGATGACGCGCGTCATCGCCGCGCGCAGGCCGGTCAAGTGCGTGCCGCCGTCGCGCTGCGGGATGTTGTTCGTGAAGCACAGCACGTTCTCGTTGTAGCTGTCGTTCCACTGCATCGCCACTTCCACGCCGACGCCGTCCTTCTCGCCGTTGACGTGGAAGATCGTCGGGTGCAGCACGCTCTTCGTTTTGTTGATGTACTCGACGAAGCCCTTTACGCCGCCCGCGAACGCGAAATCGTCTTCCTTGCCGGAGCGCAGGTCCGTCAGGCGAATGCGCACGCCGTTGTTCAGGAACGACAGCTCGCGGATGCGCTTCGCGAGGATGTCGTAATGGTATTCAACGGTGCCGAAGATCGTCGGATCGGCCATGAAGTGCACTTCGGTGCCGCGGTTCTCGGTGTCGCCGATCACCTGCATCGGCGACACCTGCTCGCCGTCGAGCTCTTCGAGCATGCGGTTCTGCGCGATGCCGCGATGGAATTCCATGAAGTGCTTCTTGCCGTCGCGGCGCACGGTGAGGCGCAGCCAGCTCGACAGCGCGTTCACGCACGACACGCCGACGCCGTGCAGGCCGCCCGACACCTTGTAGCTGTTCTGGTCGAACTTGCCGCCCGCGTGCAGCTCGGTCATCACGATTTCGGCGGCCGAGCGCTTCGGCTCGTGCTTGTCGTTGAGCTTGACGTCGGTCGGGATGCCGCGGCCGTTGTCCGTCACGGAGATCGAATTGTCCGCGTGAATGGTCACGCGGATGTCGTTGCAGTAACCGGCGAGCGCCTCGTCGATCGAGTTGTCGAGCACCTCGAACACGAGGTGATGCAGACCGGTGCCGTCCGACGTGTCGCCGATGTACATCCCGGGTCGCTTGCGCACCGCTTCCAGGCCTTCGAGGATCTGGATCGACGACGCGCCGTAGCTATTTTCGGGCTGCGAATTGTGCTGTTCAGTCATGGGTGTCTTCCGGTTCTGCTGGGCTACTCGAGTGGCGGCGCGGTGCTTCTGCCGAAAAACCCGGGTCGCCTCGGGTTTTTCGCCCCTTTCGGGGGCCGGCGTCGCGCGCCGGCGCTCGAGCGTGCGAATCGCCATAAAAACGCCAAAGGGGCGTCGCGCCCCTTGGTGTGTCCGGCGAGTCGTGCGCGTCAGATGCGCATCGGCATCACCACGTACTTGAATTCATCGTTCTCGGGCACGGTGATGAGGGCGCTCGAACTCGCGTCGCCGAGGCTCACCTGGACGGTGTCGACCTTCAGGTTCGCGAGCACGTCGAGCAGATACGTGACGTTGAAGCCGATGTCGACGGTGTCGCCCTGGTAGGCGATTTCCAGTTCTTCCTGCGCCTCTTCCTGGTCGGCGTTCGTCGACATGATCTTCAACTGGCCGGGCGCGATGATGCAGCGCACGCCCTTGAACTTGTCGGACGTGAGGATCGCCGCGCGCTGCAGCGAACGCTGCAGCTCTTCGCGGCCGATCTCGAACGTGTTCTTGTGCGCTTTCGGGATCACGCGCTGGAAGTCGGGGAACTTGCCCTCGACGAGCTTCGACACCAGCTCGACCTGGCCGAACGTAAACTTCGCCTGCGTTTGCGCGATGTCGATCTTGACCGTGTCGTCGATGTCCTCGAGCAGGCGCTGCAGCTCGAGAATCGTCTTGCGCGGCACGATCACTTCCTGGCGGCCGAACGCGCCTTCGATCTTCATCGACGAGAACGCGAGGCGGTGGCCGTCGGTCGCCACCGCCATCAGGCGGTCGCCGTCCACGACGAGCAGCATCCCGTTCAGGTAGTAGCGGATGTCCTGCTGCGCCATCGCGAAGTACACCATGCCGAGCAACTGGCGGAACGCCTTCTGCGGAACGGCGAGGCTCGCGCCGAAATCCTTCGATTGCGCGACGGTCGGGAACTCGTCGGCCGCGAGCGTCTGCAGTGCGAAACGGCTCTTGCCGGACTGGACCGTCAGGCGCTTGTCGGCGAGCGACAGCGTGACCTGGCCATCCGGCATCGCGCGCAGGATGTCGAGCAGCTTGCGGGCCGCGACGGTCGTCGCGACCTGGTCGCCGCCGACGCCGAAATCGGCGCGCGTCGTGATCTGGAGCTCGAGGTCGGTCGACAGGAACGACACGTCCGGGCCGTTCTTCGTGATCAACAGATTGGCGAGGATCGGCAACGTGTGGCGGCGTTCGACGATACCGCTCACGGTTTGCAGCGGCCTAAGGAGGGTGTCTCGTTCGGTCTTGACCAGTTGCATAGAGTTCCTTCGTTCAATTAACGGCCTGCAAGCCTCGCAGCGCCTGGCCGGGCGGGCCGTCGGCCCGCCGCCGGCCGGGCGGTCAAACCAGTATTGTGCCTCAAAACCGAACCGCCCCTTTTAAATTGGGGCGGCTCCGCGATTCTCAAGCGCTCGCGCGCATCAGCCCTTGAGCGTCTGCTCGAGCACGTGCAGCTCGTGGTTGAGCTGCGCGTCCTTGCCGCGTTCGTCGGCGATCTTGCGCACCGCGTGCAGCACGGTCGTGTGATCGCGCCCGCCGAACAGCTCGCCGATTTCCGGCAGGCTCTTCTGCGTGAGCTCCTTCGCGAGATACATCGCGATCTGCCGCGGCCGCGCGATGTTCGCGGGGCGCTTCTTCGAATACATGTCGGCGACCTTGATGTTGTAGAAATCGGCGACCGTCTTCTGGATGTTCTCGACCGAGATCTGCCGGTTCTGCACGGTGAGCAGATCCTTCAACGCCTCCTTTGTCAGCTCGATCGTGATCTCGCGGCCGTGGAATTTCGAGTACGCGAGGATCTTGCGCAGCGCGCCTTCGAGCTCGCGCACGTTCGAGCGCAGATGCTTCGCGACGAAGAACGCGACATCTTCCGACAGGCTCACGCCTTCCGATTGCGCCTTGCGCATCAGGATCGCGACGCGCATTTCGAGTTCGGGCGGTTCGATCGCGACGGTCAGGCCCGAATCGAAGCGCGAGATCAGGCGATCGTCGATGCCGGAGATCTCCTTCGGATAGGTATCGCTCGTGATGATTACCTGCGCCTTGTTCGCGACGAGCGCTTCGAACGCGTAGAAGAATTCCTCCTGCGTGCGCGACTTGCCGGAGAAGAACTGGATGTCGTCGATGAGGAGCAGGTCGAGCGAATGATAGTAGCGCTTGAAATCGTCGAACGCCTTGCGCTGGTACGCCTTCACGACATCGGACACGTACTGCTCCGCGTGGATGTAGCGGATGCGCGCGCCCGGCTTGTCGAGCAGCAACTGGTTGCCGATCGCGTGGATCAGGTGGGTCTTGCCGAGGCCGACGCCGCCGTACAGGAACAGCGGGTTGTACGAGATGCCCGGATTGTCGGCCACCTGGATCGCCGCCGCGCGCGCGAGCTGGTTCGCCTTGCCGGTGACGAAGTTGTCGAACGTGAGCACGGGGTTGAGCTTCGAGCGCTCGTACATCGAGTCGGCGGCTTCGCTGTTCGCGCTCGCCGCGCCGGGGCGCCACGTGCGGCGGCCGGCCGCCGCTTCGTGCGCGGTGAGGCTCGGCAGATCGAGGTCGGCGGCTTCGTCGGCGTTCAGCGCGGCGGCGTTCGCCTTGGCCGCTTGCGCGGCGGCGACGGCGGCCGCGGTGGCGGCGTTCATGCCGGCGGGCGCGGGTGCGTTCGCGTCGACGGCGCCCGCCGGCACGGGGCCGGCCGTAACCGGAGCGGGATTCGCCGCCGACAGCGGCGCGCGGGGCGCGAGCGGCGCCGTGCCGGCGGCGCTGCGCTGGCCCGCCTTCGGATCGAGCACGAATTGCACGTCGATCGGCGCGTTCCAGAAATCCCGGGCCAGATCGGAGATCCGGCCCGAGAACTGGCTCTTGACCCAATCGAGCTTGAAGCGGTTCGGTGCGGCGATCGACAGCGTGTTCGCAGCGGCATCGAAGGCGACCGGGGCCAAGGGTTTGATCCACGTCACGTACTGTTGGGGCGTCAA